>JBGCEY010000032.1:0-77391 GCA_045106645.1 Ilumatobacter sp.
CCCGCATCGAGACCTCGTCTGCCTGCGCCGATCCGGAACCGATCGGTGGGCGTCGGGCCGAGATCTGATCGGTAGATGGTCGAGGGCAGCACGAGGACTCCCGCCTGCTCGACGAGTTGCTCGGCGAAGTGCTCGACACCATCCTCGCCGAGGTAGCGGGGAAAGGCCATGCACGATCCCTGCGGTCGGCGCCACTCGAACAGCCCACCGAATCGGGCGAAGAAGCGGTCCCACTTCGGAAGGTTCTCGTCGATGATCGCGTTGTTGCGAGCGAGCAGCTCGTCGCGGTGCTGCAGCGCCACGATGGCAAGGCGTTCACTCGGCCCCGAGCTACAGATCGACACGTAGTGCTTCAGCCGCTCCATTCGGTCCAGCGCGTCATGATCCTGCGACACGATCCACCCAATACGAAGCCCGGGAAGTCCCAAGGACTTCGACGTCACCCCGAGTGAAAGGCCGAGTTCATACTCGTCGGCAATCAACGGCAGGTGCTCGGTGCCCGTTGGCCCGAGGCCGTGAAAGATCTCGTCGTGGAGGATGTGGACGCCATGGTGGCGGCACAGTTCGATGAGTGCGTCGTAGCGCGAGCGGTCGAGGATTGCCCCGGTGGGGTTGTGCGGAAAGTTGATCGTGACGAGTTTCGTGTTGGGCCGGATGGCGGCAGCGACGCGGTCGATGTCGAGCGACCACTCGTCGTTCGGATCGAGCGGCACGCCGGTTGCTTCACAGATCGCCACGGGCAGCGTTTCGTGGGACTGGTAGTTCGGTGTCACGACGATGGCGTGGCTCGACGCATCGAGCAACACGTTGTTCGCCAAGAAGATCCCCTCACTTGCGCCGGCAAGACACAACACATCGCCAGCTGCTCGCGACCGGAAGGTCGTCGCTACTGCCTCACGTAAGTCGGGAGCTCCCCACGTCTCGGTGTAGCCGAGCCAGAAGTCGTCGAACTCCGCCCGCTGCTGCGGCGTTGCATACGCGAGCAGATCACGCATCGACATGCTCTCGGCATCCGACGCCGTCAGATGGTATTCCGCTCGGAACTCCCATTTCGAGAAGTGAGTTTCGAGACGAAAGTCAGGCAACATCAACGAATCCGCTCATCGGTGCTGATCAGAACCGCCCGGTGCATCATGGCGGTGATGGTACCGAGCAGCCCTGATCACGGCGGGTGACCGAGGAGCACCGTCGAAGCGTCTTCGGCGCCACGAGGTGGAACCTGCAGCGCCCGTGGCTGGCGTGACGGACGTGCGTCATGACGTCTGGGTGGGGGAGATACCGTAGGAGCGTGGCAGATGCGGGCTGGTTGACCAGCGCCAAGGTGATGGTCGTGGCAGGCAAGGGTGGCGTGGGATCGTCGACCGTCGCGGCCGCTGCTGCGCTTGCTGCGGCACGCGAGGGTGCCCACGTGCTGTTCATCTCTGTCGATGGCCGCCCCGGTATGGGGCCGCTGCTCGGCGGGCGCGAGATCAACGACCGCGAACAAACCCTGCAACGCCTCGATGGCGGCGGCACGATTCGGGCTCGAACGATCCCGGCGGATCAGGCATTCGGGGACTATCTGGAACTGAAGGGCGTTGGGGGAATGCTGCGCCGAGCCGCATCCGCTGCGTCGTTACCCATGATCGCTGCGGCAACACCGGGCCTCGAGCACTTGTTGGTGCTTGGCAAAGTCAAAGAACTCGAGAAGCGCGGCCAGGCCGACCTGATCGTGGTGGATGCCCCGCCCGCCGGGCACGCTGCACCGTTCCTGCGCTCTGCATCAGGGCTCTCTGACGTCGTCAAGTCCGGCCCGGTGCTCGACCAAGCGCGAGAGGTGTCCGAAATGCTCGCTGATCCGCAGCGTTGCGCAGCGCTGCTCGTTGCGCTGCCCGAAGAGACCCCGGTCACCGAGGTGATCGAACTCGCGACCGACCTCGGAGACGATCTCGGTATCGCGCTGCTGCCGCTCGTGGTCAACGCCTGCTGGCCGGATCGGGCGGGTCTTGAAAAGTCGCCCGCCATGGCGGCTCGTTCGCACAAACTCAAGCTCAGCGACACGGCCAAGGTGGCGCTCGAATCGGCTGCAGCCTTTGGCCGGAGTCGCCTGGTGCAGCAACGAGAGCAGTTGCAACGGTTGGAAGCGACTCGTGACGAGCCGGTGATCACGCTGCCTCGCCTTGCCACGCCACGCATCGATGCTGATGACCTGTTGACCTTGGCCGATGCGCTGGTCGCGCAGGGCGCGCTCGAACCTGATGAGGCGTCGTCATGAGCGGACCCGAACAGCGTGACGACACACGGGTGAGCAACTCGCTTTCACAGATCATCCGCACGAGCGAACTGATCTTGACCTGCGGCCCCGGTGGTGTCGGCAAGACCACCACCGCTGCGGCGCTCGGAGTGGCTGCGGCCCGCGCCGGACGCAAGACCGTGGTGGTCACGGTCGATCCCGCACGCCGGTTGGCTGATGCGCTTGGCCTCGACGACAGTGCCGAGGCCGACGAACCGCACCGGGTGAAGGGCGTGACCAAGCGTGCCACCGACGGCGAGCTGTGGGCGTTGATGCTCGATGCGGAACAAACCTTCGATCGCCTCGTGCGCGAGCAGTCCGGATCGCGAAAGCAAGCCGATGCTGTTCTGAACAACCCCGTCTACCAGGCAATTTCCGGATCGCTGTCGGGTGCGCAGGAGTACATGGCGGTCGAACGGCTGCATCAATTGCACGTCAGCGGCGAGTGGGATCTGGTCATCGTCGATACGCCGCCCAGCCGTCATGCGATCGACTTGCTCGAGGCCCCCGATCGGTTGATCGGGTTCTTGAGTCATCCCGTGTACCGCACGCTCACCGTCGGGCAACGGACCTTCGCCAAGATCACCGATGCGGCATCGTCGATGTTCCTGTGGGCGGTGAAGCGCCTCGCTGGCCCGCAGATCGTGGAAGACACCGTTGAGTTCTTCCGCTCGCTTGCGAATATCGAGGGCGGCCTTCGCCAACGGGCCAAGGAGGTGTCGAAGCTGCTGCGCGGTGATCGCACCAACTTCGTCGTCGTGTCCAGTCCCCGGGCCGAGGCGGTCGGCGAAGCCGAACACCTCATGGATGCCATTCACGACAAGGGCTTTCCACTCGGAGGCCTCGTTGTCAACCTCATTCACCCGTTGCCGGAAGAGTTGAGCGACGACGACATCGAGCTGTTGGCTGAACTCGGCGACGGCCCACTCGCCGACCATCTCGAGTGGCATGGCGAGCTGACTCACTTGGCTCAAGCCGAACGCCACGAAATCGTGACACTCGAGAAGCTCGCAGATGATGCAACGGTGATCGAACTGCCATTGCTCGACGTCGACATCCACGACGTTCCGGGCCTCATCGATCTCGCCGACCGACTCGTCTGAGCCGACACGAATTCGAGTCTGCTCGCAACGTGCGACCCCTGGCTAGGGTCGCTCCCCATGACATCGCCTGCTCACTCGATACTGGACGCGATGTTCTCCCGCCCGGCGGAACAGGGAGCATCGTTGGCATTCGTGGCGTTGCGCGGCGGTGACGTCGTAGCCGAGCGTTACGGGGTCCAAGCAGCGACCGAGTTCGGCCCGGCGGAGCAGATCGATGCGAACTCGACGCTGCTGTCGTGGAGCATGGCCAAGTCGATCACCCATGCGGTGGTCGGATTGCTGGTTACCGACGGGCTCCTCGATGTCGATGCCCCAGCGCCGGTTGGCCAATGGGTCGGCACCTCCAAGGGCGCAATCACCACCCTGCAGCTCCTCGAGATGCGGTCCGGGCTTCGCTTCGTCGAGGACTACGTCGATGAGGGAACGTCGAACTGCATCGAGATGCTGTTCGGCAGCACCGACCCGAGCCACGCGCACTACGCAGCAGCGCAACCCCTCGTCGAAGCGCCCGGCTCGATGTTCAACTACTCCTCGGGCACCACGAACATCATTGCCAGGATCATTGGTGACATCGTGTCCGGGGCCCCCGGCGGCGATCCCGCTGAACGCGAGCAGGCGGTGACCGAGTATCTGCACACCCGACTGTTCGAGCCGACCGGGATGAGCAGCGCCACGGCCAAGTTCGACGACGCAGGTGATTTCGTTGGTTCGTCGTATGTGTACGCAACCGCATCAGACTTTGCTCGTTTCGGTGAGCTCTACCTGCACGATGGTGTGACGCAGCAGGGTCACGGCGCGCGCATCTTGCCGGTTGGCTGGGCCGACCATGCGCGTACCCGGTCCGGTCACGACGACACGTCAGGCTTGGACTACGGGCGGCACTGGTGGCTGTGGCCAGCATTTCCTGGCAGCTACGCCTGTCACGGTTTCGACGGCCAGTTCGTTGTCGTGCTCCCGGACCGTGACCTGGTTCTGGCGCACCTCGGTAAGACCCCCGCAGCGCACAACCCCGGCGTGCTGATGTGGTTGGCCCGGCTCGCCGAGCATCTCTGACGCTCGCTCGAGCAGCTCAAACCAGTTCGGGCGTGGGTGCCTCGACACGCTGCCGGGCTTGCGGGCATGACACCGCCGTTTGCAGCGATGGCCGCCGCATTCGATCCCGCCCCGAGTCCGATGATCACCGCGCCCGGGATCTGGCGATTCAACCAGAGGAACAGGAACGCCATTGCATACGTACCCATGTGCACCTGGGCGTACACGGTGTCCGACACCAGTGTGGGCGGCAGTTCGAACAGCAGTGTCTGAATCACGATGGTGAGCCAGATGACCCACAGCGCCCGCATTTCGAGGTGGGCGAAACGACGGAATCGTCCGCCGGACAGCGTTGCGACGGTCATGCCAACAACAGTGGCGAACACGACGATCATGCGATTGCTCCGGACAACGAGTTGGGCACCGCGGAGATCGGCGCGATGGACGCCACGTTGCGTGTCTGTTCGGCGTTGATCGAAGAAATCAGCTCGGCGAGCGCATCGATGGGTTGGGGACGTCCAATGAGATAGCCCTGCAAGATGTCGCAGCCTGAGCGCTCGAGGAGTTGACGCACTTCTTCGGTCTCGATCCCCTCACCGACCACCGTGAGGCAGAGTCCGTGGGCCAATGAGATCAAGGCCGACACGATCTGGGCGTTGTCGTCGTTGTCGGCAGCATCGGTCACGAAGGATCGGTCGATCTTGATGGCGTCAACCGAGAGGCGGCGCAGCGTGGAGAACGACGAGTAGCGGGTGCCGAAGTCGTCGATCGAGACTCGGACCCCGGCGCATCGGAACTCGTCGAGCGCAACCGACGTCAGTTCCGGATCAATGGCAAGCGCAGACTCGGTGATCTCGATCTCCAGCCGCTTGGTGGGAAAGTTGGCCGCCCGGAGGATGCCGAGCGTCCGGCTGGCGAAGTGTCGGTCTTGCAAGTCGCGTGCCGACACGTTCACCGCTGCGGTGACCTCATGGCCGATCGATGCGACGTCACGAATCGACTGGGACACGACGAAGTCGGTGATCGGCGCGATCAGATCGGTGTGCTCGGCGAGCGCAACAGAGTCTGCGGGATTCACCAGGCCGTGGACCGGATGGTTCCAGCGCAGCAACGCTTCCACGCTCTCGACGCGGCTGGACTGTGCGTGGAGTTGCGGTTGGTACTCGAGGAAGAACTCCCCGGCCACCAACGCCGACCGGACGTCGCCGAGGAGGCCGACACGACCCTTTTGCGTTGGCGAACGGCTCGTACACCTCGACGCCCGATCGGTAGTGCTTTGCCCGATACATCGCCACGACCGAACCGGCCGTGGCTGCGGCTTTGTACGCGGGGGCGACGGCGCGCCACTTGATTCCTGCTTTGATGCTGCTCGTATGAGCTCGTTCTTGCTTTTCGTTGATGTGTCAGGCCAGCAAGGCCCGGCACCGTTTGGTGCCTTCAAGATTTCGGAATCTCGTGTCCGTTCTTGACTCAAGAATTCTTGACAGACACCTTGTCAGTAGCCTCGATGGTGGGATGTCCACGGACTGCTGAACACAGCGTGATCAGGAGTTGTCGTCCGATCGGGTTCGAGAGTTGCTAGGAAGTAGCGGTGAGCGAAGGCAGCGAGCGGAGCGAAGGGATCGAGTTCGATCCGACGTTCGAGATGGAACGCGACCAGCTGCCCACCGGTGAACTGCCGGTGATCCCGAAGTTCGAATCAACGCTCAAGCCGCGCATTCGGCCCGTGCGCTTCACGATCAAGATCATGCTGTTCGTGTTGGTGCTGTACTTCGCCATCACGCTCCTGCCGAAATTCCTCGAGGCCGCACAGGAACTGCGTGATATCAACCCGGTCCTCATCGCGGTCGGATTCGGTCTCGAAGTCGTGGCCTTGTTCTTCTACTCATTGCTCACTCGGGCTGCGCTCGGAGAAGCTGCTGATCCGCTGTCGTCGATGCGCATGTTCCGCATCCAGCTCAGTACACGAGCGCTCACCAACGTCGTGCCTGGGGGTAATGCGGCGGGCTCGGCGCTCGGATATCGCCTGCTCACGCTGTCCGGGATCCGCGGACCAGATGCCGGATTCGCGTTGGCCACCGCCGGTATCGGGTCAGCGGTGGTGCTGAACCTGGTGTTCTGGCTCGGCTTGGTGATCTCGGTGCCGCGGCGCGGTGTGAATCCGGCGTACGGGACCGCAGCGCTGGCGGGCATCATCATCATTGGTATCGCCGGGTTTCTGGTCGTGGGAATCATGGAAGGGCAGGGCCGGGCGGAGCGAATCATCCGTTGGATTGCTCGACTGTTGCGCACCGACGAGGACCGCATGGCTGCGGCGCTGCGTCAGATCGCCACCCGTCTCGAAGAACTCATGAACGATCCGGTGCTGCGCAAGCGCGTGATCATCTACGCGTTGCTCAATTGGTTGATCGACGCCGCAGCGCTGTGGGTGTTCTTGCGTGCGTTCGGCGGCTCGCTCGACATCGACGCGTTGATCGTGGCGTTCGGGCTCGCGAACCTGCTCGCAGCAATCCCGATCACCCCGGGTGGACTCGGGTACGTGGATGCGGTGTACGTGCTGTCGCTGGTCGGCTTCGGGCTCACCGAGAACACCGCCACGCTTGGTGTTGCGGCGTACCGGTTTGCGCAGTTCTTCTTCCCGATCTTCCTGGGAGCGGTTGCGTATGCATCGCTCCGAGTCGGCCCGTGGAAGATCGAGAAACGCGACCGACTGTCGAGGCTGCGAGAACTGGCGCGCACGGAGTCGGGCAAGGGCGAGTCCAAGATCGACTTCGCATTGCGGTTCGGGCGCCGTGGAGAAAGCCCCACCTTCGACGTCGACCGCCACCGTCACAGCCAGGAGCCGCACGACGAGGCCACCGACGGTGAGGGTGGCCCCCGGACCCGTTGACGTATTGGTCGGGATCGGGTCATCGCGATTACGTTTCGACCCATGACGACACATGAGCGCCCGTTCGGTCGATACCTCGAGGACTTCACGCCCGGCGACATCTTGCGCCACTGGCCTGGCAAGACCATCACCGAGTACGACGACCACCTGTTCTGCATGATCACGATGAACCACCATCCGCTGCACACCAATGACTGGTTCGCAGCAGAGTCGGTGCAGGGTCGCAATGTCGTGGTCGGCAACCTGGTGTACTCGCTGGTGCTCGGCATGAGCGTTCCCGACGTGTCGGGTGCAGCGATTGCCAACCTCGAAGTCGAGACGCTCCAGCACAAGTTCCCGACCTTCCACGGCGACACGATTCACGCTGAGACCCGCGTCCTCGAGGTGAAGGAATCGAAGTCCAAGCCTGACCGCGGCATCGTGACGGTGGAAACCAAGGGCTTCAATCAGGACGGCAAGGAAGTCTGCTACTTCAAGCGCAAGGTGCTGATCTGGAAGCGTGATGCCGCTCCCGACCGCACGCGCCCGTATGACGGTGTCGGGGTGTGGGAAGACTGATCTCCAACGGGTGCCTGGCACCTGTTGGAACCGTGCGCTGAAGCTGCATCGTGCTGTTCGATCCGGGTTCGGTGCTGGCGTGGGGTGTGCCGCTGATGCGGGACCTCCCGTGGCGCCACGATCGCGACCCGTGGAGGATCCTCGTTGCCGAGGTGATGTTGCAGCAGACCCAGTCAGCGCGAGTCATCCCGAAGTGGAACGACTTCCTGGAGGCATTTCCGACACCAGTGTCGTGTGCGGAGGCATCCCTGGGTGATGTGCTCCGTTTATGGCAGGGCCTCGGATACCCGCGTCGCGCCCGCAATCTGCGGGCCGCCGCAGCTGCGGTGGTGAGCAACCACGACGGAGCACTTCCTGATCAACTGGACAAGCTGTTGGCGCTGCCCGGCATCGGCCCGTACACCGCTCGGGCCGTGCTCGCATTCGCGTTCGAGCGCGACGTTGCGGTGGTGGACACCAACATCGCGCGTATCTTGGCGCGAACCTCGGGCGAGCGCCTGACGCCCAAGCGCGCCCAATCAGCTGCAGATGACCTCGTGCCAGCTGGTGACGGTTGGACGTGGAATCAAGTGATCATGGACCTGGGAGCAACCGTGTGTCGGCCGACCCCGCAGTGCCACGAGTGCCCCATTGCTCGACACTGCGCATGGCAGCGCAGCGGGCGAGGCCATCCCGACCCGGCGGTTGGTTCCGCCGGCGTGAGCACGAAGCAGGCGCGGTTCGACGGCAGCGATCGCCAGGCACGTGGGAAGGTGCTTGCTGCACTGGGAATCGGAGCGCATCCGGCGAGTGACTTCGATGAGCGAATCGTGGCCGGATTGCTTGCAGACGGCTTGATCGAGCGGGTCGGCGCAACGATTGCGCTCCCGTCCTGACGCACCAGTGCCGAGCGGTGAGCTGCGAAGCGGGACATCGCCGTTTGAAGCTCACATCGACTCACTGATCGGCACGCGATTGCTCATGTCGAACTTCACCGTCGTAACGTCGGAAGTGATGCGCCCAGCCAAAGACTTCTTCCGTCCGCTCGCCGTCGGTGCGCCGACACCGCCGACCGACATTCCGTTCCCGCCGAGCCGAATGATTCACTTCTTTCCGCCGTCGAACGAGAAGATGCGATCCAAGGTGCCGGCGATCGCGCCGACCGTGGACATCTTGCTCGCCAACCTCGAAGATGGTGTTCCCGCCGACCAGAAGGAGGCAGCGCGCGCCGGCATGATCGAGGTGGCGACCACCGTCGACTTCGGCCAGACCCAGTTCTGGACCAGGGTCAACAGCCTCGACTCCCCGTGGTGCCTCGACGATCTGACCGCCGCGGTGCTCGAGTGTGGCGATGCACTCGATGTGATCATGATTCCCAAGGTCGAAGGGCCCGAAGACATCCACTACGTCGATCGTCTCCTCGCTCAACTCGAAGCGAAGGCAGGGCGAACCACGCCGCTGTTGGTCCACGCAATCCTCGAGACCGCACGTGGCGTGGCGAACGTCGAAGAGATCTGTGCCGCGTCGCCACGTATGCAGGGCCTCTCGTTGGGTCCTGCCGACCTTGCAGCAAACCGCCGCATGAAGACCACACGTGTCGGCGGTGGGCATCCCGGATACCTCGTCCGTGACGACCCCCCGATGGGTGCCGACGGTGAGACCGACATCAACGCTGACCGTTTCACGTATCAGCAGGATCTGTGGCACTACACCATTGCGCGCATGGTCGACGCCTGTGTGACCAATGGGATCCTCCCGTTCTATGGCCCGTTCGGCGACATCAAGGACGTGGTGGCGTGCGAGGATCAGTTCCGCAACGCGTACCTGCTGGGTTGTGTTGGCGCCTGGAGCCTGCATCCGGCACAGATCGACGTTGCCAAGAAGGTGTTCAGCCCGGACCCGAAGGACGTTGCACACGCCCAACGCGTGATCGACGCCATGGGCGACGGGACCGGTGCACTCATGCTCGACGGCAAGATGGAAGACGACGCGTCGGTCAAGCAGTGCCGGGTCGTGATCGAACTCGCCCGACGGCTGTCTGAACGCGATCCCGAACTCGCCGCCACCTACGGCTTCTGACCCCGTTCGTTACGGGCCTGGCTTGTAACGAACACCCCGTTCGTTACGGGCCAGGCCCGTAACGAACATCTCCCGGAAACGAGACCTGAATGACTGATGACCTGCGACCCCGCCGCTCCGTGCTGTACATGCCTGCGGCCAACGAACGAGCGCTCGAGAAAGCCAAGACCATCGCCGCCGATGCAATCATCTTCGACCTTGAAGACGCTGTGGCGCCAGACGCAAAACCTGACGCTCGCACCAAAGCGGTCGCGGCGGTGCAGTCGGGTGAATACGGCAACCGTGAACTGACGATTCGATGCAACGGACTCGACACCGAGTGGGGCGCGGCTGACATTGCCGCTGCCGGTGCTGCTGGACCGTCGGCGGTGGTGATTCCGAAAGTCGAGTCGGTGGCTGGAGTGGACGAGGTGTCCAAACAGCTCGACGCAGCTGGAGCGTCAGCTGATGTGAAGATCTGGCCGATGATCGAGACGCCGACGGCGATCTTCGACGTTCGTGGCATCGCCGCGCACCCGCGGGTTGCGGTGCTGATCATGGGAACCAATGACCTGGCCAAGGAACTGCGTTCGCCGATCGTTCCCGACCGTCACCCATTGCTGGCTCACCTGTCCACTGCACTGCTCGCTGCGCGAGAAGCCGGCAAGGTCGCCATCGATGGCGTGTACAACGACGTCAAGAACGCCGACGGCTTCGCTGCAGAGTGTGTGCAGGGCATGGAGATGGGCTTCGACGGCAAGACCCTCATTCACCCGAGCCAGGTCGAACCGTGCAACGACACGTGGGCGCCGTCGGCCGATGAGATCGAGTACGCCGGCCGGGTGATCATCGCCTTCGACGAGGCGGTTGCCGCTGGCAAGGGCGTGGTCACCGTCGACGGCCGGATGATCGAGAACCTCCACGTGGACAACGCTCGCCGCGTGCTCGCTGTGGCTGCAGCGATCAACGCCCTCAGCTAGTCAGGAGACGCAGCGAACGGTTCTGGAACTCGACGAAAGCGCCTCGCCTCTTTGACGGTCAGGAGGCGCCGCGACCCGTGAGTACCACGCTGACCGTTCGAGCGCAGATCCGTAGATCGTGGCTGAGAGACCAGTTGTCCACGTAGTACAGATCCAGACGCTTGTACTGCTCGAAGCTCGAGTTCGAGCGACCCGACACCTGCCACATGCCGGTGAGGCCCGGGAGGACACGCAGGCGCTCGCGCACCGTCTCGTCCCACTGTTCGACTTCGTCAGGAAGTGCGGGGCGAGGCCCGACCATGCTCATCGTGCCGCCGATGACGCACAGTAGCTGCGGGAGTTCGTCGATCGACAGCTTGCGGAGCCATCGCCCAATCGAGGTGACCCGCGGGTCCTGCTCCATTTTGAACAGAGGGCCATCGGCTTCGTTGTCCGCCGCGAGGGCTGCTTTGCGTGCTTCCGCATCGACGACCATGGTCCGGAGTTTCAACACCACGAAGGCTTCCCCGTGGCGCCCGACGCGCACCTGACGGAAGAACGCTGGCCCCGGGCTGGTGACCTTGATCGCAATGATCGCGGCCAACAACATCGGGAGCGTCGCAATCAGGATCAGCGCTGCGAGGGCAAGGTCGAGCACCCGTTTCGCTCCGGCGCGCCAACCGTGGCGAATCACCGGCTCGATGTAGATGAGGGTTTGGCCGTCCTGCCATTGAGGCCGCAGCCGCCACACATCGATGTCGCGCAGACTGGACGACAGAGCGACGTGGAAGCCGTCATCGGTGAGCCGTCGGGTGAGTGCGTTCACCTCGGTGTCGGGGACCGACGACAGCGACACCACGACGCCGCAGCAGTCATTGTCGGCGAGGATCTTGGGCAAGTCTGCTCGTTCACCGAGCACGGCGATGCCCTGGTGAGTGACGTGCGGATCGTCGCCGGCGAGACCCACCACCTCGTAGCCGAGGGCAGGGTTCTCGGTGTAGCGATCGACGATACCGAGTGCGTGCTCATCGGTGCCCACTACCACGATGCGGCGTTGCATGAGGCCCTCGGCGCGCCGGCGAGCAAACCAGCGTCGAGCGATCTGGCGCTCGATCATCACCATGCTCCACATGCTGACCGCCGTGAGGAAGACCCACAGCCGGCTGATGTCTTTGAACTGAGTGACGAGTGCGACGAGCAGCAGTGCACCGATGCCGATGCTGACGGTCTTGGCGATGTTGCGTGCCTCGTCGCCTGGACGTTCGTTGGCTCGCGAACGGTGCATCTGGTTGTAGGCAGCACCGATGGCGAACGCCGGGAGAGCCGCAAGCAAGAGCCACATCTGGGACGTGACGGCAAAGTCGGGGACTGGCTTGATCACTGCCTGCAGGATGAGCGCCACCGACGCACCCGTCGCGAGCGACAAGAAGTCGATGATGACCATCCGTCGCCGAATGGTCGACGCCGATGCGTTGGCCACCCGATCGAACGGGTCCGGAGGTTGGGGTTCGCCGTCATCGAACAGTGAACTCCACGTGGCGGCGCGTTCGACCACGAGTCGCTCGCTGTTGCTGACAACGGGCTCCGCATTGCCCGTGGTCCGATCGATTGTCTGCCGCCGCATGACATCTCTCCTATGATTCCGCCGTTGCGCTTACTGTGCTAGCAGGGGAAACAAGAGAAAGCACAATCAGTGGTGATGTTTCACTCTTTGTGGTTGGACGTGTGGACTCCAGGCGCGAAGGCGAAATCGAGCGAGAGGGAACCTTGAAAAAACAGCTGACGAAGTCCGCCTTGTCGATTGCGATCCTGTTGTTGCGCTCCGTTGCGTGGGCCACGCCTGCGGGCATCGCCCGGCGGCTCTCGCTGCGGTTGATCGGCGACGACCCGGTCGCCTTGTGCTTCCACCGAGTCGGTGACGACAGCGTGCGAGCGGGGATGCTGATGCCGGAGCTCTGCCATGACGCAGCAATCATCGACGAGTTGATCGAGTGGCTCGCGCCGGTGCCCGGAGGGTTGACGATGTCGTTCGACGATGGCTACGCCGATGCTGCTGAATACGTGTCGGCCCGTGCGCCACGACACCCAGAGGTGAGCTGGCACTTCATGGTCTGCCCACAAAAGACAATCGATCGCAACGGGTTCCCCTGGGATGACTGGATCGATCGTCCAGCGCACGGTGAAGTGGCGGAGTTCCTGGCCGAGTGGAAGCACCTGTTTGAATCCGCAGGCCCGCTCGCTCGTGGATCCGTCGGCGGTGCCGATCGGGAGCACTGTCGCCTCGCCACCGTCGAGGAATGCCGGGCCCTTGCCTCATTCGACAACGTGCAACTCGGTAACCACACCGACCGGCATCTGCCGAGCGCATGGTTGTCGAACAGCGAGCTCGTGGCGGAGATCGCAACATCGCAACAGCGTTTCGTCGACACATTCGGCGCCACGGATCACTTTGCGTTCCCGTTCGGCGCTGAACCATGGGTGACGGTCGAGAACATCGGCGTTGCGCTCGACGCGCTGGACGGCACCGTGTGGACCATTGGCTCGAGCGCGGTCGTTGCGGACGGCCGAGTGCGTCCGCGCTTCTCCATGCGCTCCACCGACGGCTCCGCGAAAGCAACGGTGCTGGTGATCGCGGTTCGGTGCCGGCTCGCTGCTCGACGCGCTCAAGCCTGAACCGCCGCGCCCTCAGCGACGAAGGAGGTGGCGTGCTGCGACGTTGCGGATTCGTTCGATCGTTCGCTCGACGCGCGGGCGCCGTCTGATCTCGATACCGATCCGACGTCGGGAGCGACGAACGGTTGCGAGCGCGAGCGATGGCGTGCCGATGGTGCCGACGACGCGAACGTGGGTGGCGTAGGAGAACTTGTAGGCCTCTTGGCCTTCGAGGAAGTCGAAGGCTGCGTGGTTGCGTTCGAAACTCGCTGCGAGCATCAGTTCGAGCAGCCGAACCCCCGGGGCGGCTTTGGCTGCGGTGTCGTCGTACGCGGGAAGCCAATAGTGAAACACGTTGTTGTCGACGAATCCGATGTGCGCCGCAAGCAATCGGTCTCCAGCACACAGCGTCGAGATCACGAGCTGGTCGGCGTCGCGTAGCTCGCGCATCAACGTGCCTGCGCCCGCAGCGATGAGGTCGGAATTGCCCGTGGTGAGGTATTGCTGCGCCTTCCACCGGAGACACTGCTCGAAACGCCCTGGATCGGGGTCGTCGTACGTGAAGGTTGGCTGGATGCCGAGTTCTCGTTCGACGAGCGAGACCTTGCGGCGGGTTTCACGAAACGCCCGCTTCGACGACGATCGCGCCCTGGTGATGTATTCCTCGAACGAAGAGAAGCTGTGCCATTCGACGTACGGCGACACCGTGCGGCGCCCGCCTTGGCCATCGGTCAGAATTGGATCGGTTGCCTCGAGTCCATCGTTTCGTTGGTGCCGTGCGAATTCGTCGACCGTGAGTTCGTCGAGCACCACGTTGTCCAGATGGCGAACGTCTGCCGTGCTCTCGACAGACGGGTCGCTGTCATCGAGGGCAACGAGGTAGTCGACGAAGGGGAGCGAGGGGAACAACCGACCCTTCGTCGTGCCCAAGACCCGGTAACGGCCGTGTCCCCGAACTCGGACGTCGGTGGGACGTGCACCAGCGAGCTCGGGGTCGGCGGCCTGAGCTGCGGCGAGAAACGTCGGCGTCGAGAAAAAGTGCATCGGCGGATCGCAAGGCTAGCGTCGGCAGGCGATGGGACGAGGGGGTGAGCAGCGATCGACGGTTGCGGTGCTCGACCCGGAGGGGCCGCCGGGTGTGGCGTTCATTCGCTCACTCGGGCGCCGCGGTGTGACGATGGTGGCGTACAGCGAGTCGAAAGCCGTCGCAGGGCGTTGGTCACGTGCGGTGGCCCGGCATGAACACAGCCCCGGTGTCCACGACGCCGAGCGATACCTCGCATGGCTCACCGACATGATTGGTTCGGGTGCGATCACCCATGTGGCGCCCACTTCCGACTACACGGTGTATGCGACTGCGATCGCACGGCAGCGAGCCGGAGTCCAGGTGCCAGCGGGTGGGGTGTCATTCGAGGCTGCGTGGGCGTGTCTCCACAAGCCGACATTCGATCGTGTTGCTGCGAAGGTGGGGTTTGCGCCGGTGCCAGCGGCGTTGCCGACCTCGATCGACGAAGCAATCGTGGCCGCCGCAGCGCTCGGCTACCCGTTGGTGATCAAGCCGCGCACCCACATCGGAGTGGGGATCGGCCGAGGAGCCATCGTGCATGACGAGCACGAACTCCGAACGCACTTCGCGCGAGCGGAGGTCGACCCTGCGCACGGCGAAGCACTCGCTCTGGACCCCGACCTCGCGTGGCCGATGCTGCAGCGGTTCATCGCCAGTGCAGGCCTGGAAGTGGTGAGTGTGTCCGGGTGTCTCTCGGCGGGAGGCGCTGCGATGCACGTCGGACACACCAGCAAACTCGCCCAGTGGCCTCCGGGCCTGGGTGTTGGTTCGCTGTTCGAGTCGCGCAGACCGGAAGTCCACACAGAGTTGGCGCTCAAGGTCGTCGAGCAGGCGCTCGGGGCGGGACTGTTCGAATTGGAACTCGCCATCGATCGCCACACGGGTGAGGCGTGGCCGATCGACCTGAATCCGCGTGCGTATGGTCAGGTCGCCCTCGAGGTCGCTCGCGGGAACGATCTTCCCGGTGCCTGGTTCGAGCTGGCGACTGGGAGGCACCTCGAGCCGTTCGCGGTGCGCGATCCGCTTCCCGAGTTGTGGGTATCGGCAATGGCCCACCACCCGGGTGCACTCATCGGGCTGCTGCGAGGACCCCAGCGTCGTGCTGAATTGCGGCGGCTGCGCACGCTGTTGGGCCGGCCGCGCGTCGGGTCGGTTGCTGACCGGCGAGATCCGATTCCGGGATTGGTGATGGGGCTGCAGATGCTGCGCCACCCCGGCAGCCTCGTACGACCGTTCCTGCGTCGCCGATGATCACCGACGCATCGACCCGCAAGGAGCGAACCGCGTCGCGGCAGCCGAAGAGGCACCGGCGGTAACGTCTCGGGGCATGGGAGCGATCGGGCGTCTCGGAGCGGACTTGAGAGAGTTGTCTCGCGCGACTCAGCGTCGAACCACTCCAGGTGCAACCGTGCCGGAGTACTCGGCCACGAGGGCCGAGCTGCTGCGATTGGCGGCTTCCCACGACGGCTTCAAGGTGTTGATGGCAACGCGGCTCCGCGAGTCGGCACGCCGGTATCGAATCCCTGGTCTGAATCACTTCTTGCGTTTGGTCACGACGGTGTTGTTCAGCGTGGAGATCGGCAACGAGGTCACGATTGGAGCTGGCACCGAGTTCGTGCACACGCTCGGCACGGTGGTGGGCGGGACTTCGGTCCTCGGTGATCGCGTCCGCTTGATGGGCAACAACACGGTTGGCGCATCCCACGACGACGGTTGTCCCATCATCGGATCGGATGTGGTCATCGGTGCCGGCGCCCGCATTCTCGGGTCGATCAACGTGGGCGACGGTGCGTTTGTCGGCGCCAATGCAGTCGTGGTGAGCGATGTGCCGCCCGGCGCAGTAGCAATCGGAATTCCGGCGGTCTCGAAGCTCGCGGAGTCGTAACGATCGCGGTCCGAGCTCGCCGATCGGCGTGCGTGCGTCAGCCGGTCGTTGTGTTGCCGTGTTGCCGTCGCCGTGTGACTACGGCTGGGGCTTGTGTCACCACGTTCCCGGGGTGGACGTCGTTGCTGACGAACGTGTTGGGTCCGATCTTCGATCCGGCGCCGATCACGATCGGCCCAACGAGCACGGCGCCGGGTGCGACGTGGACATCGGCTTCGAGTCGCGGAGCGCCGGCATCGCCAGCGACGCCGCGTGAGATCCCGAGTGTGACGTGTTGCGACAGCACGCAACCGGTTGCGACGTGCGCGCTGCGGCTCACGACCAACCCGTTGCCATGCACCAGCACGACCCCCGGCTCGATCGTTGCATTCCAGTGCATCTCGGCGCCGTGCACGTGTCGGATCAGGCGCGAGAGCAGCATGGCGATCGGTGTGACTCCGTGTTGAGCACACCAGGCCGCAACTCGGAACACGGCGAGTTGCTGGAACCCGATGTTGGTCACCAATGCCCGCAGAAGCGAGCCGCTCACGACGTGACCATCGCCGTACCGTGCTTGGCTGGCGCGAAGGGCGTCATGATCCGCCCGCACGGTGGACAACAGCCCGGTCATGGACCGGTCCCGACCCGTCGAGTTCGCGCGTCTACCGCAGCGCTGGATGGTTCGACCAGCATCGACTGACGACGCAACCGGCGGGCCGTCATGCGGGCGAACACCCTGACGATTCCGATGTCGTCGACGAGGTAGCGACGCCACAGTCGCTTCGGTTCGAGGCCGAGCCGCCACACCCATTCGATCCCGAACTTCGACATCCAACCCGGGGCTCGACGCACGGCACCCGCCGAGAAGTCGATCGCCGCACCGAAGCAGCAGTAGCACCCGGCCGGTAGACGGTCGCGAAGCTGCTCCACCATCACTTCCTGCTTCGGCGACCCGAACGCCATCACGACGAGTCGGGCCCCGGAGCTGTGGAGTTGTTCCAGGGCGGTCAAGAACTCGGGGGTGTCGGGGTCGTCTGCGTCGTAGAACGGAGAGGCATGGCCGGCGATGTCGAGCGAGGGAATCTGCTCGAGGAGCTTGGTCTCGGCAACGCCCGCGTTGTCGGGTGTCGAGCCGAAGAGGAACACCGGGACCTGGCGCGCTGCTGCGGCGGTGAGGACGGGAACGAGGAGATCTGAGCCCGAGAGCTTGGACCGCAGCGGGAGGCCGAGCAGGCGCGAGATGAGCACGAGCGGTTGGCCGTCGGCGAGTCGGAGGCTGGCGTTGCGGATGGCGTGGGCGAAGGCGTGGTCGGTCTGGCATCGCATCACGTGGTCCACGTTCGGAGTCACCACGACTTCGACCTTCGATGACTCAGTCATCGTGATGATCGAGTCCACCGCCTCGTCGAGGTCGATGCAGTCCACATCGAGGCTGCCGAAGCTCAGCGCCGAGACCGATGCAACAAGATGCGCACGCTGGGAAGCAGCGGCCGCATCTGGTCCGAAGCGGGCAAAAACCCCGGCAAACCAGTGCAGAGCGTAGGCAATTCCATATCCACGCCGAGCGATTCCACCCACACCGAGCCGTTCGATCGCATGCGCAGCTCCCCCAGCGGTGCGCCCGATGGTGCGCAGCGTTGCGGGTCGCTTCGCGAAGACGGCGACGAGCATCCGCACCGCCGCAGGCATCTCGGCAAGCAAGTCCCACGGCGAGTGCTCAGGATGGCGGTGATGAATGTCGACCTCAGCCTCGCCGTACTGGTACGCCACCGTCAGCCAGTGGTCGCGCGACTCGGGTTGTTCGTCATGGCGGCAGGGCGCCCCGGCCGCAAAGCCGAAGCGTGCTCCCGACGCTGCGAGACGCAACCCGAGCTCGCTGTCCTCGCGACGCGCCAGCGACGAGTCGAAACCTCCCACGGCGCCGTACAGGTTGCGGCGCACCGAGATGTTGCCGGTTGCCAATCGGGCCGGTTCCACCTCGACGTCCGACTCGCCGCAGCGATCGAAGTAGCGCTGCTGTTGGTCGTCGATGATGTCGTCGAACAGCGGTCGCTCGCTCGAGTCGTGATTGACGAAGCGTCCCTGTACGACCTCAGCGCCTCCGGCGTGCGCTGCGAGATGGTCGGCCACGAGACTGTTCGGCACGATCATGTCGTCATCGACGATGATGATGACGTCACTCGTGGCGGCGTCGATGCCCCGGTGGCGAGCAGCCCCGGCGCCGCCGTTGGGCTGGCGTTCGAGACGCCAACCGATTGAACTGGGCGACGTCGGAAAGAGTGGAGCCAACGGAGTGGCCGATCCGTCATCGACGATGATCACTTCATTCGGCGGTGTCGATTGCGCCGCGAGGCCGTCGACGAGACGTTGCAGTTCGAGGGGACGCTCGAAGGCCGCGACCACGACGGCCACGGACCGATTCGGGTGCTGGTGTGTCGGGCTCGCGTGCTGCTGGGACGGGGGAGCGATCGATGTGGTCATGTCAACTCCAGCACCGTGATGCTGTACCCGGGCAAGTCGATGCCGAGCATGCCGTCCGAGATGTCGGCGCCCGCCGGAGCGAGGCCCGGCGAGCCAGTCGAGTACTGGAACGCTTCGACGGTGTCGCGGCCGCACTCGGACACGTCGATGCCGTATCCGGGCAGCGGGTCGGGCGACAGATTGAGCACGACCGCCACGTCACGGTCGCCTTCGGTCGTCGTCGATGCGAACAAGCTCACCGGCCGGTCGGATTCAGCTGGGATCGACAGATCACCGAAGGTCGAGCCGGCTCCGTCGTAGTTCTGAAAAGCCCGAAAGGCCCAGTACACGGGAGAGTTCGTTGGTGGCACATCCCAGTAGTAGGCCGCGAACAGCCCGAACTGCCCGAAGCGGCCAAGCGCCTCGGCTTGAGCGAGCCCACCGCTGATGTGCTGCTCGGCTCCGAATGAGTATTCGCCGATCGACAACAGGGTCCCCGGTGCATGCTCGTCGACCCACGCTTGCATCCGCGGGATCAGCGCCACTTCGTCCTCGATCCACGATTCTTCGAGGTACGTCGAATCCCAGAGCGATCGAGTCGTCCGTAGCCGACGCGCCACCGCGCTGTCGTCGACAGCATCGGAGTACGAACCATCCTGCGGATAGAAGTGCACGTCGAGGACGTCGAGCAGCCGCACCCCGGTCCGCTCCTCGTGAGCTTGGAGCTCGGCGAGATACCACTCGATGAGCGGCTCGCCGCTGTGTGCCTTGCGATCGGGAGCGGCGTCGAAGCCCGCGTCGGCATCGATGGCTGAGTAGAAGTACGCAGGCCAACCCCACACCGACGGGCCGCCGATCAGCGCGTCTGGTTGAGCGGCGCGCACCGCTGTTGCGTAGGCAATCGTTCGCTCCAACAGTTCGTCGTAGCCGACTGGGTCCGGTGAGATGTCGCGATGCGTCGAGTTCCAGAGCATCGGCTCGTTGTCGAGGTAGTACAGGAACGGGCGCGTGTCGTCGGCGTTCATCTCGGCGACCCAGGCCCCGACGTCATCGGGCGTGAAACGACGACTCGTGGTCGTCGGGGCGAGCGGCTCGATCAACTCTCCGTTGGATCCAACTCCGTTGCCGAAGTCCGGATTGAACGGATCGGTGTCGGGTTGGGCACCGACGACAGAGGCCGGGAACGACGCACTGAGGTCGTCCTTGGCAACCCAGCCCGTCAGCGGCACGGTCACGGCACTGCTCAGGCCGTTGCGCCGATTCTCATCGAGGAATTCCACATGTGGGCGCCCATCGCCGGTATCGGCGTCATCGTCGCTGACGTTGCGGAAGTAATAGTCGAGGGCGGTGTTCCAGTCGCCGGTCCTCCAGTTGTACCGACTGGTGGCGTTGCCTCCCCAGCGGCGACTGGTGGCGCCGATGCTCCAGTCTTCGTCAGGCATGTTCCCGAATTCTTGGTTGATGCCGTAGATGTGCGGGCTGATCGGGCTCGTTCCGGCAGCGCACGAGATGGCCGCTCGGGCAGCGACGTCAGAGGGCGCCGGCGCCGAGCTGGCAGGGGTGGTTCCCACTGGTTCGGGTGTGCCGCGGATGAGCGCAAGGTCGATGATGTCGACGGTGCTCGGCGTCGGGAACTCATTGGTTGCTGTGAGGACCAGACGGTCGAAACCGACACCTGTTGGATCGAGGTCGCTCACGCTCAGTTCGCCAGAGACCGATGTGGAGACGCGCTCCAGGATCGGCACGACCTGTGGGAACGACGAGTCGGTGTCGTCGCTGACCTGGACCGACAAGAACTCAATGCCGAGCGACTCAGGTGCTTCGAATGTCAGACGAACGCGTGCGAACTGCTCGTCGAGCTCGGGCTGCGCCACGATCCATCCGCCGTAGCCGCCGAAGTCCACGCTCACGGTGCCGTCGGCATCGAAGCTCGAAGCCCATCCGTAGTCCTGCCAATCGTCGAGCAGCGTGCCGTTGCGAACGATGCCCAGCACGTCGTCGTCGTTCGACACGGTGCTCGTTGTCGAACTCGTCGACGAGCTACTCGATTGGGGCGTGTCGGTCGATGCAATGGTGGTGGTTGGTGTCGAATCGGGCCCGGCCGCGCAGGCGGTGACGCCGAGGGCCACGACAAGTGCGGGCGCCAGCCGTTTGAACCTCATGCGTATCGCTCCAGATTCGCCGCGCGTTCGCCGTGCTGGCGGTACCAATTGTTGAGACCGACCCCGAGCCCGGCAGCGACACCCACGAGCGCTGTCGGTTGTGGTGTGAAGAAGCCCAGGTCGCCCCACGCAAACGCCAGGAAGGACACCCACGTGGTGAGCACCATTGCGGTCTGTGTGCGGATGTGGGACTCGCGAGCGACACAACGAACGCGGTGTGCAGCGTGCACGCCCAACGCGAGCGGGACGATCACGAGTGCCAAGCCGACGGGTCCGAGCATGAACATCAGTCCCAGAATCGTGTTGTGCGGGAGATACTGGTACTGCTCGAAGAACGCACTGATGTCGTCGGCCACCACCAATTCGACGTACGGCTTGCCGAACCCCGACGGCAGCGGAAACGTGGTGCGTGCGGTGAACAACAGGTTGAAGTCCTCGATGTTGCGGGTCTGACTGGAACGATCATCGCCGCTCACCACGGACTTCAGAGCTTGTACCGGAGCGAAGTATTTGCTCGGGGGTGAAACCCAGCCCGCTGCGAGGTAGGTGCCGAACAGCGGTGCGACATAGACCGCGATGTCACTGACTCGGCGGCGACCGACGCCGATCAGCGTCCAGACCACGTACGCAACTGCAGCGGCAACCATGACCCACGCCAGCCGGCGATTGTTGACGACCACGGCGAAGCACAGCAGCGGTCCGAGGACGATTGCCATCACCTTGCTCACCCGGTCGGCACGTTCGAGCAGGTTCGACGCAAGGTAGACGATGCCGAGCGTCCAGATGATCGAGTCGGCATGCGTCGTCAGGTACAGCGGCGTCTCATCGAGGTCGCGAGCGTGCGCGAAGTAGACGAAGAGCGCGAGCGCTGCACGGTAGATCCCGATGATCAACACGACTCGCCACACGCTTGCTGCAAGCTTGGGCGTGCCGACGCGGGCGACGGTGGCAGCAAACGACAGCGCGATGACGAGGCCGAAGATCTGGTAGTACACCTGCTGCGGGTCGCCTCCAGTGCCCGCGCCGTACAGCACCGCGAGTCCGATCGACGTTCCTGCCAACAGGAGTGCGGTGCTGAACACGCGAGGAGTGGCGAGCAGATCGGTGCGGTGTTGCAGCCCATCGCCGGTCCGATTCAGCACGCTGCGTGTCACCAAGATCAGTGGGCAGATCATCATCGGTGCCATGGGAATCGGTACGAAGTCGACCGATGTGGAGATGGTGGCGAAGAAGAAGTCGCCGACCTCGTCCACTGGTGAAGTCCACAGCCCGTTGAACGGGCCGGCCGCGTAGTCCTCGACGGCGAGATAGATGACGAGGAGCACGATGATCATCCGCTCGACAGAAACAACGATGGTTGCCGAGATCAATGCGACGATCGCCACGAGCTTGCCGATCGGGTGCGTGGCGAGCACCATCCCGAGCGAGACGAGCGCGATCGCAAGGCCGACCGCGGCGCAGCGTCGGGCAACGACTCCCGTCGCCGTCGATGTTGCAGGTCGAGTGGCGTCGATGACCGTCATCCGGGAAGCCTCGGAAGTACGAACAGTGCGAGCATCAAGTACGTCGCCGACAGCCCCACCAGGCTGCGCACCACGAACTCGGGGCTGCGTTTCGCCAGCATGACCGGCCCCCACAGGAGGCCGAGCAGCAGCGAGAGTTCGAGCAGGTCCTTCATCGCCGAGTCAGTTGGTGTTACGGCCGCGCCGTCGACGACCGGTTGCCGGCGGTGCGATCACGGCAGACCCGACGATTCGTTCGGTGCCGATGTGGGCAACGAGGTGTTCGGCTTCGCCGACATCGCTGTGGCCCATCCCGACCACCAGCAAGACGCGATCGGCTGACTGCAGCACTGGCAATCCGGCGGTGTTCACGGCCGGGGCGTCGGTCACGACGAAGACGGGATCGGGGGCGAGCGCTGGCAGTTCGAGCATGGCCTGGACGGTGTCATCCGGTGCGAGTCCCACGGTGCTGACGACATGTACGTCGCGCTTCACGAGCGCAGCACCGGTTCGAGCAAGATCGAACGCGAATGCTCGAGCCACGTCGCCCGAGAGCGGTGGGACGGCCACCACTGCGGTGGTCTCGAAACCGTCCGCATTGAGGGCAAACCACACAGCCTCTACCTCAGGGTGTCGGGGCGGGGGAATCTGTTCGTCGAAGGTTTCGACCGACACGCTGGTGCCGAGCACACCCTCGTAGCCATTGGGAGCGAGCTCAGCTCCCGGCAGCCGATGAACCTCGGCGTCGTGACCCTCGGGGTTCGTGAGGTTCTCGACGATCGGCGCCTGGAGTGGCAGTTCAATGGCCATGGCCCTGACGTGGTGCGCCTGTGAGGTCATCAGCATGCTCCTTCGAGCTGGTCGGTCGGAATGAGACGGAGGTGGCGGTTGGCGGTGTCGCTTCGAACGGAACGCTCCCAGGCGCCAAGGCCAGCGCGCTGTTCGCTCCAGTTCTTCGTGGAGGCAAGGCGCAGCTTCCACAGGGCGTAGCGCGGCACCCGCGCCAGCGCTCGGAGCGAAGCGCGCGGGTCGGCGGAGCGTCGCACGCTGGTGCCGACGTGACCGATCATGCCGGCCCAGGCGAGTGCCACCGCAGTGCTGAGGCTCCGGCTTGGCATGACGGCCGCAACGGCGGTCGACGCTGCAAGCGCCGCCACGGTCGTGGTGAGTGGAGGTGAGATCAGGTCGGCCGCGTGGCCGAACGCCACGATGTCGCGTCGGCGGAGTGCGCGACGAACGAACGCTCGGCGGTGGCGTCGGGTCACGCTGGTTCGGCCAGCTTCCCACCGCGTGCGCTGCGCTCCGGCATCTTCTCTCGTGGTCGGCATGTCTCCGGCAACGTGGGCCGCAACACAGGCGACGACGCGGCGATCACTGCGACCGAGCAACAGGGCGTACTCAATGTCTTCGACGACGGAGAACGCCGTGTAGGGGACGGCTTCGAGCGTGGCTCGCGAGAATGCCATGCCATTGCCATGGAGCCCGGCGGACATTCCCAGTGCGCTGCGGCCGCCTGAGCGCACCCGATGTTGGGCGGTGAATCCGACATCGAGCAGGCGAGTGCGCCACGAGGCCTCGGGGTTCCGCACCCGATAGTCAGCTTGTACGGCGTCAGCGCCGTGCGCGAAATGCCAGGACAAGCGACCCAGCAGCGACGGTTCGACGACCGTGTCAGCATCGACGATCACGATTGCATCGACATCGGGGTCCGCCAGCACACGCGGGATTGCCCAGTGCAGCGCCGGTCCCTTTCCACGCCGATCCGGATCGGTGCGTTCGAGGACGCGGACGCCGCATCGGCGTGCCTCCTCGGCGGTGTTGTCGGTGCAGTTGTCCGCAATGACCACGACGGAGATGGGGGAGTGGGTGAGTTCGGCGAGGCTGGCGAGCGTCGCTTCGATGTTGGTTGCTTCGTCGTGTGCCGGAACCAGCACGGCGAAGCGCGTCGAGTCGTCTGTTCCACACGCATGCGCTGTCAGCGATGCAGCGGTCAGCACGCCGGTGTGCAGGCTCGGCAACGTCGCTACAACCGCAGCACCGCTGGCGAGCGTGCCGGCCAGGTGGGCAGCGCCCATCACCAGAGCGACTTGTTCTGTGCGTTCACGACACCGAGCACCGCAACGCCCATGTCGTCGAGTTGCCAGGTGTGCGCAATGCGACCTTTGGGGCGCGACCGGAAATAGAACACACCAGCGGTGACACACCCGGCGAGGACGATCGCGTAGAGATATCCGGTGAGGTTGCCGCTGATGGGCGTGTCCGGGCGCTCCGGAGCGGTCAACAATGCGTAACGAACGGTGACCCCGGCCTCGGCCTCGTCGAGACGAACCTCGGCGATGCGAAGCTGCTCCAGCAGATCCTGCTCGGCACGAACCACACCTTCGAGCTCGGAGCCGGCAGATGCGCCGTCTCCGGGTGACAGGTTCAGCTCGGCGCGGATCCGGTCGACCACCGCTGACGCCTCTCCAGCGCGGCCGGTCAGGAGCGCAACCGATTCGCGGAGGGGCTCGACTTCGAGGCTGCGCCGCGACTGGACGAAACTCTCGTAGGACGCGTTGGCGATGGCGACCGCCTGATCGGGGTCGGGCCACACCACCGTGATCGCAACGTTCGCATCGGCGTCATTCGTGACGAAGATCGACAGTGCGAGCTGATCGCGGATCTCGCGAGTGCGGTCTGCGAACGACTCCTCACCGAAGATCGTGTTGCCGATCCGCTGGCGGAGCCGCCCCAGGACCGGCGTCGGCGCTTCGTTCTCCACCAGTTCGAGTGACGTCACCATGGCGTCCAGGTTCTCGCGGCTCAAGATGACGGACTCGGCTTGTTCGGCTGCGGAACTCGTTGTTCCTTCGGTGCCGCCGAGGCTGCTGTCGCCCGCGAGCAGCACGGTGGCGGTGGTCTGGTACTGGGCGGGTGATCCGGCGAGCAACATGGCGACGCACAGGGCGATGGTGGCGAAGAGCGCCGCGGCGACGATCGGTCGACGTCGAAGCGCGGCAGCGGTGATGCGAGCGAAACGGGTGACCGGCTCGACGGAGAGGAGCGGCTCGTCGGCTGCTGTAGTCGCAGCCGTGGCGTGTTCCCGAGCGGTCAATCGCTCGATGAGGAGCTCGCGCAGCCGATCGTCCTCGCGGGTCGCGAGGTTGATTCCGCCTGAACGACTACCGTCCTGTTCATTCATGTGTTCCGCCCTGTGTCTCCGACAGTCCGCCCGTCGGAGCCCTGAGCAAACCAGACCATCGCCTCTCGAACCAGGCTCCGAGGAAAACTTGAGACGATCTTGAGCGAGTCTGGTAGCGACGTTGACGAACGCAGGGGCCACCGACCGTGGTGAGCGATTCTGACGCTGAACACTCCGTTGACGATTCGTCGAGCGCAGCAGCCGTGACCAGCGGTTTTGGGCGAAAGGTGCTGCTCAATTCGGCGCAACTCGGTGGGTCGCTCGTGGTGGCGTGGACAATGTCGCTCGTCGGGCGTTTCCTGTTACCGAGGGTGCTCGGCACCGAGCGATTCGGCGAGTTGGCACTGATGGAGAGTGTTGCAACGCTCGTGTTGTCACTCATGGCGTTCGGGGTTCACGAGTTCATCGGCAAGGAAGTGGCCGTCGACGAAGCTGCGGCGCAGCGGTTTGCGCAGCCGCTGTTTCGGCTCCAACTCACGAGCGGGGTCGGGCTGGCGGTGGCGACCGGGTTGGTGGTGGCGGCCACGTCGGGAGCCGAGCTTGCGCTGGTGGTGTCAGTGTTCGCACTCGCCCAGATCAACATCGTGCTCGGCAAGGTGTACGCGGCCTACCTCCAGGCCCGCCACGAGGCCGCGGTGGTGTCGTTGTCGGCTGTGGTCACCAAGGTGGTGTGGTTGGTTTTGCTGTTGGCGCTGCTGGGAGCGGGCGCTGAGCTCCTGGCGCTACCCGTGGCGCTGGTGATCTCGGAACTGGTGCGAACCGTGTGGTTGGCGCGGGGATTCCGCGCCTCGTTCGGTCCAGCTCAAGCTGCCCCGATGAGTGCGGCAACCGAGGTGGTGAAACGGTCCCTTCCGCACTACATCAATGCGCTCAACGTCGATGTCATGAGCTACAGCGTGCGGATTCTCGTTGGCGTGCTCGGAGGGGTGGCGGCCGCCGGAGTCTTCTCCGCAGCATTGCTCGCTGCCTCGGTTCCGATGTTGCTGACCCCGGTGCTCGGTTGGATCGCCATTCCGGTGTTGTCGAATCTGCGTGAAGCGGGTGCTGACGAGATGTGGGCTCGAGTTGGGTCCATCACCGACTCGCTCGCGCCGGTCGTCGTGGCCGCGGGCGTGGGGTTGTTCGCGTTCTCGGACACGCTGCTCCCGCTGCTCTTCGGTGATGATTTTGCATCCTCCGGACCCGCATTTGCCTGGCTGGCGCTCACGATGCCAGCGACGTACTTCACCCAGTTGGTGGGCAGCGCATTCATTGCCGACGACCGCAGCTGGCAGAACACGAAGGTGAACCTCTATACGCTGATCTTCGTCGTCGTTGGCGTGGTGTTTGTGCTGGTGCTCGATGGCTCAGATGATCCCGGTCGGCTGGCACTACTGACCGCAGTGGTAGTCGCCGCAGGCGAGTGGATCACGGTGATTGCGCTGCTGGTGCTTCGGC
Organism: Ilumatobacter sp.; assembly: GCA_045106645.1. Classification (GTDB taxonomy): domain Bacteria; phylum Actinomycetota; class Acidimicrobiia; order Acidimicrobiales; family Ilumatobacteraceae; genus Ilumatobacter_A. The sequence continues at coordinate 27,176 of JBGCEY010000032.1, forward strand.
CGTACCGAGCGGTCACCACGCCGACCATCGTTCGGTTCGCGCTCCTCGCAGCCGTGGGAATCGTGGCGGCCGCCGAGAAGCTCGGCGATGATCGCACCGAGTTGCGGTGGGCGGTGCTCGCTGTGGCGGTGGTGGTTGCAGCGAGCGACGTTCCTCGCCTGCTGGTGACGGTACGGCGTCTACTGGCTGATCGGTGAACGATCGTGACGGTGTGCGAAGGCAGCGTCTTCGCGCGCTCTGGCCACGCTGATCGGTGGCGTGGCCGAACGGTCGAGCGCCACCACAGCGGGCCGGAGATGCGACGCTGCACGAGAGAACGGCACGAAATATGCGCCGGTGTCCATGATCGCGACGACGTTGCCCACGGCCAACTCGGCAATGAAGACCGGCTCGCCCAGCGAATCATCACCGGTGGTTCCGGGCCCGACGAGTCGGGTCGCCACCAGGTCTGCTGAGGGATTCGACGCATTGAAGATGTCGTGCGGCTCGTCGCGCAGTGGCTCGGCCAAGCCGACGCCCACGTCGAGCCGAGCGGTGAGGAGATCCCCCGATCGTTCGGTGTGGATCACCGTGGCCAACAGCAATTGTGTGTCCCCGGTGAGCGCTTTGCCAGGCTCGAACGCGAGTTGTGGCATCGGGTGCTCGACCGACGCGAAGTGCTGCTGGACGATTCCTTCGCTCAACGAGATCGCATTGCTCAGTGAGATCACGTCGGTGCGATCGACAGGGTGCAGGCTTGGGCACGTGGTGCTGCCGCCGAGATCGAGCACGCTCGGGGACCAGCCTGTTGCGGCGTGTATGCGGTCCACCACGGCGAGCACCGACTCGACGTGGAATGTCACGTCGGCGCTGGTGGTGAGGGGGAACCCGCTGTGTGCATGCACCGCAACGAGATCGATCCACGTCGATTCGATCGCTCGTTCCACCACCTCGATCAGCGTTGCCGAGTTGCCGTCAATGCCGAACTGTCCACCCCACATGTGTGGCAGCGAGACCCGAACTCCGGAGCGAACCACGTGTCCAGATGCTTCGGCTGAGGCAACGATGTGGTCGAGGTCGCCAGGCGAGTTGATGTTCACCAACCCGACCCCGGCGGCAGCGGCTTCGATGAGCGAAGCGCGGGATTTCGCTGGACCGTTGTAGATCACCGACGCAGGATCCACGTCCAGCTTGCGGGTCAGCCACCACTCGAACGGTGAGATCACCTCGGCTCGAACCCCTCCGACGTGGAGCCGATGCAGCAGTGCGGGGATGGGGTTGGTCTTGTAGGACGAATACACGTTGCTGAACGAGCATGCATCGAGCGCCGCGGCGACGTTGGCGTCCACTGCTTGCATGTCGATGACATGCACGGGCGACCCGTGTCGACCGACGAGATCCGACAGCGAGTGATCTGAGATTCCCAGGTCGCCATCGGCACCGATCTGAAGGCCGCGCTCGGACGGAGCGCGCACGGGACGCGCCGACGACGCTGCGGACCGTCGAGCGTCGATCGACTGGCGTATGGAGGACAGCGTCGCCACGAATCCCCGACGATATCCGTGTCGGCGCGAGCGTGGGCGTCGGCGTTGCTCCTACGATGCGCTGGTGGCGGATGAACAGTCTGGCGAGCGCGCCCGCCCTCGTGCGGTCCTCGTCGCAACGCTGAGCGTGCTGAGGCCGCGGATCAGAGCTGCGGTGTCGACGGCGGCCCGTCCGTTGTTCATCCGAAGAGCGCGTCGATCTGGCGGTGCCGACCCGACTCACTGGGGGCTCGAACCCAACGACGGTGACATGTCGATCGGCTCCGCGTCGCTCCGGTCGCTGGTCGAGCAACACGGGTCTCCGTTGCACGTCGTCGATGCCACGCGGCTGAGGGCGCAGATGGAGTCCGTTGCGGTTCACGACATCGTGCTGGCGGCCGCGCACCGCTGCACGCATGTGACCGGCGTGCTCGACATGGTGCGTGCGTCGGGGTGCTGGATCGCCACGTCGTCGCAGTACGAACTCGAAGCAGCGGTCGCTGCTGGCGTGGACGTCAGCGAGGTGTTGCACGCGCCTGCAGCGATGTCGGTGACCGAGTTCGACAGGCTGAGCGCCTTGCAGCTCGGGGTCCTCGTGGTGCCGTCGCTGGCGTCGCTCCCGCAACGTCCAGCATCGGTCGATGCGGCCAACTCCGACGACGCAACGCGGCTCGGCCTCACGATCGCTGTGGACGACGTGGCCGGAGCACTCGATCGTCTCCAAGAGTTCGACGGTGCGACGCGCGCCCGTATCACACACCTCCACGTTCGTGCCTCGCAGCAGCGGCGACTCGTGACCGAGCTCGGCGACGTTGCCGAGCGCGTGGCCGCCGTATGGAAGGGCGCAGTCGAATGGTTGGAGCTCTCCTCGCTCTCGGTCGAGATGGACGTGATCCCACCGTCGGTTGCCCTCGTCGGTGGTGTGGACGCTCGGTTGAACCAGGCGTTCGGACGCCCGGTGAGCGGCGCGGAGGAAAACGGACCGCCGCTGGCCGAATTGCTCCGTGATTTCATCCGGGGCATAGGTGAGGCAGGCGTTTGCACAGACGACGTCATCGTCGACCCTGGTTCGATCGTGACGGGTGGGCAGCAATTCACGTTGGCAACGGTGCTGGAGGTCGATGACTCGCGGAGCCCGACACACGTAGTGCTCGACTGCGGCATCAACGTGGCTGACGACACGCTCGTCGAACGCCACGAGCTGTTCGTTGCACGCTCGAACCGGTCGGCCAACCATGATCGGCCACTCAAGCCGCATCGCCTCGTCGGGCCGATCTGTACGCCGGCCGATGTGCTGTACTCGAACTGGTGGATGGCGCCGGTGGAGGCTGGCGATGTGGTGGCGATCATGGACACCGGCGGTCCCTACGTTGCCGAGTCGACCACGTTTTCGTTTCCACGCCCAGCGGTCATCTCGGTCGATGAGCGCGGAGCGTCGGCCGTGCTTCGTGACGCCGAGACCTTCGACGATCTGGTGGCGCTGGACTCCTTCGAGCCCGCCACATCAGGCGATTCCTACCTCAGTCCGTGAGCGTGGCGAGGATCTCGTCGAACACGACGTCGGCGTAGGTGAGCATCTCGTCGTCGGTGCGATCCTGAATCGGGTGTGGCGTGAAGACGCGAGACACCGCTGGAAAGCCGAGCGCTGCCGACTGGGCTGCTGCTGCATCGACGAACTCGTTCGAGGCAACGAACATGCCCGGGATACCACGGAGTTCGAGATCGTTGATGTCGTGCACACTGCACGACGTGCAACTGCCTCAATCGGCGAGTGCTTCGATGACCACCTGGCACTCGGTGGCGATCTGGTGGCGCAGGTCGACGGGGGCCGGTTTCGTGAACGTCGGCTTTCGGTACCGCTTCACGTTGGCGCCGATGCCGACCAGGCGCTCCTCGATGCGATTGAGAAACACATCGCCGCGGGGCTTGGAGATGTCCAGCAGACCCACCGTGAGCCCATCGAGGCTGCCGGGGCGCTTGAGACGCTCACGTTCGACGACGTGGCGTTCGCTGGTGGGGTCGAGAATCGTGGTCACGGTGTCTCCAATGCTCTTGGACTCGACGAGGAGTCGATGCTCAGATCGTAGGGGTTCAGCCGACCTGGCAGCGATTCGTTCACGGTGCCACGACCCGGGTGACCGGCTTGGAGCCGATATCGCCATTCACCCAGCCACCGATGATCATCGAGAACAGGCCAGCTCCGCCGCCCGCATAGGCAAGCATGAGTCCACCCGGCCGAAACTTCGGGAGCGATGGCGCATCAGCGAATGCTTCGGGAAGTCCCTCCTCGATCCCGCCAGCTCCGCGGGCGAGTTCGCTGCCCGGCTGGTTGAGGTGCTCGCTGATCCCTGTCACGATCCGTTCGCGATCCCAGCCAGCCTCGGCGAACACACGAGCGTGCTCCGGGCCCATCACGACAATGACGTCGAAGGCCATGATGAGCTTGTGGTGGTTGACCGCCTGGAGCTTGTGGGCAAACGAGCGAGCGAGGGACTCGGGTGTTCGTGAAATCTGATCGACGAGCACGTGAGGTGCCTCACCTGCGAACACCGTGAGTGCGTCCACATCGTCGTCGATGCCGTGTTCGCCGGCAAGGCGTCCGTATGGCGAAGTGTCGTCGGCTTCGGCGAAGCAGAACGAGATCTTGGCCGGACTCCCGTGGGTCCCTCGGTCCACCTCGCCGGGTCGTCCGCCACCGAAGTTGCGGACCACGAGTTGGAGCGCCCGGCCGATGGTGAGGTTGGCACGGTTGCCCTGTCCGAGTGCGTTGGCGCCGGAGTTCATGCCAATGGCGCGTGTTCCCGGCCCGCTACACACGATCACTGGCCCGACGGGCATCGTGGTGGCGAGCAAGCCGTGCATGTTGAATTCTTCGTTGCATGCGGCTTCGACAGCGGTGAGCACCCAGGGCAGATACTCGGGCTTGCATCCGGCCATCACCGCGGCGACGGCGACCTTCTCGACCGAGATTTCGGCGAGGTCCGGTGGCACGGTGGCGACGATGTCGCTTGCAGCTCGAGGAGTGCCCTCGAGCATTGCCATGACCCGTTCCTCGGTCGGTGGCACGACGGGTAACCCGTCGGTCCAGCCGCGGTTGAACATCATCTCCATCTCGTCTTCGGCTTCGGCCACCTCGACGCGACGCGACGACAGCGTGCTCGCACCGAAGCGCACACGGAGCGCGTCGACGAGATCAGGATCCACCGACATCGATCCGCAGCCCGGACGCATGGCGGGAAGCTCTGGCCCGAGGCCGTCGAGCCCGGTCACGGACTCCCATTCGGCCCTCGACCAGCCAACGGTTCGAGCGACCTCGACACCGGCTTCGACCCGAATCACCGTGGGAACGGTCTCGACGTCGTGATGCCAGCTGATGGCCAGATCCGAGTCTGCAACGGCGGCAGGATTGCCGGGGAAGCCAGGGTCGTCCTGCACATAGACATGGGTCTTGGCACCGGCTGCAACTTGAGCGAGAACCGGCACCACCATGCAGCAGGTCTCGCATTCCTGCTTGACGATGATCACGATGCCATCGGGGAGCTGGGGTGGCGTTGAGGTGGCGGGCGTGCTCATGCGAGGAACTCCAGAATGAGGTTGTTGACAGCCGTTGGATCTTCGAGATGCAGGAAATGAGCCAGGCCATCCAGGATCTCGATGGTGGCGGTGTCATCGACCATGGCGCGAGCGGACTCGGCGACCTCTGGGCCGATGCAACCGTCGTTGCGTCCGTGGAGGTACAGCAGTGGCTGTGGAGGAGCGAGTGACCCGGCGGCCTGCACATCGGCGAACTCGTCACGGACCCCGACCCCGCCGAGGGTTGCGCGGTAGTACCCGATGGCGGCCGAGAGATTCGCGGGCTCGCGCAGCGAATCCTTCACGTGAGCGAGGTCGACAGCCGCCTCGTAGCCGGGGGACCAATCCGCCCAGATCATGTCGATGAATGCGAGGTCATCCGCCGGCACCACGAGGTCGGCGAGCGGGTGCTGGAAGAAGAACATGTACCAACTCTTCTTGAGTTGCTCGGTGTTCGTCGCGAACGCGAGACCCATCGACCCCGCTGGTGGAACAGCGAGCGCCACGACCTTTGCCCATCGGTCGGGGGCAAACGCTGCGGCGCTGTAGACGATCGATGCACCCCAGTCGTGGCCCACCAGCACGGCCCGGTCGTCGCCGTCGAACGCGTCGTGCAGCGCAATGAGGTCCATTGCGCTCGCTCCGGTCTGCACACATCCGTCGGCGGGAACGTCGCTGGGGGCATAGCCGCGAAGGAAGGGCGCAGCGACGCGAAAGCCAGCGGCTTCGAGCGCTGGCATCAAGAACCGCCAGGTGTGAGCCGTGTCGGGGAATCCGTGTGCACACACGACGAGTGCTCGGCTGGTGTCATCGATCGAATCCGACACGAGGCACTCGATGCCGACTCCGTTGCTGTCAACGCGACGTTGGGAGGTCATCTCGTGAACGTAATCCCGCTCGGCGAGTGCATCGCCATCGGGTCGATGGGCGGCACGGACGCGCATTGCGACGAACTTCACAGCCGTTGCCTTTCGACCATCGCTCGGTCCGCCGCCTAGTGTTCGCACATCGGCGATTCATCTGTCACGGGGGCTGGTGCGACCAGCATGAGCGCGTCGTTCCACGGCGTCCGCGGGTCGACGCCCTGTCACGGACCCGACATCATGCGGTACGGCGGGAACACCTCGTGCGTCGCCATTCAGATTCCCGGAGCCGATCCGATCCTCCTGGATCTTGGAACCGGCCTGCGCTACTTCGGCGCCCAGCAGCCACAGGGTGTGCCATTTCGAGGCACATGTCTCGTGTCGCATCTGCACTGGGACCACATTCAAGGCCTGCCGTTCTTCACGCCGCTGCTCACCGACGGCGCCCACGTCACCATCCACGCCCCGATCCAGGACCATGACGCCTCGGTGGAGCAGGTGTTCCGCGACACCATCAAGCCGCCGCTGTTTCCGATCGATCTCTCGATGCTGCCGGGCTCGATCGATTTCGATGAAGTCGCCGACAACGATTTCGTGATCGACGGTGGCCCCGCCGGTGACATCTCGGTCATGTCTCGGCTCATTCCTCACGTCGGATCGACCGTTGGATACCGCATCGAGTGGAACGGGCACTCAGTGGCCTACCTGAGCGACCATCAGCAGCCGTGTGACGGCTCGATGGAAGCAACCGAGGGAGCGCTTGATCTGTGTCGAGACGTGGACCTGTTGATCCACGATGCTCAGTATTCAGCCGAAGAGTTCGCCAACAAGTGCGACTGGGGTCATTGCACCGTCGGCTTCGCCGTGTGGCTCGCCGCCGAGGCCGGAGCGAAACAGCTCGCCTTGTTCCACCACGACCCGTCCCACGACGACGACATGCTCGACGATTTCGTTGCCGAGGCCCGTTTCGATGGTGAGACCCGCGGGGTCGATGTGTTCGGAGCTGCCGAAGGCATGACGATCACCATCGGCGGCTGACCGTCCTCGGTCATTCATGATTCCTGTCGTTGCAGCCGTGCTGCTGGGTGCAGCGTTCGTCGTTGCCGGTGCATCGAAGCTCGCGGCTCGCGACTCGTGGCCGGTTCAAGCTCGCGGGCTCGGTGCCCCGGCGTGGACGGTGCCACTCGTGCCGTGGACCGAGTTGACGATCGGTGCACTGCTGGTGGTCCAACTGTGGCGTCCGGTCATGGCCGTTGCTGCGGCGCTGCTCCTGGTGGTCTTCACCGCGCTGCTCGTGGCGAAGATCGCGGCGGGAGAGCGCCCGCCGTGCGCGTGTTTCGGCGCCTGGTCGGCACGGCCGATCGGATGGGGCCATGTGGCACGCAATGCGGTGCTGCTGGGGCTCGCTGTGGCGGCCTGGTTCTGACGTTCGATCGTGCCGACCGGAGTGTGGGTCAGGTGTTCGACAGGATGAAGGCGAGCGTTCGCGCTTCGTCGCGCCACGCCTCGTAGCGGCCGGTGGGTCCGCCGTGCCCGGCGCCCATTTCCGTTCGCATCACGATCGGGCGGTGTCCGGTTCCCACCTCGCGCAGGCGCGCCACCCACTTGGCTGGTTCGTGCACGCTGACTCGCGGGTCGTTCAATCCGGCGGTGACGTAGAGGGCTGGGTAGTCGTCCGCCACGGTGTTGTCATAGGGCGAATACGCGAGCATCGTCGACGCGTACGGTTCGGACCGGGGGTCGCCCCATTCTTCCCATTCCGTCACCGTCAGCGGGAGCGAGGGGTCGCTCATGGTGTTCACGATGTCGACGAACGGCACTTCGGCAATCACCGAGGCGAAGAGATCAGGACGTTGGGTCATGCACGCGCCGACCAGCAGGCCACCTGCGGATCCGCCGCGGATGCAGAGTCGATCCGGCGATGACACACGCTGGGAAATCAGATGCTCGGCGCACGCCAACATGTCGTCAAAGGTGTGTTGCTTGCGTTCGAGTTTGCCGTCGAGGTACCAGTGGCGGCCGAGTTCGCCGCCGCCACGGGTATGCGCCAGCGCCCATACTGCGCCGCGGTCGAGGAGGGAGAGTCGACCGACCGAGAACCAGGGGGGCATGGACGCTTCGTAGGAGCCGTACCCGTAGAGACACGTGGGAGCGGAGCCATCGAGCGGTGTGTCGACGTGGTGTACCAGGTCGACCGGTACCTTCGTTCCGTCGTCAGACGTTGCCCAGGTGCGGCTTGCGACGTAGTTGTCGAGGTCGACGTTCGGAGTGGGGATCTGGCGGAGCAGGGTGCGTTCGCCGCTGTGAACGTCCTCGTCGTACAGCGTCGTTGGGACGGTCATCGACTGCATGGCGAACCGCAACGTGGTCGACGTCCATTCGGGATTCGCTCCGAGGTTCACGTCGTGAGGTTCGCTGCCGAGGTCGATCGACCGTTCGGTGCCGTCGCGGAAGATCACTCGGAGACGTGGCTGAGCGTTGTGCCACTCGTAGACGACCAGGTGAGATTCGAACGGCTCGACGCCAACGATCCGGCATCCCAGCTCGTGGCCGACCAATTCAGTCCAGGATGCGCTCGCTCCTGGAGCCTTCCCGCTGCTGGTCGAGGTGGCAGACAAGACTTTGAAGTCGTCCGCGCCGTCCGCATTCGTGACCATCACCAACCGGTCGCCCCAGTCATCGACCTGGTATTCGACACCTTCGGCGCGCTCGACGACAGCGCTGGGTGTGGCGGTGGGATCCGACGAGGGGATGAGCAGCACCTCGCTACTCGTCTTGGAACCGATGTGGATCACGATCCACCGATCGGAACGGGTTTCACCGACTTCCACGAAAAAGCGCTCGTCGTCCTCTTGGTGCACGAGCGCGTCGCTTGCAGGGTCGGTACCGATCTCGTGACGCCACACTTGGAACGGTCGTTCCTGGTCGTCGGCACGAACGTAGAAGAGCAGCGATCCGTCGGCGGCCCACGCGGTGCCGGCGTTGCAGACGTCGGCCAGTTGGTCATCGAGGTCGATGTGCGAGCCGTCCTCATCGAAGCGACGAATTCGCATGTCGTAGCGCTCATTGCCTTCGGTGTCGATCGACCACGCAAACATCGTGTGATCGTGTGATGCATCGAACGCTCCGACGTCGAAATAGTCGCTCGCGCCGGCCCGGTTGGCTTCGATGTTCTCGTCGAGCAACAGCATGTCGGTGGCGGAGTTCGCCGAGCGGCCTCGATGGTGGCGTGCGTAGCTCTCGCCCTCAGATGTCGACCCCGTGTACCACCAGCCTCCGTTGAACACCGGCGTGGACTGGTCGGTCTCTTGCACCCGCGACTTGATTTCTTCGAAGATCGACTCGATCAGGTCGGAGTGTGGTTCGAAGAATGCGTCGGCATGAGAATTCTCCGCATCGAGATAGGCAATGAGTTCGGGGTCCTCCACGTCACGCATCCAGGCGTAGTGGTCAGATGCGGGCCCGGTCGGGCGGTCCCACACATGTTCACGCCGCGGTGCACCGGGTGGAGTCGGGAGCAACGGTGCTGACGCGGGCTGGTGGCCGGACGTGACATCGGTCGGAGAGGGCGGGTTCTGTTCGATCACGGTCGAGTCAATGTACGCACCGAGCGCTACGGTCCCTCGCTGTCATGCGTGTCTGGATCGATCAGGACCTCTGTACGGGCGATGGAATCTGCGTCGACCACTGTGACGATGTTTTCGTGCAGTTGGAGGATGGGATTGCCTACGTGGCCGAAGCCGGGCAGCCATGCAACGATCCAGGTGGATCAGGCAGCCTCGCTGCGGTGCCCGATCGACACATCGGCGCCGTCATCCACGCTGCGGAGATGTGCCCCGGAGAGTGCATCTTCGTCGAGCTCGACGCCGCTCCCGCTGACGCGCTCCCCGGCTCCGATCAGCCCGCCGCCTGACGTCGCTCGCACGGACACCGCTGCGGTCCCACAGGGTCTGGTCGTAGAGTGAAGGAGCCGGTGTAGCGCCGAGCAGTCGTGGGGAGTGTGGCGATGACCAGTGAGGTTCGTGCGGTCGACGAGCGCGGCGTGGTGTTCTGCGACATGCGCACTGCTCGATCCGAACACTCGGATCTGATCGATCGATACTTCGGCACCGCTCTCCCTGCGAGCGACACGGAGTTGCCAGAACGAAGCGTTGATGCGCGGCCGGGTGGAGCCTTCATCTACGTTCCGCCGGGGGTGAAGGTCGAGCTTCCCCTCGAAGCGTTCTCACGAACCGACGCAACACCGATTGATCAATTCGAGCGGACGTTGCTGATTGCCGACGAGGGATCAACGGTCCACTACATCGACGGGTGCTCGGCGCCGAGGTACACCGCTCATCCAACTCACGCAGCAGTCGTCGAGATCATTGTGCAGGACAGCGCTCGTGTGTCGTACACCGCCACCCAGAACTGGTCCTTGAACGTCCACAATGCTGCGCGGCGTCGCGCTCGCGTCGCCGCGAATGGTCACATCGAGTGGATCGACGCCACGCTCGGATCCAATCGCACGGTGCGCGGCCCTGCAGTCGACCTCGTGGGCAACGGTGCGACCTGCAACGTCCTCTCGGTCGCATACGCGGGCCTGGGGCAGCGACAAGACGTTGGTGTGGAGGTGCGGCACGAGGCTGCTGGGACCGTGTCGACGATTGTGTCGAAGTCGATCTCCAACGGTGGTGAAATCAGCAACTCGGCTGCAGTGGTGCACGTGGCCGACGGAGCGAACGGGGTGAGGAGCAACGTGGCGTACGACGTTCTCTCGCTCGGCGCGAACGAGACGGCCGACGTCGGGCCCATCTCGGTTCTGGGCGCATCGGGTGGCCGCATTGATCACAGCACCACGGTCACCTCCATCGCAGACGAGCAGCGGTTCTACCTCATGTCGCGCGGCTTGAGTTCGCAGCAGGCGGTTGCTGCGGTCGTGAACGGATTCATCGCGCCGGTGACCGCTTCGCTTCCAATCGAGTACGCCGTCGAATGGTCTCGTCTCGTCGACCTTCAGGTGGCCGGAGCCGTTGGATAGCGGTTGCGAGCTCGAGCGGGCTCAGACCGTCGCAACGTAGATCGTGCTGCTGGTGAGGTTGCCGGTGAGCGGGTTCGGGAACGTGACGATCTCGGCGCTTGCCTGACCGAACGAGTTCTGGAGCACCGAGAGGTAGTCGTCGTCGGGCTCGTCGTTCGACCAGAGCGAGAAGACCCCGCCGGGCTTCAGGTACGAAGCGAGCAGCCGTGTGCCCCGCTCCTCGTAGAACGCAGCGTTCTTCGGGTCGAGGAGGTGGCGTGGCGAGTGGTCGATGTCGAGCAGGATTGCGTCGAACGTCGATGGAGCGTTCCCACCCAACTCGAAGCCGTTCGCTGCCAGTTCGAAGAAGTCACCGAGGATGAGGTCACAACGGGGGTCGCTGGTGAGGGATTCCCCGAGGGGGACGAGATGACGCTCGTGCCAATCGATCACTGGCGCCAGTGCGTCGACAACTCGCAGCGACCGGACACGTGGATCATCGAGCGCAGTCTGTGCGGTGTACCCGAGGCCGAGGCCGCCCACGACCACATCGAGCGACTGGTTGGCAGTCGCAGCGAGGCCCAGCGTCGAGACTGCTTCCTCGCCGTCGGTGATGAGGCTCGACATCAGCCCGTCCTCGCCGATCTTCACCTCGAAGAGGTCGACCTGGAGTGTCGGCTCCAGGCGGCGCCGCAGGCTGATCTCGCCAATCGGTGTGGCCTGGCGGTCGAGTTCTTCGAAGATCCTGCTCACCACTGGAGCGTACGGACCCAATCGTCTTGCTGCGATTCCTTGGGTTGTCGAGCCGGGAAATCGCATCCTGGCGCCGATTCGGAGGAGCTCGGTCGGAGTAGCGTGGCATCATGCCGATGCGGACGGAGTGCAAGCAGTTCGAGTCTCGGTCGTACCCAAACGGGGACACGGTCCGCAAGTGCAACTTGGATCTGGCTCCTGATGCGCCGTGGAGGTGCCCGGAGAACTGCTCGAAGTACGAGCGGCGACTCGCAGATGTCGCATGGACCCATGGGACGCTCACCATCGGCGCGACGCCGCCTGAGCCCGCAGGTTTGGATGACGGTTCGGCCGCAGCGGTGCTCGATGCTGCCGAAGACATCGTGAACGCCATTGGGTCTGATGTGATGGCCGAGGTCGAGGCGGAACGAAACGCCAAGAAGCCAGGATTCATGAAGCGCATTTTCAAGCGCGGGAGCTGACACGACTGCGAACTTGGCGCACCCGGCGCCTCGAGCAATAGGTTCAAGCCATGTCGAACCAATGGAATGAAGCCGACGGAGCACTTTCACAGACCTTCGAGTTCTCGAGCTTCACCGAAGCGTTTGCGTTCATGACGCGGGTTGCCTTCATTGCGGAGGAACTCAACCATCACCCTGAATGGTCGAACGTCTACAACCGAGTGACCATCGTGCTCACCACGCATGACGAAGGAAACGTCGTGACCGACTTCGACCGCACCATGGCGGCACGCATCGACGCGCTGCGTTCGTGACACCGCTTCCCGACGCTGCCGACGGAGCGCCGTCGATGCGTTCGTTCCCCGGTTGGCGCGTCGTCACCGGCTGCTTTTTGGTGCTGCTGATCAACTCGGGACTCGCCTTCTACGGGCTCGCTGTGTATCTCAACGCGTTCAGCAAAGAGCGAGGTTGGGCGCTCGGCAGCATCTCGTTTGCCACCACGATCTTCTTCATCGTCGGCGGGTTGGTCGGGCTGGTCGCTGCTCGGCTGATCGAACGCTTCGACGTGCGATACGTGATTGCCGGGGGAGCGATACTCGCAGGAGCGTCGTTGGCGGCGATTGGCCAAGTCACGTCACAGTGGCAGTTGTACGCCACCTATGCAATGTTTGCCGTCGGTTACGGGCTGTGCGGATTGGTTCCCACGACGACGGTGGTGACTCGTTGGTTCCACGTCAAGCGATCCGTGGCGCTGTCGGTTGCCTCGACCGGGCTCTCGGTCGGAGGCATCGTGATCACGCCATTCGCGAAGCGCTTCATCGACTCCGCCGGGCTTTCCAGCACGACCCCCTGGCTCGGGCTGCTGATGGCTGGGGGAATCGTTCCGGTTGCGCTACTGCTGATCCGGCCAGATCCGGTGGCCGACGGGTTCGCTCCAGACGGCGCCCGATTGGAGCAGGGGGCGCCTGCTCCAGCGGCCACAGGCGACCTGGCATCGGCGGCCTTTTTGACCCGCTTCTACCGGGCGGTGACGTTCGGGTACGTGCTGGCGCTCGGAACTCAGGTCGGCGGAATCCAGCAACTGGTGAAGCTGGTCGAAGACCGGACCGACGAACGGACGGCGCAGTTCGCCATCACGACCTTGGCAGCCACATCCGTCATTGCCAGGTTGATCGGGGGACGTCTCGTTGCCAGCGTCGCGATGATGCGTTTCACCGTGGTGCTCGCCGGGATGCAGGCGGTTGCGCTCGTCGGAATCGGGTTGTCGACGTCAACGGTGTTGATCTTCGCGTCGATCGTCTTGTTCGGGATGACCATCGGGAATCTCTTGATGATGCAACCGTTGCTGATGGCCGAACGATTCGGCGTGCGCGACTACCCGACGATCTTTGGGCGCTCCCAGGCGATCGGCATCGTCGGAGTGGCGGGTGGGCCGCTGTTGATCGGATGGTTGTTCGACGTGTTCGGTTCGTACCGGGTGCCGTACCTCACAGCCGCAGTGCTGTGCGTCGTGGGAACCCTCGTGTTGTCGACTGCCGGCTCGGCATCACGACCACCATCACCCTGACAACTGCCACCCTGACAATTGCTTCCCTGACAACTGCGGATTCTGCGACCAGGTTCGAACATCGGAACCTCGTCTGCAGCAACCAGGTTCGACCGTCTGGGGTTCGGTTCGCGCCAGACTGGTGCTGTGTCTGTGGAACTGCACCGCAATGTCGTGAAGGTGATCGAGGCGGGGCGTGGGCTCGGTGTCGAGGTGGTGCCGCAGTCGTACCCACAGGGAGCAAAGACAGCCCAAGACGCAGCTGACGCCGTTGGCGTCTCGGTCGGCCAGATCGTGAAGAGCTTGATCTTCGGGGTCGCTCGCGCCGAAAGCTCCACCGAGCTCGAGTTGGTGCTGGCGTACGTGAGCGGTTCGAACCAGCTCGATGAGAAGAAGCTGGCCGCGGAAGCGGGCGCCGCAAAGTGCAAGCGAGTCGATGCGGACGCTGTTCGCACGTCCACCGGTTACCCGATCGGTGGGGTGCCTCCGTTCGGCCATGACCATCAACTCCGCGTGTTCATCGACCCTGACTTGCTGCAGTACGACGAGGTCTGGGCTGCGGCTGGAACCTGGAATGACGTGTTTCCAATCGCTCCCGACGACCTCGTCCGTGCCAGCGGCGGCACCGTCTGTGATCTCGCACGCGTGTCGAAGTAGCCAACTCGTTCGGCCGGTGCCGGTCGGCTGGCCCCGGCGACGAGCACCAGTGATGAAGTGCCTGGCACTTCTTCACTGTGGTCAGAAGTTGTCGAGGACGTCGAGCGCGTTGTTGTCGATTGCTGCGTAGAGCGGCCGCAGGTGCAGTTGCTCGAGCAGGTCGGCGCCACGATCGTTTCCGCCCGCAAGGTCGCTGGTGATCACCTGTGCCGGGCACTGCTGCAGCAGACACACCCGGTACTCCATCATCGCCTGTTCCATCGAGTAGTCGATGCCGTGTGCCGTGATCTGGTCGACGTAGCCCTGGATGATCTCGTGTTCGTGCGCTCGTCGGAGTTCGGTGGTCATGGATCCTGCGATGAGATTCGTCACGTCCCACATGCCGATGTGGCGCGTCGACAACTGGAAGTCGATGACCGTCACGGCGTCGTCGCCCTCTCTCCCACCGAACAGGTAGTTCTCTGCTCGACAATCGGTGTGGGTCATCGTCGGCGCTCCCACGGTCGTCGTGTAGTCCAAGAGTTCGGCATATCGCTCGCACGACACCCCGATACGCGCCATGTCGTCGGCGGAGATGTGGTTGCCGTAGTGCTCGGCGAACTGTGGGAACAGGGCGACGCCGAGCGGCTGACCACCCTTGTACAGGTCGTTGTTCATCGGTGGAAGCCACGTCAGCGCCTCGAGTTCGGCAGCCTTGCCCCAGAACTGTACGTGCAACGGCACGATTGCCGAGATGATCTTGGTGGCCTCGGCAACGCTGATGCCGCTGAGTTGGTCGGGGGTGGTCGCTCCGGCGATTTCCTCGATGAGGAGCACGAATGGCACCCCGGTGTCGGAGGTATCGGCGTGGTACGCACGAGGCACCCGGACATCGAGGTCGCCAGCGACCTCGCGATAGAAGTTCACTTCCCGGATGTAGAAGCCCATCGCAATCGCAAGGAAGTGATTCTCCTCCGACGCTGACGGGCACTTTGCGATCAGCGTGGCCGGGCCGGACTCGCCGGCGGCGTACGTGAGCGTGATCCGTGCCAGTTCACCCAAGATGCCGACGCCTTCGGCAAAGTGTTCCAAGGCCATCGACTCGATGGTGCCGAACTCTTTGCCGAGGACGGTGTTCAGCCAGCCGACATCGATTTCGTCGACGTTGTGGGGAATCGATGCGCTGTGAGAAACCGTGGTGTCAGCCATCGACGAAAACTAATCGACCGGTCAGATTCTTCGTGTCATCGGACACGTTCGAGTTCGCCCGCGGAGCGAGCCGACCACAGGCTCAGGGCCGAGCCCCGGCTCCAAACGTTGACACGGGAATCGAGATGAAGATCGCGGTTGCCCGAGTGACCACCTGGGGCTCGGAGCCAACGGTGCTCAGCTCGCCCGACATGAAGATCTTTCGGCCGTCGATGCGATCCATCCTGACGCGGCACTCGAGCGGAACTCCGATCGGCACGCCCTGTTCGTAGCGGATCGTGAGCGTGCCGGTGAATGCTGCCTGGCCAACGATGGTGAGGACGAACCCGAAGACGTCGTCGAAGAGCGCCGACACGATGCCGCCATGGCTGCGCCCCGGAGCTCCCTCATGCGCCGCTCCAAGCGTCACACGGCCAACGGCTTCGTCTCCCTCGCGCACGACGGTCAGGTCGAGACCGTACGGGGCGGCGCGGCCAGAGATGGGCCGCTCGTCAAAGGAGAACATCAATTCGCCGTCAGCCGGTGCTGGCCCCCAATCCCCTGATGGTCGTTCGATCGACCGTTGGCGAGGTTCGCCGGCTTCGATCGAGGAGCGAAGTTCGTCGAGTGCCTGGGCGGCGACGTCGAGCCCGGCAGCGTCGATGTGGCGCCCCGCCACCGCATGCCCGAGGCGCCGATACGCGGTCCCGAGACGAATTCTGGCTTCGGCGATGTCGTCGGGGAGCGAAGAACTCACGCGCTGTCAGTGCCGGCAGCGGCTTCGCTGATGGCGTTGGCGAGCGTGTTCCACGACAGCACCGCACACTTGATACGTACTGGAAACTTCACCACGCCCTGCAGTGCTTCGAGTTCGTCGAGGTCGAGTGCTTCATCGGCTTCGGAGAGGTCGATGCCGTCGACGCCCATCATCGACTTGAAGCGGCGCATCACGGCGTTGATCTCCCGGATCGGCTTGCCGATCACCGCCTTGGTCATCATCGACGCCGACGACTGGGAGATCGAACATCCCTGGCCGCCGATCTTGATGTCGGTCACCACCGCATCATCGATGTCACCGCTGTCCGCCTGGTCGACAGCGAGATACACGGTGATCTCGTCTCCGCAGAGCGGGTTGTGCCCATCCACCTTGATGGCGGGCGGTTCGAGTTCGCCGCGATTGCGTGGCGTTCGGTAGTGATCGAGAATGATCTCACGGTAGAGATCTTCGAGTCCTGACATGAGTGGTAGCTCCCGGTGTCCTTGTCAGAAACCGAAGATATCGCTGGCGCCGTCGAGGCCGTCGGCCAGCGCATCGATGTCGGCTTCGTCGTTGTAGAGATAGACGCTGGCGCGGGTCGTGGCGTTCACGCCCAGCGTCTGCATGAGTGGCTTTGCACAGTGGTGCCCGGCGCGAACGCACACGTTGCGTTCGTCGAGCACCTGGCTGACGTCGTGGGGGTGCAGGTCGCGGAATTCGAAGCTGAACACACCCCCTCGGACCTCGACGTTGTCGGGACCGTAGATCTGGATCTCATCACCGAAGCGGTTGTTGAGCGTGTCGAGTGCATAGCGGGTGAGCGCCATCTCGTGCTGACGGATGTTCGCCATGCCGATGCCTTCGAGGAACTCGACTGCTGCTGCGAGCCCCACGGCTTCCGCGATCGGTGGCGTGCCGGGTTCGAACTTCGCGGGGACGGGCGCAGTCGTGAATCCGTCGAAGGTCACGGTGTCGATCATGTTGCCGCCACCCATGAACGGAGGCATTGCTTCGAGGATTTCCATCTTCCCCCACAGCATTCCGATGCCGGTGGGCCCGCACATCTTGTGGCTCGAGAACGCAACGAGGTCGGCATCCCAGTCCTGCACATCGGTGACGTTGTGTGGAACGAACTGGCATGCATCGACCACGGCAAGCGCACCGACCGCATGCGCTGCAGCGCACAGTTGTTTCGTCGGCGGAATGGTGCCCAGAACGTTGCTCATTGCCGTGAACGACAGGACCTTCGCCCCATGGAGGAGCTCGTCGAGGTTCGACAGATCCAGCTGGCCGTCCGGGGTGAGGCCGATCCAGCGCAGTTCGATACCGCGCTCCTGCATCAACATCTGCCAGGGGACGATGTTCGCGTGGTGCTCCATCTGGGTCAGGACCACGACGTCGCCTGCGGCCAGGTTCGCTCGGCCCCACGCCATCGCGATGAGATTCATCGACTCGCTGGCATTCTTGGTGAACACCACTTCGTCGGGCGATCCAGCATTGATCAGGCGAGCGATCGCGATTCGACCGGCTTCGTACGCCTCGGTTGCCTCGCCAGCCAGACGGTACGAGCTGCGATTGATCGGTGCGTAGGAGGTCTCCATGAACGAGGTCATGGCATCGATGACCTGACGCGGTTTGTGCGAGGTGTTTCCAGAGTCGAGATAGACCAGCCGCTCATCGTCGATCGTGCGATCGCTGAGCAGCGGGAAGTCCTTGCGGACTGCGTTGGCGTCGTACATGGTCAGCTCGTTCCTGCGGCCTGGAGCGATGCGAATCGATCCCGGTCGTCGTGTCTGGTGAGGGTTGGCGTACCAAATGGTGTGATCCGACCATCGATGAGGCGGTGGACATGCGTGAATTCGAGACCGGTGATCGGTGGTTGCTGGTCGGTGATGATCACACCACCGTCCAGGCCGTCGAGTGCGCTACGAAGCATGGCGAAGTCGGTGCTGGCGTCTGTTTCGACGATTGCGACGGTGGGCTGCAGCACCGCCAACTGAGTCAACTCGAGTTGATGTCGGCGGTGACTCGACATGTGGTGATCCAGGGGCTGGTCGATCATGGAAGGGTCGACCGCGAGGCGTTGCATTGCCTGCAGGGTTGCCTGGCGTACCTCCAGCACCGATGTGGCATTCGAGCCAGCGGTGGACAGGGCCTGCTGCAGGAGTTGGACGACCGAGATGCCGGGCACGGGCTGGGGATGCGCAGCAGCGAAGAGCAGGCCCGCCTTGGCCCGCTCATTGGTCGGCCACATGGTGATGTCATCGCCGTCGAACACGATGGAACCATTGATCACCCGGTACCGAGGATGACCCAAAAGCGCCGCACCGAAGCTCGATGTGGTGTGGCCGGGCGCGTAGATCACGTGGAGCTCTCCCGAGCGTACGGTGAAGTCCGCACCCCGGAGCACCCGCTGGTCAACGTGGTGCTCGTGTGTGTTGCGTACGTGCAAGTTGTCGACACGAAGCAGTGGGGTGGGCACATCGTCGATTCTACGAGCGGAATCGGTCAGGCCCTGACGGAGATGGTGTGATCAGCGCTACCGCCGATGTTCCTGGTCAGCAGGACGCTGACCGGCAAGAGAATGTAGGCGAGGAGGATCTCGAAGAAGCCGTACCCGTATCCTTGCGGCGTGGCAGATCGGGTGGAGCGTTTGACGAACCTGCTTGCCGTGCTCTTGGAGACCAAGGTGCCGCTGTCGCTCACCGATATCAGCCTTGCCATGGCCGGTCAGTATCCAGATGACGACCGCTCGCGCCGCCAGGCGTTCGAGCGTGACAAGCAAGCGCTGCGGGAGATCGGCGTGCCGATCGAGATGGAAGTGAGGGTCGGCGACGAATTCGCTGGACAGGGCCTGTATCGGATCGATCGCCGTGCGTACGAGCTCGCTGACCTCGACCTGGCCCCAGACGAAATGCGTGCGCTCCAGGTGGCCGTCGCCACGGTGCGTACGGACTCCCAGGTTGGTTCTGACGCCATTTTGAAGCTCGGGGGTGTTGCCGATGGTGCCGACCGGCTCGCGGTATCGGCCGTGCTGCCCGATCGGCCGGAGCTGCCGACGATCCGCGCCGCGGTGGCGGCGCGGTCGGTCGTGAGTTTTGACTACCGAGGCGAACGGCGTGAGGTCGAGCCGTGGGGTGTGTTGCTGCGCGGTGGGTTCTGGTACCTCGTGGGGCACGACCGGTTGCGCGAGGCCAAGCGAACGTTCCGGGTCGACCGGATCGAGACGGCGCTCGAATCGGGTGAGGCTGGGGCGTTCGAGCGCCCCGTGGACTTCGATCCGCGAACGGCGTTCCCAGCCGACCCGAAGCAGATTGGCCACGCATCGAGCGATGCAATCGACGCAACCGTGCGGATCGGTCCGTTGCGAGCACCGGCGATCGAGCGCGAACTGGGTGCTGATCGCGTCACCCGGCGTCACGGTGACGGGACGATCGAGGTCACTGTTCCCGCCACGAATCAGGATGCGTTTCGCTCGTGGGTCATCGGCCTCGTGGAGCATGCCGAGGTGCTCGGCCCCCCGGGAGTCCGTGCCGAGGTCGTGTCCTGGTTGCGTGCTGTTGCCGCAACGGAGCCGAGCTGATGAGGTCGGCCGCCGGGTCTGCAGGTCCCCGAAACGCTCAGGATCGACTGCGCCAACTGCTCGTGATGCTTCCGTGGCTCATGGAGTCCGGTGAAGTTCCGTTGGCAGAGGTGGCGAGCCGTTTCGGCATGACGCAGGCGCAGGTCACGAAGGATCTCGAACTGGTCGCGATGTGTGGATTGCCGCCATATGTCGATGAGATGATCGACGTGTTCGTCGATGACGGCATGGTGCTGGTCGGCGTACCGCGGTTGTTCACCCGCCCGCTCGCACTGACGGCTCCCGAAGGATTCGCGCTGCTCGCGGCGGCTCGTTTGGCCATGGAGTTGCCGGGCGCCGACCCCGAGGGGCCGCTCGCGCGCGGTCTCGACAAACTCACGATCGCTCTCGGCAGAGCGGGAGTCGACGCCGGAAGCGACGTCGCGTCGGGTGTCGCAGTCGATCTGGAGCGCCCGGGGTTCGTCGACACGCTCGTTGTAGCGGTGGGGGAGGGCGCGGGCTTGGAAATCGACTACTTCTCGCCAAGTCGCGGCGAGATCAGCACACGCAGCGTCATCCCGCGACACGTTTTCACCGATGCCGGCAACTGGTATCTCGTGGCGGATGACGATCGTTCCAACGAGCGTCGAACATTTCGCATCGATCGGATCGAGCGGGTCGAACCGACCGGCGACCTGCACGATGTCGACGTCGATGCCTCGGCGCCTGACGCATTCTTCTCGGATCGTGAGATTCCGAGGGTGACATTGCGATTGCTGCCCGCTGCGCACTGGATCATCGATCGCTACCCGACGGAATCGGTCGAGCCGGTGGTGATTCGCAAGCGTCCAGCAGCGTCCGGGGCGGTCGACGTGACGCTGGCCGTGGCGAGCGAACGCTGGTTGGATCGACTGCTGGTGCGTCTGGGGCCAAACGCCGCCGTGCTCGAGGCTCCCGACATCGAGCAACGCGCAGCGGCGCTTGCTCGTCGGATCCTTGCAAACTACGGCTGAACTGGTGAACGCTTCTGTGGCCCGAACCGCTCAGCCGGGGTTCGGTGCCCGGTCGAGAAATCCGGCCAGATCACTGAACTGCGTGACCCCGTGCGCCCGAAGCAAGTGGGGAAGAACCGCGGCGGTGGCGTGTGCGTCTGACAGAGCCTCGTGCGGACGGTCCAACACCACGCCATAACGTTCGCAGACATCCATCAGTCGGTGGGAACGCTGTCGGTCGGGGTCGAGTCGACGCGACATGCGCAACGTGCACAGTCGTTGCTCGAGCCGAGCAGTGCGCTCCGTTGCCAGCCCGTGCTGTTTGGCCGCTCGAACGAGGAATGCACCGTCGAAACGCGCGTTGTGGGCGACGAACATCGAGTCGCCAAGCCGGTCGGTGAGTTCGTTGACCACGGACTCGAGTCGCGGTGCGCCTCTGAGCATCGACCGGGTGATGCCGTGGATGTCGGTCGGGCCAACGCGCGAGAGCGGCCATTTGAGCCTGACGAAGCTGTCCCACTCGTCCAGCACGGCGCCGCTGGCATCGACGGTCACCATGGCGACCTGCAGGACGCGATGTCGCTCGGTGTCGAGACCGGTCGTTTCGAGGTCGACGACCGCGAAGCGGGGCAAGGCCATGAGATCACCTTAGACAGGGGGTACCTCAGTCACCGCGGCGCTCAGACCCAGCGGGTGGGGCCGTGATCAGGAAGCGCTTTGATGATGACGAGCGCGGATGCCGATCGGTGCCGACACGGTGAACCCGAGAAGATGACGATCCTCTTCGGACTCGCCCGCCCAGAACCCGTACTCATGATTCGATCGGGCGAAGTCCCGACAAGGTTCGGCCACCGGGCAGGCGTCACACAGGCTTTGTGCCTTTGCTTCTCGACGGGCCCGGGCTTGAGGCCGCTCGGCCTTCTTTGCAAAGAACAGAATCGTGTTGCCTTTACACGCAGCATCGTCTCGCCAGTTCGGGTTGACGGCTGGAGCGTCTCCTCCGTCTGTTTCGAATCCGATGATGGCCATTGCTCTCCTTGCCCTGTAGGGAAACCGAAGTGATCGAGTCGGGCGGACGATCTGTCTCATTTAACACTAAATGAAAATCGTCGGATTGGCAAGCGAATGGGACGACCGTCACGGGGTCTGTCGAGCTCGGTCGAACGTTCGTGAAGGAGGTGCGCTGGGGCTACAGAAGTTCGGCGGCAAGGCTCGCCACGTCACTGCGTTCGCAGGCAGTGAGGGTGATGTGGCCGAAGCATCGCTGGTCGGCAAACGCCGCGGACAGCACGCTGAGTGCGTTGTTTGCCTCACCGAGGTACGGCGCATCGATCTGGGTCGTGTCACCCGTGAAGATCACTTTGGTGCCGTTGCCGACCCGGGTGAGGATCGTGCGCAGTGTGGTGGGTTCGAGATTCTGCGCCTCGTCGATCACGACGATCTGATGTTGGAGAGAGCGGCCTCGGAGGAACGTCACCGATTCGAGGGACAGTTGATCACGCTCGGTGAGCTCATCGATCAGCCGGCGCGCATCGTGGCTGTTGCCGTGGTCGGTGAGCGCAACGATCGCGTCGTGGATCGCGGACATCCACGGGTCGAGCTTCTCGTCGAGCCCCCCAGGGAGAAAGCCGATGTCGGCGCGTCCGACCGGCACGAGCGGGCGGTAAATCGCCATCCGTTCGTACCGCTGCTGCTCGACGACCATCTCGAGGCCGGCGGCGATGGCCAGCAGGGTCTTGCCGGTTCCGGCGTGACCGTCGAGTGCGATCACCGAGATGTCGGGGTCGAGGAGGAGTTCCAGCGCGAAACGTTGCTCTTTGTTGCGCGGGCGCAGCCCCCACGGTTCGGGTGGGGTGTGGGGGAGGAGCACGTACTCGTCGCCGACGGTGCGCGTCAGCGCCGACTGTGAACCGCAGCGCAAGACAGCGAACTCGTTCTCCTTGGGCCGCGGCGACCGGTCTGCGCTGATGGCGTCGCACGCCAACGCACCAGCGGCGTACAGACAATCGACGCTCTCATACGTCGCCTCGATCGTGGTCCAGCCGATTGCTGCAATGGGTTCACCGGCGCGGCCAGGAGCGTGGGCGATGGCTTGCACGCCGAGATGAGCCGCTTTGATGCGCAACGCCGCGTCGTTGCTGACCATGGTGGTCGGCCCGAAGTCGGACTGTCCGATCGCTGCGCCGATGATCCGGTTGTCGGCGATGGTCGGGTCGAGGCCGTGCTCGACGAGTAGATGCTTGCGGATGTTGTTGATCTCGATCTGCAACGTTGCTGACCCCGTGCCGGTCGCAACCGGCTGCGCAAGCGAGCCGCCGTGGCGGACCCGGAGATCCTCGAGGGTGCGGAGCGCCGTGCGCGCAGCTCGTCCAACATCATCTGAGCGGGTCTTGAGGCCGTCGAGTTCTTCCACGACGGTGAGCGGGACGATCACGTCGACGTCGTGGAACTCGAGCACGCACATCGGATCCGCAATGAGCACGGAGGTGTCGAGGACGAGGCGCGTGCGCCGGTCTTGCTCGGAACCGCCGACCTGATCACCCGCCTGCACTGGCTGCGTGCTCGCAGGGTGGGCGAGCGGGGCGGGGGAGGCAAGCAGGTCGGCCAAGATCACTCCTGATCAGGTTGGGTTCGGTTGGTTGGAACGGGGTGCGTACTCAACGAAGGTCAGTGTGTCCCGCGGGTGCGTCGTCGGCGTGGATGCCGCGCGATTGGGCCGCTGAGCTGGCCGTTTGCGGCTTCGGTCCCCGTGCTGTCCGCCGGGTGAGGGTGGTTGGTCGACGCCGTCGATGGTGAGTGGCGTCGGTGTGTGCGGTCCGGGTTCACTCGTTGACAGAACGGTCTCAGGTGGCCTTGTCGTCCAGCGAATCGACATGCCGTCGAACCGTTGAGCTCGCGCCGGAGGCAAGCAGCGCAAAGCTCGTTCGCCGTAGTTGTTGCATTTGCAATGAGATGTGGGGTTGCGTTGTAGGGGGGTTTGCAAGTCACATGGTTGTCATTCGGCCCCTCAGGGTCGCTTGACTCCGGCACTTGCCGGAATGAACAGTTACAGCCTCAATCCACGAAAGGGTTCCAAACATGGCAACCAAAGCAGAAATGATCGACGCAGTCGCAGACGCCGCTGGCGTGTCCAAGGCCGACGCCGAGCGCACCATCGGAGCGTTCTTCGATCACGTCGTGAAGACCGCGAAGGCTGGCGACAAGGTCGCATGGCCGGGCTTCGGCAGCTTCAGCACCACGCAGCGCAGCGCCCGCACGGGCCGCAACCCCCAGACCGGTGCGCCCGTGAAGATCGCAGCCTCGACGGCCATGAAGTTCTCGTCGAGCTCAGCGCTCAAGGAAGCCCTCAACGGCAAGAAGAAGAAGTGACCTGATGGCTCCGAAGCGTCCAGCCAAGAAGGCTGCAGCAAAGAAGGCCCCCGCCAAGAAGAAGGCCGCAGCCAAGCAGGCTGTTGCCAAGAAGGCGCCGGCGAAGAAGAAGGCCGCAGCCAAGAAGGCTGTGGCGAAGAAGAGCCCGGCCAAGAAGAAGGCTGCTGCCAAGAAGGCGCCAGCGAAGAAGAAGGCCGCAGCCAAGAAGGCTGTTGCCAAGAAGTCCACGAAGCGCTGATTCCAGCGCCCTCGGGGCACGTGAACATGATGAGCGGGCGGCGACCTTCGGGTCGTCGCCTGCTCTGCTTTTCAGCGTGGTGGCGGTGTTCTCACAAGCTGGTGATGAGCTTGAACACCTCGCCGGCGGCGATGCCGTGCGGCGCACCCAGTTCCCCCAGCCGGCCGCGAATGCGATCTCGGAACGTGTCCAACTCGGCGTCGTCGACCGCTTTCATCGTCGACTCGAACTGACTGTCGTGCGCCAGGAGCGCGTCGAGTTTCGTGTCCACGAAGGAAGAGACGTCTTCGATGTGATCAGGTTCGTCTGCTTCCCACAAGAGCAACGCGTCAGGCCGGTGGTGGTCGACCGGATGCTCCTTGAAGAAGTGCGGATCGCGCGCAGCCACGATTCCCTCACACGCCAACAGCCCAGCGTGACGATGATCGGGGTGGAGTCGGTACCGCTTCCAAGGGTCGTGCCCGAGCACGACCGATGGACGCAGCTCGCGAATCACCAGAGCAACCCGTCCTCGCTGTGACAGGCCGCTCTCGAGTTCGCCGTCGACGTACTCGAGAAACCTCACCTCTCCAGCTCGCGGGCCGCCGAGACGCCGGGCGGCCTCACGTTGTTCGAGTTGGCGACGTGCCGCCAGCGCAGCAACATCAGCGTCGCCATCCCAGGTCCCCTTCGAACCGTCCGTACACACGAGGTGGTGAATGGTGCAGCCGTCGGCCGCCCACTTGGCCAAGACGCCGCCGCAACCGAACTCGACATCGTCAGGGTGAGCACCGATCGCCAACGCCGACGATGGTGTCGAGAGGTTGCGCGACCATTCGCTCATCTCCGAGGCAGTGCTGGCGGATGGGTGTAGGGGTTGACCTGGATCGTTGGCAGCCATGTCGGAAGAACCTCTCGGAGCAGGGGATGGGTGAGATCGTGGGGTGTATCGAGGTCGAGCGACAGTTCGGGGTCGCGACGGACTTCGATGGAGAGTCCGGCGGCTGTAGCAGTATCGCGATGACGCTCGAAGGACCGCGAGCCGTAGGACGCTGTCACGTTCATCGGTTCAGTTGCCGCCGGGAGCGGAAACGACATGACGTTCGTGCCATCGCTGTTTGGATCGGGAACGAACGTCGCAGTGTCGCGGCGGGCGACCCCGAGCAGGCGGCCCGGCAGCGGAAGGTCGGCGTGGCTGACAATGACGTGTTCGAAACCTCGTCGACGCAAGACGGCAAGGCCGTCGTCAACGGCGCCGTTGAGTCCCAACTCGGCCGTCCAGAGCGCGGTGGCGCCGCAGGCCTCGGCCCAACGCTGGACCTCGGCGTCGTCGCACACCACGAAGACGGGAGTTCCTTGGGTTGCGGCAATCACGCCTTCTGCAAGCCACCTGGCCAGACGGCGTCGTTCGTCTGGCGACAACACACGAGCGAGACGGCTCTTGGCCGCAGTGAACGCCTTGACGGGCACGAGGACGGCAAGGTTCACCGACGCAAGTGTAGGAAGGTGAGTCCGCGATCTGGAATGCGAGCGCAACGGAACCGATCGTGCGCATCGGGTGTTGCTCGCCCGCGCTCCGCGGCCACGGGCGTTCGGGCAAGGAGCTACGGTCGGCGTTGTTCGTCGGAGTGACGAGGGATCGGGAGACACACCATGGGTAAGGAAATCCAAGTCGGCGTGATCGGCGCTGGGTCGTGGGGGACGACGGTCGCGGCGATGACCAGTGCGAATGCATCCACTCAGCTCTGGGCGCGCCGAGAGGCGCTCGCAGCAGAAATCAACGAGGAGCACACGAACTCGTCCTACCTCCCGTCGTTTGCGTTGCCGGAGGTACTTCGAGCCACGAGTGACCTCGAGCAGATCGTGAGTCAGGCAGACGTCATTGTCATGGCGGTGCCGTCCCACGGCTACCGCGAGGTGGCCCGTGACGTCGCTGCACATTTGCGTGCATGGGTGCCCGTCGTGACGCTGTCGAAAGGCCTCGAGCGCGACACGCAGCGCAGGATGAGCGAAGTGACCGAAGAGGAGATGCCCGGTCACCCCGTTGCGGTGTTGACGGGTCCGAACCTCGCAAAGGAGATCATCGGCGGTCAACCCGCAGCGAGCGTCGTGGCGATCGACGACCACCGGATCGCAGCCGAACTGCAGCGCTTGTTCTCGCGGCCGTCGCTTCGGGTCTACACGAACCCCGATGTTGTTGGCTGCGAGGTGGCTGGGGTGGTGAAGAACGTCATTGCCATTGCATCGGGCATGGCTCAAGGTATGGGGTTCGGCGACAACACGCGAGCCACGCTCATCACTCGGGGCTTGGCCGAGATGACGCGGCTGGGTGAAGAGCTCGGTGGGGACCCTGCCACCTTCGCCGGATTGGCCGGGATGGGCGATCTCATCGCCACCTGCTCGTCGACTCAGAGCCGCAACAACACCGTCGGGCTCCGGCTCGGCAAGGGCGAGACGATCGAAGAAATCGTGTCCTCGATGAACATGGTCGCCGAAGGCGTCAAGTCGTGTCCGAGTGTGCTGACGCTTGCGGCGCAGGCAGGCGTGGAGATGCCGATTGCTGAGCAGGTCGTTGCGGTCTGCCATGAGGGTCGGTCCGCAAAGGACGCATTGACTGCCTTGATGGACCGTGATGCCAAGAGCGAACACGACTGACCCGACGGATTGGGTCGATCGGGGGCTGTCGCTGGTTGACTGCTGCGGTGCGTGACGCGGCGACATCCCCGGACTCCAGTGCAGAAGTCGAGGAGCCGCTTGCCGGCGTCACGATCGGGTCCACGGGCCAATTCGCACGCTGGACGGTGAGTCCCTGGGGCTCGGTCGTTTCGTGGGGTCAGGAGCGTCCGCAAACGCTGGATTGGTTCGTCGCAGCAGACGACCGCTGGCACGTGCCGTCGGAGGAACCAACCATCCGTCAGGTCCGGATCGAAGGAACCCCGGTGATCGAAACCCGGATGCGGATTCCCGACGGCGATGCGGTCCAGCGAGTGTGGGCGGTTCCGAACGGTGACGGCAATGTGATCGTCGAGTTCGAGAACGAGTCGCCGATGCCGTTTGCCGTGGCGCTGAGTGGCGCTGATGTCACAACCGATCGGCCGCCTGCGGACGTGCCGATCCAAGGGATCGAGCTTCCCGAGGGGGCCATCGTGTTACCGGTCGGGCATCGAGCCGTCGTGCGGGTTGCCGTTGCATTCCCGGGCGGAGCGGCACCGCAGTCGCTAGCCGCAGTGCCGCCGGCTTCGGCGGTTGTGAGCGGCTGGCTACGCGTGGTGGAGCAGGCCAGTCGACTCGTGTTGCCCGATGAACGTTTGGTGGAAGCACTGATCGCTGCGCGTTGCGATCTTCTCCTCGAAGGCCCGGTCGATGCTGCAGAGGATCCAGTCGGCTTCTTGCTCGACGTTGCCGAGCTCGTGCGATGCGGAGACTCAGCGGAGGCGTGGATGGTCGACATCGTCGAGCCCGCAGGGCAGGTGGCAAAGCAGGCTGGCCGACGTGGCGCTGGAGACGACGACGTCGCTGATGCACTCGCTGCTCTCGGCGCTTGTCGATTGGTGGCGGTGCGAGCAGGTGATGACCGTGCTGCGGGTGATGTCGACCGAACGATGAAGAAGCTGTCGTCGCGACACGGAACCATCAGCACATCGGCTGGATCTGCGGGAGCGATCACCTCGTTTGCCGACGTTCGTCGAGGCTCCTCCGTTGGGCGGTTTGTTCGTTCCATCGAACGGCGCGTGGCAGACGGCGGGCGTTTGCTTCCTGGTGGAATCCCGAACCTCTGGCTCGGGAGCAACTTCGAGGTACACGGCCTGCCGACGTCACCCGATTCCACCGTGTCCTTCGCTGTGCGTTGGCATGGCGAGCGTCCGGCGGTGCTGTGGGAACATCGAGCTGCGGCTGACACCGGGCCGCTCGTCGAGCTGTCAGCACCTGACGTCGACCCGGACTGGCGCAGCGTCGCTGCCTCGGGCGAAACGCTCTGGCCTGCCCCCGAGCGCGAGCGTGCCCGCACGACGTTGTCGATCACCGTGGATCCGGAGGGCGGCAGCTTCGTCTGACCGGTACCGATGGCTGGCCGAGCAGGATCGAAGAAGCGGGCACCCACCCGTGAGATAGAGAAATCACTGTGGGCGCAGGGGTACGAGACAGTGGTCGGTATCGATGAAGTCGGCCGGGGTGCCTGGGCGGGTCCGTTGACCGTGGGCGCAGCGGTCGTCCCACGCGACACTCGGGTGAACGGTATCCGGGACTCGAAACTGCTGTCGGAACCACGCCGCGAGTTCCTGTTCGATCGAATCGGTGAGTGGTGTGTGAGCTGGGCAACGGGGTCGGCGACGCAGCAGGAGTGTGACGAACTCGGGATGTCTGCGGCGCAGAAGCTCGCTGCGCGGCGGGCGATTGCGGCGTTGACTGTGGTGCCGGATGTAGCGGTCACCGACGGCACCTGGGACTTCGTGTCGCCCGCAGTGGCCAAGGTCGAACTCGCCGTGAAGGCCGACCTGCGATGCCTGAGCGTCGCGGCGGCCAGCATTCTTGCCAAGGTGGTCCGGGATCGTCAGATGCGTGAGCACGCACTCCACTTTCCGCAGTGGTCCTTCGACACGAACAAGGGATACCCATGCTCGGTGCACAAGGCGGCATTAGCGGGATACGGGCCGTCTGCCATTCATCGTCGAAGCTGGGTTTTCATGGACAACTACGTTCCGTGGACCGCCATCCGGCGCACGCCTCCGGCGGGACAATCAACGCTTTTCTGATCGGTCAGAGCAGGTGGCGAAGCTCGTCGAGAAGTTCCGCAACAGCGGCAGCGTCGGCGACTCGTCGCATGGCGATCGTCGGTCCCGAACCGACTTTCACGCTGACATCGCCATCGCCGAGCTGAGCAAACGCATCCTCGTCCGGAACGTCGTCGCCGAAGTAGACCGTGGCTGAGGCTTCGAACTCCTCGCGGAGTTCGTCGAGTCCCCGGCCCTTGTCACTGGGACGGGCCATCAACTCCAAGACGTTGCTGCCCTCGTGGCATTCGTGCCCGCTGAGCTCACGCTGGCGGTTTCGAGCCAGATCGATCGCCTGTCGTCCGAGCTCCGGGTCGGCCTCGCGAACGTGGATCACCACGCTCGTCGGCTTGCGTTCGACCCAGGCCCCCGGACCCGCGATCTCGGCTGCGTCGGAGACGATGGCATCGAGTTGGGCGAGGCGCCGCAGTTCGATGTCGGTGAGCGTTGGTGGAGATGCTCCCCGACGCTCTCCGCCGTAGCTGCCTGCCACCTCGACGCCATCGGCGAAGTCGAACTGGGCGAGTCCGTCGAGCGAACGGCCAGAGAGGATGGCGACGACGACGTGGTCGGCGCTGCTCAGTTCCGCGAGGTGCTCGCCGACACCGGGAAGCAGCGTCGAGTCATCAGCGTGATCCACGAGCGGAGCCAGCACCCCGTCGCAATCGAACACCAAGAGCAGAGGGTGCTTCAGCGCGGCAATCTCTGCTGCGAGCTTCGCTGGCTCGGCGTCAACGGTGTTCGTTCGGTCGGATGGCACAGGAATGCTCACGAGCGGTTCGAGTCGTCGACTGGCGAGAGCTCGGAGAGAAATCGATCAGCCCATCCTTGGACATCGCTCTTGCGGATTTGGTCGCGGAGCCCGGCCATGCGGCCGCGCCGCTCGTGGCGGTGCATCTCCACGGCCTCGACGATTGCGTCTTGGAGCGCGAGATCATCGTGTGGGTTCACCTGGACGGCATCGGTGAGTTCATCGGCGGCGCCTGCGAACTCGGAGAGTACGAGCACCCCGTCACCGTCGATATGCGCAGCGCTGTACTCCTTGGCGACCAGGTTCATGCCGTCTCGAAACGGGGTGACGAGCATCACGTCACCGGCGCGATACAGCGCCACCAGCTCGTCGTACGGGAGCGATTGATACAGGTAATGCACCACGGGGAGCCCGAGGCTGCTGAAGCGACCGTTGATCGAGCCGACCAGTCGCTCGATCTCGGCTCGTTCGTCCTTGTAGTGCTCGACCGCCTCTCGGGTCGGCGTTGCCACCTGCACCATCACGTGGCGACTCGGATCGAGCCGACCGTCCTCGAGGAGTTGGGCAAACGCCTTCAACCGAAGTCCGATTCCCTTCGTGTAGTCGAGGCGGTCGACACCGAGCATGATCACTTCGGGGTCGCCCAGGCGTGCACGGATCTGGCTCGTGCGCTGGCGAGTCGCTCGTCCAGAGGCAATCTCTTCGACCTCGTCGACGTCGATCGAGATCGGGAACTCAGATGCTCTGACGATGCGTCCTCGGTAGTGGATCGTGTCCTCGCCGACCTCGACGTCGAGGAGCTGATCGACCGTGGCGAGGAAGTTCTGAGCATCGCGTGGACGCTGAAAGCCGACGAGGTCGCAGCCCAGCAAGCCGGAGACGATTTCGTCGCGCCACGGGATACGGGTGAACAAGTCGACGCCCGGGAACGGGATGTGGAGGAAGAAGCCGATGATGAGATCTGGCCGTTGCTCGCGCAACATTCCGGGCACGAGCTGGAGCTGATAGTCGTGCACCCACACCACCGCGTTCGGCGGGGCGATTCCGGCAAGGGTGTCGGCGAACCTCTGGTTGACCGCCGTGTACGCATCCCACTGTTCGACGCTGTACGTCGACTCTCGAAGCGCATCGTGGTACAGCGGCCAGAGCGCGTCGTTCGAGAAGCCCTCGTAGTAGAGCTCGACTTCGTTCTCGGTGATCAAGACCGGATGAAGCTCCACGCCTTCGACGCTGAACGGGTCTGCCTCATCGTCAGCGTTCCCGGTCCACCCAACCCAGGTGCCACCGCTTTCGCGGAGCATCGGGTAGATCGCCCGAACCAGCCCACCTGGCGAGGGGGACCAGTCGCCACCTTCGGTCCGCATGACCGGAAGACGATTTGCTGCGACGATGATCGGCCGATGCTCGTCCGCGTCGGGGCCAGCGCTCGGATCGACGTGTGCACCGGCGGTGGGGTCAGGCCATGTGGCTTCGGACATTGCTCCAGGATGGCATGCGCGGTCGTCTACGAGACGGTGTCGGCGGTTGTCCTGTTACTTCTTTGCGGGGATGACCGCCATGATGATCCAGCCAATGAAGCCGAGAAAGAAGCCGAGCACGGCTCCCAGCACGGCATACCCCTTCGGCTTGCCGATGAAGTAGCCGACGACCGGCCCGACGATGGCGAACAGCAGAAACAGAATTTCCATCGGGACAGTCTGTCAGATCGTGTCGAGTGCGCCAGCCAAGTCGTCCACGAGGTCGGACGAGTCCTCGATGCCGACCGACAGTCGCACGAGATTGTCAGGCACCTCGAGGGGTGAGCCAGCAGCCGACATGTGGGTCATCGCACCGGGATGTTCGATCAGGCTTTCCACCGCACCGAGGGATTCGGCGAGCGTGAAGATCGACGTTGCATCGGCAACGCGCATCGCTGCGTCTTTGCCAGCTTTGACCTGGAACGAGACCATTCCGCCAAAGTCACTCATCTGCTTGGCGGCGGCTGCGTGGCCGGGGTGGTCTGGAAGCTGTGGATACAACACCCGCTCGATCTTGGGATGATCGACGAGAAGGTCGACCACGGCGCGGGCATTCTGGCAGTGGCGGTCCATTCGCACCGCCAAGGTCTTCACGCCCCGCAGCACCATGTAGCTGTCGAACGGAGCGGGCACCGCGCCGGCAGCGTTCTGGGTGTATGCAATCCGCTCGGCGTACTCGTCGTTGGAGGTCGCAACGAAGCCACCGACCACGTCGCTGTGGCCACCGAGGTACTTCGTTGCTGAATGGACCACGATGTCGGCGCCGAGCGTGATCGGCTGCTGCAGATACGGCGTGGCAAACGTGTTGTCCACGACCACGATCGCACCGCGCTCGTGAGCAATCGAGGCGATGGCTTCGATGTCGAAGCACGTGAGGAGGGGGTTGGTCGGCGTTTCGAGCCAGATCATCCCGGTGTC
This sequence comes from Ilumatobacter sp., assembly GCA_045106645.1. Lineage (GTDB taxonomy): Bacteria > Actinomycetota > Acidimicrobiia > Acidimicrobiales > Ilumatobacteraceae > Ilumatobacter_A. The sequence continues at coordinate 59,531 of JBGCEY010000032.1, forward strand.
ATCTGGCCAGTTCGCCCGCAGCCCGTCGATGTCGGTGAGGTCAACGGCAGTCCACGGAAAGCCCATTGGTTCCCACACCTTCGCAATGAGGCGGAAGGTGCCGCCGTACGCATCGTTGCCGAGCAGAATCCGCTTGCCGCCGGCATGGGGTGGTGTGAGGAGGCGCAAGATGTTGTCTTCGGCAGCGAGGCCACTGGCGAAGGACATGCCGTAGCGCGCCTGCTCCAGCGAGGCGATCTGGGCGTCCACTGCCGTTCGGGTGGGGTTACCCGAACGTGAGTATTCGAAGCCCTTGTGGTTGCCGACCCCGTCTTGAGCAAACGTGGTGGACAGCGAGATCGGCACGACCACGGCACCTGTGACCGGGTCAGGATCCTGGCCGGCGTGGATGGCCCTGGTGGAGAAGCCCTGCAAACCGGACGCTTGGTCGGACTTGTCGTGTTGATCGGTCATGGTGCTATTCGGTCTCGTTCATTTCGGTGGCGATGGCAGTGAAGTAGGACAGCAGGTCGGACCGCGTGAGCACGCTCAACGGCTGACCACCTGACAGCACCAGCAACGCCGGAGCGGTCTCCAACATTCCCACCGCAAGCTCGACCTTCTGGCCAACGCCGATCGTGGGCAGCTTGGCGCTCATGACCTTTTCCACTTCGGTGCCCATCGCACCCGGGTCTCGGTGGATCACATCCATCAGTTCGAGTTCGTCGACCGACCCGGACACCTCCGCATTCGCAAACGGCGGCGTGTTCTTGCACACGGGAAGCTGGCTGACTCCGTTGGCGCGCATGATTTCGATCGCGTCTCGAACCGGTTGGTGGGGGTTGACGTACAGGAGGTTCTCGATGGAAGCGTTGCGGGTGTCGAGGACGGCGCCCACGCACTGTTCGCATTCCTTGAGGAACCCGAAGTTCATCATCCAGTCCTCGTTGAAGACCGTCGAGAGGTAGCCGCGCCCAGAGTCGGGGTTGAACACGACGATGCACGCATCGTCGTCGGCCTCGCGAGCCACCTTCAACGCAGCTGCGACCGCGGTGCCACCGGAACCGCCGATGAGGATGCCTTCGGTCTCACTCACGTAGCGTGCGGTGAGGAAGCTCTCCTCGTCGCTGATCGGGATGACCTGGTCCCACAGGTCAGCGTCGTAGGCAGCAGGGAAGAAGTCTTCGCCGACGCCTTCCACGAGATACGGGCGTCCGGAACCACCTGAGAACACCGACGCTTCGGGGTCCGCGGCGATGATCTGGATGTCCGGGTTCATCTCCTTGAGGTAGCGGCCCGTACCAGTGAGTGAACCGCAGGTGCCGGCGCCCGCAATGAAGTGCGTGACCTTGCCACCGGTCTGGCGCCAGATTTCCGGCCCCGTGGTCTTGGTGTGCGCCACCGGATTGTGCGGGTTGGCGTACTGGTTCGGACGAAAAGCGTCGAGCTCGTGGGTGAGGCGCTCGGCCACGGAGTAGTAGCTGTTGGGATCTTCCGGCGCCACGGCAACGTCACAAACCACCACCTCGGCCCCGTACGCACGCAACAGGTCGACCTTTTCTTTGCCGACCTTCGTGGTCATCACGAACACGCACTTGTACCCGCGCTGCGCTGCCACGATCGCCAATCCGACGCCGGTGTTGCCCGACGTGGGTTCGACGATGGTTCCACCGGGTTTGAGCTCGCCACTGGCTTCGGCTGCAAGGATCATCTCGAGCGCAGGGCGGTCCTTCGACGAGCCGCCGGGGTTGGTGACTTCATGCTTCATCACCAGCAGGTTCGTGATGCCTTGATCTTCGCTGACCCGCTTCATGCGAACCATCGGGGTTTCGCCGATGAGGTCGAGAACGGAGTCGACGATCTCCGTGCCCTCGAGGGCCGGGTGACGTTGCGTGTCGGTCATAGCCGGAACGTTACGCCGTCACGAGCCGAGCCGGCCACAGCTGCGAACTAGGGATTGTTGAACCGGGTTGAAACAAGCGTGGTTCAGCGGAAGATCTTGCCGAGCGCTCGACCGACGGCGCCGGGCTGGGGAGCCTCGAATCCTTCGGGCAGCAGGTGCGGTGCATGGGCTGCGAGGTGTGCAGCGAGATCGCGCGGCGATGGGTTGACCATGCCGACGCCACCCACGACGACCGTCGGCACGGTCTCGTTGCCATTGGCATGCTCGCGGACGATCGACGCCTTGGCGGGCTCGTCCCAGATGTTGTGTTCGACGCGCTCGATTCCGAGCTTGTCGAGCTGTCCCCTGAGCGATGAGCAGAATCCACAGCCGGGGCGCCAGTAGAGATCGATCTGAGAAGCGGTGTCTGTTGCCATGCACCACATGCTAGGAACGTCGTTGCGCTCGCAAACGCACAGGTCGAGTTGTTTCCGGGGGCTTCAGACTTGTGCGCCGACGCGGATGGTCTCGTCTTCAGGGGTGAGGCCATCAGCAGCCAGCAGTTCGAGGCACCGTTCATGTGCTCGCCTCGCTCCGGCGCGGTCGCCAGATGTCGCCAGCGCACGGACGAGTGCTCGGTGTGCTCGGTCGGAGAGCGGTTCGGCGTCGACGGCACGGCGCGCCAGAGCAATCGCGTGCGCCACGTCGCCACGGGCTTCCAAGAGTTCGCTGGCTCGCGTGCACATCTCGACGTGATCGAGATGGAGTTTCATGCGGTGGTTGAACCCCCAGTCAGGGTCGAGCGCGTCGTCGAGGTAGGCACCGCGATACAGATCGATCGCACTGAGGCTGGCGCTCAGCGCATCGCCGGCGCGTCGATCGATGTCTGCTCGACGGGCATTGCTCACCGCTCGTTCGAACTCGACCGAATCGATGACGAGACGGTCGCTCAGGAACAGCTCGAGTGATTCGCCTTCGGAACGAATGTGCCACGGCGGGCCGTCATCGGGTCCGTGTTCCAAGAGCGCTCGCAGATGGTTCAGCGTGGCGCGCAAGTTGTTACGCGCTGCGTTCTCGTCCTTGTCGGGCCACATCAATGCAGCGATCTCGTCACGGCGCAACCGCCGTCGGTGCACGAGCAGGAGCAGCAGCTCTCGGACCATCTTGCGTCGAATCGATGGAGCGTCTTGCTCTGGGACCGGGCCCACCTCGACTTGGGTCGCGCCGAGCACGCGGACGTGCGTGACGAGAGCCGGACGAGACGGGGTTCGGTCGAGTTCCTCGAGCGCGAGCGTCGCAACGGCGCCATCGTGGCGTTCTGCGACCGCCCGAAGTGATCCGCGCGGGTCGATGGTCAGGCTCGCCAGGGCGGTTGCAGCGCTCAACACGCCACTGCTCATCGCGCCGATTGCGAGTTCGGCGAGGTGCGGCTCGAAGGCCCACGTGCGGAGCCGATGCAGCTCGTGCCATGGCAACTTCGCAGCGAGGGATGTCGACCCGTGTTCGCGCATGGCAACCAACGCACGCCCCACGTCGGTGGCGAGGCGAAGGTCAGAACCTGCGGCTTCCTCGTCGAAAAAGGGCCGAGCCCGGGGGGTCAGCGTGTACAGCAGCGCCCCGAAGTTGCCGAATACATGACGTGCGAACCCGTCGAACGGACCGGTGGTCGGCAACGCCGTGTCGAGCAGCAGGGCGGCCCCAGCCTCGTCTCCGTCCAACAGTGCAATGACAGCCTCTGCTGCGACGACGCTGATCGCAGCCCATGAACCATCGGGTACCCGATCGCGTTGTGCAAGTGCACGGTCGAGCATGTTGCGTGCTGCAGTGACCTCGCCCGCGCTCGCGTGCCACAGTGCAGCCGTTGCCGCACCTTCGACGAGGAAGTGCTGCTGTTGCTGGTGATCGTCGCTGGCTCGGTGGAGTTGGCGATCGGCTTCTCGTCTCGACGTTTCATCGAGGGTGCCGGTCCACCAGCGCATCAGCAACGCGAAGCCACCGCGCCGCTCGAGCACTCGCGAGTCATCGGCCGAGGTCAAGTCTTCGAGGGCGCGGAGCGACGCTTCGGCGCGGCCTGCGTGTCCGAGTTGAACGGCGCGGTAGTAGTCGGCCATCGCCGCAACCGGGGGGTAACTGCGCAGGGCGTCGTCACCCATGAGCGTGACCGCTTCGGCGGCCCGATTCGACAGCAACAGGAGCCATGACTCGGTGAGCACTGCAGCGGCTGCGGCTCCGGTTCCACCCAGCGAATGAAGTCGGTCGAGTCGGTCGCGCGCCCCTTCCAGGCCGCGACGATCGCCCGACCGGTAGGCCATGTCGCCGAGGCGGAGGAGTGCGAGCACGGTCACTTCTGGCCGGTCTTGCTCGGTGGCCACGTCGATGGCCCGCTGCAGTGGATCGTGCGCTCGCCGTGGCTCGGTGACGACGACGATGTCCGCGCGGAGCAACTCGGCTTCGGCGCAATGAAGCAGGCTGGGCGGTAGCGCGTCGAGCACGAAACGGCGATCGCCGATGCTGTGGACGAACGCAAGGTCGCGTGCCAACTCGGCCACGATGCTCAGGGTGAGTTCATCGTCGTCTGCTTGCACTGCAAGCGACACGGCCTCTCGCAACTGATTGCGTCGATGCAGCAATGCCGCGCCGGCACTCAGCGACGCGGCGCGATTCGTCTGGTCGAGGTCTGCCGTCAGCACACCGCGCCAGAGGTCGTGCAGCATCCATGTTCCGTCGGGCGCACTCGTGGTGAGAGGGAGATCGTGGAACAGCTCTCGTGCGGATCCGGTGAACTCTGTTGCAACGTGCACCAGTTCATCGTCGACCCGGTCATGGACCGCAAGGCAGCGCAGCGCCCTCACGCGCTCGGGTGCCAAACCGGCGAGTACTTCTTCGGCAACGAACTCGTGCGCCCCGGCAATGCCCGCTTGGGCTTCGAGCTCGACGAGTGCGGGCCAACCATGGTCGTCCAGTGCAGTGCGTTCGACGTTGCGCAGTCGCGCGAATTCGTCGATCTCTTCCGAGGTGAAGGCGAGCGTTGCTTCGTCCATTTCGATCGCTTCACCGCGGGCCAGCAGCCGAGACAACGTCAGCTCGTGAAAGCCTCGGCCGCTGTAGATGACGTCGGCGTTGTCGGGAAGGTTCAGCACGAGGTCGTTCAGGGTCTCCCAACCGGAACCGCCCGGGGCCAGCAGGTGAATGTCGTCGACGATCACGGTGATGTACACGGGACTGAGATGCCAGATCTGATCGGCGAGTGACACCTCGGTGAGATTCGTCGTCGACGAGTGATCGTCATTGGTCTGGCGCACGGTGAGCAGGTCTGCGAGCTGGCGGAGATCCGTTGCAATCGCGTTGAAGAGCTCGTCGCCGTTCGGGTCGGTGGGGCTGACTCGATGAGTGATGTACCGAACGCGATCGATCGTCACCGGGTCGTTCACGGCCTGCTTCAGCAGCGTGCTCTTGCCGAAACCGGCACCGGCTGAGATCACCGTGGCGGTGCGACCGAGACGTGACGCCATGACGTCGAGCAATCGCGGGCGACGGAGCATGTCTCGACCCGGCACGGTGTCGCGGCGGCGGTTCGGGCTGTCCGAAGGATTCGCACTCACTGCCAATCAATCTAGAAGACGACCGGCCCTCCCCGCGATCCCCGGGTCCTCACGAGCGGGCGGCGTGCACGAACACGTGGCCCCGGATGGAAGCAGTGACGTCCGGCTGGCAGAATCGCATCATGAGTGCGCCCACCCTCGACACCTCGGTCTACCTCGAACGAATGGCGAGGGTTCGCACGGCCATGGCGGAACATGACATCGACACGGTGCTGCTGTCGGTCGGCCACGACATGCCTTACCTCAGCGGCTATCTCGCCATGCCGCTTGAACGGCTCACCATGCTGGTCGTGCCCCGTGATGGCGAAGCCACGATGGTGATCCCCGAACTGGAAGCCGCTCGCGTGGAAGATCAGCCCGGTGTGTTCTCGCTGCTGCCATGGCGTGAGACCGACGACCCATCGGCAATCGTCGGCAGGCTCGCACGGGGCTCCAAGCGGTTGGCCATCGGCGACCAGATGTGGGCTCGATTCCTCGTCGAGCTGCTGCCGCACCTTCCCGGCGCGGTGTACGAACGATCGGTGGACGTGGTGGGGGCATTGCGGATGCGCAAAGACCACGCCGAGATCGATGCGCTGGCCGCCGCAGGTTCGGCTGTGGACAAGATCGCGGGTGAATTGCAGCGCGGGGAGATTCCGCTCGTGGGCCAGACCGAGGCGCAGGTGTCAGCGCACCTGGGCCGGCGCATCGTCGAAGAGGGGCATCACAAGGTCAACTTCGCGATCGTGGCCGCCGGTGAGAACGCGTCGAGCCCGCACCATCACCCCGGTGGTCGAGTGATCCGTGAAAACGAGATCGTGCTCACGGATTTCGGCGGCACGATGAACGGGTACTGCTCGGACACGACGCGCTGCGTTTTCACCGGTGACATCGCCGCAGACGTCGCCGAGGCCTACGCGGTGCTCCACGAAGCCCAAGCTGCTGCAACGCTGGCAGCAACCGTCGGGACGGCCTGCGAAGACGTCGACCGAGCTGCCCGCTCGGTCATCGCCGACGCCGGATACGGCGAGTACTTCATCCATCGCACCGGTCATGGCATCGGTCTCGAGGCCCACGAAGACCCGTACATCGTGGAAGGCAACCGGGTGCCGCTCGAGGCAGGGCACGCCTTCAGTATCGAGCCGGGCATCTACGTTCCGGGTCGGTGGGGAATGCGCCTCGAGGACATCGCCGTGGCCACGGCCGACGGCTGCCGGAGCCTCAACAACTCGGACCGCAACCTCGTCTCCGTGGTGGCTTGATCCGCGAGACCTCGATGACACATCGCTGCGAGAGACCGTTCGTGGCGACTCGAGCGCAGTGGGCATGAGACACTCGAGAGATGAGCACGACGGAGCGTCCCGGTGATCGACTGCCCTTCTACATGCGCAACAACTATGCGCCGGTGCAGCAAGAAGTGGAAGCAACAGATCTGGCTGTCACCGGTGCGCTGCCGCCGGGGCTGAACGGTCGCTTCTTTCGCAACGGAGCGAACCCGGCCGACGGTGTGCCGAGCCACTGGTTCGACGGCGACGGCATGCTTCACGGCATTCGGCTGCGCAACGGCAAGGCGGAGTGGTACCGGAACCGCTGGGTGCAAACCAAGCTGCTCGCCGGTGTCCCTCGCTTCGATCCCGAGACCTTTGAGTTCGACCTCTCGGTCGGTCGTGCCAACACGCACGTGATCCGCCATGCAGGCCGCATCGTGGCGCTGGAGGAAGGCAGCTTCCCCAATGAGATCAGTCCCGACCTGGACACCGTCGGCCCCTACGACTTCGACGGCAAGCTCTCCACCCCGTGCACAGCCCACCCACATGTGTGCCCCGAGACGGGTGAAATGCACTTCTTTGGCTACGAACTCGTGGCAGAGCCGTACGTCACGTACTACGTGGCTGACGCGAGTGGGGCGGTCATCCATGCCCAGCCGATCGAGGTGCCGGCGCCGGTGATGATGCACGACTTCGCGGTGAGCCGAAACCACGCGATCTTCCTCGACCTTCCGGTTGCCTTCGACCTCGATGTTGCGCTGAGCGGACGCGGGATGCCGTTCATCTGGCGGCCCGACAACGGCGGCCGCGTCGGTCTGCTGGACCGCCGCAACGTCGGCGCCGATCAGCCGGCGCAACCCCGCTGGTTCGACGTGGATCCCTGCTATGTCTTCCACATCATGAACGCCTGGGAGGAAGAAGACGGCAACGTCGTGGTACTCGATGCCGGGCGCCACCCCTCGATGTGGAGCGCAGATCCGAATGCCTTCGAGCCGTGTTACCTGTGGCGTTGGCGGTTCGACCTGCGCACCGGTGCGGTGACCGAGGAACAGCTCGATGATCAGGACCATGCGTTCCCGCGCATCGATGACCGTCGTACTGGTCTCACCAACCGTTACGGCTGGGCGGTCACGAACCGACCAGGCGAACCCGTCACCAACGACGTTGGTTCGGGTGTCGTCAAGTACGACCTGCGTACCGGTGCATCGAGCTTCCATGACTTCGGTGTCGGGGTGTCGACGTCGGAGCCCGTGTTCGTGCCCGAGTCCGACACATCAAGCGAAGGCGAAGGCTGGGTCCTGTCGTTCCTGTACGACCGTGCCACGGAGTCGTCGTCGTTCGTCGTGCTCGATGCCACGGACATGGCCGCAGCGCCGGTGGCAACGATTGCGCTTCCCCAGCGCGTGCCGAACGGTTTCCACGGCAGCTGGTTTCCCGACGAGTGAGGCCAACTGCGGTTGCGATCAGCACGCTCCGACACATGCGCTGACCGGCGGGGCGAGCGCTAGCTGGTCTCGAACTTGGACTCGTCTGGACGAGGCGAGTAGCTCGTGAGGTCGATACTCACGTCGGCACCCACGAATTGTGCGAGGGGTCCGGCGGGCAGCGCGCAGTAGGTCTTGGTGCCACCAGACACGTCCAGGTCCACGCATTGAGCCTCTTGGCCGGCGATGTTCTTCGTGTACGCCGTCGGGTCGCTGATCCGCCGGTCGGCATCGGCTCGAAGCCGGTTGGCGAACGCTGGGCCGTAGAACGTATGGGGAAGCTGTGTGTCGCTGATGCGCGCATCCAGCAGCGACGGCTCACATGCTCCGATGAGGAGATCGCAGGTGAGCTCTTCGCCAGCGTCCTGGATGAATCGCACCGATCGTTCCGAGTTCTCGATCGTCACCGAACGGCGTCGGCCCTCTGCCTGGACCACGAGGCCGGTGGACTCGATGTTGTTCAGATTGGTGGTGATGTCATAGCCGACGGTGAACTCGGATCGGTCAACCGAGTCGAGAAGACCCAGCACTTTGTCGATCTCGACGTTGCCCGTGCTTGCGGCGGGAGCGGTGTCGTCGTCTTCGAAACTCGGCCGCTCCCCGGTGAAGCATCCGGTCAACCCGACGGCTGCAATCACTGCGAACATCGAGGCTCGCGACCATCGTGTGGAGATCCTGGAAGAAGGCGCCATCGGCGTCGAGGCTACGAGCGACGACGCCGGTTCGACCTTCAGGAGTCGGCGTTACGCTTTGCTTCGTGATCCGCCTCGATGTTGCCACGGTGCTGTTGCAGTGGGCCACCGGTGGAATGTTGTTCTGCTGGTTCACCACCCGCCATCGCATCGTGGGACTCGGGTACGGCTGGCTGCTGCGGGGCACCTACTTCTGTTTCGCTGCGGGGGCCTTCGCTGCTGGGTTGGCGCTCGGTGCGGACCCGGTTCGAGAGACGGCGTCTGCGGGGGTCGCGATCGCGTGCCTGGTCGGCCTGGTGGTTTCCGTGCTGCGCAAGGAAGCTGGCGTGAGTGGGCAGCAAGAAGAGTTCGATCGACGCACCGAGCGCGTGGCCGCCATGACGGGAATCGACCGTCAGGTCGGACAACGATCGGACGAAGCACCGGGCGCGGTGGCGCTCGCCGAACGGCCAGAGTTCAACCCGGTCCTCGACCTGGCGCCGGCGATCATCGGCATGGTCGGCCTCGTGGCGGCTTCTTTCGACGCCGGTGGCAACACCCTGGTCGCACTCCTGCGCACGCTCATCGGTGCGGCCTTCATCGGCGCCATCAGCGATGGCATGCTGCTCGGCCACTGGTATCTGGTCCAGCCGGGCCTTCCCCGCCGACTGCTCAACGAGATGGTGACGGCACTGGGGTGGCTGTGGCCGCTCGAGGTGGGCGCGCTGTTGTTGCCGACCGGCATGATCAGCGTGTGGCTCGGCACCGTCGACGATGGATGGGGCGGCCTGCTGGGGTGGATGTGGGGGATGTGCGCCCTCACCACGATCGTCCTCGTGTTCGTCACGCGTGCCGCCCTCAAAGAGCGCTACTACTCGGCGGTCATGGCGGCCACGGGGTTGCTGTACCTGGCGATCCTCACGGCGTTCGGTACCGACATCGTCGCTCGCGCCATCCTCGACCAGACCTGATCGTTGACGCTCGATCGGTCGCGCTTTGCGTGTTTGAAATGCCACGGACTGGGAACACGCTGGTCATGCTCCAACCACCCACTATCGACCCGGTGTTCGAAGGTGATCCTGACGGCTTCGACGTGACGGAGTTCTACGAAGAACTTCGCATGGTGGTGTCGTTCGCGATCCTCGACCTCGACGTCGCTGGCGCCGATACTCCCGCCGCTGCCTGAACGGTTGATTCCTCGCGCCACCGCAGCACCTGTGGCATGCTCGCAGCATGGCCCGACCGGTGTGGAGTGGAACGATCTCGTTCGGATTGGTCGCAATCCCCGTCAAGTTGTTCCACGCCGTCCGCAAGAAGTCGGTGTCGTTCAACCAACTCGATGAGCGCAACCTCGCTCGCATCCGGTACCGCAAGGTCAATGGAGAAACCGGCGAGGAAGTACCCGAAGGTCACATCGTGAAGGGGTACGAGGTGACGAAAGGGCACTACATCGTCATCGACCCTGACGAGCTCGAGCCGTTCATGCCGGTTGCCACCAAGACCATCGACCTCGAGGAGTTCGTCGACCTCGATCAGATCGACCCGGTGTATTTCGACACGGCGTATCACCTGGCCCCAGACGCGAACGCCAAGCCGTATGCGCTCCTCGCACAGGCGATGGAGGCCACCGGAAAGGTCGGGATCGGCCGCTACGTCATGCGGAACAAGCAGTACACAGCGGCGATCCGAGCTGAGGAAGGGCGCTTGGTCATGTCGTCGCTCGCGTACGCAGACGAAGTGGTGGACCCGTTTGACATCGAGGAGATGGCCGCGTTGCGCGAGGTCGATGTCTCCGCCAAGGAGGTGCTGATGGCCGAGTCGCTGGTGGCATCGCTGAGTGCTGACTTCGAACCCCAGAAGTACCACGACGAGTACCGCCTTCAAGTGATGACCCTCATCGAGATGAAGGCAGATGGCGCCGAGATGGTGGTTCCGGTTGCAGAGGTCGAAGCCCCCAAGGTCATCGACATCATGGCGGCGCTCGAAGCGAGTGTGGCGGCTGCCAAAGCCTCTCGTGAGACGCATCCGGCGCGTCAAGCAGCCGCAGAGAAGTGGAGTTCGAGTCCACCTGCCACACCGGATGATCCGGCCTCGCCCAAGCCCGCAGCCATCAAGAAATCGGTCGCGGTCAAGCGCGCCGTGAAGCAGCCGGCGAAGAAGCGGTCCGCCAAACAGCCGGCGAAGAAGCCGTCCGCCAAACAACCGGCGAAGAGGGCTGCGGCCAAGAAGTCGCCGGCTGTGAAGAAGACCGCAGCGCGGCGCGCCGCCAAGAAGTCACCGGCTGTGAAGAAGACCGCAGCGAAGCGCTCGGCGTGAGCCAACCAACGGTCATCGAGGTCGATGGTCGAAATGTCTCGCTCACCAACCTCGACAAGGTGCTGTACCCGTCCGGGTTCTCCAAAGCAGAGGTGATCGACTTCTTCGTGCGGATCGCTCCGGTTGCGATTCAACACCTGGCCGGGAGGTGCGTCACGTTCCGTCGCTATCCGGACGGCACCGACGCTGCGGGCTTCTTCGAGAAGCGGTGTAACCGCTACCGCCCGGATTGGGTGCCGGTGTCGCTTGGCCCAGGTGATCGACGTGGCGGTATCGAGTACTGCCGCGTGGAGGACACGGCCACCATGGTGTGGGCGGCAAACCTCGCTGCCATCGAACTGCATGCGCCGATGGCGCTCGCGGTTGACCTCGACACTCCCACGATGCTGGTGTTCGACTTCGACCCGGGTCCGGACACCTCGGTCGTCGAATGCTGTCAGGTCGCGATTGCGGCACACACCGTCATCGACGCCGTCGGGCTCACCGGGTGGTGCAAGACGTCTGGCTCGAAGGGGTTGCAGATGTACGTGCCGTTGAACACGCCGGGACCCACACACGGCGGGGCTGCCGACTTCGCACTCGCCGTCGGCCAAGTGCTCGAGCGACAGCTTCGGGGTCGGGTGACCACCGTGATGGCCAAGGCCGAACGTCCGGGAAAGGTGTTCGTCGACTGGAGCCAGAACGCACTCCACAAGACCACGATCGCGCCGTACTCCATGCGCGCTCGCGCCCGCCCGACAGTGTCCACGCCAGTCACGTGGGACGAAGTGGAATCGTGCGCTTCCGGCCGGACGGAGTTGATGTTCGAAGCCCCCGATGTTCTCGAGCGAGTCGAGCGCCTCGGTGACCTCTTTGCCCCGGTGCTGAGCGTGCAACAAGAGCTGCCACTGCCAACGAGCTAGTACTGCTCAGGCGGGCCAGATTCGCAAGGTGCCGTCACGCAATCCAACGGCGTACGCCACGCCGTTGCCTCGTGCGGTGGCTGCGATGTTGGTCGAGGCTCCTGCGTCGAGGCGGAGCCGCCCGACCTCACGTGTGCCGCCCTCGACGGTGTCGTCACGCGTGATCGCCACGAGTTCGTTCATGTCCTGGTTCGGGAGCAGAACATCAAGCGTTCCGTCACCGTTGGCATCGGTGACGATGCCCAGGTCGAGGTTGCGAGATCCGATGCGATGCGTGGAGTACGTGTCCGCAGACGCGGTGAGCTCGAAGCGGCCGTCGACCACCTGGAAGAACTGCAGTGTTCCGCCGATATGTGGCGTACGGATGTCGATTGCTTCCAGCTCACCCGCCGGACCGACGGGAGCCACGGCGAGCAGATTCCGCCAACGATTTCCCAATCCGATCGGATCGGACTCCGCCACGACGCTTCCGGTGTCGAGGTCGTAGGCGACCAGTCGAGCACCCCCGTCGCTGTTCGACACCGTCATGACTGCCTCGACGACGCTGTCGCCGTTCACGTCGGCGAGCATCGGCGACACCGCTTCGAAGACGTCGGGAGCAGTGATCGAGACCGGGGTGCGTCGCGTGCCATCGGCGTCGATGACCTCGATCGTCGATGCCTCGATTGCGTCGCCGAGAACGGCGTGCCCGTAGCGCTCGGTCGGCCCACCGAGCGCAACGAGTTGCGAGCCATCGGAGGTCACCCTGGTGTCGGTGAGCGGATCGGCAAAGAGCGCACGAGCGGAGTCGAACGTCGTGAGTTCGCCCTCGACGATCAGGAGCGGCCCAGCTCCGGAGTCGAATGGTGGCGCATCGACCACCGAGGTGCTGGCGGCGTTGCCGTCCACGCTGATGGAGACGATCGCTCCGTCGTCGAGCATCACCGTCCACTCCGAGTCGCCTGACGGGACGATCCAAGCAGCACTGCGGTCGCCGGGAAGCTCGACAATGATCGGATCCGTCGTGAAGAGCGCGCCGACACCTTCGATCACACGGTTGCCCGTTGGCGCGAGGTCCACTCGCTGTGCCGTGGTGAGCCCGGCGATGGTGTCGCTCGTCGCCGCAGGTTCGGCTGAGGTGACGGGCGCTCGCGTCGTCGTCGGCGCCGATTCGTTGGCCTCGCTCCCGCACGATGTTGCGATCAGCGCAGCAGCGGCGACCACAAGACAGCAGCGACGCTTTCGGGCTTGACGTCTCACGCGGTCAACGTAGCGATGGCGAACCACCGGGAGTGCCGCGTTCAACGATGTTTCCGAGGTCATCATGTGTTGATGCGAGTTCGGACGGCAGCCGTGGCAGTGGTGCTCGCGCTGCTCGCTGCTGCGTGTTCTGCTGCGAACGCAGGAACACCTGACAACCTCGACATTGCCACGTCGGATCCAGACAGCGTTGTCGATGCGCCTTCGGTGATGACGCCAACGTCCGCGGCGGATCCGGTCCGCACGCCAGCCGATGACGCTCCCACGTCGCCAAACCCTGTCACGACGCCGGAGAGAAGCGCCGACATCGCCGGCGAGCCGCCGGCAACCGACACCGCGCCTTCGGTCGACACGTCAACGGATGCTCCGGTCGCTCCAGCGGTACTCGAGGGTGAACCTGGAGAGATTTTCAGCGACGATGATGATCCTTCGTTCGAGCTCGGTCCCGACGTCGTCCTCGACGTGAATGTCGCTCGGTTTCCGGTCGACGATGCTGGTGTCGGCGGGTCCGGTGCAATCGAACAAGCTTCAGATGTGGAGCCTCTCGCCGGATGGGCTGGCGTCGATCAGTACTTGGAGTCGGTGCTGATTCGGTCCGGAAACACGGCTGCCTCGGTTGCGGTCTCGATCGACGGTGAGATCGTGCACCGGGCGGCGTTCGGTGTGCGTGATCCGGCGACGGGCGACCCTGCCGAGCCCCAGGATCGATTCCGTATCGCATCAATCTCGAAGCCGATCACGGCGATCACGGCGATGCAGTTGGTCGAAGACGGCATCGTGGGGTTGGATGACCCGATCGGCGATCTCGTTGCTCGCCACGTGGGGCTGGATGCTGCGCGTGGAGCCAGCGCCGGGCTCACGCTGCGCCAACTGCTCACACACCGCAGTGGCTTCGGCAAGTTCCAGGGAACCTTCTTTCGCTCGGGCGCAGATGACTGCGCCGACGCGGCTCGCTCCGGTCTCAACAGCGGGTCCGGAGGAGGTGGCTACGTCTACAGCAATATGAACTATTGCATTGCTGGGCTTGCTGTCGAAGCGCTGACCGAGACCTCGTACGAGCGAGCGGTCTACCAGTATCTCCTCACGCCACTGGGGTTGTCGGGGATGCGTCTCGCACCGACGTTCGACCCGGGACCTGACGAAGTGCAGCACGTGACGACTCCCGGGCGGAATTACATGGAGACGCTGGGAGGCGCGGGAGGATGGATTGCAACGCCGGCAGATTTGGTCACGATCCTCGACTCGCTCGATGTCGATTCGGGCGGGTTCAAGCCACTCGACATCAGCACGGTTCTGCAGATGCTCATTCCCCAAGGTGGCCAGCTCGGTCAGCGCGGCTACGGGCTCGGAATCATCAGCTACGGAGATGGCCGGTACGGCCATACGGGCACCATCGAGTCCACGCACGCCATGCTGCTGAATCGCGGTGACGGTGTGATCTGGGCGATCACTGTCGCCGGGCAGTATCCCGGTGAGTCGACCGACTTGGAGCGGATCATGAACGATGCGTTCGCCGCAGGGGGTTTCGTTGCTGGTTGACACGCCGCGGGGGAGCCATGAGCCGTTGCCGATCACGGTCATCGGTGGGTATCTCGGTGCAGGCAAGACCACGCTGCTCAATTCGATCCTCGCTTCCAGCGGCGGTCGGCGCATCGGCGTGGTGGTCAACGACTTTGGTGCGCTCGGAGTGGACGCCGGGTTGGTGAATGCTCAGGCTGGCGACGCACCGGTGATGAATCTGCCCAATGGGTGTGTTTGTTGCACGCTCGGCGACGACCTCGGAACGACGCTGCAGCGCCTCGCCGACCTACAGCCGCGGTTGGATCATCTGGTCGTCGAGGCAAGTGGTGTGGCCGACCCGGCAGCAGTCGCGGCGTGGGGGACGGTGTCACCGTTCGTTCCTGGGGGAGTGGTGGTGGCCGCTGCCGCCGATTCGGTTCGAAGGTCGGCGCGCGATCGTTACGTCGGCAAGGAAGTGGTGCAGCAACTGGTGCGCGCTGACCTCGTCGTGCTCACCAAGACCGATGTCGTGACGCCCGAGCTGTTGGTGGGTGTGAAGGACTGGGTGGGGTTGCAGTGCGACGCCCCGATCGTGGAGTCGGCATTCGGTTCTGTGGATGTCGACGTGTTGCTCGGTCCCGTCATTGCGAGCCCGAGCGACGAGTCACGTCGCCGCGATGCCGAGCAGGCGCACGCGGTCTCGCACTACGTGAGGTGGGCGTGGACACCGAGCCACCCGGTTGATTCCTCACAGCTGGATGAGTTCCTGTTTCGCCTTCCCCCGGGCCTGTTGCGCTTGAAGGGCGTGCTTCCGGTGATTGCTGGCGAGGGAATCGAAAACCGCCTTGTCCAGGTCGTCGGCAGGAGGTCCAGCGTGACCGCGTCTGCGTCGCCAACACCGCTCGGCCTGGAGGCCATCGGTGTTGGCGAACTGGTCGAGGCCTCGACGTTGGAGGCATTGGCGGTGCAGTACCTTGAACGCCGATGATGCAGACAGAACGCGTGACCCCTGCCCTCGGTGCCCTCGTGTCGGGCGTCCGCCTCAACGATCTCGACGCGGCTGGAGTCGATGCGCTGTATGACGCACTGATCGAACACCAGGTGTTGTTTCTGCGTGATCAACACCTCGCGCCGATCGATCAGGCGGAGTTCGGTCGCCGGTTCGGCGAGCTGGGTGCCCGGCATCATTCCTACGTCACACATCCGGAGTGCGATGACGTGGTCGTGCTGGACTGGAAACCGGGTGATCGGCCAGACGCGGCCGAGTGGCATACGGACATGACGTTCACGGCTGACCCGCCCTTCTGCTCGATACTCCAGGCAATCGTCCTCCCGCCGACTGGTGGAGACACCCTCTGGGCGAGCATGTACTCGGTCCATGACCGTCTCGACCCCGGTCTTCGAAGTGACCTCGAGCAACTCTCTGCAAGCCACGACCCCGGAGCGTTCCGCAATGGCCCCTACGCGGCGAATGGCGTGGCGGGTATGAACGCGATGCTCGCGGATGTGGGTTCAGCCGTGTGGCCGATCATCTCGCACCACCCGGTGACCGGTCGTCCGTACGTGAACGTGAGCGAATCCAACACGCGATGGATACTTGGCGTCGGCGCGCCAGAGAGCGCTCGAATCTTGTCGATGCTGTTCGAGCTGATCAATCGTCCTGACCATCAGGTTCGGCTTCGGTGGGAGCCCGGCACGGTGGCCATCTGGGACAACCGAGCAACCCAGCACTATGCGGTCAGTGACTACGTCGAACATCGACGGGTGATGCACCGTGTTGCTCTTGCGTCCGACAGCCGGGTCTGAACAGCGGCTGCTGTCGTTGACCGTGACGGAAGAAGTCGGCAACGAGGTCTAGAGGCTTCGGCTGTTGTGGTCTTCGACTTGAGTAATTTCTTCTCAAGTCTCTGGCAAGAGTTGCCGAAGAACAGGCATGGAATCGAGCGAAACCTCCAATCAGGCACTGATTGGCGTCGAACAAGCGCGTCCGCGCCGATTGAACCGGAGCCGTTGGGCGGCCATTGGTGCTGCTGTTGCCGTCACGCTGGGCTCGGGCGGAATCAGCCTGGTCAGAGCGGCTGATGACGTGAAGTCCGAAGTCACCCCGATTGCGCCCTGTCGCTTGGTCGACACCCGCTCCGCAAGCTCAATCGGCCCGATCAGCGCGCCGCTCGGCGCCGCTGAGACCGTGATCTTCGATGTGTTCGGCACCAACGGTGAGTGTTCGATCCCCGCAGGTGTCACCGCGATCGACGTGAACCTCACCGCAGTGGGCGCCAGTGCGCCCCAGACGTTCATCACGACGTTCCCCGCTGGGACCACTCGTCCAACGGCGTCACAGTTGAACCCTTCGTCGAGCCTGCGCGTGAGTGCGAACAGCACCTCGATCACGTTGTCGAGCAGCGGACAGTTTGCGATCTACAACAACCGTGGAACGGTCGACGTCGTCATCGATGTGCTGTCGTACTACACGCCGGCCTCGGGGGACGGCACCGCTCCGATTCCGGTGCCCGGAGAGACCGGCCCGGCAGGTCCCGCCGGTCCGGCTGGTGCTGATGGTGCTGACGGTGCTGATGGTGCGGTCGGTCCTGCCGGCCCGGCTGGTGCTGACGGTTTGAACGGAGCGGTTGGTCCTGCTGGTGCTGACGGTCCTGCTGGTGAGGCTGGTCCTGCCGGCCCCGCTGGTGTTGATGGAGCTGATGGCGCGGTCGGGCCGCCCGGCCCCGCTGGTGCTGATGGCTTGAACGGTGCGGTTGGTCCTGCTGGTGCTGATGGCGCGGTTGGTCCTGCCGGTCCTGCTGGTGCTGATGGTGCGGTCGGTCCTGCGGGTGCTGATGGCGCGGTTGGTCCTGCGGGCCCCGCTGGTGCGGACGGTGCGGTCGGTGCTGCTGGTGCTGCTGGTGCGGGTGGTCCTGCGGGCCCTGCTGGTGCGGACGGTCCGGCTGGTCCTGCCGGTGCGGCCGGTGTGGTTGGTCCTGCTGGTCCTGCTGGTGCTGATGGTGCGGTTGGTCCTGCGGGCCCCGCTGGCGCTGATGGTTT
>JBGCEY010000033.1:0-5608 GCA_045106645.1 Ilumatobacter sp.
AGCAGTACATCGCGGGCCAAGAAAACGTCAGCCATGCCTCCACGCGCGATACGGCGGTGGAGTTCGTAGCGGTCGTTCAGAACCGGGCGAGAAGCAGGGGCGTCACTCACAGCTGGGACAGACTAGCTGGGCGCACAACCTACGCCAGCCCACCGCTCATGAAGCGAAGTAGGTGGCGATGAGTTCCGCCACGATCGGGGCGGCGACCTGGCCACCAGTTTGGTCTGGATTCTCCGGGTCCGCTTCGACCAATACAGCGATCACCAACTCGGGATCAGCCCCTGGCGGACCGGCAAAAGCGATGGTCCATGCATGGGAGCGAGGCGTCTCGGTGCCGAGTTGGGCGGTGCCGGTCTTGGTGCCGATTTCCAGGCCGGGCACAAGCGCACGGTTGCCGGTGCCGTTGACCGCCGAGTTGATCATGGCCGCGCGCAGGTCGTTGGCGTTCGTGGAGCTGAGGGGGTTGAGCCAGGCGCGGGGGTTCGGCGTCGACACCGCATCGCCCCGAACGTTGCGCACTTCCTGCACCACGTAGGGCTGCATGACCTGGCCATCGTTGGCGATCGCGGCCGCAACCAGCGCCATCTGGAGCGGCGTCGCTGCCACCTCGTTTTGGCCGATCGCTGCTTGCGCCAACAACGGCGTGTTCTCGAAAACACCGGCAGGCAATTCGACGCTGGGCGGCCGGACTTCGGTTCCGTAGTCGGTGGGGAACGATGAAGCCACAGCACCAGGAACGTCGAATGGCGGCACGAGGTTGAAGCCGAAGCCTTGGGCTTCATCGATCATGGAACTCGGCCCGATCAGCTCAGCGGCCAGACGAGCGAAGCCACCGTTGCAGGACACTCGGATCATTTCGTCGAGATCGCCTCCGCACGCCGAGTTCGCAAAGTTTGCGATCGGCCGTGAGGTGAGCGGAGGTGTGTAGTCATTGGTGACGGGGAACACGGGGTTGGACATCGTGGCTGCGCCCGACTCGAGCCCAGCCGACGCCGTGACGATCTTGAAGGTCGATCCAGGGAAGAAGACATCTCGGAACGAGCTCGCTCGCAGCGGGTTGCCTTCTGCGTTGATCAGCTCGGAGAACGAGGCGTTAACGGCAACACCGTCGTGTGATGAGAGCAGGTTCGGATCGAAGCTGGGCCAGCTCCACATCGCACGTACCGCACCCGTCGACGGATCCAGTGCCACGATCGAGCCCGGTCGGTCACCCAATGCATCTCTCGCCGCCAGTTGCAGCTCGTGGTCGAGCGTGAGCACGAGGTTGCCTGTCGGCAGCGTGTTGGCGAGAAGATCAGAAATGCCCGAGAGCTGCAGTCCGGGGGTGCGGCCGACCAGCTCGTCGTTGAAGCTTCGTTCGATACCTTCGGCACCGATGTTGAACGATAGGTAGCCGACGGTGTGGGCGTAGAGATCGTCGTGCGGATACACCCGCAGCCGTTCGAACGGCCCGTCGACCTCGTCTGAGCGGGCCACGACTTCGCCGTCGGTGGTGAAGATCGAGCCTCGGCTGCGGCCGAAGTCTCGTTGAATCGTTCGTGTGTTGTTCGGGTTCTCGCGCAGCGCCTCTGCACCAAAGACCTGCACGCGATTGAGCTGCACGAACAGCAGCACGAAGCACGCCATCAACACGAGGGCGACGTGGCGAATCGAGCGATCGATCATGCGGCCGCCGCCTGCTTCGTCGGACGGTTCGCGGGCTGGTGGGAGCGGTCAGAGATGCGGATAAGGAGCGCAAGGATGATGTAGTTCGAGATGAGCGACGAACCGCCGTAGGACACGAACGGCAACGTCACGCCGGTGAGCGGCAGCACCCGCAGCACACCGCCGATGATGACGAACGCTTGAAAGCCCAGGAGCGATGTGAGGCCAGCGGCCAGGAGTTTTTCGAACGTGCTCTTTGCTTCAGCTGCAACTCGGAACCCGGCACCCACAAACAGCAAGAACGTCACGAGGATTGCGGTCGCACCAAGCAGGCCGAGTTCTTCGCCGATCGCAGCAAAGATCATGTCGGTGACGGCGAACGGGACCTTGCCCGGCGTGCCCTGTCCGAGCCCAGTGCCGGTGAGACCACCATCGGCAAGGCCGAACGCTGCTTCGACGATCTGGAACCCGGCGCCCTTCGGTTCTTCGAAGGGGTCGACCCAGATGGCCACACGGGTCTGGACGTGACCGAACAGCTGGTACGAGACGGTGGCACCAATCGCGAACAAGCCCACTCCGGTGACGACGTAGGCCGCCCTCCCGGTGGCGATGTAGACCATCACCACGAACAGCGTGAAGAAGAGCAACGACGACCCGAGATCGCGTTGCGCGATCATCACGAACAGCGCGACGCCCCACGCCAACAGCAGCGGGCCGAAGTGCTTGACGTCAGGAAGATGCAGCGGTCCGAGTCGCCGCGTGCTGATGGAAAGCAGCTCACGCTTGTCGACGAGGTAGCCGGCGAGGAACGCTGCCAGGACGACCTTGGCGAACTCGCCGGGCTGAATGGAGAATGGGCCGGCTCGCAGCCAGATACGAGCACCGTTGATTTCGACACCGAGCCCCGGCACAAGCGGCAGCATCAGGAGGCCGACCCCGATCAGCGCCAAGGTGTAGCGGTAGGGGGCGAGCTTGCGAACATCACGGACCACAGCGAGCGTGATCGTGAAGCCAACCAGGCCGAGGAACGTCCACGCTGACTGGCTGTCGGCCAGTTGGGGGTCGAGGCGGGCGATCATGGCGTAGCCCAAACCGTTAAGCAGTGCGACCAACGGAAGCAGCAGCCCGTCGGCCTGCGGGGCCAGACGGCGCACCACGACGTGAGCGGTCAACAACAAGACCACCACGATGAGTAGAAACGGGACGATGTCGGCCGGCAGGGCTGCGGCTCGGCCCAGGCTCGTGAGGCCGTACGCCGACGCGGTGATGAGACAGGTCAGAAGCAAGAGCCCCAACTCGACGGTGCGGGGCCGCATCTCAGCCTCCGGCGTCTGGGTCGGCCCGTTCGAGTTGATCCACGAAGGTCTGTGCGTCGCTCAGCGACGTCCACTCGACTTCTTGGTCGAGCTGCTGCAGTCCGGCCGGTGCGAGTTCATCGATGCTGACACCAGTTTCGACTTCGAGTTCAGGGTCGACCCACAGCAATCCACCGGGACGACCCTTGAAAATCACGACCTGTCCAGACTGTTCGGCGGCGAAGTACGCCCCGCCCCCGTACCAATTGATGCCGAGCAAAGCGACCAGGAACGTGACCACTACGGCCAAGGCCACCCAGCGAGATCGGCTGCGGTCACCATCCACCATCGGATCCGGTTCGGGCATGGCCAGGATGGGCTCGGGCACCACAGGCTCGGCAGGTTCGTGGTCGATAACCGTCGGCACCTGATCAGTTGGGTTCGGATCGATCTCGATGTCTTCGTCGTCTTCGACGTCTTCGAACACGGTCGCGGCCGCCGCTGGGGTCTTGCGACGAACGCCTTCTGCCGCAGCCCGGATCGCAGCTGGATCCTCGTCGTCGATGATGTCGAGCAGGACAACGCTGATGTTGTCGCGGCCGCCACCTTCACACGCAAGCGTCACCAAGACATCGGCGGCAAGGTCGGCCTCCGGGATCGTGCGGAGCTGTTCGGCGATGACGTCGACGTCAACCTCGTTGAAGAGACCGTCGCTGCACAGAAGGACACGATCGCCGTGGCGAGCATCGAGATCAAAGACATCAATGTCAAGATCGACGCCAAGGCCAAGCGCCCGGGTCACGATGTTTCGCTGTGGGTGCGTGCGTGACTCTTCTTCAGTGATGCGGCCTTGACGCACGAGCTCTTCGACCAGCGAGTGATCCACCGTCACCTGTTCGAGTTCACCGTCGCGCAACCGATAGCCACGGCTGTCGCCGACGTTGATCATGGTGATGCGCGCTTCGCCGGTGTGGAGGGCGGCGGCCACGATCGTGGTGCCCATCCCTCGCAGCTCCGGGCGTTCGCTTTCATCGAACACTGCCTGGTTCGCTGCTCGAACGGTGTCGAGCAGTCGCTGTCGATCGAGGGCTCCGGTGAGGCCGCTCATGATGTCGATAGTGATCGCGGCGGCTTGCTCGCCGCCCTGGTGGCCACCCATGCCGTCAGCGACGGCGCCGACGTTCGGAGCGAACAGGGCTCGGTCCTGATTGGTCTTGCGAATCTGCCCCGGATGGGTGACCGCTGCTCCTGTCACTCTCAACATCGATCCACCACCTTCGTGTCCTCGCGTCGGATCATCACTGCAACTCCAGAACCGTACTGCCCACCTGGATCACATCTCCGGACTGCACCACGACAGGTGCGGTGACCTTCTTGCGATTCAGGTAGGTGCCGTTGGTCGAGCCCAGGTCTTCGACAACAACACCGCTCTGTCCCTTGGAGACGCGGGCGTGCACTTGGGAGATGAATGTGTCGTCGAGGGTGATCTCACAGCCGGCTGCCCGACCGATCGACAGTGTGCCGGAGACGGCGAATCGCTGCCCCGCTGCCGTCGCTGGTTCGACGATCATCAAGGTGGGGACAGGAGCCTCGCGCTTGGACTTGCGGTCGCTCCCCCGCCGCTTGCCGGAACTCGAACCACTTCCGCCGGGAGCGCTGGCGGTTGCCTTCGCCCCGGTCTTGCGGCCAGCGACGGTACTGAACCACGTGGCCTGCAGGACGCGGAAGAAAAAGAGGTAGATCAGCGCCAGCAGGCACCAGCGCAAGAGAGTCAAGAGAGCTTCAGACACAGCAGGGAGACAGTACGAGAGTCCGGACCCACACGCGTGTCATCCCACAACTCGTTCTCGTCGTCGGGATGACCACTTCTGGTCATCTCGACGTCCGAAAGTGGTTGGGTACGGGCTCATCGGAGCCGGAACCGAATCCGGATCGTGCCGAAGGTCAGTTCGTCACCGTCGGCGAGAAGCTGCCGGCTGACCGCCTGACCGTTGACCTGGCTGCCGTTCGTCGAGCCGAGGTCGACCAGCTCAAAGCTGTCGCCGTCGAGGACGATCTCGGCGTGGTGTCGGGATGCGTTGGGGTCGGTGAGAACAATCGTGCTCTCGGGCACCCGCCCGATGGTGGTGGTTTGTGCGCCGAGGCCGACTCGTTGTCCGTCGGGCAGCTCGAGGTAGCCGTGATGTTCGCTGGGTGGGCGCTCGTCGAAGCCGGTGTCGACTCGGAAAAGGCCAACGGTTCCGCCCTCGTCTTCCGCGAAGTAGAGCCGGACCGGTCCGAGGAAGCGGAACCCCTCGGCAGTCGCATGGTCACGAATGATCGTGCGCAGTTCAGCGATGAGCGAGTCGTGGATGTTCGAGAACCGCTCTTGGTCTGGCGGCGCGAGGTGGATCACGAAGTGGTTCGGCGCCACGCTGCGACCGCGCACATCGAGCGTGCGATTGGCGTCGAGATCCTTGACCAAACGGCGCCCGATCTCCACTGGCTGCAGGCCGGTGCGGAAGGCGCGAGCGAACATTCCCTCGACTAAACGTTCCAATCGATCTTCAAAGCTCCGGAGAACCATGGACAGAACAGTAACGGGGGTCGCAGCTGCCGATGCCTCGGCTACGCTCTCCGGACTGCAATGCCCACTGCGCGAGTGGCGGAATTGGCAGACGCGCTGGATT
>JBGCEY010000034.1:0-43409 GCA_045106645.1 Ilumatobacter sp.
GCGATGGTGATTGCTTCACCCTGAACCGTGTCGACATCGCCAGGAGCAACATCGGACGACGGCACTTCAGCGCCCAGCACGTGGTACGTGAGGATCGCCGTCAGCGCATCCTTGTTCTCAGGGAGCAGCAACGCATCCACCAAGCCGTCCGGCAGCGCAGCGAACGCGTCGTCCGTCGGAGCGAACACCGTGAACGGGCCGGGGCCCGACAGGGTGTCGACGAGCTCAGCGGCGCCGACCGCGGCAACCAG
Source organism: Ilumatobacter sp. (assembly GCA_045106645.1). Taxonomy (GTDB): domain Bacteria; phylum Actinomycetota; class Acidimicrobiia; order Acidimicrobiales; family Ilumatobacteraceae; genus Ilumatobacter_A. The sequence goes on from JBGCEY010000034.1 coordinate 252, forward strand.
CGTCTCGAACGATCCAGCACCGACCGCAACATCGACGATCGTGCCGGCGGCTTCTGCCTCGGCTTCTGCTTCTGTTTCGGCGGGAGCAGGGTCCTCGGCGTCGTTGCTGTCCGAGGCGCATGCGGTGAATGCGAGTGCGCTCACCGCGAGGCCGGCGAAGAGGCGGCGGGAGGAGCGGGGGGTGGGGGTCATGTCATCAATCTCCTTGGATGGGGGTGTTCACGAATCGACCTCGCCAGATGTGGTGTCTGGCGATGATCTGACTGGTCTTCGGAACAGCCCCGGGAGGCGGATGACGATTTCTCAGGATTTCGAGGCGACGCTCGTCACACGACGTGCCCCGGCTCAGTCCTCTCCCGGGCGACGGCCGACTTCGGCATGCGGGTCACCGGTGTACCCGGGCGGAAACGTCGCCAGAAGCTCGGCATCCGTTGGTTGGCGACGCATGCGAGCTTCTGCGGGCAGCTGCCTCATCACTGCCTCCATGATCTGCGTCGTATCGGCATCCAACGAGTTACCTGCGGTGTGGATCGCAGCGCCGACGCTCACCGAGACACGTGGGGGGTCCGTGAGATTCAGCACATTCGGAAGTCGCGCTGACCGAGGCCACACGCGTTCTGTTCCCCAGAGTCCGACCGGCACGACCGGCGCCCCCGTCATCTGCGCAAGGCGCGCCGCTCCCCACCGAGCGGTGAGCGTGGGTTCGAAGAAGGCTGGTCCGCGCGGGATGGTGCCCTGGGGCATCAGCGCCACCATCTCTCCTCCTTCGAGCGCTTCGGCTGCAGCGGTCAGCGGTTCATCCGACCCGGTTGCACGATCGACCCGAATGCCACCCATCGCTGCAGCGATCTGCCCGACGACCGGGGCATCGAACACCTCCTTCTTACCGAGGAAGCGAGCGGGGCGGCCGCACTTTGCAATGGCCAACGACAACGCCACGATGTCGAAGTAACTGCGATGATTCGCAACCAGGATGCACGGACCGTGCGTCGGGATGCGGTCGATTCCGGAGAACGAGAATTTGGCGTACGGGTACATCGCCGGGACAACGAGCCGCTGAGCGAGTTCCTGCATCTCGAGGCCAACTACGGGAATCTTCACCACGCCTGGCGACACGTCGAGGTTCACCGTCGGCCAACGGCGAGCCGCGGCCATCAACACCATCCGCGGATCCGGATTCACGACCACCGGATTGCCAACCGCGGCGAGCATTGGCGTGTCGTAGAAACTGTCGGAGTACGCCCAGCTGTCGTCGAGGTCGACGTCATGCTCCTGCGCCCACACCGAGATTGCTTCGAGCTTGCCAGCAGACCACACGAATGGACCCTCCAGGGTTCCGTCGTAGTTACCGTTGCTGTCGATGGAGTAGCGCGTGGCGACGGCATCATCGAAGCCCAGCGCGTCTGCGAGCGGCTTCACCAGGTCGTAGGGCGTCGTGGTGGCGAGCACGATCGGACGCCCCGCAGCTCGGTGAGTGCTGAACGCGGTGTGCGCAAACGGTTGGACGAGTTCCACCAACTCGTCGACGACGGTCTCAGCAGCAGCGCGCACCGCAGCTGACGACCGGCCCTTTGCAACGGTCACACCCTGGCGGGCAATCGCCATTGCGGGCAAGGTCTCGCCAATTCGATTGAAGAGCCCGAACAGGAACTTCTCACCGGGCACCGGACCAGACGACAGCCCAGCCCTGGTCATAGCTTTGGAGAACAGTTCCCCGGAAGCTCCCGCCAACAGCGTGCGGTCGAGGTCGAAGAAGGCAGCTCCAGTCACGACCGCAACCTAGAGGGGAAACTCGTTGGCGAAAAATGGGAAAGGCCCGGATGGGGGATCCGGGCCTCTCTACCTGAGCATGTCCTCCGATTGGGGAATCGGATTCTCGGACTTCTCAACGAGTGCAACATTGGGGGGTGTTGTCACGTCGACCAAGTTCGTGATCGGGATCACAAGCTGATGTCAATAAGTATGCACCTCGCCGAACGATCTGACAAGCAGATTGTGGAGATAGTCGCTATCGTTTTTCGAGATGGATGTTCGACAACTCGCTGCAATCGTCGCAATTGCGGACCACGGCACGTTCTCTGCTGCTGCTCGCTCGCTGTTCACCGTGCAATCGAACATCTCGGGCCACGTCTCTCGACTCGAGAAGGAGCTCGGTGTCACCCTGGTGGATCGGGCTCAGGGAGAGTTGACCGAGGAAGGAGTACGCGTGGTCGAACGAGCCCGCCGGGTACTCAACGAGATGGAGGACATCACCTCCGATGTGAGCAGCCGCCACGACGACGTTTCAGGCCAAACGCGCGTCGGCATGATCGGGACCACCGCCAGGTGGCTGGCACCGTCGCTGCTCCGACAACTCGGCGCAGACCATCCCAACGTACGCGCGATCATCCGTGAAGGGGCCTCCTCGTCATTGATCCCGAACGTCATGTCGGGAGAGCTGAACGCTGCGGTGATCCACCTGCCGATCGATGAACCCGAGCTCGTCATCGACCCGCTCTTTGCTGAGGACCTCATCCTGGTCGTCGACGAGCGACACCGACTCGCTGGCGCCGCCACGGTCGCCATCGAGGAACTCCACGAGGAGCCGCTCCTGCTTCCTCCAACCGGTTCGGCACTGCGCAAGCTGCTCGAGCGCTCGGCCGCGGCCAACAACGTTGCCCTACGTCCACAGGTGGAGATCGACGGCATGCGCCTCATTGCGTCGCTTGCGTTCGATGGTTTCGGCCCGGCCATCGTTCCGGCAACCGCCGTGCCCCGCTGGCTCACCGGGACGTTCCATCGCATCACGGTCCCCGAGCTTCCGCGCCGGGTGGTGGCAAGCATTCGTCGGCGACGGCCGAGCGCGAACGCTCCCACGCATGTCACGCTCGAAACGTTGCGCACGGTGATCGACGAACAGGGAGAGCAACAGTTGGGTGTGCATCCCGACACCTCTCCCCTGCCCTCCGCTCGCCCCGGCTGAGCTGGCGCAGCCGGCGGCGGCGCCGTCGGTTACGGTGGCGCTCGCATGACCGCTCTCGACGACGCCGCAGATCTTTTCGGCCTCAACCGTTTCATTCCTGGAACGGCCCAGGCCTTCGTGCACGAGGTCGACGGCTCGCTCAACGATGTCGACGATCGCTCGGCGCTGTGGGTGGTGTTCGACGACGCCAGCGATCCGGCTCGCTTGAACGCAGCCACAGCAGCACAGCTCGAGGCCGCAGTGGCTGCAGCGCTGGATCAGCGGATCCCCATCGTCATCACCATGTCGACGAGCGGCACCGACATCGAAGAAGGAATGGCGGCACTGCACGGTTGGGGACGCGTCGCCCGAACCCTCACGGCGTGCTCGGGCATCATTCCGACCATCGTGATCGTCGATGGACCAGCGGTGTCCGGCCCGGCCCTCCTGCTCGGCGTTGCGGATTTCGTCATCATGACCGAGCCCTCATCGGCGTTCGTCAACGGGCCGGTGATGGTCGAGCAGTTCACCGGGATCGAGATCGATGGCAGTGAGTTGGGTGGTGCCGCGGCACATGCGCGCTACACCGGTGTTGCAACACTCGTCGTGGAGGATCGAAAAGCCGCCGAGATCGCTGCTCAGGATCTGCTTGCGTATCTACCGGACAACGTCGATCAGGAGCCAGCACGCTGGCCGCTCGTCGATCCCGCTGATCGGTTGTGCCCCGAAGCGGGCAGCGCCATCCCAGAGTCGTCGACCGGCAGCTACGACGTCCGCACGGTCGCTGCGGCCATCGCGGATGAGGACTCACTGTTCGAACTGCGTGACCGGTGGGCTGCCAACGTGGTCACGGCATTTGCAACTGTCGACGGCCGCCCGGTCGGGATCGTGGCCAACCAGCCAATGGTGCTCGCCGGAACACTCGACATTCCCGCGTCACAGAAGGCAGCGCGCTTCGTGGCGTTCTGTGACGCGTTCAACTTGCCGATCATCACGCTCGTCGACACTCCCGGCTTTTATCCGGGCAAGGATCTCGAGTGGCGCGGCATGATCCGCCATGGAGCGCAGTTGGTGTTCGCCTATGCCCGGGCAAACGTGCCGAGAATCTGTGTGATCTTGCGAAAGAGCTACGGCGGCGCCTACATCGTCATGGACTCCAAGACCATGGGCAACGATCTGTGCCTCGCGTGGCCGTTCTCCGAGATTGCTGTCATGGGTGCCGGCCAAGCCGCTGCGATTCTTGCGCGCCGATCCTCCCCGGAAGAGAAGGCAGAGTTCGAAGCCGACTACGCCGAGCGACTGCTGAATCCGTATGTCGCAGCTGAGCGCGGCTTCATCGATGCCGTCGTCGAGCCAGAACAAACGCGAGCCGAAATCACCTCAGCGCTCGACATCTTGGCGGACAAGCGAGAACTGCTCGTCGAACGCAAGCACGGCAACTCGCCGTTCTGATCCGACTCATCCGAGTCAGACGCCGCAACCGCCGCCTGCAACCGAGGCGAGACGCCCGTCGACGAGCGCGAACACCTGCATGCCACCCGACTCCCAGAACCGGTCGCGGACCATCACTTCCATCGTCCCGTCACCGTTCAGGTCGGCCACGGCTGCCAGCGTGAACCGACCGGGCGTCGGGAAGTCGACCGGGTCACCAGACACGTAGCTCGTGACCAACTCGTCGACGACCGATCCGTCCGCAGACGGGTAGCGGGCGTAGATCCCAGTGAAGTCGCCTTCGGCTCCGAAGTCGGTGTCCGACTGGCGCTCATAGGTCACGAGAACCTCTTCGATACCGTTTCCATCCAGGTCGACTCGAACCGCTTGCACAACCACTCCCTCACCGTTCGTCGCCACCGTGCCGTCGAACAGTGCGGTGCCGACCTCTCGGTAGATCGGCGCTTCGAGTCCGACCTGGCGAACCGGACGAGGCTGCAACTCCCAATCGGCGGTGACCGCAATGGCGTCGTAACCGTTGGCTGAAGCGGAGTCGGGAATGTCCCGTGGGAGTTCGATCAGCGGACCCGTCTCGTTGCCAACGCAGTATTCCTGCAGTCCCCCCAGTGCGAGGCCGGTGATCACGGCATCGGCGCCGTCGGGCAGGTCGAGGCTCGATGCTGCCACCGAAGCAATCCCCGGCTGGGGCAGAGGAATCTGGTTGCCTTCGTCGTCGAAGTCCTGCGTCACCCAGGCCGAACCGTCCCATGCTCCAAGCGGAATCCATGCCTGTCCGGGGACATCTCCTCCTCCGAAGAACTGCACCACCGACGAGGTCGGCTGCGGTGCCGCCGTGTCCGGAGCCTCGACGACCGGCTCGGTGACCGGCGGTTCGGTGACCACCGGTTCGGTGACCACCGGTTCCGTGACGACCGGTTCGGTGACGACCGGTTCGGTGACCGCTGGTGCTCCCGAAGTCACGACGACCGCATCGGCGGGGTCTGACGCCTCGGTCACGTTGTCGCTCTCTGTGCCCGCAGCGCCGCCGGGCGCTTGCCCATTCGAGTCGATGGAGTCGCCACATGCGGCCAGGAGGAGGCCAGCGAGAACAAGTGGGGTCAGGCGCTTCATGGAGCCAGTGTCGCACCCTCACCGCTCGCCACGAGCTGATTTGTTGCCACGCGCAGCACCGCTCGGACATGGATTGATCGACGTCGACGCCCACATTGAGGACGCGCGGACCTCGACCCGTTATCGTTGCCTCGAAATCGGAGCAGATCCTTCGACTTTGAACCCATCACCCCTGGAGCCACGGAGGAAGCCACGTGCCCGAAACGATCACCATCACCGACGACCGCACCGGAAAGACCGTCACGGTCCCCATCGAAGGTGGTGTGTTCTCGTCATCGGCGCTGCGTGAGCTCGATCCGAGTCTGTATATGTACGACCCGGCCTACATGTCAACGGCTGCCACACAGTCTGCGATCACCTATCTCGATGGCACCAATGGTGTGCTCCGGTACCGCGGCTACCCCATCGAGCAGTTGGCTGAGAAGTCGACCTATCTCGAGGTCGCGTACCTGTTGATGAACGGTGAACTGCCCGACGCCACGCAGCTGACCAACTGGACCCACGACGTCACACATCACACGTTCATCCACGAGACCACGCTCAAGCGGTTCGTCGACGGGTTCCACTACGACGCTCACCCGATGGGCATGTTCGTTTCGGCCGTGGCGGCCCTCGGCACGTTCTACGACGGTGCGAAGGACATCGAAGACCCCGAGGCTCGCAACCACCAGGTACTTCGCCTCATCGCCAAGGCTCCGACCATCGCAGCAATGTGCTACCGGTTCTCCGTTGGTCTGCCATTCAACATGCCGGACAACGACCTGTCGTACTCTGCGAACTTCTTGAACATGATGTGGAAGATCGACGAGAACTACGAAGTCGATCCGCGGCTCGAACGGGCAATGGACATCTTGTTCATCCTCCACGCCGACCACGAGCAGAACTGCGGGACGACCGCCATGCGCGTCATCGGTTCCAGCCATGCTGACCCGTATTCCTCGGCGGCCGGTGCGGCATCCGCGCTGTATGGGCCTCGCCATGGCGGCGCCAACGAAGCCGTGATCCGGATGCTCACCGACATCGGCTCCATCGACAACGTCCCGGCGTTTGTCGAGTCGGTGAAGAAGGGTGAAGGGCGCCTGATGGGCTTTGGCCACCGGGTGTACAAGAACTTCGACCCTCGCGCCACGATCATCAAGAAGGCCGCCTATGACGTGTTCGACGTTACGGGAGCGAGCCCGCTGCTCGACATCGCACTGAAGCTCGAAGAAGTGGCGTTGTCTGACCCGTACTTCATCGATCGCAAGCTGTACCCGAACGTCGACTTCTACTCCGGCCTCATCTACCAGGCACTGAAGTTCCCGCCATCGATGTTCACGGTGCTGTTTGCGATCCCGCGCATGTCGGGCTGGTTGGCCCACTGGGACGAGCTGCTCGTCGAGGGGCAAAAGATCAGTCGCCCGCGCCAGTGGTACACCGGCTCCGGCGAACGCGACTACGTCGATCTCGCCAACCGCTGACGTCGAACGAAAACACACGGTCGGAGCCCCGCCATCGTGCGGGGCTCCGTCGCGTCCAGCCCCACCTCCTCACCGTTCGTTACGGGCCTGGCCCGTAACGAACGGGTGATGTTCGTTACGGGCCTGGCTTGTAACGAACGGGTCAGCGCGCAACCGGCGTCCCTTTGTGTCCATCTGTGTGACACCCCGTCGTCAAGATGGCCCCATGTCCCGAAAGCTCCGTCCCGACCCCGCCGGCGGTTGGCACCACGTGATGAACCGCGGCGTGAACCGACAGCGCATCTTCTTCGATGACGCTGATCGAATCGAGTTCGGCCGTTGCCTTGCCCTTGCTTGTCGCCGGTTCGGTGTGGAACTGCATGCGTACTGCCTGATGGACAACCACTTTCACCTGCTGTTCCGCTGTCCTGACGGGCACCTCTCCGACGTCATGCACCTTGCATGCGGGCTGTACGCACGCTCGGTGAACCTCCGCCACGCCCGCGTCGGCCATCTGTTCGGCGACCGATTCTGCTCCCGCGAGATCACCTCGTTCGACTACGTCGCGAACGCAATGCGCTACATCCACCGCAACCCGCTCGACATCGACGGCATCGACGATCCGGCTCAGTATCGATGGTCGAGCTACCCGATCTATCTCGGGCTGCGCTCTCCTGCAGACTTCATCCGCATCGATGTCATCTCGGACTGGTTTGCTCAGCCGAGTGACATTGCATCATTCGTGACGAACGGACAGGCTGCCGTGGCCGACGGACTCGCCGGTGTCTCCACGACCGATGTCCTCGGTGCCGTCGAGCTGGTGATCGACGAACGTTCGACCCTCGCTGGCCGTGAGGTCTTGACGCAACGCCGAGCAGTGGTAGTTCGTCTCGCTCGCGCCGCGGGAAGCGACATGGAAACCCGACTGCTCGACCAGATCACTCCTTCCGGTGCTGCGGCTCGACGAGCAGCGCTCTGGCGCGCCGAGCAGCATCTCACGCACAACCCAGCGACTTCGGACCTGGTTGCGCCGGTACTCGACCTCGTGCGGCGTCGGATTCCAATCGCCAGAACCGCCTGACCGCCGTTCGTTACGAGCCAGGCCCGTAACGAACGGTCGTGTTCGTTACGAGCCAGGCCCGTAACGAACGGTCAGAGGGATTCGAGGAGTGCGTTGAAGGTGGCACTCGGGCGCATGATCGAGCCGGCCTTGGCATCGTTGGGCTGGTAGTAGCCACCGATGTCAGCGGGATCGCCCTGCACCGCAAGGAACTCGTCGGCAATCGCCGCTTCCTGTTCGGTCAGTGCAGCAGCAAGCGGAGCAAACCGCTCTGCGACTGCGGTGTTCTCCGTCTGGGCTGCCAACGCTTGGGCCCAGTACAGCGCGATGTAGAAGTGGCTGCCACGGTTGTCGATCGAGCCGAGGCGGCGCGCCGGCGACTTGCCGTTCGAGAGCAGCTGACCCGTTGCGGTGTCGAGCGCAATGGAGAGCATGCGGGCAGCATCATTGTCGGTGACCTCGGCGAGGTGCTCGAACGACACGGCGAGGGCCAGGAACTCACCGAGCGAGTCCCAACGGAGGTAGTTCTCCTTCACCAATTGCTGCACGTGCTTCGGAGCCGAACCGCCGGCACCGGTCTCGAACAGACCGCCACCGTTGAGCAGCGGAACGATCGACAGCATCTTGGCTGACGTACCGAGTTCGAGAATCGGGAACAGGTCGGTGTTGTAGTCACGCAGCACGTTGCCCGTCACCGAAATGGTGTCCTCGCCAGCCCGCATGCGCTCGAGCGAGAACTTGGCAGCGGCGGTCGGTGCCATGAACTCGATGGTGAGCCCTGACGTGTCGTGGTCGGGCAGGTACGCGGTGACCTTCTCGATCAGTTGGGCATCGTGTGCCCGATTCGCGTCGAGCCAGAACACGGCGGGAGCACCCGTGGCGCGAGCACGGCTCACGGCGAGTCGCACCCAGTCACGGACCGGCTCATCTTTCACTTGGCAGGCTCGGAAGATGTCACCGGTGTCGACCGTGTGCTCCATCAGGGTCTCGCCATCAGCAGTGACCACCCGGATGGTTCCAGCACCCGGGGCTTCGAAGGTCTTGTCGTGGCTGCCGTATTCTTCGGCCTTCTGTGCCATCAGGCCGACGTTGGGCACGGTGCCCATGGTGGACGGGTCGAACGCACCGTTGGCGATGCAGTCGTCGATCGCCGCCTGGAAGACTCCGGCGTAGGACGAATCGGGAATGACGGCCTTGGCGTCCTGGCGTTCGCCAGCGGTGTTCCACATCTTGCCGGAGTCGCGGATCATTGCCGGCATGGACGCATCGATGATCACATCACTCGGCACGTGCAGGTTCGTGATGCCATTGTCGGAGTCGACCATTGCCAGGTCCGGCCCCGCTGCGAACGCTGCGTCGAACGCTGCTTCGATCTCGGTTCGCTGCTCGGCGGGGAGCGACTCGAGCGCCGACAGCACGCCGCCGAGCCCGTTGTTCGGGTTGGCACCGGCGGCCGCCAGCGCATCACCGTGCGCGGTGAACACGTCAGCGAAGAAGACCTCGACCGCGTGCCCGAAGATGATCGGGTCCGAGACCTTCATCATCGTGGCCTTCATGTGCAACGAGAACAGCACACCAGACGCTTTTGCGTCGGCGACTTGCTCAGCGAGGAACGAGCGCAGCTTGGCAACGCTCATGACGGTGGAGTCGACGACTTCGCCCGCAAGCACGGGGAAATCTGACTTCAGGACGGTGACGGCGCCTCCGGCATCCACGTGCTCGACCCGAAGTGCTCCGTCATTTGCCATGGTGATCGACTGCTCGTTGGAGGCAAAGTCACCGTCGCTCATGGTGGCAACGTGCGTGAGCGAGTCAGATGACCAAGCTCCCATCGAGTGCGGGTTGGCCTTGGCGTAGTCCTTGACTGCCTTGGGCGCTCGGCGATCAGAATTACCCTGACGCAGCACGGGGTTCACCGCTGATCCGAGCGCCACGCTGTACTTCGCCCGAATCTCCTCGTCGGCCTCGTTCTGTGGATCGTCCGGGAAGTCCGGGAGGTCGTATCCCTGGGACTGCAATTCGCTGATCGCCTCTTTGAGCTGAGGAATCGAGGCGGAGATGTTCGGCAACTTGATGATGTTCGCACCGGGTGTGAGGGCGATTTCACCGAGTTCGGTGAGTGCATCGGGCATCTGCTGCTCTGCGGTGAGCCGATCCGGGAACTGAGCGAGAATTCGTGCGGCCAGCGAGATGTCACGCGTGTCGACCTCGACGCCCGCGGCGGCGGCGAACGCCTTGACGATCGGGAGCAACGAGTACGTGGCAAGGGCGGGTGCTTCATCGGTGATGGTGTAGATGATCGTCGACTCGGTCATGGCAGGCAGCTCACTTCGGGGTGGTTGAGTTGGCAGAAACGCTGCGCCGATGGCGCAAACTTGTCTTGTACTTGTCTACATCATAGCGACGATCCGAAGCGCCACCACGTCACGATCAACGGTGCCGGAATGGCCCCGTCGATGTGCGCGGCGTACGATCGGCAGCGATGGAATTTACGTGGACAGACGAACAGATCGAACTTCGCCAGCAGGCTCGCAACGTCGCCCGAGAAGCCGTCGAGCGGCACGGACGGCACAACGACTCGTGGATCAACGGTTTTTCGAAGGACTTCGCCAAGGAGATGGCGGCCCTCGGGTGGATCGGGATGACCTGGCCAGTCGAGTTCGGTGGCGGAGGGCGCGACCCGATCGACCGGCTGATCGTCGGTGAGGAGTTGATCGCCGCTGGCGCACCACTCGCGGCAATGTGGTTCGCCGATCGCCAGATGGGCCCCACGCTCATCAACTACGGAACGTCAGACCAACAGGCTGAATTTCTCCCAGGAATGTTGTCCGGCGACACCACCTGGTGCATCGGCATGTCAGAGCCCGATGCTGGCTCTGACCTGGCCGCGCTCGCCACGTCGGCAGTGCGCGACGGCAACGAGTTCGTGATCAACGGCCAGAAGATCTGGACGTCGTTCGGCGAGTCTGCCGACTACTGCTACCTGATCTGTCGTACCGATGCGAGTGGGCCGCCTCACCGCGGGATCAGCGAGATCATCGTCCCGATGGATACACCTGGAATCGAAGTCCGCCCCATCACCGACATGACCACGAATCGCCACTTCTGCGAAGTGTGGTTCACCGAAGTACGTGTGCCGGTTGCCAACCTGGTCGGTGTGGAAGGCGCTGCGTTCAAACAGACCATGGCGCAACTGGAACACGAGCGGGGTGGAATCGACCGGCTCGTCTCGAACCGGGCGCTCTACGAAATCGCCGCCGAGCATGCTGATCGCACCGACCCGGTCGTGCGCCAGGAGATGGCCCGGATCGAAACCGGCTACATCCTCGGGAGAATCCTCGTGACCCGCGAGGTGCTGCGCCAGGCGCCAGCGGGCTTCTCGGCCGCGACCAAGTGTTTCTGCACCGAGCACCAGCAGACCGTTGCCTCGTTCGTGGCACGCTCGCTCGGTCCGTCCGCCACGCTGTGGGACGACATCGGCAAAGGGCTCGCATACGACCCGGCGTACACGATCATGGGTGGCACATCGAACGTGATGCGCAACATTCTCGGTGAGCGCGTGTTGGGACTCCCGCGAGCGCCACGCTGACACCATGGCGCTGCGCCCTGAATTCATCTCCTTCGAGACCCCAGAAGGTTCGCTTGGAGCGCTCCGGTGGCAGGGGATCGATGGCGCACCGACCGTGCTCGCCGTCCACGGCATCACAGCAAATGCTTGGCACTTCGACCCCCTTGCGCACCATCTCGCCGGTGGGGCCACCATCGTGGCACTCGACCTGCGTGGCCGCGGGCGGAGCCACCTGCATGCCGGCCCGTTCGGAATCCGACGCCACGCTGGCGATGTTGCCGATGTTGCGCGCCAACTGGGCGGCCAGATCACGCTGATCGGCCATTCGATGGGCGCCTACGTAGCGCTCCTTGCTGCCGAGGGCCATCCGCGTTTGTTTCATGGCGTCGTGGTGGTGGATGGTGGAACACCGCTTCCCGCTCCCGTCGGCATCGATATCGAGGCAGCGCTCACGCACACACTCGGCCCAGCCCTCGGACGCCTGCAGACCACGTGGCCGGATCGAGTCTCGTACCAGACCATGTGGTCACAGCACCCAGCGTTCGAACACGGCATCGGACTCGATCTGCAGCGCACCCTGCTGGCAGATCTCGTGGACGCGCCGGGTGGGTTCCGTGCTGCGGTGAACGAGGCTGCGGTGATCGTGGACGGCCGCGACCTGCTGGCAGATGACGAGATCCGAAACGTTCTCGTGCGTCGCCGTGTCGCTACCACGATCGTTCGCGCCCCCCTCGGCCTGGACGGAGCGGCGCCGCCGCTGATCGCCGACGAAGTCGTTGCGTCGATGCCCCAGCACCGTTGGACCACCATCGAGGACACCAACCACTACACCGTGCTGCTCGACCCATTCGGTGCCGCAGCGGTGGCCAACGCTGTCCGCGCCCAACTCGCAGCCTGAACCGCCGGTTTTGCGATGCTCAGCTGTCTGGGATGTCCAGCTTGAGTACCACGTCGTCGATGTCAGCTCCGAGCTCTCGTGCCACCACTCGAAACTCGTCGACCCGATCGAGCGAGATCGCACCCCAGAGCGTGACGTTGAAACCTTCGGTGAAGGTCCCAGCACTCACTTCCGAGCCGTTTGCGAGCACGAGCACGCCCTCGTAGTAGCGGTCGCCCGAACGACGTGGAAGCGTCGGTGCGTCGAGCGAGAGCTGCACACCTGCGTCGCGCAGCGTCGCGGTGATTTCCCCGCCCTCGACCTCGGTGACCGCACCCGTTGGCGTCAACTCTGCGGTAAACGCGACTTCATCAGGTGAACCGCTCGCTGCGCTCAAGGCAACGATTGCGACAAACAGCACCGCAACGGCGCCGCCCAGCCCGATGAGCGCTGGACGCAGCGAACGAGATACGCGACCAGAAACTGCAGCGTCACCCACCTCGTCATCGTCGGCAACGGCCTCGCCGTTCCCGTCGCCGTGCCCCTGGTCCCCCGAGGATCGGTCGACACCGATCGCTGCATGCACCGCCTCGCGCACATCCACATCGGGGGTGGCCCACACAGTGGGGTCGCTCAATGCGCCCACAATCGCATCGTCGGCGCCGAGTTGGGCGAGTCGTCGGCGCAGCTTCAACTCGTGGCGGTCCAGTTCGTCGGGGAGATCATCGCCGTCGACGTGGTGGCGATGCAGGCCATCGAGCGCAGCACCGTCGACGGATCCAATCGCTGCAGCAATGCTCCACACCGCGTCAGCTCCGGCGAAACCGCTTGCTGCGATCGTGCCGATCCATTCCGAGAAATCCGCACCGGGAATGAGCTGCGCGCGCGTGATCCACACGCGCGCAAAGACCTCGACGGTCGTCGGGCCTTCCCCGGGACGTGATGCGACGACCGCTGCAACCGGACGGGCGTAACGCACCATCAACTCGTCGAGCGCCTCGAGGTCGCCGGAGATCAATCGTTCGGCCAACTCGGTATCGGCCTCGATCACGTTCGCTGGACGAAACTCCTGCACCACCACAGCCTACGGGGTCGAAAAAACGAAGAACCCCGGTCCGATCACGAGGATCGGAACGGGGTTTTCAGTGGGCACAGAGGGATTCGAACCCCCGACCCCCTGCGTGTCATGCAGGTACTCTAACCAACTGAGCTATGCGCCCTCAGCGGCAGCGAGACTACCAGTGGTGTCGGCTGAGGCCACCTGTTCGGGCTGATTCGTGTCAGGCGAAGCGCGTACTGATGTCGTTGGCCATGAGGCGGCCGCGGCGCGTGAGGACCACGTACCCGGACCGACTGGGGTGTGGCGCAACCAACCCATCGAGCATTTCGAGCGTTTCCGGGGCGAAGGAGTCTGCTGGAATGCCGTCTCTCGTGCGCAGCAGGAGTTGGCGGCTCTCGAACAGCCGGTCATCGTCCGCCAGTACTTCGGCTGAGGCCTCAGCGGACTCGCCACTCGCCACGGTGTCGATGTATCGGTCGGGGGTGCGAATGTTCCACCAGCGGCGGCCATCGGTGTGCGAGTGCGCTGCACACCCGAAACCTCGGTAGTTCTGCTGTCTCCAATAGAGAGAGTTGTGGGCCGATTCGTGGCCGGGTACAGCCCAGTTCGACACTTCGTAGTTCTCGAGGCCATGCGCCGTGAGTCGCTCGTCGACCAACTCGTACTTATCGGCCTGATCATCATCGTCCGGGAACCTGACGGGCTGCTCTGCAAGCGCCGTACCCGGCTCGACCGTGAGACCATAGGCCGACACATGCGGCGGCTTCAGTGCCAGCGCCTCATCGACCGTCGATGACCAGTCGTCCAACGACTCTGCAGCCGCGCCGTAGATCAAGTCGAGATTGAACGACTCGAGCCCTGACGCCTGGACCGCCTCGACGGCGCGTGCGACGTTGTCACGGTCGTGGGTACGCCCGAGTGACGTGAGCACATGCGCTGACATGGACTGCACACCGATGCTGACTCGGTTGACGCCGCCGGAACGAAATGCCTGGAGCATCTCCAACGTGACGTCGTCGGGGTTGCACTCCACCGTCACCTCAGCCTCCACAGAGACGGGGATCGAGGAGATCACCGCAGCGAGCGCTTCAGCGGGCACGAGGGTCGGGGTGCCGCCGCCGACAAAGACCGTCGTTGCGGTGCCGAGCCCAGCCTCGACTGCCCGGTCGATCTCGACCTGCAGCGAAGCCAGATACGAATCGACGAGGTGGGCTCGGTCAGTCCACGTGGCGAAGGCGCAGTAGTCGCACTTCGACGCACAGAATGGAATGTGCAGGTACACCCCGAACGGGGTCGCGTCGGTCACGCCAGCAACCTACAAGCGCTGGCCGCAATCAGCGGAAGAGGAGATCGAGGGCCGCAAGCCGATCGCCAACCTGGTCGACCGGCACGTCGAGCATCGCTGCGATGGCGCGGGTGTCATCGCCGCGCACCGTGATGACCCGGCCGTTGAAGTCCTGACGCTGCACTTGGATCAAGCGGAGGTAGCGGGCGAGCATCTCGAATGGAGAACCACTCAATTGCATCAGCTTCGACACATCGATGGCAAGCTTCTTGTTGATCGGTGAGTCGATGGCCGCTGCCTCGCTCCCGGTGACCTCACGCGGCAACAGCTGCTCGATCGGCACCCGGTAGAACTGCGCCAGCCGGTCGAGTCGCGGTACGGAAAGCGCACGCTCACCACGCTCGTACGCTCCGAGCACTGACGCCTTGAACTCCTGATCAGACTGGGCTTCCACTTCTTGGAGTGACAACCGCTTCTGCTTGCGGATGACCCGGAGCCGCTCTCCGACTTGCTGGCTGTACGCCGAAGGTGCGTCTTCGTCGAAAGTGACCATGAGATTCCCCGCCTGGTAGTCGAAACTTGCGCTCATTGATTGCAGACGCAACCAATGAAGATCAGAGCAAAAGTTACTGGCACCGTCGGTAAAAAACAACGCTCAGTGGTCAAGGACCATTCTGAGTGTGGTTGCGGCGACGGCGGCGGTCTCTGTCCGCAGGATCGAACCACCGACCGTGACACGATCGTGGGCGCGACGCAGCTCAACTTCGCTCCAGCCACCTTCAGGCCCAATGGCGACCAGCGAGTCGGCGGGGGAAATGGGCCGCCCACCGGGCTCGGCAACGACCGCACGATCCAAGATGTCGACGGCATCGACAGGCCCCTCGACCGCGCACCTCCACACCCGCCGACTCTGACGAACGGCCTCATCAGCGATTCGTTGCAGGCGAACAAGCTGCTTGGTGGCGCGCTCGTGCTTCCAGCGGATCGCCGAACGCTCAGCATGCATCAACACGATGCGATCGGCACCCAACTCGGTCACCTTCTGCACCAGCCAGTCGACCCGGTCCCCCTTCGGAATCGCTGACGCAATGGTGAAACGGACACGCTCGGGCTGGACGTGCACGTCCCCGTCGGCCTGCAGTTGGTTTCGACCATGCAGGCGGGCGCGACACGGCCGCCATCGACCGGACCCATCGGTCACCGACACCGGTTCGCCGTCTCGAAGACGAAGCACCCGTGTGAGGTGATGCTCCACGTCGGGGTCCAGTTCGATCACGTCATGGTCGAGGAATGACTCGCTGCCGACCGGCAAGAGCACATGGGTCGACGAGTTCCGCAGTCGGTCAGGAATCGACGGGACCGGCACGTGACGAACTCAGGTGAACGTCGACTTGATGCGCGAGAACAATCCGTCTTTGCCGTTGCCGACGCGTTCCCCGCGCTTGTCGGCCAGCTTCGTCAGCCAGCCGATCTCGTCATCTTCCAACTTGGTGGGGATCTCCACCACGATCCGCGCAATCAGGTCGCCTCGACCGCGCCCTTGAAGATGCGGCACCCCGCGTTGGCGCAACACGAACTCGCGGCCCGGTTGCGTACCGTGCGGCACCACCAGATCCTCGTCGCCGTCCAAGGTCTCGAGCGTGAGCGATGTTCCGAGCGCAGCCTGTGCGATCGAGACCGGCACTTCGGTGACCAGGTCATCGCCGTCACGGACGTAGCGCTCATCAGGCTGCACGCGCAGATGCACGTAGAGGTCACCGTTGCCACCCTTGCGTGGGCCCGCAGCTCCACGTCGGGTCAGACGCAGCGTGGAGCCCGTGTCGACACCGGCTGGCACGTCCACCTTGTACGCCGTGTCTTGGGTGACCCGGCCCTCACCGCGACACGACCCGCACGGGCTGGTGACCACTTCGCCGAGGCCGCCGCACCTGGTACACGGTGTTGCCGTGACCATCTGACCGAGCAGGCTCTGGCGCACCCGCTGTACCTGACCGCTCCCGCTGCACTCGCTACAGGTGACCGGCTTCGTGTCTGCCGCCGCGCCGGAGCCCTCACAGGTGTCGCAACGAACGGGGAGCTTCAATTCCACATCGATCTGGTCACCGAACACCGCCTGGGCGAACTCGATGTCGGCAATGACCTCGACGTCCTGGCCTCGCGGCGGGCCAGATGGACCGCGTTGACGTCCGCCGCCACCAAACGGACTCCCGCCACCGGCCCCTCCAAAGAAGGTCTCGAAGATGTCACCAAGCCCACCACCGAACAAGTCCTCGGCAGACGGACCGCCACCCGACGCGCCACTCACCCCAGCTTCGCCGAACTGGTCATATCGCGCCCGTTGACTGTCGTCAGACAGCACCTGGTAGGCGTGCGACACCTCTTTGAATTTTGCCTCGGCTTCGGGATTGTCCGGGTTCGCATCGGGGTGCAACTCGCGGGCTCGTTGGCGGTACGCCTTTTTGAGCTCGTCTGCGCTTGCCGAGCGTGAAACGCCGAGGAGGTCGTAGAAGTCAGCCATGACGAGACACATGATGCCGGAAACCGGCGCTGTTTCGGCGGGATGCTGCGCGATCTGACATCGGCGCCAGCGTCACCCGTCTTCGATCCGCTGCCCCAGCTGCTCGCTCACGACATCCACGGTTGCCAACGCCTGCGGATAGTTCATTCGGGTCGGGCCGAGCACACCCACCGAGCCGAGGTGCTCTCCGTCGACCACCACGGGCGCAACGACCACCGAGCAAGCCGAAAGCGGCTCGACACCGTGTTCGACGCCGATGGCCACGGACATTCCCCGATTGACGATGTCAGACACGAGCGACACCACCACGAATTGTTGTTCGAGCGTGTGCAACACCGAGCGGACGACCTCGACCGCATCGAACGCTCGAGCCACCTCTGATGCGCCACCGGTATACACGTGATCCGCAGCTGCGATGGTCCGCATACGTTCGAGTGCCGACGCAGCGAGCCGATCGACACCGACGTCTCCAACGCTGCGCAACGAAGCAACGCCTTCGAGCACGTTCCCGTCGAGTTCGCTCGACAGGTGAGCGCTTGCCCGAGCGAGCCGATCATCGTCGTCGCCGTCCACCAGGTCGAGCGTGACGTGTTCGACCGAACCGTTGACGAAGACCACCACGACGGTTGCAGCAGACTCCGACAGGCCGACGAGTTGCACCCGACGAACTGCAACCGCCTCCGCTCTCGGTCCCACCACGACAGCAGCACTGTGGGTCAACTCGGACAGCAGATTCGAGGTTTGGTGCAGCATCTCCTCGAGGCGGCCGTGCGCCGCGGAGAAGAACTCTCCGACTTGGCGCTGCGTGGTGTGATCGAGGCGACCCGGCGTGGTGAGATGATCGACGAAGTAGCGGTAGCCCTGATCGGTGGGAATCCGACCCGCCGAGGTGTGCGGTTGCACGAGGAAGCCATCACGCTCCAGCGCCGCCAACTCGTTGCGCACCGTTGCTGAAGAGACGTTCACCGACGGCAGCGTTGCCACGCTCGACGAGCCCACCGGCTGCGCGGTGGCGATGTACTCCTGCACGACAGCGGAGAGAATCGCCGTCTTTCGGTCGTCCAACATCGTGATGAGAGCCTACCTACTTGCCCGTCACGGCCTTCAGCCGCCGCAGCGCCTCGTCACGCTCGGCCTTGTGATCCACCATCGGCTCCACCGGCTCGGGCACCCACCGAGCCACGTACTCCCCAGCCGGATCGTAACGATCCTGCTGCAGCGTTGGATTGAACACTCGGAAATACGGCGCAGCGTCGGTGCCGGTCCCCGCTGCCCACTGCCATCCGTGATTGTTCGAGGCGATATCGCCATCGATCAGATGCGACATGAAGTGTCGGGCACCCCACTGCCAGGGCAAATGGAGGTCCTTGACGAGGAAACTCGCCACGATCATCCGCACCCGGTTGTGCATCCAACCGGTTGCGAGGAGCTGGCGCATGCCCGCGTCGACGATGCCGAATCCCGTTTCACCGCGTGTCCACGTGGCGAACTTGTCCTTCGCTGCATCATCGGTATCCAACTCGATGGCGTCGTACTTCTGGTTCAGGTTCTGCCACGCCGTGTGCGGCTTCTGGAAGAGCACGTCGGCGTAGAAGTCGCGCCACGCCAACTCACTCGAAAACACCGTGTGGCCGACATCGCCGTTACCGGACACGTCGAGGTCTGCAAGCAACGTGCGCGGATGGATCGTGCCCCACTTCAGGTCGGGCGACAGGTGACTGGTTCCGCGGATCGCTGGCCGGTCACGAAGGTCGTCGTATGCGGCGACTCCGGAACGCATCGTGGCGTCGCCGGCACCGGTGACATCGAGGAACGAGCTCCAGCGATCGAGCGCAGCGTCTTCGCCTGCTACTGGCACGTCGCAGTCCGGTCGGGGGCGATCGGGCAACGACTCGGTCTCGACACCCGAAACCCATCGACAGTCGGCACCGACGCCGGCGTGGGGCGGCGACCATCCGGTGCGGCGCCACACCTTCGAGAACGGCGTAAACACTGCGTACGGGGCACCGTCGCCTTTGCGCACGATCCCTGGGTCGACCGCGTAGGGCGACCCGACACCGCGCAACTTGCGACCATTCGTTTGCAGTGCAGCGGCGACGGCAGCGTCGCGTTGTCGCCCGTACGGCGAGTAGTCGCGGCTGACCAACACTTCGTCGGCGCCGACTTCCTCTGCAAGCAGTGGGATCACCGAGGCGGGTTCACCGATACGGATCACCAGGCCCGGTGAGTCACGAGCACGAAGCGACACGTCGAGTGCTGCGAGGCAGTCATGCAGGAACGCGAGGCGCGGTGCGCCCGACTCGGCGAAGACCGGGTCGATCACGAAGACCGGAACCACCTCGGCACCATCGGCGGATGCCGCGAGCAGCGCTGGATGATCGTTCAGCCGTAGGTCTCGCCGAAACCACATGATCGTGCGCGTCGTCATGAGAGATGTTGTACCGCGCCCGACCCGTACTCACCCCAACCGAGTGAGGACTACTCGTAGTGCTCGATACCGACTTGGCCGGCGCGCATCTCTTCGATCGCATCGCGAACGTCAGCAATCGCCCACTCCAGTTCTGCAGCCACCGCCTCCATGTCCCGCGAGAATCCTGGTCGAGCAATCAGCCCTTCGAGTCGAGACGCCGATCGCCAGGCAACCGATTTGGCCCATTCGGTGTAGAGCGCCTCGGGATCATCCACACCGATGAGATCCCGGTTGCGGCTCTGGGCATCGAGCGACGTGTCCGTGGCAACGTAGGCATTCACCATGGTGATCCGTTCCGCCAGGTCAGACAACGGCCCACCGCGATGCACGACCATGTCGCCGTGCAGGGCAATCACCGAGCCCGATCCGGGAAATGACGGCGCAACGATTCGATCCGCTGGCGGAGTCTCGCCGCGCGCTCGCAGCGCTGCTGCCTCCGACTTGGTTCCGAGGAAGTACTCGAAACGCCCGCCCGGGGTGACCGCTGGATCGGTCACCATCATCACGTAGTCGAGTGGGATGGTGTCGTGGTGCCACTTGTCCACCGCGGTTTCGATCCGGCTCGGTTCGTAGTTGAGATGTCCGAGGTGGCCAACCATCGGATGCGGAGCGATGGACGCTCCGTAGATCTCGGCGAAGTGCTGCGTCACGTGCGGGCTGATGCAGAGGTCACGAAGCCATCGTGAGCGATAGCAACCGCCACGGACCACGCGCTCGATTCGCTCCCCCGCTGGTCGACAGAACTGTCGGAGTCGACGTCCGACGTCGAGCATGACTGCCGCGCCTTCGTCACTCAGCACCCGAAACGGCGAGGTCGCGGCGATCGCTGTTGCCTTGCCAGCGATCTCCTCGGCGGTGTAGCCGAGGTCGCTCAACATCAGGATCTCGGTGGGCTGCTCGAGCTGCAGGTGCAGGTCTGGATCGAACACGGGCTCGTCAGCCAGCCAGTCGTAGCCAGCTGGCAATTGCTCGGGGAATGGCACGGCCACTCCCGCGGTCTGCTGGCGCACGGATCTCATCGGCGCCGAGGTTACGCGTTGTGGAACACTTCTCGCCGAGATGAACACCCAACTGCGCTCCCGGCTCGCACACTCAGAAGCGGCCGCTACCCGATTGCTCGCCCAGTCGATGTTCGACCAGGGCAACACTCTGGCAGTCTCGGAAGTGTGGGACGTCGGCAGCGTCGTGTCGCTGGGTCCTGGGCGCTTCGTCAACCGGTTGCTGTGTCACCAAGACACGCTCGACGTTGACCACATCGACGCAACGATCGAGTTCTTCACATCGAGAAAACTCGCCCCTTCGATTCAGATCACGTCCAGAGCGCCCAGCGCGATAGTGGATCGACTCGCCCAGCGGGGATTCACCGTCGACTGGGAGCGAGTGGTCCTCGCTGGCCCTGCCGCGGAATCTCGCGGCTTCCATTCGACCCTGTCGCCGACCATCGCGACGGTCCGCGACGACGACCTCGACGACTGGC
The DNA here is from genome assembly GCA_045106645.1 of Ilumatobacter sp. GTDB lineage: Bacteria > Actinomycetota > Acidimicrobiia > Acidimicrobiales > Ilumatobacteraceae > Ilumatobacter_A. The sequence continues at coordinate 21,509 of JBGCEY010000034.1, forward strand.
TTGACGTACTGGCACGCGGCAACGGAGCCAACGATGCCGAGCAACGTGAACGATCGAATGAGCATGCTCGCGCCGCCTCTGGCGTCCACGGCTCGATCGACCTGCTCGCCTCCGTCGATGGTTGTCCGGCAGCGTGCGGTTCGCTACAGCCGGTCGATGGGGTTGCCTGGGTGGGCGGAGCGGCAACGCTCCCCGAATTTCGCGAACAGGGCCTGCAGCGGGCGTTGCTCGACGTGCGTGTCGACATCGCCGGCCTCGACGGCCAGGAGTTCGTCGCTGCAACGGCATTGCCGGACAGCACGTCGTCGCGGAACCTCCAACGCGCCGACTTGAGCCTGGTCGACCACCAGACCGTGTGGACGTGCCAGCACTGACACCGCTGTATCGACTCAGTCCTCGAGCTTGAGCGCTTTGATGAACACGTCGCCCGGGACTTCGACACGCCCGATCGACTTCATCTTCTTCTTGCCCTCTTTTTGCTTCTCCAGCAGCTTGCGCTTGCGGGTGATGTCGCCGCCGTAGCACTTGGCCGTGACGTCCTTGCGCTTTGCCTTCACGGTCTCTCGGGCAATGATCTTGCCGCCGATCGCCGCCTGGATCGGCACGTCGAACATCTGCCGCGGGATGAGTTCTTTCAGCTTCTCGCACATGCGGTTGCCGTACGCGTACGACGAGTCCTTGTGCACGATCGTCGAGAAGGCATCCGCAGGGATGGCATTCAGCAGCAGGTCGACCTTCACCAGGTTGCTCCGGCGATAGCCGGCCAACTCGTAGTCGAGACTGGCGTAGCCCTTGGTGCGCGATTTCATCTGGTCGAAGAAGTCGACGACGACTTCGGCCAGCGGAACCTCGTACACCAACTCCACACGCTCGGGAGACAGGTAGTCCATCTTCTTCATCTCTCCGCGTCGGGTCTGACACAGGTCCATCAGCGGCCCGGTGTAGTCGGTCGGCGTGATGATGGAGAGCTTGAAGTACGGCTCTTCGACGAAGTCGATCTTCTGCGCTTCGGGAAGCTCGGCGGGGTTGTCGACCTTGATGGTCTCGCCCGCCGTGGTGGTGACGAGATATTCGACGCTCGGCGCCGTGGCGATGAGCGCCAGACCGAACTCGCGCTCGAGACGCTCTTTCACGATCTCCATGTGGAGCAATCCCAGGAACCCGCATCGGAAGCCGAACCCCAGTGCACCAGAGGACTCGGGGAGGTAGGTGATCGATGCGTCGTTCAGCTTCAGCTTGCCGAGAGCGTCGCGCAGGTTCTCGAAATCGTCGCCGTCGATCGGGAACAGCCCCGAGAACACCATCGGCAGCGGTTCGCGATAGCCGGGGAGTGCCTCGGTCGTGCCGTGCTGCGCAGTGGTGACGGTTTCACCAGACTTCGCATCGCCCACATCTTTGATCCCTGCGATGAGATACCCGACCTCGCCCGGGCCCATTTCTTTCAGTGGCGTCATCTCAGGCTGGCGAGCACCGATTTCGAGCGCTTCGTGCGTGGCTTCGGCATTCAGGAACTCGAGCTTCTCGTTCGAGCGAAGCTTGCCGTTCATGATCCGGATGCTCGACACCACACCGCGATACTGATCGAACTGTGAGTCGAAGATCAGCCCTTGTAGCGGCGCCTCCGGATCGCCCTGCGGTGCAGGAATCCGCTCGATGACGGCATCGAGCAGCTCGGGAACCCCCAGGCCGGTCTTGGCCGACATGGGGAGGATCTCTTCGCGCGGGATGCCGAGCACCTGCTCGATTTCACCCGCATATCGATCGACATCGGCCGCGGGCAGGTCGATCTTGTTCAAGACCGCAACGATCTCCAGATCACTCTCCAATGCGAGGTAGCAGTTGGCGAGGGTCTGAGCCTCGATGCCCTGTGCTGCATCGACCACCAGCACCACGCCCTCGCATGCCGCCAACGAACGGCTGACCTCGTAACCGAAGTCCACGTGCCCAGGCGTGTCGATCAGGTGAAACGTGTGCCCCTTCCAGGGCACCCGCACGTTCTGCGCTTTGATGGTGATGCCGCGCTCTCGCTCGAGGTCCATCGAATCCAGATATTGCGCCTTCATGTCGCGGGTCTGCACTGCCCCGGTGATCTCGAGGATGCGATCCGACAGCGTCGACTTGCCGTGGTCGATGTGCGCGATGATCGAGAAGTTGCGGATCTTGTCCAACGGGGTGCCAGCCATGTCAGGGCCAACGCTACCGCTCCATGCTTCAAGGGTGTCGGGATGTGCATGCAGCGACATCGGTCTCGCCGGCGCTGCGGCGTTGGCACCGCCTTCCGGGCCGATAGAGTCTCGGGGCTGTTCGAGGTGGATCCCTGCATCGATCTGCCCACACGACTCAAGGACTGAAACACCATGGCAAACATCAAGAGCCAAAAGAAGCGCATTCTCACCAACGCCAAGGCAAACGAGCGCAACAAGGCCATCCGTGCCGAAGTGCGCACCCGTGTCAAGGGCGCCATCGCTGACGGCGACGCATCGAGCGATGCCACGAAGGCAGCCATCTCGCGTATCGACCGCGCCGCTGCCAAGGGCGTCATGCACAAGAACACCGCTGCTCGCAAGAAGAGCCGCCTCGTGAAGCAGCTCCAGTCGACCGAGAGCTGAGCTGTTCGAACCCGCTCGACGGGTTCCGAACCAACAGGACGCCGCCCTCGGGTGGCGTCCTTCTTCGTTTTCCGATCCGTCAGCGGAGTTTGGACAGCCGGGCGACGAGCACTTCCATCACCAGCTCGCTGTCCAGATCCTTCGCTCCTCGCAGATCCAGGTCAGCTTGGGCCAGCAGTTCGATCGCCCGCTTCGTGGACGCTCCTCCCAGCCGGTTGTAGTTCTGCAGGGCTTTCTTGGCCGGGAAACCCTTGAGGCCCGTTGCGGCCGCAGCATCTTGCTCGTTTCGTGCACCCGCACCGTCGAGGCGGGCGAGTCCGGCGTAGTGGTTGTGCAGCGTCGACATGATCTGGAGCGGGTGGCGCTTGCCTCCGTGGATCATTCTTCCCATCAGCGTCAGCGCCTTGGTGGTGTCGCCCGCCATGACCGCGTCGGTGAAGTCCCACGGCGGCACTCCCCCGGCTTCACCGAGAAACGGTTCGATATCGACATCGCTGAGCGCGTCGCCCGTGCCGAACGCACCCCGCAGCGTCCCGAGCACGCCGTCCAGTCGGGCTGGCTCTTCGCCCAGCCAATCGGTCAGTCGCTGTATTGCCCGTGGCTCGATGGACATTCCAGCAGCCTTGATCTGCTCGCGAATCCAGGTGCTTCGGTCAGCGGCCTTCTTCGGTGGCGCCGTCGCAATCACGGTGCCCGCAGCTTTCACACCGTCGCTGATCTTCTTCGACATCCGACCGTCGCCACCCTCGGCGAGCACGAGATCGGAGGAGTCGAGGGGGTTCGCGAGGTATGCAATCAACGCCGGCAGATCATCAGCGTTGAAGCGGCTGACGTTGCGAGCCACGACGACGCGCTTGTCGGTGAGGAACGGTGGAGTCTGCGCTGCATCGACGACAACCCGGAGTTCGTAGTCGTCGGTGTCGAATTCATCGACCATCATCGAGCGTTCGCCGTCACCCACGAGATCGTTCACGAGGTCCGCGACTGCGGTTCGCACGAGGGACTCGTCGTCACCGGTCAGCAGGAAGATCGCCATGAGTGTCGGCAGTATTGCGTGAAAACCACAGGAGGAGGACCACGATCAGTACAACCACGCCCCAGCCCACGAACTGCGCTGGTGGTTCCGGCTCCAGGCGTGCCCCGATCGAAGCAACCGTGTCCACCCAACGGGTCCCCAGGCGCGCCGGAAACATCAACACCGGCGCAGTCGACGGCATCCAACCGGCGATCAAACCAGCGGGCATGCCGTACAGCATCACCAGCCCAGCCACCGGAACCGCCAGCAGGTTCGCGGGGATACTCACGAGCGGCAACCGACCGAACACGAGCACGCTCGGCACGACGACGCCGACCTGGGCGCCGAGCGTGACACCGAGCGGCAGTGCGAACAGCCCCGTTCGATCGAAGCCTGCGAAGCGAGCTGCGAGCCACGGACCGATCGCACTCACGCCGAACGTGGCACCCACCGACAGCCAGAAGCCGACCGACCACACGAGGAGGGGATCCACGAGAACGAGCAGGATCACCGCCACCGCGAGGATCCGGATCGGCGAGCGATCCCGTCCCAGCACAAAGGCTGTGGTCGACAGGCCTGCCATCACCCCGGCGCGGACGATCGAGGGTTCGAACCGAGTCAAGGTCACGAACCAGATGATCAACCCGAGCGTCACGGCCCAACGCAGCCTCGGGCGCAGCCGTCGCAACAGCGGACCTGCCGCTGCGAGCAAGAACGACACGTTCTGTCCGCTCACCGCCGTGAGGTGTGAGAGCCCGCTGGCACGGAAACGATCGATCATTTCGCGCGGCTGATCACGATCGTCACCCACCACCAACCCGCGAAACAGCGCGCCGTCGTGATGTGGCAGTTCGTCCCCAGCCCGCTCGATCGCCGCGCGCACGCGATTCGATGCTCGAGCGACCGGTCCACCGGCGTGCACATCGCTCGCCCACTCCAGTTCGAACTCACCGACGACGTGCTGCCACGCAACTCGGCCCGCACGTTGTGGATCCAACTCGACACGTCGGCCGCTGGCCGCCACCCATTCGCCTCCGTGCCACGTTCGCACCCTCAGCTGCTGCGCCCGACCTCGCGACCACACTTCGAATCGCTCGCCGTCCACCTGCACGATCACACGTGTTGAAGAAGCAAACGGTTGCGGATCATCGACCACGAGCACCCATCCTCGATACGTCCCGAGGTCGTCGGGCACCACTGACAACCACGCTTCTTCGCTCCTGACCATCCCGGCAACCGCAAGCACGATCAGCATCAGTGCCAGCAACCAGCTCCGGCACGCAGCCGAGACCACGATGACCAGCAGCGCAACCAATGCCGCATCGTCGAGCCACACCGACATCGACACGACGAGTGCGGCTGCGAGCATCCTCGTGAGCGTGAACGCCCGAGCAATGTGCCCAGCATCGTCGGAGCCGGTGGCGTAACGTCCAGGCGTCGTGTCTGTTTCCCCATCCACATTGCCGTCGAGCGCAGCCAACACCGAGTATGCGCTCACCGGCGGCCCTCGCTGGTACCAGCGACGCATTCGAATGTTCGGACCGATTGTCGGGTTGATGATCCCGGGCGTGCTCGGCACCATTGCCTACTTCTCGCTGCAGATGTCGGACGCGGCATGGAGCGGCCCGGTCGGCCTGATCGGCGGCTACTACTCGGGGCCAGCGCTGCTCGCCATCGGCGCCCCGTTCGCTGATCGGGGCGTCTACCCCATCGCTGCAGCCGCGTCAGGACTGATGTGGCTACTGGTGGGAGCGCTCGCTTCGCGCCGGGCCACACGAAATCCGATGGCCACGTGGAGCGACTACTGGCGTCACTACCTCTGGATGCTCTTCGGGATCTGGGTCGGCGTGACCGTGGCGCTGGCCGTGGCGACGGTACGCATCGGTGATGGCGTGGTCGACTGGATCTGATCACGTCGACACGAGCCCATCGAGCCCCGCGAGCTTGGCAGGGCCGATGCCCGGCACGCGCTCCAGGTCCTCAGCGGACACAAACGGCCCGTTGCGATCACGTTCGGCAATGATCGCTGCAGCCGTTGCGGGACCCACTCCCGGCAAGGCCTCGAGCTCACTGGCGGACGCACGGTTGATGTCGACGGGTCCCGATGCTCCCGGCACCGCGGTGTCGCCAGCGGTGATCGATGCGGGCGCTCGAATCTCTTCACCTACTTCAGGCACATAGATGCGGGCGCCGTCGATCAACGGCGCCGCCAAGTTCAATGCTCCGGGGTCGGCCAACACCGTGAGGCCGCCAGCTCGTTCGATTGCCTCGACCACTCGCCCGCTGTCAGCAAATTCGAACACCCCTGGAGTGCGGACCGCACCCGCGACGTGTACCACCACCATCGTCCCCACCTTCTCGTGGCCGATGACCTCCGACGTCGTCGGCGCTGGCAGCGTGGCCGACGGGGAAACTGCGGCAGCGGTCATCGGGAGCGCTGACTCCGGCGGCGCCACAGGCGCACGCAACAGCCACCATCCCCCGCCGCAGACCACTGCCATGGCGAGTGCCGAGGTGACGAGCCGGGTAACGCCGAACCACTCGATCCATTCGCCCGCTCGGGCAACGGTCGAGCGACGTGAATCCGGACGATCCAGCCCCAATGGTTCGGGCGTCTCTTCCATGGGCTGGCGCATGCCAGTCCCCCTTCTCCTGGTGGTGTCAACAGGAGGGAGTCGGTTGGATCAAGCTACCCGGTTCGCTGCACCCTCGCTCAGAACAGACGCAGCGTGAGCTGTTTGCGATACCCCGCAGTACGCGGGTCGTCGGCACCCATCAACTCCAAGAGGTCGACGTACTGCTGTCGCGCTTCGTCGTCCTCCTTCACCCGGTCGAGCAGCGCCGTGAGCGTTGCATCGTGGTCGTCGTCGGGGGCTTGGCCGACACGTGCCGCTGCGGCGACCTTGCGCGTGCGGTCGGACTCGGGGATACGAGTCATCAACTCCAGCGCCTCATCGCCCCGGCCATCGGCGACGAGAAGGTCACCGAGCGCCACGATCGCGTCCTCGTTGGCCGGCTCCATGCTCAACGCAATACGCAAGCTGGCTTCGTCGCCCGCGACGATCAATTCGCTCACCGCCACTTCCTCTTGCGAAGGAAGCAACTTGTCGACGAACTCTTGAACGGCGGACTCCGGGTAGGCGCCCATGAACCCGTCCACGACTGCACCGTCCTTCATTGCATACACCGCCGGAATCGACTGGACCTTGAACGCCTCGCTCAACGCCGGGTTCGCATCGACGTCGATCTTGACGAGTACCACCTTGCCATCGGTGGCGTCGATGACCTTTTCGAGGATCGGCCCGAGGGTCTTGCACGGTCCACACCACTCGGCCCACAGGTCCACAACCACGGCGACATCGCCGGACTTGTCGAGGACTTCGGTCTGGAAGGTGGCTTCGGTGACGTCGGTGGCTGCCATCTGGTGAACGCTAGCGGGCTGCTCATCGCTACTCTCGAACACGACATGGCTGAGACGTCTGCTTCCCCATCCGCTTCATCTGACGACATTGCGGGCATCGACGTGCCCAACGTGACCAAGTGGCTCAGCGCCAACATCGACGGCGCCGCCGCTCCGTTCGCGTTCACGCCCATCACCGGCGGGCATTCGAATCTGACGATGACCGTGAGCGACGTCGCTGGCCGCCGTTTCGTGTTGCGACGCCCTCCGCTCGGCCACGTACTCGCCAGCGCTCACGACATGGAACGAGAACACCGGATCATCTCCGGCCTCCAGTCGTCGTCCGTGCCGGTGCCTCCCGTTGCCGGACTCTGCACCGACATCGACGTGAACGGGAGCCCGTTCTATGTCATGGACTTCGTCGATGGCCATGTGCTGCACGACGTGGACGAAGTGACCCGGGCGCTGGACGAGTCAGCTCGAGCGAACGCATCACGGTCGCTGGTCGACACGATGGCTCAGATTCACGGCGTCGACCTGGAATCGGCCGGCCTCGATCAACTCGGCCGTCACGAGGGATACATCGCACGACAACTGAAGCGCTGGTATGGGCAATGGAACCAAGGCAAGACCCGAGACCTCGAAGCGGTCGACCGCGTGCACGCCCGGCTGTCAGAACGCATCCCCGAGCAGGGAGCCGCCACCATCGTCCACGGCGACTATCGGCTCGACAACTGCATGGTCGATGACAACGGCACCGTGATTGCGGTGCTGGATTGGGAAATCTGCACCCTCGGTGACCCACTGGCCGACCTCGGCTTGTTGCAGGTGTACTGGACTGGACCGGACGACGAGGCATCGGCATGGACCGGCAGCGCCACGACCGCCGCCGGCTTCTGGAACCGGGACCAGCTGGCAACTCGATACGCCGAGGTGTCCGGGCGAGACATCAGCCAACTCGACTTCTACGTCGCATTCGCTTACTGGAAGCTGGCCTGCATCCTCGAAGGCGTGTACTCGCGGTACCTCGGCGGGGCGCTCGGCGAGCAAGAGCCGAGTGCGCTCGAGGCATTCAAGACCCAGGTCGACAACGCCGCGGCAAGCGCCGAAGCCCGACTGGACGAACTCGGATGAGCGATGCGGGGAGCGGCATCGAACGCCACGTACAGGACCCAACGCTGCACGAACCGGTGATGATCGTGATGCTGACCGGCTGGATCGACGCAGCCGGTGCCGCTGCGGCGACCGTTGGTGAACTCGAGCGAGCATGTGATTCGACGCCGCTGGTGTCCTTCGACGACGACATCTACGTCGACTACCGAGCGCGTCGACCGACGATGGAGTTGCGCGACGGTCTCAACACCAACCTCGATTGGTCCACGATCCAACTTCGGTCGGGAAGAACGCCAGGCGGCCGCGACGTGTTGTTTCTCGTCGGCCCTGAACCCGACATGGCATGGCGGCGCTTCGCCCGGGCGGTCACCCGACTGGCCGTCGAACTCGGAGTCACCCAAATGGTGTCACTCGGCGCTTATCCCTTTGCCGCGCCGCATACGCGTCCTGCGAGGCTCTCGGTGTCGTCGCCGTCCACGGATGTTCTGGCCTCGGTTTCGTTCGCCAGAAGCTCTGTCGACGTGCCTGCGGGCATGGCCGGCGTACTCGAACACGCGATGCACGCCGAGAAGATTCCAGCACTGGGGATCTGGGCTCAAGTTCCGCACTACGTCTCGGCCATGGAGTATCCGGCAGCAAGCGTGTCGCTGCTCGACGGTCTGGAAGAGGCATCGGGGCTCTCCATCGAGGCGCTTGGGCTGCGCGAGCAAGTCATCGAGCATCAAGAACGTCTCGATCGGATGGTGGCTGAGAAGCCCGAACATCAGGCGATGGTGCGCCAACTCGAAGAACTCCACGATGTGGCGGTCGAGCAGGAGTCGGACCCCTCTGCGGAGTCTGATGCCAGTCTCGAGTTGCGCTCGGGCGACGAACTGGCGGCAGAGATCCAGGAGTTCTTTCGCGACCAACCGTGACCCCAACCCGCGACCCCAACCCGCGACCGGAGTCGATCCGGGCGCCTCGCGTTGGGTACGTTCGGCACATGAAGATCGACGGCAACATCGGAATCGACCTGGCCACGGTGGCCGAGAGCGCCAAGGAAGTCGAGGCTGCTGGATACTCCGGCGCCTGGACTGCAGAGATGGCCCACGACCCGTTCTTGCCGCTACTGCTCGCTGCCGAACACACCGAATCCATGGAGATCGGCACGTCGATCGCGGTGGCATTCTCGCGTTCTCCCATGACGCTTGCCAACACGGCGTGGGACCTGCAGGCGTATTCGAAGGGGCGTTTCGTGCTCGGTCTGGGGAGCCAGATCAAGCCTCATATCGAAAAGCGATTCTCGATGGAATGGAGCAAGCCGGCCGCACGGATGCGTGAGTTCGCGCTGGCGATGCGGGCGATCTGGAACACGTGGCTCACCGGCGAGAAGCTCGAGTTCCGCGGCGAGTTCTATCAGCACACGTTGATGACACCGATGTTCTCACCGGACCCGGCGGACCTCGACGGTTTCGGGCCGCCCAAGATGTTCCTCGCCGGAGTCGGCCCGCTGATGACCGAAGTCGCTGGCGAAGCATTTGACGGCTTCATCTGCCACGGCTTCACCACCGAGAAGTACTTGCGCGAAGTGACCATCCCAGCGCTCGAACGAGGTCGCGCCAAGGTGGGCAAGACACTCGAAGGATTCGAAATCGTTGGACCGTCGTTCGTCGTGACCGGTACGAGTGACGAAGAAATCGAGCGTGCAGCGATTGGCACCCGCAAACAGATCGCGTTCTACGGATCGACGCCGGCGTATCGGCCAGTTCTGGAAATGCACGGATGGGGTGGCCTGCAAGACGAACTGAACACCCTCTCCAAGCAGGGCGAATGGGACAAGATGGGCACGCTCATCGACGACGAGATCTTGAACACGTTCGCAGTGGTTGCCGAACCCGAAGGCATCGCTCCCGAGCTCAGCTCCCGCTATGGCGACGTGATCCAGCGGCTCAGCTTCTACGCGCCGTACTCGAGCGACCCGGATCGCTGGAAAGCCGTGATGGAGTCGCTGAAGGCCGCCTGAGCTTGCTCAGGCATCGATGGTCCCGGACACGGCGACCGTCGCACGTCCGCCGACCCAGAGTGCTGCGTCATCGCTGGATACATGAACTCGACCCGCTCGACCAATCCGCTGGCCTTGCGCGGCCACGTACGGTGTCTTCAGTCGCCCACTCCCGACGAGCCACTGCGCAACCGAAGCGTTGAGGCTGCCCGTCACCGGATCTTCGCGAATCGACCCGGCAGCATCAGCAAACAGAGCACGCACCTCGATTGCAGGTTCGGCACCTGACGGCCACAGTCCGACCAACCCCACGTCGAAACCCGGAACCGCCGCCGATGGCAACTGGACATCGAGCACGGCGTCAGCGTCGTGGAGCAGCAGGCCCATCCAGCCCGGCCCGTTGTCGATCCACGCAGCCTCGACCACGTCGGTTGCCGCCAACCCGAGTAGGTCGAGGCGCCGAGCGAGCAGCGCCGCATCGACCGGCCCGGACCGGATCAACGGCGGCGCCGCGAACGCCAACATGTCGCCGTCACGTCGGATCTCGACCAACCCGGCCCCGCATTCCTGCACGATGCGCTCGCGACGCGGTTCGTTGCCAGCAGCCAACCACGCCTGGCAGGAACCGAGCGTTGGATGCCCAGCGAACGGCAATTCTCGACCTGGGCAGAAGATCCGCACGAGGTAGTCGGCATCGGGGTTCGTTGGAGGAAGGAGAAAGGTCGCTTCGGACAGATTCGTCCAATCGGTGATCTGTTGCATCTGGGCCGTGGTGAGTTCGTCAGCATCCAGCACAACTGCCAGTGGATTTCCTGTGAACACGCCCGAGTCGAACACGTCGACTTGCATGAAGCGTCGACGCATCAGCTCGTCCCGCTACACGTTGCGCACACCCCTTCGAGTGCGAAATGGCCCGGCTCGAGGAAGAACCCGCTTGCGGAACGCATCGAATCCACCAAGTTGCGAACAGCGTCGCCTGGAAGCGGTTCGATGCCGCCACAGTCCTGACACACCGCAACCACCTGATCGTCGCCAGCCAGGCGAACGAGTGATGGTCCGTGCCCTGCGTGGACGTGGGTTGCTATCCCCACCTCCGTCAAGACGTTCACGGTTCGATACACGGTTGCTTCGTGGATGCCTGGCTCCCACGCCTGTGCACGAGCCGCCAAGCTCGCAGCATCGATGGTTCCACGGTGCTCAAGCAGCGCTCGCAGCACTGCCACACGCGGCTGCGTGACTCGGCACCCGTACGCACGCAACGCTGCCTCCGCTTCCTCCGGCGCCCACTGTCGACCGTCGAATGCCTTGCTTGCCTCGGGCTTCATCCGCCGAAGGTACCTCGCCGCGCCACTTGGCGAACGCATTGCCACCCGCGATGATGTGTCAAGAATTGCTGCCACATGCCGAAGGAACACCCATGGCATCGGAGCGAAAGGACATCGACGTACTCTCGATGAACGCCAACTCGCTCCTGATGGGTGTGTTGAACAGCTCCCACGACGGCATCATGGCCTTCGCTCCCCTCCATGACGCAAGCGGTGCAATCATCGACTTCGTCTGGACGGTGGTCAACCCTGCAGCTGAGGCGATCGTCGGACGAACCAGCGATGACTTGGTCGGCAAGCAACTCCTCATCGAGATGCCAGGCAACGCCGAGTCCGGTCTGTTCGACCGCTACGTCGACGTGGTCATGTCCGGCAACGCCTTCGTCGAACAGCACCACTATGACCACGAGGGTCTCGACAAGTGGTTTCAGACCACCGCCGTGTGCCTCGACGACGGCTTCGCCGTGACCTTTCGTGATGTCACCGACACCAAGCAGATGCAGCTTGCACTCGAATACCAGGCAGGGCATGATCCACTGACCGGTTTGGCGAACCGCGCGCTGTTGGAAAACCGCATCGAGCACTCACTCGCCGGCCTGATCAGAAGCCCCAGCACCCTGACGCTGTTGTTTCTCGACCTCGATCGCTTCAAGGTCATCAATGACGGCCTCGGCCACGAATTCGGCGACGCCATGCTCGTCCAATTCGCCGATCGAGTCATTTCGTGCATTCGTCCAACGGACACCATGGCTCGACTCGGCGGCGACGAATTCGTCATCCTGCTCGACGACATCGAGCCCGACGACCTCGATCAAGTCACCGATCGCATCCTCGCAACTGCAACCAAGCCGTATTGCATTGCCGACCGCGACGTGTTCCTCGCAGTGACCATCGGCGTTGCGCACACGGTCACGTCGGACACCACGCCCAGCCGACTCATCGCTGAAGCCGACCAGGCCATGTCACAGGCCAAAGAGCTCGGCGGCAACCGCGTGGGCGTGGCCATTGCCTCGACAACGCATTCCCCCGCGGACCGACTCGACCTGGAGGTCCAGCTGCATCGAGCACTCGACCTCGACCAGCTCCGCCTGGCGTACCAACCAGTCGTCGACTGTCGAACCGGCGTGATCGATGGTGCAGAAGCGCTGATTCGCTGGGAACACCCAACCCGAGGGATGGTTCGACCGGACCAGTTCCTGCCAATCGCCGAAGCCACGGGCCTGATCCGTCCGATCGGCGACTGGGTGCTGCGCGAGGCGATCCGCCAACTCGCGGCATGGTCCGCGACCATCGAAGGAGCTGAACGGCTCACCATGTCGGTGAACGCCTCGGCCGATCAGCTCACCGATTCGGACTTCCCGGAAAAAATTGCCACGTCGTTGGCACTTCATGGCGTTGCTCCTGAACGACTCTGCGTGGAGGTCACCGAAACCTCACTCATCCGTGATCCGGCTGCCGCACGGTCGACATTGAACGAGATCTCCTGGCTCGGCGCCTCGATTGCGCTCGACGACTTCGGCACCGGCTACTCGCCGCTCACATACCTGCAGCAGTTCCCGGTCGACACGATCAAGATCGACCGCTCGTTCATCAGCCAATCAGAGACAACCCCCGAGGACGCGGAACTGGTGGCAGCTGTCATCAACTTCGCTACCGCACTCGACAAGACCGTCACGGCAGAAGGCATCGAGACCGTCGAGCAACTGGAACGCATTCGCAGCGCCCACCACTATCAGGGCTACCTCTTTTCGCGCCCGGTCTGGGCAGACGAGTTCGCAGAGCTCTTGACCGCCGAGCACGCAGCAACACCGACATCAGTGAGCGTGTGCGACGGTGCCCGCTCGCCGGCGAAGTCTCCCACCTCCGAGAAACGCCACCAGAAAGAACGCCGTACCAACGAGCACGATGGTGCTCCCGGACGGTAGATCGTGGTGATAGCTGAGATTCATCCCAGCGAATCCGCTCATCGCTCCCAGCACCGTTGCAATCACCAGCATCCTGGAGAAGCTGTCGGTGAGCATGCGGGCCACCACAGCCGGAACCACGAGCGTGGCGGCGATCAGGGTGACACCCATGACGCTCATCGTTGCCAGCACGGTGGCCGAGAGGATGACCATCAACAGCGTGTCGATCAGGCCGGTCGGTACACCGGTGGCACGTGCGACTTCTTCATCGAACGTGGTGAAGAGCAGGGGCCGATAGGCGAACACGATGAACGCAAGCGCAGCGACACTTACCGCTCCAACGATCCACACATCGCTGGACTGGACGCCCAGAATGTTCCCGAACAGCAGGGCGTCCGCGTTGCGCCCGGACGAGGGATATCGCGCAACGAGTGCGATGCCGAGCGCAAATGATGCCGTGGTCACCAGGCCGATCGCCGCATCCGAACCAATCGGACGCCGCCGCACGATTGCGCCGATGGTGAGCGCCGTGATGACACCCCAGAGGCCGGCTCCAAGAAACAGGTTGACCCCGATCAATCCAGCCACTGCGTAGCCACCGAAGATGGCGTGAGAGAGACCATGGCCGATGTAGCTCATGTTGCGCAGCACCACGTAGCACCCAACGAGGCCACAGAGCGCTCCGGCCATGGTGGCGACATAGACGCCGTTGCGGAAGAACTCGAAGGCGTACGGCGCGGTCAGGTCTGCCCAGTTCATGCCGAAGCGCTTCTACTGGCGGGACCTGCGTCCACCACCACACGCATGCCACCGTGTTCGAGGATCTGCATCGGCGAGCCGTAGGTCTGCTCCAACACGTCGGGGACCAGCACCTTTTCAGGCGGCCCAGCACCGACGACGCGTTTGTTCAAACACACGATCGTCGGGAGGTGCGTCGCAATGCCGTTGAGGTCGTGGGTCGACAACACGATGGTGACCCCTTCGGCGTTGAGGTCCCCGAGCAGGTGCAGCACTTCGTGGCGAGTGCGCACGTCGAGACCCGACGTGGGTTCGTCGAGGAAGACCACGCCTGCCCCGGTGAACAGCGCCCTCGCCAGAAAGACGCGTTGCTGCTGGCCACCCGACAGGTCGCGGATATGTCGGCTGCCGAGACCGTGGAGTCCGAGTCGGTCGAGCACGTCGGAGATCTCAACTCGCTCGGCTTTGGAGATCCAAGGCGTGCGCAGCCCCTTCGAACGCGCCATGCCGACACACTCCGACACCGTGACCGGGAAGTTCCAGTCGATTTTCTCCACCTGCGGAACGAACCCGACCGTCACCCCCTTGCCCCGTATGACGGATCCGACCTGAGGCCGGATGGTGCCGATCAGTGCTTTCAACAGCGTCGACTTTCCGGACCCGGATGGACCGACGATGCCGATCATGTCGCCGCGTTCGATGGTGAGGTCGACATCACAGATCACGGGCTCTGCGCCGTAGTCGACCGTGATCGAGTCCGCACTGATCAGTTCCTCGGCCACCAACGACCGGGTGTTCGTCACTGCGGGTACTCGGCCTCGTCGGGAACGACGTTGCGAACCTCGAACGGCTCGAGCGCCGACGCATCGCCGCCGAGCGCTTCGGTCATGGTGATGAAGTTGAACTTCATGAGACCGATCCAGGAGTGGTCAGCTTCTCCCGGTTCACCGGGCAGGTCGTCGTCGCGCAGGTCGTCGATGTACTCGGCGCCTGTCTCGTTGGCAACTTGCTCGAGCACCGGCGACGGGAACACTTCCGAGCCGAAGATGGCAGGAACCTGTTCGGCTTCGATCTGCTCGATGAGCGCCACGACCTCCGACGGAGTTGGCTCGCCGAAGTCGGCGGGCTGGATGGCCCCGACGACGGTCCAGCCGTAGGTCTCGGCGAAGTATGCATAGGCATCGTGGTACGTGACCAGTTTGCGGTTCTCCGCAGGGACCGTGTCGAGTGCGGCACGAACCGACGTGTCGAATTCGTCGACCAGGTCGACGAAGGCGCCGTGGTTGGCAGCGTACGTGGACTCGCCTTCGGGATCGACCTCGATCATCGTCTCAAGGATGATGTCGGCGTACACCTTCACGAGTGTCGGATCGGTCCACAGGTGGGGGTTCGGCTTGCCTTCGGACTCGGGGAACGAGAAGTCGTACCGGTACTGATCAGGCTCGATGGTGCGATCACCGATCTCGACAAGCGGCACGCCGTCGGCGAGGTTTGCGTTCGCAAGCTCCTTGGTGGGCTCTTCGAGTTGCAGACCGTTGATGAACACCACGTCGGCTTCGCTCAACAGTTCGGCGACCGACGGCGACGGCTCGAACGTGTGGGAGTTGGTTCCTTCCGGAACCACGCCGACCACCCGTGCACGATCTCCAATGACGTTCGCAGCGATCGAGGTGATCGGTGCCACCGTGGTGACAACTGTCAACTCGGACGATTCCGAGCCCGATCCTGCAGACTCGTCCGATTCCGTGGAATCATCGGATGTTCCGCATGAAGCAACCACGAGCGCTGCTGACACCGTCAGCATTCCAATATTCTTCAACATAGGGCGACTCTAGTTGCGAGCTGGACGCATATTCACTCGTCCTCACAATTTCCCAAAAAACGGCGCCCCTCCACCAACATTCACGCGAACTGAGTATGTGATGACCACCTTTTTTTCCACCCCGCTCTCTGACGTACGCACGTCCACCGGGCGCCTCAATGCCGACACCGCCGGAGCACTTCACGCCCACGCAACGGGTGGGGGTTCGGTCCTGCTGATCCCCGAGCCAGGCGACGAACTCGCTGCCGAACTCGCTGGCGCGAGGGTCTCGTCAACGCTGCCGAACACCGAATGGTTCGTCACGCTCGCCGATCGAGCCGAGGCGGTGCGTCTCGAAGGTGAAGTCGCTGTTTCCACTGCGCTCCTCACGCTCGATCCCGTCGCCGCCGGCGTCGAGGTGGCTGCCACCACGAGCGTGCGCTTCGCGCATCATCCAACGATCATCGTTCGTCCCATCGGAGCGGGGCGGGTCGTCACGCTGGGAACCACCGCAGTGAGCGCCGTTCAGGCACACGCAGTTCTGGGCATCTACCTGCGCCGGCTGTTGCGCTCGGACTTCCCGGCGACCTCACCAAAGGATCTCGGAGTCGCAGTCGTCGGATACGGACCGTTCGGCGGCATGGGCTATCTGCACGGGCTCGCTGCCACCGAAACCACTGGTTTGGCGCTCGTTGCTGCTGCCGACAACTCTCCGGACCGCATCGAAGCTGCGCGCCTCGACTTTCCCGAGCTTCGAGGCCATGACTCCGGCACGTCGCTCGCCGCTGACGACGACGTCGACATCGCAATCGTGGCCACTCCCCCGGTGCACCACGCCGAACTCGCACTCGAGCTCTTGCGTGCCGGCAAACACGTCGTGGTCGAAAAACCGATGTGTCTCACCACCGCGGACGCCGACCTCCTCATCACGACCGCTGCTGAGGTGGGCCGTGTCATCTCGGTGCATCAGAGCCGTCGTTGGGACACCGACTGGCTTGCGGTGCGGCGCCTGATGGAACGCGGTGACCTCGGAGACGTGTTCAACATCGAGACCTTCGTGGGCGGCTTCGAACACCCCTGTCGTGCGTGGCACTCCGAAGACACCGTGTCGGGTGGCGCCGTGTACGACTGGGGCTCACATCACATCGACTGGATCATCCAGCACTACGGCACCGCTCCCAAGAAGGTGCTGTGTTCCGCCCACACCCGGGTGTGGCACGACACGACCAACGTCGACCAACTCTCGGTGTGGATGCAATGGGCCGACGGCCGCGAAGCCACGTTCCGCCAAAGCGACGTGTGCGCCATCCGCCGCCCGAAGTTCCACGTCGAGGGCACCGCTGGCACGCTTGAAGGACACTACGACCCAGTTCGCCAAGACGCCGTGGTGGCAGGTCGAGGATTCCAAGCGTCGGTGTCGCACCATGCCGAGCGCCCCGTGGACTTGCAGCTGGCCCGCTACGACGGCGACCATGGGCTGATCGAATCCACCGTGAAGCCAGCTCCCCACCCGGGGTGGGGCTTCCATCGCAACCTGGCCGATCACCTGCTGCTCGGCGAGCCCCTGGCTGTTCGCCCAGAGCAGTCCCGTGACGTGGTGTCGGTGCTCGAAGCAGCGCACCGCTCCGGAGCGAACGGTGGCGAACTGATCGAGCTGCCCTGACCGTGTCGGACCCGGTCGGCTTCGGCGTCATCGGCGCGAACTCGTTCGTGGCCAACGCTGCCGTGCTTCCGGCAATCGACGCAGCACCCAACGCTCGGCTGGTTGCCACGGCATCGCGCAGCAGCGCAGTTCCCGAACGCTGGTCGGACACCGACGTCGACACCTACGACGCCGTCCTGGCCCACCCGGAGGTCGAAGCGGTGTACCTTCCGCTTCCCAACGGCCTCCACGAAGCGTGGACGCGACGCTGTGCGGCCGCAGGCAAGCACGTGCTGTGCGAGAAGCCCCTCGCGTGGGACGCGGCGACTGCACGCAGCATGGCAACGGCATGCAACGATGCCGGCGTCCTGCTTGCCGAGGCCTGGATGACGCCGTTCCATGCCAGGTACCGAGAGGTGCTCGACCGCGCCCGGGCGGGCGACATCGGCGACATTGTCTCCATCGATGGTTCATTCCGTTTCACGATTGGCCCGGAAGCTGCCGACAACTACCGGTGGGACCGAAATCAGGGCGGCGGGGCGCTGCTCGATGTCGGCATCTATTGCCTCGGTGCGATCGTCGAACTGTTCGACGCCCACCCGACGAACGTGGTGGCTCATCAGCAGCTGCGTGGCGGAGTGGACGCTGAGACATCGGCTGTCCTCGACTGGTCAGGACGACGACTCGGGTCGATCTCGTGCTCGTTCGTCGGCGACGAGAGCCAAGAGCTGTCGATAGCCGGGACGCTCGGCCGGCTGGTGATCCCGACCGAGGCGTTTACCGGCGGCGTCAACGACTCGGGCTATGTCCAGGTCACACCGGCATTCGACGGCACGGCAGCAGACGTGGTGGTGCACGACGGGGCCAACGATTCCTATCAGTCGATGGTCGAAGCGTTCGCAACGGCAGTTCGCGGCGAAACGGAATGGCCGAGGCCTGTGGAGCGTTCCATCGAGATGCTCAACCTCATCGAACGGATCAAGGAGTCAGCTGTTGACTGACCTGGAACAACTCGCCCAGCTCGTGCGCCCGGTCGAAGACCACCGCGAGCTCGCCTCAGGTGTCACGCTCCACACCCTGCGGTGGCTTCCGCCTGAGACCGTCGCACGGTCGGGAACGACCTGGCTGCTCACGCATGGGCTGGCATCGAACGCACGGCTGTGGGATGGCGCAGCGCGACGCCTGGCCGCGCGGGGCCACCAGGTGATCACGGTGGATCAACGCGGCCACGGCCGCTCGTCGAAACCCGATGACGGCTACGACGTCGCGAACTGTGCTGACGACCTTGCGCTGCTCATCGACGACCTCGGGCTCCACAAGCCAGCGGTTGCAGGTCAATCGTGGGGAGGAAATGTCGTGCTCGAACTCGGCCATCGCCACCCCGGATCGGTCTCCACGGTCGCCTGCGTCGATGGCGGCTTCATCGACTTGCAGCGCACGTTCCCCGAATGGGACGACTGTGCCGAAGCGCTTGCGCCGCCCCGCCTCGCTGGCACCCCACTCGCAACCATGCGTGGCTGGCTCGATCGTTCAGCCGCGGATTGGCCCGAGGAGGGCCGTGCCGGCACCATGGCGAACTTCGAAGTACGCGACGACGACACCATCGCTCCGTGGCTCACGTTCGAGCGACACCTGACGGTTCTGCGCGGGTTGTGGGAACACTCCCCGACCTCGGTCTATCCCGACGTGGCGGTCCCGACGCTGCTCATCCCGGCTGACACTGGCGACGTCAGCTGGACCTCGTCGAAGCGTGACGCCGTCAGCGCCGCAGTGACTGCGTTACCGATCAGCCGGGCACACTGGTTCACCCCCGCTCACCACGACGTGCACGCGCAACATCCATCAGCGGTTGCTTCCTTGCTGCACGACGCATCGACCAACCCCGACTTCTTCTCGGGTGACATCACCGAATCGGAGACCTCGTCATGACCCTTCCACGCCTCCTCGTCATCATGGGCTCGGGCGAAACCGCTCCGACGATGAAGATCCCGCACCGCCGCGTTTTCCAGCAACTCGAATCCGCTGGTGAAACCGCAGTTCCCGTCATGCTCGACACGCCCTTCGGGTTCCAGGAAAACGCGGCAATCCTGGCCGGTGCCACCACCAAGTACTTCAGCGATTCGGTCAGCAAGGACGTGGCGGTGGCTGGCTTGGCACGCACCGACACCGGCGACTCGGCAGCGATCGAATCAGCAATGAGCCGGGTTCGCGATGCCAACTGGGTGTTCGCCGGCCCCGGAAGCCCCACGTTCGCACTTCGCCAGTGGCAGCGCACGGGTCTTCGAGACCTCTTGGCCGAGAAGCTGCACTCCGGCGGAGCTCTCGTGTTCTCGTCCGCGGCGGCACTCACACTCGGCTGCGTGACCGTGCCGGTCTACGAGATCTACAAGGTCGGTATGGACCCCTGGTGGGAGCCAGGGTTGGATGTGCTGGCCGAAATCGGCATCAACGCCGCGGTCATCCCTCACTACGACAACAAAGAAGGTGGCAACCACGACACCAGCTTCTGCTACCTCGGTGAACGCCGCCTCGCCATGCTGGAACCACAGCTACCCGACGACGCATTCGTGCTCGGTCTCGACGAACACACCGGTGTGATCATCGACCTCGACGCAGACACCGCCGAGGTCGTTGGCAAAGGTGCCCTCACCCTGCGACGCAACGGGGTGTCGGTTCGCCACGACTCGGGCGAGACCGTTCCCCTCGACGTCATCCGGGCCGGCGGCGCAGCTTCGGAAAGCTCGTCGGTGACGGCACCGGCTGCCCAAGAAAAGACGCCCGCCACCGATGACGCTGCTCCGACCGACGACGCCCTGTCGCTCGGAGCAACCGCCATCCGACTCGAGCGTGAGTTTCTCGCCGCGATCACCGCAGGCAACGCTGCTTCAGCGGTGGCAGCGCTGCTCGACTTGGATACGGCGATCACCGAGTGGTCTGCAGACACGCTGCAATCCGACGAGATGGACACCGCACGCCGAGCGTTGCGTTCGATGATCGTGAAGCTCGGAGACGCCGCAACCAACGGTCTGCGCGACGAGCGCGACGTGCTGGGCCCGGTGGTGGCCGCGGCGCTCGAAGCTCGCCGCGTCGCTCGCGAGGAAAAGGTCTACGCGGTTTCTGACGCCGTACGCGACGGCCTCGACGCCGCCGGCATCGAGGTTCGCGACACCCCAGATGGTGCCGAATGGATCATCCGCGGCAGCGAATGATCAGTCAGCGGTCGCTACGTACGACTTGCCATCGATCACGAGTGGCTCGTTGAGCTGTTCCACCGTGAGGTGACACTTGATGCTGTGGCCCGATGACAGTTCAACCATCTCGGGCTCGGTCTTTTCGCACAGGCCTTCGATCGCACGGTGACAGCGGGTGTGAAACACGCAGCCAGATGGCGGGTTGGCCGGTGACGGAATCGACCCGGTCAGCGGGATGCGATTCTCGGCGACTCCATCCACGCTCGGTACCGCTGACAGCAGCGCTTCGGTGTACGGATGGTTCACCCCTTCGAACATGGTCTCCGTGGAGCCGATCTCCATGATCCGGCCCAGGTACATCACCGCAATGCGGTCTGCGAGGTAGCGCACGACACCGATGTCGTGGCTGATGAACATGTAACTCGTGCGCTCTTCGTTCTGCAGCCCGCCGAGCAGGTTGAGAATCGCTGCCTGCACCGAGACGTCGAGCGCTGAGGTCGGCTCATCACAGACCACGACCTCTGGATCACCGGCGAAGGCACGAGCAATCGCGACGCGCTGCTTGAGACCGCCGGACAGCTGCCTCGGGCGCATGTCGAGGTGACGCGGCGACAACTGCATTGCAGCAGCGATCTCTTCGACGCGACGGTCGGCTGCATCACCTTTGATTCCAGTGAGCTTCACCACGCTGCGGTGCAGGATGCGTCGCACTGTCCAGGCGCGGTTCAACGCCGAGTCAGGGTTCTGGAACACCATCGAAATGGCCCGGACCGACTCTTCGATGCGCGAGGTCGCCTTCCCGGCCATCGTCCGGCCGCGCAGGGTGATCGCCCCGCCTTCGTCGGCTTCGTGCACGCCAAGCATCGTCTTCGCGAGGGTCGACTTTCCCGAGCCCGATTCGCCAACGAGACCGAGAGTTTCACCTTCGGCGAAGCCGAGGTTCACCCCGACCAGAGCGGGCACGTCATGGCCCCGCTGCCGAAACGTCTTCGACACGCCCTCGACACCGATGACCTGCTCGGTACCGACATCGAAGTTGACGGTGACCTCGTCAGGCTCGGGGACGTCGCCGATCTTGTCGGCGTGATGGCAGCGCGTCCAATGGCCGTCACCGCGGTCGACGACCGGTGGCACGTCGGTTCGACACACGTCGGTCGCGATCGGACAACGATCGATGTACGT
>JBGCEY010000035.1:0-233153 GCA_045106645.1 Ilumatobacter sp.
GATGGCGGCGTCGATGGCGGCATCGACTTCAGTTTGGGTGTAGTAACGGTCGTCGTGGTTGTGGTTTTCGTAGTAGCCGTTGACGTCGATGAAGACGTTGACGTTGCCTCGGTTGTTGTAGATGTTGAACGTTTGGTCGGCTGAGAGTTCGGTGGTGACGGCGTTGAAGACGAGGCCGCCGGGTGATGGGTTGAGTGATGAGGCGGTGGGGCGTTCGCCGTCGGGCCAGATGGTGATGAAGGAGCCACTGGTCGCGTTGATCGCAGACACGTTGAGCGAGAGTGCGGTTGCCCCGGCGGGGATCTGGCCCGTGCAGTCGGTCCCTGTTTGTTGGGCATCGACGGTCATCGTGTCGGCTGCTGCGAGCGGTGACGATTTGGGTCCGATGGTGTTGGGTGCTGGTCGGGTGTCGGTGATGCGGCAGGTGTCGATGGCGACGAACACGGGCCGGTCACCCGACGACACGTCGGCCGAGGCGAACTGTTGTGTGGCCCCACCGATGACGACGCCGGACGTGAGCAAGGTGAGGCCGAGAGCCAGTGAACGCAGTTTCATGCGATCACGATGTCACATGGGTTCGACGTGCTGCTCCGAATTGCTCGGATACCGGCGTGGGGGAGGCGCGGAGATCAGGGGAGTGTGACCTCGACCACGGCGTGCTGGAAACGCATGTCGTAGCGGTTCGCAGCCCAGTTGCCGCCACTGATGACGAGTGCGTACGAATACATCGTGTTGTCGACCACTGCCTCTTCGGGCTCGGAGGGTGTGGCGTCGGAGTACACCATCGCGCCCGGGGCGTCGGTGGTGCTCTCGACTTCGAAAACCGGGTCGAAGAACGGTGCCACGTTGTTGGAACGAATCAATTCGACGTTGATGGCTTCGGGGGCATCATCCCAGAGGGATGCTGAGAGGCCATCGATCGTGGCGCCGTGCGGCAGATCGACCGGGGCGTGCATCGATCCGCCTTCGATGCGGAGTTGGCCGCCAGATCCGATCTCGTAGGTCGTGGTGTCCGGGTTGCGTGCGGTGAAAGCTGCGGGGTTCACGGCGATCCAGTCCTTGGAGGGAGTGGCGGCTTCGATCGCAGCATCGACCTCGGCTTCGGTGTAATAGCGGTCGTCGTGGTCGTGGTTCTCGTAGTAGCCGTTGACGTCGACGAAGACGTTGACGGTGCCGCGATTGTTGAAGATGTCGAAGGTCTGGGTCTGGCTCAGTTGTGTGGTGACGGCATTGAAGACCCGCATCCCAGGCGCTGGGTTCATTGCTGATGTCGCAGGCCTTGGTCCGCCCGCCCAGACTGTGAGGAACGAGTTGCTGGTGGCATCGAGCGCCGTGATGTTGAGTGAGAGCGCAATGGCGCCTGCAGGGATCTTGCCGGTGCAGTCGGTTCCTGATTGTTGCGCGTCGATCGTCATCGATGATGCCTCCCCGAGCGCCGTGGTCTGGGGGCCGATTGCGTTCGGAGCAGGTCGTGTGTCGGCGATGCGACAAGTCTCGATCGGCACCAATACGGGGCGGTCACCCGACGAGATGTCGGCTGACGCGAACTGTTGCGTGGCAGTGCCGATGACGACACCTGAGGTCAGCACGGTGAGGCCGATGGCGAGCGAGCGAAGTTTCATGGCGGGGAACCGTGTCACATTCGCAAGTCGAGGTGCGTCGAATTCGACACGCGTGACGGTCGGTACCGTGCGTGTCATGAGCGACGTTGATCAGACCGATGAATTCCGCTGGCTCGAAGACGTGGAGGGCGCCGACGCGTTGGCGTGGGTGCGGGAACGCAACGCGGGCGCCGAGTCGAAGTTGTTCAGCGCTGCGGAGTTCGACTGGCTGCGCACGTCGACGCTCGACATCCTCGAAGCAGATGATCGCATCGCGTACCCCGCTCGCCACGGCGACATGGTCCACAACTTCTGGACCGATTCCGAACATCGCCGTGGTCTGCTTCGGCGCACGACCTGGTCGGACTACCTCGGTGGTGAACCCGAATGGGAGACCATTCTCGATATCGACGCGCTGTGCGCCGAAGAAGACGAGTCGTGGGTGTTTCACGGATCAGCCACACGGCGCCCGGACCGCCGTCGGGCACTGATCGATCTGTCGCCCGGGGGTTCGGATGCGTCGGTCACCCGAGAGTTCGACCTGGTCGACAAGCGCTTCGTGCCACCCGAGGAGGGCGGCTTCGTCCGCCCACTCGCCAAGGGCGGACTGACCTGGATCGATGACGACACGGTGTACGTGACCAGCGACTTCGGGCCCGGGAGCCTCACCCGGTCGGGCTACCCGCGAACGGTCCGACGTTGGAAACGCGGCACCCCGATCGACGACGCCGAGATCATCTTCGAAGGCGATGAATCGGATGTGGCTGTTGGCGTGTCGGTGTCGAACATCGTCGGTCACCAGCACCATGTGTTCGAGCGTGCGCCGGAGTTCTTCACCACCCGTACCTCGATCCTGCGCGACGGCGTACTGGTGGAGGTCGACGTTCCGGACGATGCCACTGTGCGATTCCACGAACGCTGGATCTTCGTGACGCCCCGTTCCGACCTGTTGCACCGCGGGCACACGTGGGCGGGTGGTTCGCTGCTGGTGACCGACATCGACGGATTCCTCGCTGGCACGGCAGATCTCACGCCGCTGTTCGTCCCGACGGCCACCGCCTCGCTCGGTGGTTTCGTGTGCACCAGGAACCGGGTTGTGCTGGACGTGCTGGAAGACGTTCGCGACGTGCTGTCGGTGGCCACACCTCCCAACAAGCCCGATGGAACATGGAGTGTCGAGCCGTTGCCGGGAGTTCCTTCGGCGTGGACACTGTCGGTGAGTTCGGTCGACGCGGTCGAATCGGATGACATCTGGCTGGTCGGCACCGACTTCGTCACGCCCGAGACCCTGTACGTCATGTCGCTCGATGCCGATGCGCCGACTGCTGGTGCACCACAACTGCTGCGTCAAGCGCCTCACCGCTTCGATGCCGCAGGGATCTCGATCGAGCAGCACTTCGCACACAGCGCTGATGGCACCCGCGTGCCGTATTTCGTGGTCGGGAACGAGGCAGCGCTCGCCGCAACCGACGGATCCTGCCCGACGCTGCTGACCGGCTACGGCGGCTTCGAAGTGCCACGAGTCGCTGCCTATTCCGCTGTGGTGGGGCGCTCGTGGCTCGCAGAAGGTGGCGTGTACGTGCTGGCGAACATCCGTGGTGGAGGCGAGTACGGACCGGCGTGGCACCGAGCCGGGCTTCGAGACCAACGACCGCGTGTGTACGAGGACTTCGAAGCCGTTGCGCGGGCGATCATCGAGCGCGGCCTGACCGAGCCGTCGAAGCTCGGCATCTCGGGTGGCAGCAACGGCGGTCTGTTGGTCGGGAACATGTACGTGCGCGCACCCGAACTGTTCGGTGCCGTGGTGTGCCAGGTGCCGCTGCTCGACATGGAGCGCTACCACCTGCTCCTCGCCGGTGCATCGTGGATGGCCGAATACGGTGACCCGGACGACCCCGACGACTGGGCCTACCTGCGGGGCTACTCGCCGTATCACCAGATCGATGTCGACGCCGAATACCCGCCGATCCTGCTCACCACCTCGACCCGTGACGACCGGGTGCATCCCGGCCACGCCCGCAAGATGGCCGCACGACTCGATGCAGCGGGCAAGGACGTCACCTACTGGGAGAACATCGAAGGCGGCCACGGGGGAGCGGCCGATGCGGGCCAGCAGGCGACCATGCAGGCGCTGATCTTCACCTTCCTGCGGAGCCGCCTGCGGTGAACCTGCGTCGGCCTACGACCGACCCAGACTCACCGCAAGAACCAGGGGGTCAGACCGTCGTGATCGAGACGCCGCGGATCTTCATCTGGTCTGTCACGCTGTCCCACGATCCGGACTCGGCGATGAAGAAGTAGCTGCAAGCCGAGTTGTCGACGACCGCATTGCTGCTGGTGATCGACATCGCCGCCTCACCGGTCGCCGGGGCAGCGGTTGAACCGCCATTGGCAACGATCTTCACGCCACCATCGAGTTCCTCACAGCGGAGTTGAAACGCGAGCGAAGCGGTCGGGGCGTCGTCGGAGAAGTAACCGGTCACCGAGGTGATCGTGGCGCCGTCGGGAAGATGTACCGGTGCAGCGAGCCCGACGGTCGGCACCGAGCCGCCGGTGTAGGGCATGGAAGTAACCCACGCTCCGCCGTTGCCTGTGCCGTTCTCGAGTGACTTCTGCCAACCGATGTTCGTGCTCCACGCGTCGAACGCGGCGGTGCCAACGCTGAACGTGCCCGCGGTCGGCGAGGGCTGTGGTCCGCCGTACAGGTCATCGTGGTTGTGATTGATGTAGTAGCCGTTGATGTCGATGACGATGTGGTTCTCGCCGCGGTTGTTGTACACGTTGAACTTGCCCGCATCGATCGGCGTGGCAACGGCGTTCGGGGTCGGCGGTTCGCCAGGCGCGGGGTTCAGCGAGGAGGCATCGGGTCGCGGGCCGCTCGGCCACACCGTGTAGAAGGACTGCGAAGTCGCGCCGAGCGCAGTCATGTTGGTCGACAACCCAACGGCATCCGACGGGATGAGTCCGGCGCAGTCTGTGTCGGTTGCCAGCACGTCGAACGTCTCGGTCTCGGCGGGGCCGAGCTTGCCGAGTCGAGACCCGGTGTTCAGCGGCGCAGGGCGGGTGTCGGCGAGGCGACACGGAGTGATTTGGATGAGTACGGGTCGGTCACCGGAACTCACATCGGCCGATACCGACTGCTGAATGGCGACGCCGCCGACGAGCGCGGTGCCGAAAACAGCGATGGCGGACAGGACATGACGGGGCTTGTGCATGTCACCACTCTGACGGCCTGGCGTGAACCAGACGTTATTGCAGCCGGTGCAGGTGGAGCTATGTTCGCCGGATGCGTCGCCAGGAAAAAGCAGATCGGATCGGAGCGATCCTGCAGGAGCTGTACCCCGACCCGCCCGTGCCGCTGGATCACACCGATGCCTACACCCTCACCGTTGCGGTTGCGCTGTCTGCACAGACCACCGACAAGAAGGTCAACGAAGTCACCCCGGCGCTGTTCGAAGTGGCGGGAACTCCGGAGAAGATGGCGGCGCTCGACCCAGAGGAGATCCTCGGCTACATCAGAACGGTCGGGCTCGCTCCCACCAAGGCAAAGAACCTCTGGCTGATGGCGAATCAGATCCTCGACGCCGGCGGAGAGATCATTGGCGACTGGGATTTTCTCGAGTCGCTCGCTGGCGTCGGGCACAAGACCGCATCGGTCGTGATGGGTGGCATGTTCGGCGTGCCGGCATTTGCCGTCGACACCCACATCCACCGATTGGCCGCCCGCTGGGGTCTGTCGAACGGCACCACGGTGGAACGCACCGAGCGAGATCTCAAGGCGGTGTTCCCCGAAGAAACTTGGAGTGATCGCCACCTCCAGATCATCTTCTTCGGCCGCGAGTACTGCCCCGCGAAACGACACGACTTGTCCACCTGCCCCATCTGTGGCTGGGCAGCGACCAAGAAGCGCATCGCGCAAGAATCCGGGCGCTGAACCTCGGTCATGGATCCCGTTGAGGTCGCAGCGCTCGGCGTGCTCGTCGTGGTGTTCGCGTCCGTGTCGATGCGGATCGAACGCTGGCCGATCTCGATGCCAATGGTGTTCACCGGTGCCGGTCTCGTGGCGTCCGCCACCGGAATGGTCGACATCTCAGCTGACGAAGCAGCCATTGCGCTCCTCGCTGAGGTGACGCTCGCGGTCATCTTGTTCTCCGACGCCGTGCGGATCGATCTTCGAAGGCTGCGCGTCCACCTCGGCATCCCCGCTCGACTGCTGGGAATCGGCTTGCCGCTCACGATCGTGATCGGAACGATCGCAAACAGTTTGCTGTTCCCTGATCTGTCGCTGGTGCACGTGGCATTGCTCGCAGCAATCCTTGCGCCGACAGATGCCGCATTGGGCGCCGCAGTCGTGGAAAGCGAAGGAGTTCCGCTCCGCGAACGGCTGGCGTTGAACGTCGAGTCGGGAGTGAACGATGGACTCGTGGTTCCCGTCGTGGCGATCCTCACCGCAGCGGTCATCGACGAGGGCCGTTCGACCGTTGGCTGGATCGGATTCGTTGCCCAGCAGCTCGGATGGGGCATCGGCTTGGGGGTGGTGCTGGGCGGCGGTGCCATCGCGCTGCTTCGGTGGACCCACGAGCGCGGCTGGGCTGACGCACGATTCGAACAACTCGCCACCTTCGTCGTGCCCATCGTTGCGCTGTTCGCAGCCGAGGCGCTTTCGGGCAACTCGTTCATCGCTGCGTTCGTTGCCGGCCTGACGTTCGGTTCGTTCGGTCGGCCTGCGTCATTGCCCGAGAACGATTCGGAACCGGCCCTCTCCGAACGCCTCGATGCGTTCACCGAAGACGCTGCGCAACTCCTGGCAATCGGAGCCTTCTTCGTATTCGGGAACGTGTTGCTGAGCGAAGCACTCGATGCAATCACCATCACCGTCGTGCTCTGTGCCATTGCCACCCTCACCGTCGCGCGGATGGTGCCGGTCTGGCTCTCGCTGATCGGGACGCAGCTGCCGCTGACCTCTCGGCTGTTCGTCGGATGGTTCGGGCCCCGTGGGCTTGCATCCATCGTCTTCGGACTGCTGTTGCTCGAGGAGTCGGAGTTGGGCGCCGAGGTCGGTGAGCAGCTGTTTGCCGTGATCGCACTGACGGTCGCAGCATCGATCCTGTTGCACGGTGCCACTGCCGCGCCGGCAGCCGAGGCTTACACCCGATGGTCCCGACGCGAGGAACGATCGGCTGCCGGCACGGACTCCGAGATGGATCACGACATGGAGATGGCCGTGCCGCGGACTCGATGGTCTCGGCGGCCCGGGCGGCGTCCTGATCCGTCGTGATGCAGGCGTGAGCTGCACACCGGCGTTGGCGGGTTCACGGCTCACATTCGAGTGACCTGCACTACCAGTCCGGGCGGCCGTCGCTCTCGATGTCGTCGTCCTCGAGCACGATGTCCCACCGATCGAGACAGTCTTCGCACCGGTAGGCAATCGCGTCGCCGGCCTCCCAGGAACCGTCTTCTCGGGGCAGGCTGAGCAGGAAACAGCGGCCGCCGCAATCGATACAGGTGATCTGCGGCGGGGGAGCGAACATCGGCCCATTCTGGCCGACGCGGCCGTACAGTGCGCCGATGCGCGTGGTCTCAGGAGAACTCGGCGGTCGCAAACTCGTTTCCCCCGAGGGGACGTCGACACGCCCGACCACCGACCGAGTGCGCGAAGCGGTGTTCAATGCGTTGGGGTCGGCTGGCCTCCTCGACGGGGCGGTCGTTGCGGATCTGTTCGCCGGAACCGGAGCTGTGGGCATCGAGGCGATCTCTCGTGGCGCTGCGCACTGCACGTTCGTGGAACGCGATCGTTCGGCCCTGCGGGCCTTGGAGGAGAACCTCGACACGCTCGACCTCGCCGACCGGTCCCGCGTGATCCGCTCAGATGCGGTGCAGGCCTCGACCACGCTCGATGTGGACATCGTCTTCGCCGACCCGCCCTACGACTTCGACGGGTGGGAGACACTGATGGCTTCGATTCGAGCCGACTTCGTCGTAGCAGAGTCCGGGCGTGGCTTCCACGAGCAGGTGGGGTGGACCGTCACCCGGACGAAGCGGTATGGGCGTGCGTGGGTGAGCTTTCTCGAGCGTCAAGCGAACTAACGTCAGACGCCATGGCAGCTACGAACATGCGTGCACGGGTGATGTACCCAGGGAGCTTCGACCCGCTGCATCTCGGGCACCTCGATGTCATCGAGCAGGCACAGGAGCTGTTCGGGCACGTGGTCGTTGCGGTGATGTACAACTTCGCAAAGCCGTCAGGCATGTTCGACGTGGACGAACGTATCGAGCTGGCGCAAGCCGCCACAGCGCATCTGGATGACGTGACCGTCGAGAAGCACTCTGGGCTGGCAATTCACGCAGCCGAGCAGGCCGATGTGGACTTCATCGTCAAGGGATTGCGCACCCCCGGAGACTTCGAGATCGAGCAGCAGATGGCGCAGATGAACCAGTCGGTGGCGGGCGTGCGAACGGTGTACCTGCCGTGTCGACCAGACCTCG
The DNA here is from genome assembly GCA_045106645.1 of Ilumatobacter sp. Classification (GTDB taxonomy): domain Bacteria; phylum Actinomycetota; class Acidimicrobiia; order Acidimicrobiales; family Ilumatobacteraceae; genus Ilumatobacter_A. The sequence goes on from JBGCEY010000035.1 coordinate 8,088, forward strand.
GCTTCGTGAGTAGCCGCTTCGTGCGAGAAATCGCGAACTACGGTGGAGAAGTCGGCCACCTCGTCCCTCGGCCGGTAGCCGAGGCCTTGACGCGCCGGGTGGCGGACCGTGAGCAGAACTGAGCATCGATGACCTACGACCAGCACGACGATCGCTATGACCAGCGGCGCGATGAGCGTCACAACGATCACTACGACGACGTGGTCGACGACCACGACTACTCGACCGCCGACGCGCCCGGCAACTTCGTCGGTGACGCCGAAACGCTGCTTCGGCGAGCGATCGACATCGTCGCCACCGCACCGACGATGCCGCTGTCGTCGTCGCCACGCATCGATCGCGACGAGATCATCGAGTTGCTCGAGGAATCGCTGAATCGGCTTCCTGATGAGTTGCGACAAGCACGGTGGATGCTCAAAGAACGCCAGGACTTCGTTGCCAAGACCCGTCGGGAAGCCGACGAACTCCTCGAAGCAGCTCGTGTTCGTGCCGAGCGAATGGTGCAGCGCACCGAAGTGGTGCGCGCTGCAGAACAGCGAGCACGCCAGGTCATGGAGACTGCGGAAGCGGATTCACGACGGCTCAAGCACGAAACCGAAGACTTCCTGGACCAGCGGCTGGGCTCGTTCGAGATCCTGCTCGACAAGTTGGGCAAGACGGTGCATGCTGGCCGCCAACGCTTGTCGATCGGCGGGGGTGAGCCACCCGAATCGGTGCCCGAGGATGCCGATACCCACGGCTTCTTCGATCAAGAAGCCTGAGCGGCGCCAAATTCGCCGATGCCTGCGTCGGGCCTCACCGCTCGTGTCGACTGCGCTGAGGTTGGCTCTGGGGTCTGCGCTCGTAGGTTGATTCCATGGAAGTAGTGGGCGCACGAGAACTGCGGGTGAATGCCGTCGAGCTGTTGCGTCAACCGGGTGCGACCAAGCCGGTGGACGTCGTCATCGCCGGCAGCGAGCTCGATGTCGTCCACGACACGCTCGCCGGGGACGTCCACGTCGACGTCCTGTTGACCGTGATGAACGATGGAATCGTGGTCCGGGGCGACGTGCGAGCCCCATGGGAGCGGCCGTGTCGGCGATGTCTGCGGGACCTTTCTGGCGTTGCTGCAGCAGAGATCGACGAGCTCTACCAGGTCGAGGTCATCGACGAGGATGCGTACCCGATCATCGACAACCAGCTGGATCTGGCGCCGATGGCTCGACAGGCTGCGCTGCTCGAACTGGATGACGAACGACTCTGTCGTCCCGAGTGTGCCGGCCTGTGTCCGAAGTGCGGCATCGATCGCAACGATGCGTCGTGCGACTGCGACACCGAAGTCAAAGATCACCGTTGGGCAGCACTCGACGGGCTGATCCTCGAGGATTGAGGACCGCTGGCGAGCCGTCCGCATGAAACGGGCCAGATTCCGGTCATCCAAACGTCACACGTGGGACCTCGGTGCGCATCCGATAACGTGATGCGGCCCTGACGACCGGCCCTGACGGCGTCTCACGGAGAGAACGAGAGCAAACGATGGCTGTCCCGAAGAAGAAGACCTCGAAGATGAAGACCCGCAGCCGCCGCGCCAGCGCGTGGCAGCTGAAGGCCCCCGCTCGCAGCGTGTGCCCGAAGTGCAGCGCGGCAAAGACCCCGCACACCGTGTGTGGTTCGTGTGGTTGGTACCGCGATCGGTACGCCATCGACGTCAGCTGATCTCCGTCTCTTGACGCAATCTCCAAACATGTTGCCTGTTGCGATCGACGCGATGGGTGGCGATGACGCACCTGGTCCGAACATCGCCGGGGCCCATGCCGCTGTTACCGATGGCATCCCCGTGGTGCTCGTCGGCCCCGCCGACCTCGCTGGTCGTGAGGGCCCCAACGGCGTGCTCGACCTCATCGAGGCATCCGAAGTCATCGGGATGCACGATGACCCGGCCGCCGGTGTCCGCAAGAAGAAGGACTCCACGCTGGTGCGCGCTGCCGAAGCCGTTCGTGATGGCAAAGCCAGTGCGATGATCTCAGCAGGGAACACCGGAGCGACCATGGCGTCGGCGCTGCTGCGGATGGGTCGCATCAAAGGCGTCAAGCGCCCGGCGATCGCCACACCCATTCCAGTTCCCGGCTCCACGCCCACCGTGTTGCTCGATGCTGGAGCGAACGCTGAAGTGCAGGCCGATTGGCTCGTGCAGTTCGGTCAGATGGGTTCGATCTTCGCTCACCACCGGTTCGGTATCGAGAACCCGAGGGTCGGCTTGTTGTCGATCGGCGAAGAGTCGTCGAAGGGGGATTCGTTGCGCAAGGAGACGAATGCGCTCCTTGCTCAGACACCCGGTATCAACTTCATCGGCAACATCGAAGGCCGCGACATCATGAGCAATGACGTCGATGTGTGCGTCACTGACGGCTTCACTGGCAACGTGGTGCTCAAGACACTCGAAGGCGGCATGAAGACCGTCATCTCAGCGCTGCTCGACGCCTTCGATGCGCCCGAGTTCAAGGAACACGCTGACGCTCTGATGCCTGCGCTGTTGCCGCTGTACACCTCGCTCAGTCCCGACACCTACGGCGGAGCGATTCTCCTCGGTGTCGATGGGGTGTGCATCATCTCGCATGGATCCTCAAGCGCTGATGCGATGCGCAACGGCATCGGCGTCGCCCGCGACATGGTCGAACACGACATCACCGCGGAGATCACCAAAGCCATCGCCGCAACCCGCGAGTGACGGGCCCTAGGCTCCTCTGATGGCAGCGAACAAGATCGAGCGTGACGAGATCCTTCGGATCGTCCGCGACAGCCTCTCCGACATCTTGGAGATCGAGCCCGACACCATCTCAGAGGGCCAGTCTTTCGTCGACGATCTCGATGCCGATTCGTTGGCACTGATCGAACTCGTCGAGGCACTCGAAGAGCAGGTTGGCGAGCGAGCCGGCGATTTTCGGATCGAAGACGAAGACCTGGAAGATCTCAAGACCGTGCGCGACGCGGTCGACTACGTCTTCGAGAACGCCAACGACTGAGCGACGCCACTCGGCCATGAACGGTGCAACCGAGGCGTCAGATCAACAACAGCTCGACGAGCTGTGCGATCGGGTCGGCCACGACTTTGCAGACCGCTCGCTGTTGGAACTGGCGCTGCGACATCGGTCGTGGTGTGCCGAACACGGCGATATCGCCAGCAACGAACGTCTCGAGTTTCTCGGCGATGCCGTGCTCGGATGGGCGGTCGCCGATCTCGTGTTTCGCCGCTACCCGGACGAGCCGGAGGGCGCACTGACCGCTCGGCGGATCAATGTGGTGCAAGAAGCTGCGCTAGCAACGATTGCACGCGAGATCGACCTCGGCAGTTGTGTGCTGCTCGGTAACGGCGAGCGGCAAGCAGGTGGCGCCGACAAAGCGTCGATCCTGTCCGATGCGTTCGAAGCGGTGTTGGCTGCCGCGTACCTCGATGGTGGAGCGCCCGTGGCATTCGAGATGGTGGAGCGTTTGGCTGGCCCACACCTGGCCGACCTGTCCGCCAGGTCCGCCCATCACGATCACAAGACGGAGCTGCAGGAACGCTGTGCGAGTCTTCACGTCGGCCCGCCTCGCTACGAGTTGACCTCGGTTGGCCCAGATCACGCCAAGGTCTTCACCGCGAGTGTTTTCGTCGAACACAAGCTCGTGGGCACTGGGGAAGGCGGCTCAAAGAAAGCCGCCGAGCAGGCTGCGGCAGAAGCTGCCCGGGCCGAGCTGGGCTGACGTGCCGGAGCTCCCCGAGGTCGAAACCGTTCGCCGCGGCCTGCAAGAACACCTGGTCGGTCGCCAGATCACCAAGGTCGAGGTCGGACGCGAACGAGTGGTGCGGCGCACCTCTCGCGAAGCGCTGATCGACGGGCTGAGTGGCACGACCGTCGTGGCCGCCGAACGACGAGGAAAGTACCTGCTCCTTCCACTCGACTCGGGGTTCTCGATGATGATCCACCTCCGAATGAGCGGGCAAGTGTTGCTGGCCGAGGCTGGAGCAGAACGACCGCCGCACACCCATGTCGTGATGCACCTCGACGATCAACGCGAAGCCTGGTTCGTTGATCCGCGGACATTCGGTGAAGTGGTCGTGTTCGACCCTGAGCGAATCGCCGAGGAGCTTCCCGGTGTAGCCGCGCTCGGGGTGGATCCGATCGCCGACGAGTTCCCCCGTCAGCAGCTCAGACGTCTCGTTCGATCAACGGGGCGAGCGCTCAAGCCGCTGCTGCTCGACCAGCAGGTGATCGCAGGTATCGGCAACATCTATGCCGATGAGACGTTGCATCGAGCACGGCTTCGCCCGGATCGTGCTGCAAACTCGATCGATGCAGCCGCAACGTGGCGATTGCACGCTGCGATCGTCGACATCCTCAGCGACTCGATCGCGTCCGGCGGGTCCACGCTGGGCGACGCTCAATACGTCGACATGATGGGCAAGAGCGGTTCGTATCAAGATGACCACCGTGTGTATGGCCGAGCCGGCGAACGCTGCTCGACCTGTGGTCGCGGTTGGATTCGCCGCACCGTGAGTGCCGGTCGCGGCACTCATTTCTGCCCCTTCTGCCAGCGCTGACAGTGAGAAAGTGCCTGGCACTTCTTCACTGGTGAGGACGGCGCTGGGGGAGTGCACAGCGGAGGGAGTAGCTTCTCATGCGCTGTGTATCTGAAGAGTCTCGCCCTGAAGGGCTTCAAGTCGTTCGCCGATTCGACGAACATGCTGCTCGAGCCCGGGGTGACCGTGGTGGTCGGCCCGAACGGTTCGGGTAAGTCGAACGTCGTCGACGCAATGGCGTGGGTGCTCGGCGCACAGTCGCCCAAGGCAGTCCGCTCCCAGAAGATGGATGACGTCATCTTCGCAGGCACAGCAACTCGCCCGGCCCTGGGCCGAGCTGAGGTGAGCATCACGATCGACAACTCCGATGGAACGCTCGGCGTCGAGTTCAACGAAGTCACGATCACCCGGGTGCTCTTTCGCACCGGCGAGTCCGAGTACTTGATCAACGGAGTCGGTTGTCGCCTGCTCGACGTGCAGGAGTTGCTGTCCGACGCCGGTGTTGGCCGCCAGCAGCACGTCATTGTCAGCCAAGGTCAGATCGACTCGGTGCTCAACGCCCGGCCCGAAGAACGCCGAGCGATCATCGAAGAAGCCGCAGGCGTGCTGAAGTTTCGCAAGCGCAAGGAAAAGGCGGAGCGACGCCTCGATGCCACCGAGGCCAACCTGTTGCGCGTGCAGGACCTCCTGCGCGAAGTGCGTCGCCAACTTCGACCGCTGGAACGTCAGGCCAAAGCCGCTGAACGCCACGGGTCACTCATCATCGAGCTGACCGATCTCAAGACCTTCGTTGCTGGACGAGAGATCGCCGGACTGCGCACGAAGCTGGAAACACTCGCCGCCGTCAAGCTCGACAGCAGCACATCTGAGCAGGAACTCAAGACCGCTTTGGCGGGCTTGGACACCTCGATCATGGCGATCGAAGCGCAGCTCTCGGCGCGTGGAGCGAGCGACGTGAGCGATCGGCTCGTCAAGGTCGAGCAGCTACGGGAACGAGCGCGGGGACTGTCGGCGGTCCTGGTGGAGCGTCGACGTTCGCTCGAGCGCGACAAGGGCCAGCTGATCGATGCTGGGGTGGTAGCAAACCTCGAAGCCGATGGGGCGAAGTTCGCAGCCGAGTTGGTGGAGGTCATTGCCGAACTCGAGACCTTCGAACCCGCCGCAGCCGAGCTGGCAGGAGAAGAAGACGCCTTCAAGGCCGAGCGGTCACACATGCTCGAAGCGGTCGGGACAGATCAACCCGCAGCCAAGGCCGCGAGTGCGGCTGCCGAGGTACGAGGCGAGGCTCGAACCATCAAAGCCGCTCTCGAGCGCACACTCGGTGATCTTCGCCGCGCCACGAGCAGGCGTGACTCGTTGTTGGAACGACTGTCGCTCATCGGCGACGAGACCAGCCGGTTCCGCGTCGAGTGCGAAGAGGCTGGTGAGGTCGAAGGGCCGCTGTTCGACGAGATGGGGGCAGCAGAAGAAGCGCTCGAGTCCGCCGACTCGGCATCGGAGACCGCCAAGGTGGAACGAGCCGCAGCCGCTGATGCAGCATCCACTGCCACAGCGCGCGTCGAGGCGCTCCAGATGGCGCTCGACGCCGCCCGAGCACGCGCCGGCGCAGAGCGGCTCCAAGGTGTGGATGGCGTGCTCGGAACATTGCTCGACCTCATCGAGATCGATGCCGGTTGGGAGCCCGCCGTCGAAGCGGCGCTCGGCGAATCGCTGACCGCCGTCGTGGTGTCAGATCCCGGCGCCGCTCGGTCGGCACTCGACGCGCTGCGCAGTTCGGACACCAGCGGAGCGGTGATCGCACTCGGCTCGCAGTTCTCCGATCGTGCGGTTCCCAGCGTCGGCGAGTCGGTTCGGGCACACGCCCGGTCGGCACAGGCGAACGTCAACTCACTCCTCGACGGTCTTCTCGGTGCGGCGGTTCGTATCGACGACCTGCCGGGCGCCCTCGATGCTGCCATCGCGAATCCGGATGCGGTGATCGTGACCGAGGGCGGCGATCGCTTCGGGCTGAGTGGCTGGCGGATCGGCGCAGCCGGATCCGGTGCTACCGCAGCAGCACTCGATGAAGCTCAAGCACTCGCGCAGAGTGCAGCGGCCCGGCTGGAGGCTGCGAGCGCCAGGCTCACCGACGCAGAAGCTGCGCTGAAGGGTGCGCGCTCGAGCGAGCACGACATCAGTCGCCGCCTCGACGCGAACGACGCCAAGCTCACCGCTGCATCCGAAGGTCTTGCTCGGGCGCAGAGCGAGCAGCGAGAGATCAAGACCGAACTCGAAGGCCTCGAGCGTGCAGTTGCCGAGGGCGAAGAAAACAGCGCTCGAGAACAGCAGCGGGTGACCGAACTCGAGGCGCTGCTGCCGGCGCTCGAATCTGACGAACAGGCCGAAGCAGACGCCGCTCGGGCCCGAGGCGAAATGCGAGCCGAGTTCGAGAAACGCGCGGCGTCGCTCGCGTCGAAGCGTAAGGACCTCGAGGTCCGCAACGCAGGATTGATCGAGCACCGCCAGATTCTCGAACGTCGAATCGCAGAGACCGAACGACGCTTGGAAGCCGACGCGGAAGCTCGAGCCGCTGCCGAGGGGCAGCGTGTGGTGATCGAGCGGGCGATGGGCGCCATCGACCGAATCGCCGAGATCGTCGGCGCTCATCAACTCGTGGTCGAGGCTCATCACAGCGAACTCGTCGAGACGCGTCGCAAGCAGAGCGATGAAGTTCGCGGTTTGACGACGGAATTGGATGTGCTGCGCAGAGATCGCTCCGACAAGGAAAAGTCGCTCGATGTCACCCGTGAGCGTGCGCGCAAGGCCGAGATCGAAGAAGCGGAAGCCAAGCTGCGCCTGGAGACCTCGATCGAGACCTTGCGCCGTGACCTGGACATCGAACCAGCGGTCGCCGAAGCTGCCGAGATGCCCGAGCTGCCTGAGGGTGCGTCGCCAGCAGGCCGGGTCCGGGAACTGGAGCGCGAGTTGCGCCTCCTCGGACCGATCAACCCGCTGGCGCTCGAAGAATTCAATGAACTCCAGACACGGCACACGTTCCTGGAAGAGCAGCTCGAAGACGTGCGCTCGACCCGGCGCGAGTTGGCGCGAGTGATCGCCGCGGTCGACGCCGAGATCCAGAACGTGTTCGCTGCTGCGTTCGCTGACGTCGCCGGCAACTTCACCGAATTGTTTGGGCTGCTGTTCCCGGGTGGCAAGGGAGCGCTCAAGCTCACCCACCCGGACGACCTGCTGAACACCGGCATCGAAGTCGAAGCCAAGCCGTCGGGCAAGAACGTCAAGAAGCTCTCACTGCTGTCGGGTGGCGAGCGTTCACTCACCGCCCTGGCGTACCTGTTCGCGGTGTTCCGCTCCCGTCCATCACCCTTCTACGTCATGGACGAAGTGGAAGCGGCGCTCGACGACGTGAACCTGCACCGGTTCCTCGGGCTGATCCAGGAGTTCCGCAAAGACGCCCAGCTCATCGTCGTGTCGCACCAGAAGCGCACGATGGAGGCCGGCGACTGCCTGCTCGGGGTGTCGATGCAGCCGGGCGGCTCGTCCAAAGTCGTCACGGAGAAGTCCGAACGCAACACCCCTCGCCTCGACGTTTGACCTGCTCGGCGCTCGCTGATCGAGGGGCGAACGGACACCCGTTGCCGAGAGCAGCCGGGGCGGGGTGTCCCAGCGGTAGCGTCGGGCGGCGATGGGTGCTGTTGAAATCGGTCTGCTCGTACTGCTCGCCTTCGTCTTCGTCTTCGGCGTCGGCGTGGTGGTCGCCAATCGTCGAAGTGGCACGGCCATGCCGCCGTCGACGCCTCCGGTGTCCCAGGGCGGTGACGGCAGCATGTCGGCGAAGTCCGGGACGATTCTCGAAGAGCGCGCTGCCGCAGCGAGCTCGCCGGACACGATCGATGCCGACCCGATTGATGCCGACACAGCGGGTGTCGACACCGTGGAGGTCGCCGAACCAGCGCCGGGAACGCTCCGTGACCGCCTTGCAAAGGCGCGTTCGACCTTCGCTGGCGCCATCGCAGGGGTGCTGGGGCGAAGCGGCATCACCGACGAGAGCTTCGAGGATCTCGAAGAGGCACTGCTGCGTGCCGACGTCGGTGTCGGCATCACCGACGAGCTGCTCGAGGGGCTGCGCGCCAAGGTCGCAGCCAAAGAGATCACCGAACCGTCTGAACTGCTCGATGCGTTGCAAGCCGAGATGGCAGGTCGGCTGAGCGGAAGCGATCGTTCGCTGAATTTTGCTCAGCGTGGCGAGGGCGAGCCGAACGTGTGGATGTTCGTCGGGGTGAATGGCGTGGGCAAGACCACCACGATCGGCAAGCTCGCGAACCAGCAGACCATCGACGGTCGAACGGTCCTGCTGGCAGCAGGTGACACGTTTCGCGCAGCAGCTGCCGAGCAGCTGAACACGTGGGCTGAACGATCGGGCGCCGAGTTCGTTCGAGGAGCCGAAGGCGGGGACCCGAGCTCGGTCATCTTCGACGGCGTGGAGAAGGCGGCATCGAAAGGTGTCGACATCGTCATGGCCGATACTGCGGGTCGCTTGCACACGAAGTCGAACCTCATGGACGAGTTGAAAAAGGTTCGCCGTGTTGCCGAAAAGGGTGCGGGAGAGGTGACCGAGACGCTGCTCGTCATCGACGCGACAACCGGCCAGAACGGGCTGATCCAAGCCAAGGAGTTCAACGACGCCACCGACGTCACCGGTGTCGTGTTGACCAAACTCGATGGCTCGGCAAAGGGTGGCATCGTCTTCGCGATCGAGACCGACCTGGGGATCCCGGTGAAGTTGGTCGGAATCGGTGAGACCATTGGTGACCTGATTCCGTTCGACTCCGACGACTTCGTGAACGCCCTGTTCGATCGAAGTTAGACACGGCTCGGTGTAGAGACGGGCGTCGGCGATGGGCCATCATGCTCCGGTGACTGACCTGACGTTGAGCAATGACGAACTCGAAGAGATCGAGGCGGGCTTTCGCCAGGCGTTGACCTCCAAGTCGTTCGACGGACTCAACGTGCTCGGCTTCGGTGAGCTGGGTGTGGCGTTCGGATTCCCGACCGGGGAACCGCGACTGGTGGTGAAGCGTGTGGCCTCGCACGCCGATCCTGCGATCGTGCAGCACGGGTTCGACCGGATCACTCGGTACGAGGCACTCCTTGCCCCACATCTCCGGGTCACCGATTCCGCGCACGTCACCACCACTGCTTCCAACGGCTGGTTGGCTCCCTACATCGTGCAGCCGCTGTACCCGAAGCACACGATCGGCGACAGTGTGCTGGCCGACTGCGAACCGGACCCCGAACACCCGATGGTGCTCGCACTACGCGATGCCGCAGTGGCGGTCGCCGAGGCAGGCGAGACCGTGTTGGATTCCCAGTTCTCGAATGTGGTGTGGGACGACGACGGTCTGCTCTTCTTCGACACGGGCAGCCCGTTCTTCGTCGACGCCGACGGCGAACCGTTGGTTGATCTGGGGCCGGCTGAATCAGCGATCCCGGCGCCGATGCGCCCGATCGCGAAGAAGCTCAGTGTCAAAGTGCAAAAGGACCTCAGCGACCCGTCGGGGAACCTCGCGCACGCCGCCCTGAGCGCGGTCCGAGTCGGTCAGGAGCGCTGGCTCGACGCGCTGCTCGTCGCGTTCAACGACTCGCTCGACCAACCGCTCGAACGCACCGATGTGATGGAACAGTTCGCTCGCATCCAGAAGGACATGACGAACATCAAGTACTTGGCGCGAGCGCAGCGGTTCTGGATGACCAAGGTTCGGCGGGGCTCGTACGACTTCTTCATCACCGACAGCTTCAACGGCAAGTTGATCTGAGCACATCGGTCCGGGACGAGGCTCAGGGCGGCCGGTAGCCTCGGCTGCGTATGTTCGACAATCTCTCCGGACGCCTCGAAGGCATCGTCAAGAAGATCCGTGGCAAAGGCCGCCTCACCGAGGCCGATGTCGATGAGGTCATGAAAGAGATCCGCTCGGCACTGCTCGAAGCGGACGTCAACGTGTCGGTCGTGCGGTCGGTGTGCAACCGAATCCGTGAGCACGCCATTGGAGCCACCCGTTCCAAGGCGCTCGACCCTGGCCAACAAGTGGTCAAGGCCGTCAATGACGAGCTGACCCGCGCGCTCGGCGGCGAGACGCTGTCGATCACCTTCGCCGCGAAGCCGCCCACCGTCGTGCTCATGGCCGGTCTGCAGGGCTCGGGTAAGACCACGAACTCCGCCAAGCTTGCAGCGTGGTTCAAAGCTCAAGGCCGCCAACCCCTGCTCGTCGGTGCTGACCTGCAGCGGCCTGCCGCCGTCGAACAGCTGCGCACGCTCGGCGCTCAGATCGACGTGCCCGTGTACTCCGATCCCGAAGATCCGGTGCTCACGGCCCACCAAGGCCTGGAGGAAGCCAAGCGTCTTGGCCGCGACGTATTGATCGTCGACACCGCCGGTCGGTTGTCGATCGATTCGGCGATGATGGAACAGGTCCGCCTGATCTCCGGCGCCGTCGACCCCGACTACACCTTCCTCGTCATCGACGCAATGACCGGCCAGGATGCGGTGCAAACCGCCGAGGCGTTCCACGAAACGCTCCAGATCGACGGCGTCATCATGTCGAAGATGGACGGCGACGCCCGAGGTGGCGCTGCGCTGTCGGTGAAAGAGGTCATCGGGCGCCCGATCGCGTTTGCCTCCACCGGCGAGAAGCTCAACGAGTTCGAACAGTTCCACCCGGACCGCATGGCCAGCCGAATCCTCGGTATGGGCGACATGCTCACCCTCATCGAGCAGGCAGAGGCCGCATTCGAAGAGCACGAGGCCGAAGCGGCTGCGCAGAAGATGATGGACGGCCAGTTCACGCTGGACGACTTCTTGGATCAGATGCAGCAGATCAAGAAGATGGGCTCGCTCGGCAACATCATGTCGATGATGCCCGGCATTCCGAAGGAACTGAAGAACGCCGACATCTCCGACGACGACCTGAAGCCGATCGAAGCGATCATCCGCTCGATGACGATGGAGGAGCGCACGTTCCCCAAGGTCATCAACGGCAGCCGGCGCCAGCGCATTGCGGCCGGCTCGGGCACGCAGGTTGGCGACGTGAACCGTCTCGTCAAGCAGTTCGATGAGATGCAGAAGATGATGAAGAAAATGGGCGTCCTGGGCGGCGCAGGTGGTGGCAAGCGCGGCAAAGGCAAGAAGGGCAAGGGCGGCAACAAGCGGCCCAAGGGTCTGCCGCCCGGCATGGACTTCGATGCGGGTGGCATGGACCTTCCGGGTCTGCCGGGCACCCCCGGGATGCCGGGCATCCCCGGGCTCCAACGCTGATCCGCAGCGCGAACACTGCGACACCCCTTCGGTAGTGTCCGAGCGGTGATCGAGACCACGCAGTTCGTCCCGTACGGGCGCCCGGCCACCGAGGCGCTCGTTGGCGTCGTCGGTGCTGCTCAACACGCAGATCCGTTGGCGCCGGTCACGGTCGTCGTGGCCAGCAACTTCGTGGGGTTGTCGGTTCGTCGACTGATCGGATCGGGAACGTTGAGTGCTCCAGGCCGCCAAGGCATGGCCAACATCTCGTTCGTCACCCCTTTTCAGTTGGCCGAACATGTTGCAGCGGATCTGCTGCTCGACTCGCGGCCAATCACCAACCCGGTACTCGCGGCGGCAGTACGGCGAGCACTCGCGGACGATCCCGGGCCTTACGCTCCCGTCGCGCACCACGAATCCACCGAACAGGCACTCGCCGGGCTGTTCGCCGAGCTGTCCAACCTCGACGAAGCAGCGCTCGAAGCAATCGAGGATGAGGGGTCCAAAGCCGGGGAACTCGCGGTGGGTTTCTACCGATCGATTGCATCACATCTCGGTGGGTTCCACACCGAGCGGGAACTCGCGGTGGCTGCCGGAGGGCGTGGCGACCTCGCCGCACAGCTCGAACGGTTCGGACACGTGGTCTGGTACCTGCCCGCTCCCACCTCGGCCGCGCTCAGTGACTTCATCGGGCGTGTGCTCACCGATGCCGTGTCGAGCTCGGTGATCGTTGGTATCTCGGGCGGATCAGCGGCGGATGAACTCGTGCTGAACACGTGCGCGGCGGCGTCGATACCGACCCCGAGCGACTCCCAGCTCGTCGAGTTGCCCGCAGCGGCCACGGCGAGCAGCATCGTCTCGGTCACCGATGCAGCAGAGGAAGCCCGAGAGGTGACAGCGCGCATCGTCGAGTTGATTTCGGGCGGCATGGCTCCGGATCGAATCGGTGTCTTCTACCCGGCTCCTGACCCCTATGTGCGCATCATCGAGCAACAGTTCGACGCCGCCGCACTCCCCGCCAACGGTCCCAACCCGCGGCGGCTCACCGAGTCGGTCGCCGGGCGAGTGCTGCTCGGCGCGCTGGATCTCCCCGCTCAGCGGTGGCGCCGCGATCGCGTGTCGGCGCTGCTGAGCGTCGGGCCGTTGCGTTCGGGCGACGAGCGTGTGCGGCCCACCGCCTGGGATGACCTGAGTCGTAACGCAGGAGTGGTGGGTGGTCTGGCGGATTGGCGTACCAAACTCGCCCGTCATCTGGCGCTCACGGCGGAGAAGCTGGAAGCGCTCGATCCTGATGACGATCGCATGGCGCGCTGGCGACGCACGCTCGATGACCGAACCCACGACATCCCTCGATTGCAGCAGTTCATCGATCAGCTTGCTGCGATGGTGCGAGCTGTCGAGTCGGCTGACTCGTGGCAGCTCAAGTCGGAGGCGGCTGCGGCGTTGCTCGTCGCACTCCTCGGCCCCGAACATCAGCATGGGAAGTGGCCAGATTCGGAACGGGAGTCGTTCGCTCGGGTCGAGGCAGCGCTGGCCAGACTCGCAACACTCGATGACATCGAGGCGTCGCCGACGAACCCGGTCTTCGTTCGAGCGTTGCGTTCTGAGTTGGATGTGTCGAGGGGGCGGCGGGGCCGTTTCGGGCACGGCGTGATGTACGGACCGCTTGCTTCGGCTGTGGGCCACGACCTGGACGCCGTGTTCGTGCTGGGTGCCGCAGAGGGGGTGCTCCCGATTCCTCGTCGCGACGATGCGATCTTGCCCGAGCAGGTTCGAGACAACTCACTACACCAGCTCGAGTCAAAGTCGGCGCGGCTGCATCATCAGCATCGGGCGTTCCTCGCAGCACTCGCATCCGCCCCGCAGGGCTACCGGTTCATCACGTTTCCACGAGGGTCGCTGCGTTCGAGTCGTCACTCCTTGCCGTCGCGGTGGCTGTTGGAGTCGGCGTCGTCGCTGGCTGGGCGAGCGGTGCATTCCACGGACTTCGCAGCACTTGATCGGCCCATCGTCGAGACCATCGGCTCGTTTGCGAGCGGAATTGCAGCGAGTGCTGAATCCACGTCGATCGACGAGCGGGATCTGGTCGAGTTCGGGCGGTTTGCAGGCGCTGCTGCTGGGCGTCCGCTCGCTGGTCTGGTCGGTCGTGGGCTCGAATTGCAAACTGCGCGAGCGAGTGATCACTTCTCCGAGTTCGACGGCAATCTGGCGGGCGTCGACACGACGCTCGGCGAACACCCGGTGTCACCCTCGCGGTTGGAGGCATGGGCATCGTGTGGCCTGAGGTACTTCATGCGCTACGTGCTCGATGTCACGGACCGGGAGGACCCCGAACGCACCGACGAGTTGTCGGCGCTCGATCGCGGATCGTTGATTCACCTCATCCTCGAACGCTTCATCGCCGAGCAACTTGATGTTGGCCCACCTGAACCAGCTGCGCCATGGAGTGCAGAGCAACGCGGACGTCTTCACGCCATCGCGTCCGAGGTGGCCAATGAGTACGAGGCGAGCGGAAAAACTGGACGCGCGATCAACTGGCGGGTGCAGCGCGACGATCTCGGCGATGTGCTCGATCGGTTCTTGCTCGCCGATGACGAGTTCCGCCGGACCAACCTGGCCACACCTCACAGCGTGGAGCTCGACCTCGGGGTGGCGTCCGGCTCGCCGGTCCACATCGAGCTGTCGACAGGGGCCCGAGTGAGCATGCGCGGACTGGTTGACCGGGTCGACACCACAGCTGATGGACGCGTGGTGGTCAGCGACTACAAGTCGGGCAAGGGAAAGAAGTTCGACAAGCTCGATGACGATCCGTTTGTGGGCGGCACGACCCTGCAACTCGGCATGTATTCCGAAGGGGCGATTCGCGAGACCGGGCGAGATGCCGCGATGGCGGCGTACTGGATGGTCGAAGCAGCGGGACAGAAGCGCCGGGGCTATCAGTGGAACGACGAACTGCGGAGCCGGTTCCATGACGTGCTGGATGCCATCACCACCGGCATCGACCACGGCGTGTTCGCAGCGGTGCCGGGGGAGTGGAACACCTTCCGCCAAACCAATGACACGTGCGCGCATTGTGACTATGACCGTGTGTGCGTTCGCGATCGCGGTGAACATGCTGCGGCCAAGTCAGTCGCACCCGAGCTACAGGTGCGAGGCGCGCTGCAGCCCGAGTCGTCGACAACGGCGGCCACGACGTGACGGCACTCGTCGACCATGCTGAGCGCGAGCTCATCTCCGAATCAGGCCTGGGAGCAACACTCTTCGTCGAAGCCGGCGCCGGGACCGGCAAGACCACGCAACTCGTGGACCGAATCGTGAACACGGTGCTCGAGGACAACGTTCGGCTCGCTCACGTTGCCGCGATCACCTTTACCGAGGCAGCGGCTGCAGAGCTGCAGTCGCGGATCCGTGTGGCGTTCGAGAAGC
Source organism: Ilumatobacter sp. (assembly GCA_045106645.1). GTDB lineage: Bacteria > Actinomycetota > Acidimicrobiia > Acidimicrobiales > Ilumatobacteraceae > Ilumatobacter_A. Next base: position 23,342 of record JBGCEY010000035.1, read on the forward strand.
GCAGCGCTGACCCGAACACCACCGACCACGTGCGGTCGCTGTGCCATCAGGCCATCGATGACGCGGACATGGCAGCGGTGTCGACGGTGCACGGATTCGCCAGCCGCATCCTCGGAGAATTCTCGGTGGCAGCCAACCTCCCGCCTCGTGTGTCCGTGCTGGACGAGGTGTCGTCGCAGCTCGCAAACGAGCACCGTTGGAATCGATTCGTCGACCGACTGCACGAACAGGAGGAGCACGAAGAGTTGCTCTATCGGGCAGCGTTGATGGACATCCCGTTGCAGCCGAGGTGGGACGGCCAGGCCACGTTCAAAGACGTCGCGGCAAACTTCAGTCAGAACTGGGACCGTCTGGATGCGCTGGATCCCGATCACGAGGTGGCGCTCGGCCCCATCGAGTTCGCTCGGTTCGACGAGGCGGTCGACACGCTCGCCGTGGCGCTTTCTTCGTGTACCGATCCGAGCGACAAGCTGTATCTCCACATCGACGAAACCTGCCTGCCCGCCATGCGGTCACTCGTGGCGATTTCCAATCCGCACCAGAAGCTACGGATCATCGGCCAGCGTCTCAACGAGGGGACGAGAGGCAAGATCTGGGGTCGTGGAACGGGCGGAAAAAAGATGGCCTGGAGTGGCGACGTCACCGCCGTCAAGGACCTCATCGATGCCGTCAATACCGCAGCGGTGAACGCGTTTGATGCAGCCGGTGTTGCCGTGGTGGACCAACTCATGCGGCTCACCGCAGGTGAGGTGCTCGGTGCGGCCCGTGCTCGCCAGAGCGACGGTGGGCTCGAGTTCCACGATCTCCTCGTGCTCGCCCGGCAGGTGCTGCGCCGAAATGGTGAAGTTCGTCGCGTTTTGCATGAGCGCTACCGACACATTCTGTTGGACGAATTCCAAGACACCGATCCGATTCAGATCGAAGTGGCATCGCTGATCGCCGCGCAGCCGAGTGAGCAGCACGCCGAATCGTGGGAACAACATGTCGTCCCGAGTGGACGATTGTTCTTCGTCGGCGATCCGAAGCAGTCGATCTACCGATTCCGACGCGCCGATATTCGCCTCTTCCTCACAGCTCGCGACGTCTTCGGTGCCGAGCGAGGGTCACTCACGCTGCGGACCAACTTCCGCACGGTCGCTCCGATCATCGACTGGGTCAATGCCGTATTCGCCGAGGCAATGCCCGAGGAGATCCCGGGCACACAGCCGCGCTACGAGCCGCTCGTGGCGGCCCGTGAACCCAGCCCGAACGCGGACCACCGGCCCATGGTCTTTGGCGGGGAGCACCCCGATGAGAAGGTGAAGGCCGGAACGCTACGCGAGCTGGAGGCGGCGGATGTGGCGGCCATCGTTGCTGATGTCGTGAGCAACGGTCACCGCTGGCCTGTGCGCGACGACACGACCGGGGAATGGCGCGATGCTCGCCTCGATGACGTGACGATCCTGATCCCCACGCGGACCTCGCTGCCGTTTCTCCGCGACGCGCTCGATCGGATGGCGCTGCCGTACCGGCTCGCAACCGGAACCCTCGTCTACGACACGCAAGAAGTGCGTGACGTGCTCTCGGTGTTGCGCGCCATCGATGACCCGAACGACACGCTGAGTCTCGTGGCGGCACTCCGCTCGCCGCTCTATGGCTGCTCTGATGTCGACCTCTTCACGTATCACCAGGTCACTCGTCGATGGGATCTGCGCTCCAATACTCCTGACGGGCTCGCCAGCGGCCACCCGGTCGTCGCTGCGCTGGCACATCTCCGGGAGCTGTGGGACCAACGGTGGTGGTCGAGCCCGGCCCAACTGATGGATCGCGTCGTGCGTGACCGACGGGCGTTCCTGCTTGCCTACGGGGATCAACGGCCGGTGGAAGTATGGCGACGCCTTCGGTTCCTTCTCGACCAGGCTCGATCGTTCGAAGAATCGAATGGAGGAGACCTTCGTGCGTTCCTCGAGTGGGCGTCACTCCAAAGCGCGGACGGCGCCCGAGTCCACGAGCCGATGCTGCCCGAAACCGATGAGGATGCGCTGCAGATCCTCACGGTGCACGGCTCCAAGGGGCTCGAGTTCCCGATCACAATTCTGTCCGGCATGACCACACAGGCGGGTGGCCACCGAGGTGGCGTCAGCGTGTTGTGGAACGAGACCGGACCACCCGAGGTGAAGCTCCGGAGCGGTGTCAGTACCGCTGCTCATCAGCCGCGAGCGGACTTGGAGGAAGAGATGGAACATCACGAGAAACTCCGTCTGCTCTACGTCGCCGCCACGAGGGCGCGCGACCACCTGGTGGTGTCCGGTCACCACAAAGCTGCGCCTCGAAAGCCGGACGCAACGTTTGCCACCCGGCTGTCGGTCTTCGCAGCTCAGCACGAAACGCTGTGCCGCCCTGCTGAGTGGGTGGGCCAACACGCTGTCGCCACGGCTGAGCACGACACAGCTGAGCACGACACTGCGTCTCCTCAGCCGCGCCTGTTCGATCCGGGTGCAGAGGAGGACGAGCACGTTGACATACCCAGGCCCGATGCGGACGCTGTCATCGAAGCGATGGAGCGCCGCTCGGTGTGGAGTGCGAACCGGGCCGCACTCCTGGCACCGTTTGCGAGATCGTCGGCAATGTCAGCAACAGCCATCGCTGCCACCGTCGACGCATCGATCGCGGACGTCGATGATGACGCTCAGCATGGCGATGATGGTGGCGACCGGTCTGTCGTAGCGCCCACCGTGCGGCGTAAGGGGCGAGCGGGGTCATCGATCGGGCGTGCTGTTCATGCGACGCTCGAACACGTCGACTTCGACCACCCGAGCAATGTGCGTGAGCTGGCGCAGCGCCAATGTGATCTGGAAGCCATCACCGATCATCTCGACACGGTGGAGGCACTGGTGCGTTCTGCGCTCGAGTCCACCGCGGTGGCGTTGGCACGTGCGCATCGCTCACATCGCGAGTTGTACGTCGCAGCGCCACTGGGCGACATCACGGTCGAGGGCTATGTGGATCTCCTGGTGCAGACACCTGACGGTTTGGTCATCGTCGACTACAAGACCGACACCGCCACCACGCCAGCCGCGCTGGATGCGAAGGTCGCGGCGTATGAGTTACAGGGAGCTGCGTACGCCGTTGCGCTCGAAGCAGCAACGGGTCTCGATGTCATCGATTGTCGCTTCGTGTTCTGCAACACCGGCGGTGCAATCGAACGATCCGTCGACGACCTCGCTGGAGCGAAAGATCGTGTTCGGGCAGCTGTTGGCACTGCGTGACGTGCGCCGCCAGCGACACGGAGTGGAACCGACGCGGCGCCGCTAACCTTGCCACGTTCTCAAGACGATCCAGGAGTGACGATCAACGATGGCAGTCAAGCTGCGCCTCACGCGAGTGGGCAAGACCAAGCAACCTCAATACCGCATCGTGGCGGCCGACGCCCGTTCGCCCCGCGACGGCCGGTTTATCGAGATTCTCGGCCAGTACAACCCCCGTGAAGAGCCGTCGCTCATCAACGTGGACAACGACAAGATCGTGAAGTGGCTTGCCGAAGGCGCACAGCCCACCGAGCGGGTTGCCAAGATCATCAAGATCTCGGGCGCGATGGAGCAGTTCGAAGCCTCCAAGGCCGCCGCCAAATGAGCGACGTTGCGACCAACGACGTCGCTCCCACCGCCGTTGCGGTGCTCGAGCACATCGTCAAGTCGATCGTAGATGACCCCGAAGCGGTCACCGTCGAGGTGGACGAGTCGGGCCAGCGGACGGCGCTGAACGTGCGCGTTGGCGACGGCGATCTCGGGCGTGTCATCGGCCGTCGCGGCCGTACCGCTGCCAGCATCCGTACGGTCACACGTGCTGCTGCGAGCAAAGACGATGTCGAGATCGACATCGAATTCCTCGACTGAACCGGCCATGACGCAGCCGGACGGCTGGCTGTCCATCGGCCACCTCCGTCGCCCTCACGGGCTCAAGGGCGACATCTTCGTCCAACTCACCACGGATCGGCGCGAGCGGGTCACTCGCGGAGCTCAGTTTCATGCGCGTGGCACGCTGATCACCGTCGAGTCCAGCCGCGTCGCTGGAAATGGGCGCATCATTGCTCGATTCGATGCGTTTTCAGACCGAACGCAGGCAGAACGTTGGACAAATGTCGAACTGTTCGCGGCGCCGATCGATGACCCGGATGCCCTCTGGGCACATGAGATGATCTCCAAACGTGTCATCGATCAGAACGACATCGAGCGAGGCGTCTGCGTGTCGATCCTGGCGAATCCTGCGGCCGAGATCCTCGAACTCGACACCGGTGCACTGGTGCCGTCGAACTTCGTGACCTCGATGGACGCCGACGTGATCCGCGTGGATGTGCCGGACGGTCTGTTCGAGCTCAACGTCGACTGACGGGCTGAACGACATGCGCATCGACGTTTTCTCGCTGTTCCCCGGACTCGTCGATGGGTTCTGTTCCGACAGCCTGCTCGGAAAGGCCCGTGCCAAAGGCCTGGTGGACCTTCGATGTCACGACATCCGCGAGCACACGTCTGACGTGCACCGCACGGTCGACGATTCCCCGTTCGGTGGTGGAGCCGGGATGGTGATGAAGCCGGAGCCGATCTTCGAGGCGGTCGAGGCAGTGCAGCCGCCGCGCCCGTTGATTCTCATGAGCCCGGGGGGCCGCAGTTTCGACCAACGAGCTGCAGAGGAACTCGCTGGACTCGACGGCTTCAGTTTGCTGTGTGGTCGCTACGAGGGCGTCGATCATCGAGTCGTCCGTGAACTCGTGGACACCGAAATGAGCATTGGCGACGTCGTGTTGAGCGGCGGCGAAGTCGCTGCGTGTCTGATCATCGAAGCGGTCACTCGGCTGCGCGATGGCGCAATGGGCAATGCCGAGAGTCCCGTCACCGAGAGCTTTGGATCCTCCGGATTGCTCGAAGAACCTCAGTACACCCGCCCGGGGACGTATCGAGGTTGGGAAATTCCTGACGTGTTGCGCAGCGGAGATCATGCTCGCATCGAGCGGTATCGCCAAGCACAGCGGCTCCATCGCACCATTCGCGTGCGTCCTGACCTGATCGAAGCCCGCGGTGGTGTGACCGCAGACGAGACCCGACTGTTGGAAGAGTTCCCTGCAGACCCGTATCATTGAGCGGCCCATCCCGGGCCCCTCCGATTCGATTCTCAGCAGGTAGACGCCATGCAATCCACCGACTTCATCGACACCGATTCGCTCCGCGATGACATCCCCGACTTCCAGGCGGGTGACGAGCTCAAGGTGCACGTCCGCGTCGTCGAAGGCGGCAAAGAGCGTGTGCAGATCTTCCAGGGTGACGTGATTGCGCGCCAGGGTGGCGGCTTGCAGGAGACCTACACGGTCCGCAAGCTCAGCTACGGCGTTGGAGTGGAGCGCACGTTCCCGCTGCACGCCCCAACGGTCCAGAAGATCGAGCTCGTGAAGCGTGGCGACGTCCGCCGCGCCAAGCTGTACTACCTGCGCGATCGCAAGGGCAAGGCTGCCAAGATTCGCGAGAAGCGCGACTTCTAAGTCGTTCGGTGCGCTGCGGCGCACCCAATTCGGCCCGAATGGGCCCTCGTCTGTTTCTCTCTGACGGAGGCTCATCATGCGCGCCACGCCACACCCATCATCTCCGAACCGTCCGACTGATTCAGCGCGGGGCGCACCTGACTTGTCCAAGATCGCTCGCGGGCGCTGGGGCGAAGAGCTTGCCGCAACGCACTATGCACGCCTCGGCTACCGGATCGTGGAGCGCAACTGGCGTAGCCCGACCGGAGAGCTGGATCTCATCGTCGAACGCAACGGGCTCATTGTCTTCAGTGAGGTGAAAGCCCGCCGGAGTGATCGCTACGGTCCCGCTGCAGCAGCGGTGAGCGTCCCCAAGCAGCGTCGAATTCGTCGGCTTGCGGTCGAATGGCTCGCTGAGCACGGGACTCCACGTACCAGCATTCGCTTCGACGTGGTGGCGATCACCGGCACACGGTTGGAGCTGATCGAAGCGGCCTTCTGAGCACAACGACCGATGTTCGAACCGGCTCGCAGAATCCGTAGCTAGCCGAAGAAGGCCCAACCGACGAGCGCAGCCGCCACGAGCACGCCCATCACCACGAACACGTAGTCCGCTGGCTTGGCTTTGAACTTGCGATACGGGTTGAAGCCCACATGTCGAGTATCGCACCATGAGGCGCCAATGCACTCCCGGCGACCTGTCAGCTCAGTAGCCTCGGGGCAATGTCGGTCGTGTCGGTGCTCGGTCAATCGTGGAAGGTCGTGCTCGTCGCGGTCGGCATCACGATGGTTCCTGCGGCGTCCGCCCTGGCCACGCCGGTGTTGCCCGATCCGCCTGCGCCTGAAGCCCCTGCGCCTGAGCCAGAGGTGCTCTCAGACCCAACGTCGTTGGTGCAGGTGCCCGCAGGGTGCCCGACGCTGCCTCCCGCTGATGTTGCCTTCGTCGGTACCGTGCTGGCGAAGGACGAGTTCGTCGAGAAGGGAACCGTTCGATTCCAGATCGACCAGATCCGGGCGGGAAGTGCGTCGCCACACGCCGTTCAAGGTGTGATCGACGTCCGCTACGGACCTGACTCTCAGTTCATCGAGGTCGACTCGCAGTATCTGGTGGCGGCAGCGGTCGATGACCGGATCGGAGCGCTTGCGTCGAAGGTGGCGCCCGAGGCGCTGCTGTTCGGCGGCGACGCGGTGGTCGGACTCGAAGACACCGAGATCGACTGTCCGCTCATCGACGACCCGGTGATGACGCTGAACACCGATGGCACGCCGATCGACTCGTCGTTGCTGTCGCCGTTCTTCGAGGATCGCCGCCTTCTCCTGGCCACGATTGGAGTGCCGGCTGGGATCGTCGCGGCAGCGCTGGTTGCGCTGGTGCTGCTGCGTCGTGTGCTCGACGCCGGGTTCCGCGGCATCTTCGCCCTCGGCCGTTCTGCGGTGAGCCCGAGTCGAGACCATCGTGCTGCACGTGTTCGGCGCCACCTCACCGAGGACGAACTCGGCGACGAAGCCCACCTCGACGCCGTACGCAACGACGTAGCCGATGACGGCATGCCCGATGATGGTGCGCTTGACGACGAACTCGTCGAGGCCTGAAGCCGAGCTCAGTCCCGCAGCACGACGCTGCAGCGTCTTGTGGTTCGGGGCGTGACTCAGAGCGCCAGGATCATGCAGCCGAGGTGGCGTAGTGCGAGGTGTGCTCGATCGTCCGGCGCAAGCACGACGACGGCGCCGCCTGAGCCGGTGTAATTGGCCGCAGCATCGTTCGAACGAGCGACTTCGATCATCTCGACGTGAGCGGGGTCGAGGCGCATCACGCGAGCGCGAGCGTCGAAGGTTGCATCCAGTGCACGGGCCAATGCCGCTCGGTCGTTGCGCTCGATTGCTCGTGCGGCTTCACGTGCGGCTGTTGCCGACTGCGCCATGGCGGCGCCAAACGCTGGATTGGTGGCATCGATCGCAGCGTGGACCTCCCCGCTGGGCCGAGCGGTCTCCGGCCGATACGCAATGAAACCGGCGCCTGGCAGCTCGCCGAGAGAACGATACGAACCAACCAAGAGCCGACCTTCGCGTTGCATGTGCTGCGGTGCGAAGTCCATGGCAACGGTTCCGCCGAAGGCTTGGACGACACGATCCTGCAATCCCGCAGCGATGCCCAACACGGATCGCTCGGCTTCGAGCGCAATCGACGCGACCAGGTCCGGTCGCGCAGTGAGGTGGCGGGCCCAGGACGCCTCGTGATGGAGTTCGATCGCAGTCCGGATCGCGGCGATCACAATGGCACTCGATCCGGCCAATCCGACCGAGCGGGGGATTGTCGAAGACAGCGTGAAACGGCACGGTTCGATGTCGGCGTCCATGAATCGGTGCATCGCCACCAGGCCGGATTGGATCAGCGGTTGATCGCCGATCGTTGTTTGCTCGAACATCGCAGCCGACAGGTCCTCGATGGATTCGGTCCGCAGTGCCCGGCCCGGAAACTCGAACGATGACGAACGTGTTGCCTGAACGGTTGCAGCGGCCGTGCGCAGGGTCGTCGCCACGACCGCACCGCCGTGCCCATCTGAGGGATTGCCGGCGAGTGCGGCACGCGCTGGCACGGTGGCAGTGGCACGGAACCCGGTCATCTGGGTCGAATCCTGGCAGCTGAGCCGCCTACGTTGCCAACATGGCAATCCGGCGGGCGACCCGATCAGACCTCACACAGTTGTGCGTGACTGCGGTCAAGGCATTTGCCGAGGACCCGGTGATGCGCTGGCTGTACCCCGATGACGACGAGTACTTCCAACCGGGAGGCGAGGTGATGCGGCGTGCCATGGAAGGGTGGGTCGAGCACAACGAGGTCTGGTGTACTGACGACGTGGCGGCTCTGGCCGTGTGGATTCAGCCGGGCCGGCCAGAAGCGCCCGACGACGAAACGTCAGCTGATCCGCCGCCTCCGGCTGACCTGCTCGATCGGTTTGGCATCATCGGGCCGTTGATGACCGCCAACGCTCCCACCGAGGAGCACTGGTACCTCCAGTTGCTGGCAACCCATCCGGATTGGCAGCGCCAGGGTCTGGGAGCGGCGCTGATGGCCACGATGTTCGAACGCGCCGATGCCGAGGGACTTGCGTGTCACCTCGAGACCGAGACGTTGGTGAACGTGTCGTACTACCGGCGCCACGGTTTCGACGTGCACGCAGAGTTCGACATCCCCACCGGGCACCACGAACATCGATACTCGTCGTTCGGTACTGATCCTTCCACCGAGGTGGGGCCGCACATGTGGGGAATGCTCCGCCCTCCTCGCTGAGGACCTCGGGACGTGCTTTCGCCCGTCTCAGGCGCGAGCAGCCTCGGCCCGAGCTCGCAAGTCCGTGACGGCATGCTCCAGGCCCTCCGGATCGCGGTAGAGCGCGCTCCCTGCGATCAGCACGTTCGCGCCGGCGGCTGCGGCACCGGCGATGGTGTTCGGGCCGATTCCACCATCGACCTCGATGTGGACGTCATCGGCTCGCCCGGCGGCTTCGAGCATCGACTGGACCTCCGTGATCTTGGGCTCCATCGTTGGAATGTACGCCTGGCCACCGAAGCCTGGGTTCACGGTCATCACGAGCACCATGTCGATCAGATCGAGCACGTGCTCGACAGCAGAAGCAGGCGTGCCGGGATTCAATGCCACCGCGGCGGTGGCACCGAGCTCGTTGATGTTGGCGCAGGTGCGGTGAAGGTGTGTGCAGGCTTCGGCGTGGACGATGAGTCGTGAGCAGCCGGCGTCGATGTAGTCCTTGGCCATCACGTCGGGCGTATAGACCATCAGGTGCGCCTCGAATGGCACCGAGCAGTGCTGGCGGGCGGACTTGATGACGTCAGGTCCGAACGTGAGGTTGGGAACGAACTGCCCGTCCATCACGTCCCATTGGATGAGGTCGACACCGGCAGCCTCGAGTGCGGCGACCTCCTCGCCGAGTTTGGAGAAGTCTGCAGGCAGAACGGAGGGCGAGATCATCACGGGGCGGCTCATCGACGAGCACGATAACCGCGAGTGGACCGGAGCCCGATCTCAATCGGGTTCGAGTTCGGTCTCGTTCCACTCGTCGTCCGCATCGTCCCAGTTGTCGTTGCGTGATTCGACCGTTGACCGCCAGTTCTGTGCTTGCGCCGGTGAGTTGTATGGACCGAGCATGTCGTCACCCTTGCCTCGCTCCGCTGCGGGAACCACCCGCTGACGCTTCAGATCCCAGTACCACTGTTCCGGCCGGCCCATGGTGAGATTCTGGCACGGTCCGTACGATGAAGGCATGTCGACGACCGAACCGCTGACCGTGCGCGCCGAACGGATGGTGGCCGGTGGTGATGCGATGGCCAGGCTCGAAGACGGGCGCGTGGCCTTCGTGACGGGCGCACTCCCTGGAGAAGAAGTCGAAGTCGAGTTGCGCAACGATCGCAAGGACTTCGTGAAGGCAACCGTCACCGAGGTGCTCGAGCCGTCGCCGGATCGCGTCGTGGCCACGTGTCCACACCGGCGAGAAGGCTGCGGCGGCTGTGGATGGATGCACTTCGATACCGATGCCCAAGTCACGGCGAAGGTCGGAATCGTCACGGAGTCGCTGCGACGCGTCGGTCGCTTCGATGCCGATGAGGTCGAGCGACTCGTCGAGGTGGGTGACTCGGTCTCACCGTTCGGGTATCGCACCACGATTCGTCTCGTCGGTCTGCCTGACGGCGGAGTGGGGTTCCGTGAGGAACGCAGTGACGAAGTGGTGGCGATAGATCATTGCCAAGTCGCCCATGACAACCTCAGCGACGTGCTGCGGGGCGTGCGCGTCGCTGCCGGCGTGGAGCTCACGCTGCGCACGTCGGCCGCCACCGATGGGGTCACCGCTCGATGGACCCGGCCGGAGGACCGGCAGCGCCGAAACGAAAAGCGCCGCTCGAACGCTCCCGCCGGGCAGTCGGTGAGCGGCCTTGCTGAGCATGTTCACATCGGCGACCGAGCGTTCCTCGTCGAACAGATCGACGGCGTGAACCTACAAGTATCAACTCCGTCCTTCTTCCAATCCGGCCCGGCGGCCGCAGAGCTGCTGGTCGATGCGGTTCGGCGGGCTGCTCCGGAGTTGGAGGAAGCGGACCACGCCGTCGACGCGTACGGCGGTATCGGGATGTTTGCGGCCACCGTGATGCGTCAGGCACGCCGTGTCACCCTGATCGAGTCCGCACGGTCCGCGTGCTTCGATGCGAAGGAGAACTTGAAGCACCGGTCAGGCCAAGGTGGCAAGAGCGTGGAGATCGTTCGCTCCGAGGTCGGCAACTGGAAGCCGGGGGAGGACGCTGACCCGATCGATGTGGTGGTGGCCGATCCTGCTCGGCCCGGTCTGGCCAAGCCGGGCGTCGCTGCGCTGGTGAGGATGAACGCTCCGGTTGTGGTGCTCGTGAGTTGCGATCCGGTGTCCTTGGCCCGCGACGCACGCCTCCTGGCGGACGAGGGATACACGATGGAGGGTGTCGAGGTGCTCGATCTCTTTCCCCAAACGCCGCACGTCGAGTGCGTGACGCGATTCACCCGGAACTGACCGAGTTCACCCGAGCAGCAAGTTTCTCTGAAAAAGAAGTCATCCGAAGTGTCGACCGGATCCGTAGAAGATTCTGTGCAACACGATTTCGACAACGCATCTGATGCGGCACTCGTGGTTTCGATCGGGCGGTTCCGCCAAGATGCTCTCGCTGAGGCGTACCGACGCCACGCCGGGGCGGTCTTCGGGCTCGCAAAACGCCTGCTCAGCGATCATGCCCGTGCCGAAGAGATCGTGCAGGAGGTGTTCGTACGCCTGTGGAACGAACCCAATCGCTTCGATCCTGATCGCGGAACGCTACGGAGCTTCCTCCTGGCAAACGCACACGGTCGAGCGGTCGACCTCATCCGGTCGGATGTGTCGCGCCGACGCCGTGAAGAGCGCGAAGCAACCCAAACCGCGGAGGCGGGCTACGACGTTGCTCACGAGGTCTGGGACCTCACGATGGCGTCACATGTGCGCGATGCGATGCACGTGCTGCACGAAGGTGAGCGCGCTGCAATCGAATTGGCGTACTTTGGTGGGCTGACATACCGAGAGGTCGCCGATCAGCTCGGCGACGCCGAGGGAACGGTGAAAAGCCGGATACGGACGGGGCTCAAGAAGCTTCGCTCAGAATTGACGAAATCAGGAATCTCGATCGGGGCAGGTGCGTGATGGGCGACGACATGACAATCATGAATGCGGGCGGTGACTCCTACGACCTCGACGACTTGCTCGGTGCATATGCCCTCGACGCAGTCGACCCCGACGAAGCTCGCCGTGTCGAGGACTACCTACGGATCAATCCGCGAGCAGCAGCCGAGGTGCAAGAGCATCGAGAAGTGGCCACGATGCTGGCGTTCACGGGTATGGATGCCCCCGATGACCTGTGGGCGAGAATCACCGATCAGATCGATTCCGAAGCACCGGCACCCGGCCCGGAGCTGGCCAAGGTGCTGGCGTTCGAGCCCCCCGTTGCGGAATCCGTCGTTGCTCCGCCGACCTCGGTGGTCACGCCGATGAAGTCGGCTCGCCGCACTGCGAGCACCTGGTTGATGGGTGCAGCAGCAGCGCTTGCACTCGTGTTCGGTGCGGTTGCCGTGATCGGGGCGCGTGACGCGACCTCGATGGATCCGATTGCTGACGCATACGCAGCAGCGGTTGCTGACCGTGATTCTGTCCAGACCGAACTCGTTGCGGATGGCTCAGACGCATCAGCAGCGGGGGTCATCGACCAAGACGGCCACGGCTACCTGGACGCTTCGGCGCTACCGACGTTGTCGTCTGACCAGACGTACCAGCTCTGGGGCGTCTTGGCGGACAACGGTGACGTCGTGTCATTGGGAATTCTCGGTCCGAACCCCGAACTGGAGACCTTCACCGTTGAGGGCGGCGTGGCAGCGCTCGCTGTCACGATCGAACAGGCTCCGGGCGTCATCAGCGACGGCAACCCAGAGGGTGCCTTCGTCGGCGCCTTCGGCTGAGCGAGTTCACCTCGCCGGTGAACTGTCAGCGGGTGAGGCGTTCGACCCTGGCAGGCAGCGCGTCGAGAAACGCTCGGCGCTTCGGCTCGGCTGCGGTGTCGATGCCGTAGAACGCCAGCCAGTTCGTTCGAACGAGCGGATGACACATCGTGCGCAGGCTGCGGAACAGCACACGTTTGCCGCCTTCGCCTTGCGCCATGTTCAGATGCTTGGCAGACCCATGCGAGGTGACTGCGACGATGCGGCGGACGTTGCGCAGCTTGGGGACGAGCCGATCGGCGCCGTCCGGGAGATCCCAGGCAACACCGGACGCCCACACGCGATCGATCCAGCCCTTGAGCATCGCGGGCTGGCCGGACCACCATGTGGGGTAGACCAGGATCAACGTGTCGCACCATTGAAGGTCGGCCGCGTGCTCGGTGAGTTCGTCGGCCACACCCGGTTGCACGTGCGTGCGATGCTCGTCTGCGGACAGCTCCGGGTTGAACTCTTCACGGTAGAGGTCATGGAAGCGAACCTCGGCACCTGCATCGGTGAGTCCGGTCCGCACCCGTTCGAGTGCCGAAGGGATGAACCCCTCGATACACGGGTGGCAATGAATGAGCAAGACGCGCCGGGTCATGAGAGCTCGCTCATCTCTCGCTCGACACGTGCTGCGAACTCGTGGCGGTCGGACTCGCTCGCGCTGTCGATCGCGTAGAAGCCCATCCAGCGGCGAGACGTTCGCCATCCACACGAGATACGAAGGGCTCGCATCAAGGTGCGACGACCGTTGTCGTTGACTCCTCGCACGTACCACTTCGGTGAGCCGTACGTCGAGATACCGATCAGATGACGCACATGAGTGAGACCTGGCCGAATCTTGCCCGACTGCTCGTCGAACTTGAACCCGACGCCCGGAACCATCACACGCTCCAGCCACCCCTTCAGGATGGCCGGCAAGCCGCTCCACCAGGTGGGATAGACGAACACCAGGGTCTCCACCGAGCGGACCAAGTCGATCTGCTCCTGGACTTGGGGATCGAGCACGGGTTCGTCTCCGTGGTACGCCTCACGCTCCTCGGGCGACATCGCCGCTCGGAAACCGATGCCGCACAGATCGATGAACGTCACGTGATGGCCAGCAGCGGTGAGGCCGGCAACGGCTCGACGGGCGAGTTCGTGGGCGAACGAGTCAGGGTTCGGGTGAGCAAGAATGACGCCGACGCGCATGGTGCTCATGCGGCGGCGGGCTCAGCTGGCGTTGCCGGTGTCGCTCGAAGGGCTCGGAACTGAAGTGCTGCGACGATGAGGAGGAGCACAGCGAACATCACGTTCGAGACTCGATCATCGATGACATCAGCCACAAGGCTACCGATGACCGCGCTCACGATTCCAGCACCGCCGATGGCCGTCGCCACTCGCAGGTCAGCATTGCGGTGCTTTCGATTGCGAAGCGTGCCGACGAGTGACGACGGAACGATCACGGCAACCGACGTGCCCTTTGCGATGACGGGGACTTCTGCGAACAGCACGATCAGCGCCGGGACCATGATGACGCCCCCACCGATGCCGAGGAGCCCGGACAGCGTGCCGGTGAGGAGTCCGATCGCAATGAGGGCGATACCACCGGCCAAGGACAGGTCGTCACGTCCGAGCGCATCGTCGGCGAGACCCAAACGCACTGCGGTGAACAAGATCACGACGATGAAGGTGACGATCAGTGGCCGCTTCGGGATCACCTGCAGGAGCTGGGTTCCAATGACCGCGCCGAAGATGGCGCCGGCAGCGAGACACGCGGCGACCGGCCAGTCGACATTGTCGTTCACGGAATAGGTGATGAGGCTTGCCGCTGCGACGGGCAACGTTGCGGCGAGCGAGGTTCCGTGAGCCAGCTTGCGCTCCATCGACATCACGGCGAGCAGCGCTGGGACGATGACGATGCCACCGCCGATCCCCAGCAATCCGCTGAGCAATCCGGCGACGGCGCCGATGATGAGCCCCTGCCACGGCACGGCAGAAGAACGCTGCACCTCGGTCACGGTCACACCCTACGACGGGGGTGGCGAACGTCTGCAAACAGGATCTCCCCAATAGTTAGTTCGCACTTGCATTGAGTGTTAGGTCTACCTAACATCTCGATCGATGCATCGAACTGCTCCCACCTCTCGCCGGTTGATGTTGGCAGCGGTCGCCGTCGTCGGCGCGGTGGCCGTGGTGGCGTGCGGGCAAGATGGCGCTCCCGACTCCGAGGGGTCGACGGTCGAGGAAATGACCGTACGTACCGAGCCTTGCGCCGCTACCGAGTCGCCCGTCGTGGTCGAGTCCTCACCGACCACCGGTGGTGCGGTGTCGAGTGTTGCGCCGCTCGCTACCGCTGCGGTTCGAAGCGAGCAGCGGATCGTGCCCGTCGACGGCGACCTCGCCGAGATCGTGTTCGCCCTCGGCTTCGGCGATCAGGTCGTGGCGACCGACATCTCGGCGACGTATCCCGCGAATGCCGACGAGTTGCCTGAGGTCGGGTATCAGCGGGCACTCGCACCGGAACCGATCCTCGGGTTCGAACCGACGCTCGTCCTGGCGACCGACTTGGCGAGACCGATCGAGACGCTCGATGCGCTCGAGCGCCTCGACGTCGACACGGTGGTGATCGAGCGCGAGAGTTCTCCGCGAGGTCCCGGGAACAAGATCAGAGCCGTTGCGACTGCCATCGGCGCTGATGCCGCTGGTGTCGAGCTCGCTGCGGAAGTCGACGCTCAGATCGCTGCGGCGACAGCTCGCGCATTGCTTGCCACGTCCAGCCCTCGCGTCGGAGTGGTGTACCTCCGTGGCGACAGCGTGCAGTTGCTCTTCGGTGAAGGCAGCGGGGTCGATTGGCTCATCGACGCTGCCGGTGGCATCGACGTTGCCGACGAACTCGGCGTGGTCGACAATGCGCCCATCAGCGCCGAGGCGCTGTTGACCGCTGCACCCGACGTGCTGATTGTTCCGCAGCGAGGCCTCGACTCCGTTGGTGGCCTCGACGGATTGCTCGAGATACCTGGCATTGCCGCCACGCCTGCCGGGCAGGAGCGACGAATTCTCGTCTACGACGACCAACTGCTGCTCGGCAACGGACCCCGCACGGGCATCTTCCTCGACCAACTGATCACCGACCTCCATGGAGACATCTGATGACCACCACCAACGCAAACCTCGCCGACACCGCATCCGATGCGCACGAGACCTCCGGGCCTCCCATCGTCGGCGACGTAGCCTCGTTCCCCTCCCACGCAGAGCTGTCACGGACACTGATCGAACCGGGAGGCGTGGCGACACTGTCGACGCTTACTCGGTCCGGTCATCCGTACGCATCTGTCGCTCCCTACTCGGCGTTGACCAACGGGGCGCCGTTGATCTGCGTGTCGTCGCTGGCCGAGCACACGCAGAACCTCCGATACGACCCTCGCTCGAGTGTGCTGGTGGAGGCGCCGAGCAAGCCCGGGGTGGACCCGCTGTCGCTGGCTCGCGTCACCGTTGTGGGAGCGTTCATGCCGGCAGAGCCGAGTGACGCCGAAATCGAAGCACACCTCGACCTCCATCCGTTTGCCCGCCACTACGTCGGGTTCGCCGACTTCTCGTGGTGGCGCCTCGACGTCTTGAACCTGCGCTACGTGGGCGGGTTCGGGGCCATGGGCTGGGCGTCAGCGGCCGAGTACTCCTCAGCGTCGGCTGATCCCGTGTTGCCGCATGCGGCGCCCATGATCGAGCATCTCGACGCTGACCATGCCGATGCGTGTCTGTCCATCGTCCAGCAGCTCGCGGGCGTAGCGGGGGCCACGCGTGCGCCCGTGTCGTCGATCGACAGATACGGCATGACGTTCGACGCGTTCCGCGATGACGCTTACCTGGCCACGGCACGAGTGGCGTTCCCCGAGCCGCTGAGCGGCGCAGCGTCCGTACGCGAGGCGTCGATTGACCTCGTGCGTCGCGCCGCTGCAGCCAGCTGATCACGCACATCTCGACGCCCATCGTTCTTTCAACCCGATTCATACGAACACACCTCAGGAGCACTTGATGACACCACTCGAACGACTTCGCCTGGCCGCTGCGCTCGGCCACACCGTGCCCGGCACGGAACTCTTCCTCCATACCGACACGGGCGAGCGTGTCGTGGTCAGTACGCACCCGGCTGGCGACATCAGTCCGTGCGCCTTTCGTCGGGTGATCGCAGCAAGTGCATGCCCGAACCAACCCGATGTCGCTCAGCGAGTTGCGGGTGTGACGATCGGTGGAGCGCTGTTCGACCTGGGCGGGGGAGTGTTCTCCGCCCGTTGTGTCGGTGTGGAGCAGCGCTGGGTGGCCAGCCTGCTCGACGCGAACCGCGTCTCGAAGCTGCTCGACGCTGTGGGCCTCGACTCGGTACCCGATGACGCACTGCATGCCCGATTGAAGCCGGACTCCGGTCTCGGTGTCACGGTGCTGGCCATCGGCGTCAGCGACGCTCGGTTCCACCATGCCCTAGATGAGATCGCGGCCCAGGTGGCTGCGACGTGCTTCGTGGAGGAGCTTCGTCTTTCCGCTGCGAGTGTTCGGCACTCGAACAAACCGATGGGAGGTGTGTCGTGAAGCGCTTCGTTGCCGTTGTCATTGCCTCGATCGTCACATTGGCTGCGTGCGGATCTGACGAGTCCAGTTCCTCTCCGGACAACACCAGCGGCTCGTCCACCGAGACGCTCGCCACCGATGCACCCGACACCACCGACGCCCCACCGAAAGCCGAGTCCTCGACGACGGACTCGTCGACCACCGACCCAGACGTTGAGGAGGCCGGCGCTGCGTTCCCGGTGTCGATCGAGCACAAGTTCGGATCCACCACGATCGAAGTCGAACCCGAGCGTGTCGTGTCGGTCGGCTTCAACGAACACGACTTTCTGTTGGCGATCGGGGTGACGCCGGTTGGCCTCCGCGATTGGTACGGCGAGCAGCCGAATGGCGTGTGGCCGTGGGCGCAAGACGAGTTGGGTGAGGCAACGCCGGAGGTGATCGCGGCCGATGCGTTGAACTTCGAACAGATCGCAGCGCTCGACCCGGACCTGATCGTCGGGGTCTGGTCGGGAATGACGGCCGAGGACTACGAACTGCTCGCTGCGATCGCGCCCACGGTTGCGCAGCCAGACACCTATGACGACTACGGCACGCCGTGGCAGGAGCAGACGATGATCCTGGGCACCGCCACCGGTCGAACGATGCAAGCGCAAGCTGAGGTGGAGCGGATCGATGCGCTGTTCGCTGCCGCCCGCGACGCCAACCCACAGTGGGAGGGGCAGTTCGCTTCGGTTGCGTTCGTCACCGCCGATGGCCCGGGCGCTTACACGTCCCAGGACACCCGGAGTCGGATCATGGCCGACCTCGGCTTCTCGATTCCCGAAGTGAACGACTCAGGCGGTGATGACTCCTTCTTCTTGTCGCTGAGTGCTGAGGACCTGACGCCACTCGATGTCGACGTGCTCATGTGGATCTATACCTCTGACGAGGAGCTCGATGGCATCTTGACGCAGCTGCCGACTCGTCCGGCCCTCGACGCCGTGGCGCTGGGGCGTGAGGTGTTCGCCGGACCCGAGCTGACCGGAGCGTTCTCGCACGGGAGTCCATTGAGCCTCGAATTCGCGCTCGAGCAACTGATCCCCGAGATTCAGGCAGCAGCCGATGGTGATCCTGCAACCGTGGTTGCTTCCGCTGCTGAGGTCGGTGCTGTCGATGGTGCAGCTGACGATGTGGCCGATGCCGAAGCATCGCCGGTGGGTGGCGACGAATCGTCCGCAGCATCTGATGCGTGGTCGACGGTATTCGACTCGACCGTGCCATTCGACGACAAAGCGGCGTTCCTCGCTGACGCCGGTTCGCTCGCCGCCACGGTCGAGGCCTACACCGCTGCAGGCAACGGCTTCGGAGGGATCAGCTTGGTGCCGAGTGATGTCGTGGTGGAGGGTGACACCGCCGAGATCACGTACGACGTGAACTTCGGTGAGAACCCGGCGTACTCCAACCAGACCGGTACCTTGCAACTCGTCGACGGCGTGTGGACGGTGAGTCGAGACGAGTTCTGTTCCTTCATGACGTCGGCTCGGGTCATGTGCTCATGACGGCTGACCGCATGAATGTAGTGCTGCAGAGCGCACTCGCGGACCGGGACCCACGGGCGTACGAAGCAAACGCCGCTGCCAGCGCCAGCGTCGCAGGAAGCACCGGGCGCGATGGTGTGTCGACCTCCAAACGCCTTGTCGGTGTGCTCGCGTTGCTCGGCTCCGTGACGGTCGGTGTGTTGGCGTCGCTCGCTGTCGGAGCGAAGTCGATCCCGTGGGGCACGGTGATCGATTCGCTCGTGTCGTACGACTCCGACGTCACCGACCACTTGATCGTGCGTGAACTCCGACTCCCGCGGACCTTGCTGGGGATCTTGGTCGGCGTGTCGCTCGGCATGGCGGGGGCACTGATGCAGGGAGTCACGCGCAATCCCTTGGCGGACCCCGGCTTGCTGGGTGTGAACGCAGGCGCTTCCTTTGCCGTGGTGCTCGCCATTTGGGCGTTCGGTATCACGACGGTCTCCGGGTTGGTGTGGTTCGCGTTCGTCGGAGCCGCGATCACCTCGGTGGTCGTGTACGTCCTCGGCTCGGCGGGGCGTGGAGGAGCAACGCCGGTGCGACTGGCGCTCGCAGGCGCAGCGCTCGCGGCGTTGCTGTTCGCGCTCACTCGCGCCGTCACGCTGCTCGACCAGGCCACCCTCGATCAGTTTCGGTTCTGGGCGGTTGGATCTCTCGCAGGTCGTGGGGCCGAAGTCGGAGGGCAAGTGGCTCCGTTCATGGTCGTCGGCGTGGTCCTCGCGCTCGGTGCTGCCCGCCAATTGAACGCGTTGGCACTCGGCGAGGACGCAGCAAAGGCGCTCGGAACGCGCATCGCGCTCACTCGTGTCGCCAGCGTGCTCGGCATCACGCTGCTCTGTGGCAGCGCAGTTGCCGCAGCCGGTCCCATCGGGTTCGTCGGCCTGGTGGTGCCGCATGCCGCGCGAGTGTGGTTCGGCCCCGATCAACGCTGGCTGTTGCCGGCGTCGGGGCTGGCGGGTGCAGCACTGCTCCTTGTCTGTGACACCCTCGGGCGAATCGTGGCTCGCCCCGGTGAAGTGCAGGTGGGCATCATGACCGCCGCGATCGGCGGACCAGCGTTCATCTTGCTCGTTCGTCGAACGCGGATGGCGCAACTGTGAGCGTCAGCGAGCTCGACACCGAATATCGCAAGGTGCCGCTCTCGGGGCGAGTCGTGCGTCGCCGATCCTTCTCGGTTCGACTCGACCCGCGAGCGATCACGGTGTGCTCGGCGTTGGCTGCCATGACCGTGGCCGCCGGCATCTGGTCGATCAGCGTTGGAGACTTCCCGATCCCGGTCGCGGATGTGATCTCGACCATCGTCGGCAACCCCACCGAGGACTCGGAGTTCATCATCGGCACGCTGCGCCTGCCGCGTGTGCTGGTGGGGGCGGGCGTCGGTGCAGCGTTCGGGATGTCTGGGGCGATCTTCCAGTCGCTGGTCCGCAACCCGTTGGGCTCACCCGACATCATTGGTTTCACCGGTGGCGCAGCACTCGGTGCCGTGACCGTCATCGTGTACTTCGACGCAAGTGCAGCAATGGTCTCGGCCGCAGCGGTGCTGGGCGGACTGATGGCTGCGGTGGCGGTGTACCTCCTGGCGTGGAAGCGTGGGGTGCAAGCGTTCCGATTGGTGCTGGTGGGGATCGGTGCAGGGTTCGCGATCACCGCCGTGATCGACTACATGATCACCCGCGCCGAGATCAACGACGTGCAGCGTGCCGCGGTGTGGTTGACCGGGTCGCTGAACGGACGCAGCTGGGACGAGGTTCGAATCGTGGGGCTCGCACTCGCGGTGCTGGCACCGTTGGCGATGCTGATGCAGCGCAACCTCGATCTGCTCGACCTGGGTGATGACACCGCAGCAGCTCTCGGCGTGAATGTCAGCCGGGTGAAATTGTCCATCGTGCTGGTCGGCGTCGGTCTGGCCGCCTTGGGTGTTGCGGCTGCGGGGCCGGTGGCGTTCGTTGCGTTCGTCTCTGGGCCAATCGCTCGCCGCCTCGTCAGTTCGCCACGCGCGTGCATCGTTCCTGCGGCGTTCGTTGGGGCGCTCGTCACCGTGGTGGCGGACCTCGCCGCACGACGTCTGCTTGCCCCCACCGAGTTGCCGGTCGGGATCATGACCGCACTCATTGGAGCGCCGTACCTGCTGTGGTTGCTCACTCGTCAAGCCAGAACTGGAGCCCTCTGATGAACGCCAACCAGCCACGCCTTCGGGCGGACGGCATCACGCTCTCCTACGACGAACATGTGGTGGTCGATGACCTCTCCGTGGCGATACCGGATGGCGAGGTGACTGCGATCATCGGGCCCAACGCCTGTGGCAAGTCCACACTGCTGCGCTCGCTCGCACGTCTGCTCCGTCCGTCAACGGGCCAGGTCGTGCTGGATGGCGAACTCATCCACAAGATGGCCACCAAGGACGTGGCGCGGCGGCTGGGTTTGTTGCCGCAAACGCCGATCGCGCCCGAAGGGATCACCGTGGTGGACCTGGTCGCTCGCGGGAGGACGCCGCATCAGAAGCTCTTTCAGCAGTGGTCCGAAGCCGACGAACGAGCGGTTCGTTCTGCGCTCGACGCCACCGATACCTCCGAGCTGGCAGATCGTGCCATCGATGAGCTGTCAGGTGGACAGCGTCAGCGTGCGTGGATCGCCATGGCGCTCGCGCAGGAGACCGAATTGGTGTTGCTCGATGAGCCGACCACGTTCCTCGACATTGCTCACCAGGTCGATGTGCTCGACCTGGTCGACCGGCTGAACCGAGAACGCGGCCGCACCATCGTGGTCGTGCTTCACGACCTGAACCTTGCGTGCAGGTACGCCACGCACGTGGTTGCAATGCGTGATGGCTCGATCGTCGCGTCGGGTCGGCCCGCGGACGTGATCACCACCGACACGGTCCGCGGCGTGTTCGGACTCGACTCCAAGATCATCGACGATCCGGTGAGCGGCACCCCCCTCGTTGTTCCGATCAGCTCGAACGATCTCACCGGTCGTTGACGGTGATGTCACCTGGCCGCCTCTGGTGCGTCGCCGAAGTGATCAGTTACCGGCTTTGATCCGCACCGGTCCGCGGCGCTCGGTGATGTCGACGTGGCAGGCGACGATTGCCCGGATTCGGTCACCGGGCACCTCGTCGTCGGCACAGAGTCGATCGGCGATCTCGAGCAGTGCACTGCGGTAGTTGGCAACCATGTCGGCGGCGCGGCTCGCTTCGGTAGCGAGCAACTGTTCGGCAGCGGCACGGCTGGGTTCATCCGACAGCACTTTGTCGACGAGATGTCGCGAGCCCGGCGCCGTGGCAGCTTCGAGGCTCAACAAGCCCGGACCGTGGCCCAGCTGGCCAACGAGCTGAGCTGCAAGCCCGGTGGCATATGCGAGGTCAGAGCTGATGCCGCTGCTCGACTCGCCGAACTCCAGTTGCTCAGCGGCGCGCCCCGCCATCGCCACACAGATCAGGTCCTTGGCATCGGACGGCGTTCGCAAGAACCGCTCATCGAAGTCGCCGTGTGCCACCAGACCCAACGCTGCCGAACGTCGCAGAATCGATGCGATCTTCACGTCGCGCCTGGTCAACACGGCCGTGAGGGCATGACCTGCCTCATGGATGGCGATTCGTCGCCGCTCGTCGGGGTGGTACCCCATGCTCTGGGCAACGCCCACCTCGGTGATCAACTGAGCGGACAGCACATCAGAGGTCGTCATCGCGGTTCTGCCGCCCCGCAGCGCCACGATCAACGCCTCGTCGAGCAGCTTCTCGATGCGCACCGGGGTGTAGCCGTGGCTCAGGTCGGCAACCAGGTCGGCAGTCACGTCGTAATCATGTGACTTTCGATCCAGGTAGTACTGCGCAATCGCCGACCGGTCGCTTCGAGGTGGCAGCGTGAAGCTGATGGTGCGATCGAAACGCCCGGGGCGCACGAGCGCCGGGTCGAGGTCAGCGGCCCGGTTGGTTGCTGCCACGATCAAGATGTTCGCGTTCGTCGAACGCGGATGCCGGAATCGTCGATGCGGCGGGAGGTGCTTGTTGAGCCAGTCGATGCCGCTGGCCTTCAGCTTGTCCCGTGGTGCAGGCAGCGCAAAGCTCTGCATTTGTACCAGTAGTTCGTTCACGATCCCGGCGGAACCCTCGCTCATCGACGAACCGTTCCCCATGCCACTGCGGGATTGGCCAATGGCATCGAATTCTTCGATGTACCCAATGGCGCCGCCCTCTTCGCGTGCGGCACGTCGGAGTTGCTTGAAGAAGGTTCGAATCTTCTTGTTGGTGGCTCCGTAGTACATCGACTGGAATTCCGACGCCGACACGAAATGGAATGGCACGCCAGCCTCGGCTGCCATTGCCTTCGCAAGGTGGGTCTTGCCGGTGCCGGGTGGGCCCTCGAACAGCACACCGCGTCGCGGCTTGCCACCCATCACCTGTTCGAAGGTCTCCGAGGCGAGAAACAGATTCATCGAGTCGATGGCTTCACGCTTGGTTTGCTCAGCGCCGACCACGTCGTCGAGCCGAACGTCGGAGTCCTCGGCGCGCAGCACGGTATGCGGTGAGCGGCCGTGACTGAGGAGCGGGAAGAGAATGGCGAAGCCGAGGATCCCGATGAGTCCGAGCGCGATGATGATCTCGGGGTTGCCGCGCAGCCAACCGGGAACGCCGAGCCGGATCGGGTTGTCCATTGCCAGGCGAGCAGCGAAGTACACGAAGATCGGGGCGAGGACGTACAGCTTGCGACGCAGGCGCCGCTGGCGGGCCCGTTCTCGGTTGGCGTTGGCGTCGATGTCCTCGCCGGACAGCATCGCTCCGGTACTGAGCTTGGAGATGTCCACCGGCTGGTCTCGTTTCGCCTCGGCACCGCCGGGTGGCGGTCTCACCGACCGTAGTGCTGGAGCGCCGAGGGTGACCGCAGTTCGTTGGTCAAGGCTTGGTCAAGAAACCGGCTCGCTCGAGAGACGTCAGCGACCCAGCAGCGGTGAGTTCAGATGCCAGTGACTTCAGATGCCAGTGACTTCAGATTCCGTAGACGTCGGCGGTGGTGGACCGTACGTACGACAAAAAGGCATCACTGGTGAGTGGAGAGCCGGTGGCGCGCTGAACCATGTCGTTCGACGAGATCGATCGGCCGTGTCGGTGAACGTTCTCGCGGAGCCAAGCCAGAAGCGGCGCGAAGTCTCCAGTGGCGATGCGATCCGGGAGATCGCCAATGGCCTTCGACGCTGCATCGAACAGCTGGCACGCGATCAGGTTGCCGAGTGTGTAGGTCGGGAAATAGCCGAACGCACCCATTGCCCAGTGAATGTCCTGCATCACGCCGTCGGCGTCGTTCGGCGGGGTGATGCCGAGAAGCTCTTCGTAGGTGGAGTTCCAGAGATCAGGGAGCTCCGCGACTTCGACGGCGCCGGCCACGATCTGTCGTTCGATCTCGAACCTGGCGACGATGTGCAGGTTGTAGGTGCCCTCGTCGGCCTCGACCCGGATCGGCGACGGGCGCAGCGTGTGCAGCGCCGGGTAGAGGGCATCGATCGTGACGTTCTGCGTCGAGGGCAGGTGTTCGTGCAGGTGGGGGAGGGCCCACTGCCAGAACGCTCGTGAGCGCCCGACTTGGTTCTCCCAGAGTCGAGACTGGCTCTCATGGACGCCGAGTGAGATTGCTTCTCCGAGCGGGGTCTGTGCGAAGGAGTCCGGGAGCCCCTGTTCGTACATGGCATGGCCGGTCTCGTGCATGATTCCGAACAGCCCGGGGCGAACGTCGTCGTCCTCGCTGCGCCACGTGATCCGGACGTCGCCGTTTCCGAGGCGCGTCGTGAACGGATGTGCAGACGCATCGAGACGGCCCGCGTCGAAGTCGTAGCCGATTGCCGTGGCAACAGCGCTGCCGAGGGCGAGTTGCGCATCGGCTGGGAATGCACCCTTGGCGGGTGACTCATCGATGACCACTCCTGAATCGGCAACCGCCTTCGCCAGCGGCGCCAACTCGCTGCGTAGGTCACCGAGGAGCGGCACGAGCTCGGCCTCGGTCATGCCAGGCTCGTACCCGTCGAGCAGCGCGTCGTACCGCGACTCGCCGATGCCGGCATCGACCAACGCGTCGGCTTGTTCGAGGGTCATGGCGATCACTTCGCCGAGCAGTGGGGCAAACGCTGCGAAGTCGTTCTCGGCGCGAGCCTGCTGCCACGCTCCGAGCGCCAGGCTCTGCGTGGATGCCATGCGACGGGCAAGCTCACCGGGGACCGCACTCGCACGTCGGACCTCGGTGAGCGCGGCATCGGCGTGAGCTGCCATGGTGGCGTCGTCGTTGCTGGCCGCTTCCGCTGCTGCCGACTCGATCGACTCGAGGAGCGACGGGGCGGTGAGTTTGTCATGGTGGAGCCCGGCCAGCACCGACATGACCTGGCCCCGGGCTCCTTGGCCCTTCGGCGGCATCTGGGTCTCTTGGTCCCACGAGAGGGTTGCGAGCGCGGAGCGCAGTGCGGACACGTCTGCCCACTGGGCGAGTAACGGTTCGGGCGTGGTCATCGGCCGGATCGTAACGATCAAGCCGGCCGAGGGTGCGTCTGTGCTCACCGCTGGCCTGCCACGATGTGGGCCATGTCAGATCGTTCTGTGGGGTATTCATCGTGACGAGCGCCTTGAGTGCAGGGGTGTCACGAATTGGTTTCGTTGGGCTGGGAAACGTGGGTGGCAAGCTCGCGGGTTCCGTGCTTCGCAACGGTTTCGACCTGTCGGTGCGAGACCTGGATGCCGAACTCGTCGAGCGGTTCGTCGCGCTCGGCGCAACCGCTGCAGCGTCGCCTCGTGAACTGGCCGAGACCTGTGATGCGGTCATCACGTGTCTTCCCAGCCCTGCAGCGTCGGCGGCGGTCGTCGAAGGCCCCGATGGGCTCTTGGCAGGCTGGAAACCGGGCGCCATCTGGCTCGAGATGTCGACGACGGACGAAGCCGAGATCACGCGGCTCGGTGCATTGGTCGAAGCTGCCGGCGGCGCACCGGTGGATTGTCCGGTGTCGGGCGGGTGTCATCGGGCTGCCACCGGGAACATCTCGATCTTCGCGGGGTGTGAGCGCCCGACGTTCGAAAGCGTCTTGCCGCTGCTCTCCGTACTCGGTCGTCGCGTGCTGCACACGGGGCCGCTGGGCAGCGCCTCCGTGCTCAAGGTGGCAACGAACTACCTCGCCACGGCGAACCTGATCAGCGTGACCGAGGCACTCACGACGATGCAGGCTGCGGGAATCGATCTGGCGACCACCTACGAGGCCTTCCGAATCTCCAGTGGCAATTCATTCGTCCATGAAACCGAGAGCCAGGTGATCCTGAACGGTTCGCGCGACATCAGCTTCACCATGGACCTGGTCCTCAAAGACATCGGCTTGTTCCAGTCCGTGGCCGACCGACACGGCGTACCCCTTGAGATGAACCCGTTGATGATCGACATCTTCACCGATGCGGCCGAGCGATACGGGCAGCGCGAATGGTCGCCCAACGTCATCCGCCGTCTCGAAGACGCCACTGGACTGTCGATCACCGCACCGGGGTTCCCCGACGAACTGGTGGACGACGAGCCCGAAGCACCGGGTGCTGAGGTCCTACCCCTGCGCTGAAACCCGTCAAACGTGCAGGAACTGTTGACGAGCAGCGACTCGACGCGACGTCAGCCGAGGCGCACGGTCGAGATGCCGCCGTCGACCGGAACGATGGCGCCGGTGGTGAAGGCCCCCGCACGACTTGCCAGAAAGATCACCGTGCCAGCGATATCTGCAGCGCTGCCGATGCGGCCACGCGGCACGTTCCCTTCCACCATCTGGCGGCTGTCGTCGTCGGCCAGCATGTACTCCATCATCTTGGACTCGAACGGTCCGGGAGCAATGGAGTTCACCGTGACGTCACGCCCCACCAGGTGGCCGGCGAGATGGCGAGCGAGCATCTGGATGCCTGCCTTGGACGCCGAGTAGCTGTAGTTGTCACCCATCGGGACGCGAATGCCGTCGATCGATCCAATCATGATCACGCGGGCCGGATCCTCGGAGGTGGCGTTGCGTTCCAACTCGGGGAGCAGTTCCTGGGTGAGCATGAACGGGGCCTTCACATTGATGTCCATGACCTTGTCGAAGCCGACCTCGGGGAACTCCCCGAGCGGCGCACCCCATGCGGCTCCTGCGTTGTTGACCAAGATGTCCACCGAGTCGGTGTGCTCGCGAAGCGCAGCGGTGAATGCAGCCAGCCCGTCCGCACTCGCCATGTCTGCTGGAATCGACGTGCACGTGGCGGTGTCGCTGAGGGCGTCGAGTTCTGCGGCTGCGGCATCGCACGCCTCGGCCTTGCGTGCGGTGATGAAGACATTCACGCCGTTCGTCACCAGTCCTGCCGCGATCATGTAGCCGATGCCGCGTGACCCGCCGGTGACGACGGCGGTCTTTCCAGCCAGGCCGAACAGGCTGGCGAGGTCGAGGCCACTGGAGCCGGTTGATCGGTAGTTGGTGTCGCTGGTCATGTTCCGTGTGTACCCGCTGCGACACAGACCTCGCGAATCGACGGAACGCGCGAGAGGGTGGGCGCATCGGGCATGCTGGTGCGATGAGCGACGTCGCGAGTACCACCACCCTCGAAGTGCACCGCACCGAAATTGGTCGCACCCGGTTGGTGGAAGCAGCGGCTGGTGACTTGGCCGACGGTCAGGTTCGCGTGAGTATCGACCGATTCGCAGTGACCGCGAACAACATCACCTATGCCGTGTTCGGTGACATGCTCGGGTACTGGGACTTCTTTCCGACGGGCGACGATTCCTGGGGGCGAGTCCCGGCCATGGGCTGGGCCACCGTCGTAGAGAGCTCGAACGACGACGTGGCCGTCGGTGGCCGCTACTACGGCTGGTACCCCATGTCGACTCATGCGGTGTTCACCCCGGCAGTGACGAGTGACGGATTCCGCGACGATGGTGCGCACCGCAGCGCCCACGCTCCCGTGTACCGCAGTTACGTATCGACCGAGACAGATCCGATGTATCCCGGCGCCGACGAAGGTGTTGACGGATCGCTCGATGACGCCGAGGATCGCCACGTGCTGCTGCGTGGGCTCGCGCTCACCGGATTCCTCGCCGAAGAGTTCTTCGCTGACGGAGGAGGGTCAGACCACATGTACTTCGGTGCGTCACGGGTGATCGTGCTGTCGGCATCGTCGAAGACCGCCCTCGGGTTCGCGGACCGTGCAGCACGTCGTGACGACATCGAGATCGTGGGTGTCACATCGGCTGGGAATCGGGCGATGGTCGAAGCGACCGGTCTCTACGACGTGGTCGTGTCCTACGACGAGATCAGCGAACTGCCAACCGACGGAGGAGCGGTGTCGATCGACATGGCCGGAAACCCGACCGCGCTGGCAGCCGTGCACAACCACTTCGGTGATGGGCTCGCGTATTCGATGACCGTCGGGCGGAGCCATCATGACGCTGAGGCAGCAGCCGATGACGCGGACATGGCCGGCCCTGCGCCTCAGCTGTTCTTCGCTCCGAGTGAGGTGACCCGTCGGATTCAGCAGTGGGGGCGCGATGAGTACGGGCGCCGTTGTGCAGCGGCAATTGCGGCATTTGCTGCCGCCAGCCATGCATGGCTCGATGTGGAGCATCGCATCGGAGCCGACGAGGCGACCACTGCGTGGGCGGATGTGTACGCCGGCTCGATCGCTCCGAGCACCGGCATCGTGGTGCAGCTCCGATGACGGGCCAGTCCAGCCTCCTCGATGCACTTCCCGAACCTCCCGAGCGCCGGTTGGCGATCCGGGTCACGCCGGACGCGCTCCGTCGGATTCGCGGGCGGCATCCCTGGGTGTACGACCGCTCGATCGACTCGGTGAATCACGATGACGGTCGACCCGGAGATGTCGGAATCGTGTTCGACAAGAACCGAAAGTTCGCTGCGCTCGGCCTGTGGGACCCGAATTCGCCGATCCGCCTCCGAATGCTCCATGTCGGCGACCCCGTCACCATCGACGCTGCATGGTTCGGCGAGCGGATCGCCGAATCGGTTGCTCGACGCCAGGTGATCTTCGACCGTCACGTGGGCAGTGGGCGTGCGGTGCACGGGCCGGGGTATCGAGCGGTGAACGGTGAAAACGATGGTCTACCTGCGCTGATCGTCGACGTCTACGACCACGTGGCCGTGATCAAGCTGTACAGCGAGGTCTGGTTTCCGCACCTGCGTGGCGTCGTCGACGGTGTCCTGGCCGCGACCAAGGCCGACACCGTCGTGCTGCGGTTGGCACGCAACCTGGCTGAGAAGGACACGTTCGGCCTCGACGACGGTGACGTCATCGTCGGAGCGGTGCCGGACGGGCCGGTGCTCTTCTCCGAAGGCAACCTGACCTTCGAAGCCGATGTGCAGACCGGCCAGAAGACCGGACACTTCCTCGATCAGCGCGCCAACCGTCTCCACGTAGGTCGCCTGGCGGCTGGCAAACGGGTCCTCGACGTGTTTGCGTCCACCGGTGGCTTCACCGTGCACGCAGCGGCGGGGGGAGCCACGTCGGTGCATGCGGTGGATGCATCCGGGCCGACACTCGACGTGCTGCAGCGCAACCTCGATCACAATGCAGACGTGCCGGCCATTCGGGACTGCACGATCACGACCAACGTCACCGATGCATTCGACGCACTCGGCCAACTCGCCCGCGCCGGACGCAAGTTCGATCTCGTGGTGGTCGATCCACCGTCGTTTGCGCAGACCGCAGCCACGGTCGGTCGCGCCAGAGCGGCCTACGCGAAGCTGACGAAACTCGCCATCGGTCTGGTGGAAGACGGCGGGATTCTCGTGCAGGCGTCATGTTCCAGCCGCGTCACCGCCACCGACTTCTACGACACCGTCACCGAAGCAGCGCAGGAACACGGGGCAGCGTTCACCGAACTGCGGCGCACCGGCCATGACGTCGATCATCCGGTCACCTTCGACGAGGGTGAGTACCTCAAAGCCGGTTACTGGCGGGTAGAGCCCGGCTACAAACGACGTTGAGATTGCGCTGAACCACGCGGCGATCCGTACGCTCCGGGCATGGCACAGGTTCAGGCGAATGGCATCACGATCGAGTACGAGCAGCACGGAGCGGGCGAACCGCTGCTGCTGATCATGGGGCTCAGCGGACAACTGACCGACTGGCCCGAGGGTTTCGTGTCGATGTTGGTCGATGCCGGATTCCAGGTGACCGTGTTCGACAACCGCGATGTCGGCTTGAGCACGGAGTTCGACTGGGAGCCCCCGAACCAGATCAAGGCGGTTCTCAAGGCGCTGGCCAAGCGACCGATCGAGGCCGGCTACACCATTGTCGACATGGCGGCCGACGCGGCCGGACTTCTCGACGCGCTCGACATTCCGTCAGCGCACGTGGTCGGCATGTCGATGGGCGGGATGATCGCCCAGCAGCTCACGATCGACTACCCCGAACGCGTTCGGTCGTTGACCTCGATCATGTCGAACCCAGGCGACGGCAAGTCCGGGCGCATTGCTCGCAAGGTGATGACCAAAATGGCGAGAATGCCGGAGCCGACATTGGAGACCGCTGCCGATCGATCGGTGGAGAGCTTCGCACTCTGGAGCAGCCCACACTTCGACCCGGAACTGCACCGTGCCCGGTCACAGGCGAGCATCGAACGCAGCTTCCGTCCGGTTGGCACCGCCCGCCAGACCACGGCGATCATGGCCAGCCCGGACCGCACTGCCGGGTTGGGTCGAGTGACCGCACCAACGCTGGTCATCCACGGCCTCGTCGACACGTTGGTGAAGCCGAGCGGCGGCATCGCCACGGCTGCGGCGGTACCCGACTCGACACTGCTCATGTTCCCCGACATGGGCCATGACCTTCCCGAGCCCCGCTGGGGCGACCTGGTGAGTGCGATTCGCCGCAATGCGGATCGAGCACCAGCGGCGCTCAACGCCTGATCTGTCGAGGGCCTGGCTGGGGCGCCACTGCAGTTCAGTCGGCGAGGACGTGGCCGACCGGTGACGCTCGGCGCACGTAGCCGAGGATTGGAGTGGCGCGCACCACTGCATCAACCCCCTGCGGCATCGCTGTGCGTTCGCTGGCCCGCCATGCGGTGATCGTGTCGGACGAGCCATCGTCGAGCGCGACGTACAGGCTGTAGCGGTCGCCTTCGAGCTTCTTCACCCAGGAGCGGGGGAGTGGGGTCACCTCTGCCGGGCGGCGGGCTCGAATGACGACGCCGGTGCGTTCGACGGTGTTGAACATGTCGGCAGCGCCAGCAAAGGCAGCCCATACTCCGACGAGCAACGGAATGACCGCCACAAAGGTGATGCCGGTGGCAATGTCACCGATCAGCCAGTCCTGCTCTTCGAAACGCTCGTACAGCGACTCCCATGCCTCACGGCGCGCGACATCAGAAAAGAAGCGACGCGCACGCAATCCGACGAAGATCGCAACGAGCCCGCCGATGAGCGCAAACAGCGGGTTGATGCCGTAGATCGGCCGCCAGGGATACCGCACCCGGACGAGGCGACCGGTTCCTCCCACCGCGCTCCATGCGCGGTAGTGGTCTTCGCGTGCCAACGGCAGCTCGATTCGCGCTCCCTCCGCGAGGGACATTGCCGAGGCGTATGCCAGTCGTCGGTCGCCGAGTTCGATCGAACTCGCCGCCATCGGGGCGAATCCCCCGGCGACGAGCTTTTGGCGAACCGCCAGCCATCGACCCGTTGCCCCGACGCCCGCCTCGCTATGGGTGACGGCGTTGCTCAGTACGTGGCGAACCAGGCGCACCACGAGCAGGATCAGGGCCACCAGTGCACCAATGGCGATGATGCGACGTTCGATCGAATCCACCACGGCAACAGGAGTGCCGTCGTCGCGTGATGCGTTCCACGCGAGCAGTCCGAGCAGCGCTGCAGCAACGGGGCCGATGAGCAACAGCGGTGTCCATCGTCGGGTGACGAGGCCGCTGCGTCGGGCTTCGTCGTGGACGAGGTTTCGAAAGCGACGCCACCAGGATCCACGGATGTCGATCGCCAAATGCCGAGCAGGGATTGCTTGGTCGGTGGTGAACCTGGCGAGGATGTGCTGCAGCACGAGACGCTCGTGGGGGAGCAGGGCATCGCCGTCGTAGGCCTCGGACGCCGGCCGCACTCGACAGGTTTCGTCGTCGGTCACCGGGGGCAGGATCCGCAACCATCCACGCGCAGCCAGATCGACCACGGTGGCGCGCATGCCGGCGGCGGTGAGCGTGGCGTCATTGGTCAAGAGGTTCACCACGGCGGGCGACTCCTTGCGGAGCGCTCCAGATGCGCCGATCGATTCGATGCGTTTCGGGGTGGCACGCCGTTCGGCGAAGCTCAACCCGACGTGGCCCAGAACGGCGAGCAACACGGAGAATCCAAGCATCGCTCCGCCGGGCGTGGCGGCGAGAAAATCGGTCATGCTGGCGCGCTCATCTGGCAGCGAGGGGTGTCCGTCACGCCCGACATCATGGCATCAGCCGTCGCTGTTTCGGAGCCACAGTGATCGTTGGGGGAACGGAATCTCGATACCGGCATCGTCGAAGGCGCCTTTGAGAGCTTCTCGGAGCGCTCGCTGGAGCGCCCATTGAGCGCCTGGAGCGGTCTTGGCCACCATTCGGATCGTGATGCCGTCTGCGCCGAGCGTCTCGATGCCGAGGACCCGTGGTTCGTCGAGCACGTCACTGGACCAGTCGTCCGATGAACACACTTCGACTGCCGTGGCGAGCATGATGTCGCGAACCGCATCGATCTCGGCGTCATAGGCCACGTCCACGTCGACGAGGGCGGTCGACCAGTGCTGCGACATGTTTCCGACGCGGCGGATCTCGCCGTTGGGAACGTGCCAGACGGTGCCGTCGACACCACGTAGCACCGTTGTCCGCAGCGCCACCTCCTCCACCGTGCCGACCGCTTCGCCGAGATCGACGAAGTCGCCAATCCCGTACTGGTCCTCCATCAGCATGAACAGCCCGCTGATGAAGTCCTTCACGAGGCTCTGAGCACCGAAACCGAGGGCGATGCCGGCAATCCCGGCACCAGCGATCACCGGCCCGAGGTTCAGCCCGAGTTCACCAAGAATCATGATGAACGCAATCGTCCAGATGGCAATCGTGATGGTGTTGCCGATGACCGACGTGATCGACGCAGCGCGCGACTCGCGCCGCGCCACTTCGCGTGCTGCGGCATCCTCGTCCTCGGGTGCTGCGCCGAGGATCAGTTCGGGGCGGTCCACCCCAAGTGCTTGCAGCCGACGTCGGGCGTTCGCTTTGTCCGGGGCAACGATCCGGTGCACGATGCGTCGAAGGGCACGCCGTTCCAGCCACACGATCACGTACGCCAGCACGAGGATCACCAAGATGCTGAGCGGTCGGTCGATCAGCCAATCAGCGAGCCGGGCCACGGTCTCGTTTCCGTTCGTGCGGTCGAACACTGTTTCACAGATGAGGCTGGGGTCCTCGCTGCAGACTTCGTCGAGCGTTGCCTCGACGACGACGGCTGAAGGTGAATCGAACACGCCTCGACCGTATCGACCGTGTTGGTTGGCAACGCGGACCTCGGCTCGGGTCGACCCCGACGGCCCAGGTCTTGACGAACTCCACACGATGTCTTGATCGAAGCATGAGTCGAGTCGGGCGCAGTCCTCGCCGACACACCATGTGCGCCTGCGCGCGAATCCTCTCATGCTCCGTTCGTCTCGATCTCTCTCCCGCTCTCGCGCAGCCTGGGCATGTGTTGTGTCGAGCGTTGCGGTGAGCGTGATGTTGGGGCTCGCTGCTCCGACGGTTTCGGCTGCAGACGTGATCCACGTGTCGCCCGCGGGCGATGACGCCGGAACCGGCTCGGCCGCCGATCCGGTGCAGACGGTGAACCAGGCCGTACGACTGGCAGAGGCTGGTGACTCGATCGAGATCGCATCCGGTCGATACCACGAGTCGGTCCAGATCTACGCCAAGGAAGTCCACCTGCGAGCGGCGCCGGGAGCGTCGGTCGTCTTCGATGGTGCGACACCGATCGGGGCGTGGACGGCACACGACGGTCGATGGTGGGCGCCCTGGAACACGGACTTCGAACGCAGCGCCCCTCCGTTCACGACACCGGATCGACCCGAAGCGGGCTGGCCCGAACAGTTCTTCGTCGACGATCGCAATTTGCGTGAAGTGGGAGAACTCGGCGCGGTTGCGTCGGGCACGTTCTTTCACGATCGCGCTGCAGACCGTGTGTGGATCGCCGATGATCCGGTCGGCCGCAACGTTGCCGGGAGCGCGCTGAGCTGGGGGATTTATCTGAACCGATCGGATGGATCGTCGATCAGGGGCATCACCATCGAGCGATACGCCACTCAGGAGCGCAACATGGCCGCCGTTCGTGCGTACGCGGACGACCTCGTGCTCGAGGACCTGACGATTCGAGACAATGCTCGAATCGGCGTGTCGGTCATCGGTGATCGCGTTCGGCTCGACGGGATCGATTCGGTCGACAACGGCCATCTCGGGGTTCACGCACACCGTGCCAACGACGTGGCGGTTGCGAACTCGAGGATTGCACGCAACAACAGCGAGGACTTCGACCCGTTCCACTCCGCCGGCGGCTTGAAGGTAACGGAGTCGAGCGGCCTGCGAGTGACGAACTCGACGGTCATCGACAATGCCGGCCCCGGAATCTGGACCGACCTCGACACCGACGACGTGCTCGTTGCGTCGAACGCTGTGGCTCGCAATGGTCGATCCGGTGTCGAGATCGAACTGTCCAGTCACGTGGTGGTCGTCGACAACACCGTGCACGACAACGGTGAAGCGGGTATCTGGGTCTTGGAGAGCTCGAGGGTCGAGGTCTGGCACAACTCATTGCTCCGCAACGTCCGTGACGTGTGGATCGAAGATGGTCCCCGTGGAGACATCGACGACGTCAGCATCGTGAACAACGTGCTCGGGGGTGATGCGGGGAACGGTTCGGTGCGGGCGATTCTCAACGTCGACGACTGGACTGAGCAGCGCAGCGCTGCCGAGATGAACATCCGACTCGAAGCCAACCGCTACTGGTTGGTGCCCGGCGCAACGACGACCGATGTGTCGCGGTGGGCCAGGTGGCCGGCGCCGCTTGCGTTCTCCGCTTCGATCGATGCTCACGAGGCAGCAACGGGACAGGGCGATCACAGCGACGTGGTCGTGTCGGCGAGCGACCCGTTCAGCCGTTCGAGCGTGGACGCTCGTCAACCCGGCGATGCTCCACCCGGCGTAGCGATGCCCGTGCAGGTCTCGAGTGCCGCATCATGGTCGGTCGTGGGAGCGCCGGCCGGTCCGCTCCGCGTGCATCTCGTCGAACCGGAATTCGATTCCGGCGGCGGTCCGAACGTCGAGCCGCCTGGTGGCTCGAACGTCGTGACCGAACCTCCGTTGGAGCCGAATGGCGACGTCGGTCCAACGACCGAACCCGGAGGCGATGGTGTCGATGCGCCTGCGCCAGCCGCCGTGTTCGTCGAGTTGGGGTGGGTGCTCGACCATCGCACGGTCGGCGCGAGCGAAGGTCTCGGCGTCGGAATCGGGTCGGCGACGAATGTCGGAGCTCGATTCTCGACCCTCTGAGATGTTCGCTACCCCTTCTGAGCTGGAGCGGAGATGGTTCTCAAGATCCGCTCTGGCTCTGCCGATACCCTCCCAGGCGACCGATCTCATTCGGTACGCCACATTTTCGTCACCCCGAATTCCACGAAAGCTGGCGCCATGTCCACAACGATCTCGCAAGGCTTCACTCCCATGCCCGAAACCAGTATTCGCCTTGGCGTGGTCGGAACCGGCTACGTCGGTCTGACGACAGGAGCGTGTTTTGCGCACCTCGGCCACAAGGTGGTGTGCGGTGACATCGATCCGCGCAAGGTCGACCTGCTGAACGCCGGTCAGATCCCGATCGTGGAAGACGGCCTCGAACAACTGGTGCAGGACTCTCGCGGTCGCGGGCTGCTCGAGTTCGTGCTGGGTTCCGAGCAGGCCGCCGCTGATGCCGACATCGTGTTCTTGTGTGTGCCGACACCACAGGGAGACGACGGCAGCGCTGACCTGTCCTACATCGAACAAGCAGCCCGTGAGATTGCTCCGGTGCTCAAGCCGGGTGCGGTGGTCGTGAACAAGTCGACCGTGCCGGTGGGTTCGACGCTTGCGGTCGAAAAGGTGTTGCAGCGAGACGACGTGTCGGTGGTGTCCAACCCTGAGTTCTTGCGTGAGGGCACGGCGGTCAGCGACTTCTTGATGCCCGACCGCGTGGTCGTCGGAGCAGCGAACCGGGCCGCGGCGGAACAGGTTGCCGAGTTGTACGCCACGATCGACACCCCGGTGATCATCACCGACCCGGCGTCGGCTGAGACCATCAAGTACGCCGCCAACGGTTTCTTGGCGATGAAGATCAGTTTCGTGAATGCCGTGGCTGCCATGTGCGAACACGTGGGTGCTGACGTTGCAGCGGTCGTGGATGGCATCGGCTCGGACACCCGTATCGGTAGTCGATTCCTCAACCCCGGCCCTGGCTGGGGCGGCTCGTGTTTCCCGAAGGACTCACGAGCGTTGGTGAAGATCGCCGAAGATCACGGCTACGACTTCTCGATGATGCGTGGCGTGATCTCCGTGAACGACGAGCAGCGCAAGCGCATGGTCGACAAGATCGCCAAGGCGGTCGGGCGACACCAATCCGATTTGTCAGGTGTTCGCGTCGGCGGCATGGGTCTCACCTTCAAAGCCGGCACCGACGACTTGCGCGAGTCGCCGTCGATGGCGATCATCGCCGAGTTGCGCCGAGTGGGCGCGACGGTCAAAGCCTTCGACCCAACGACCACGGGCGAGTTGTCTCCGCATCAGGCAACCACGCTCGATGGGATCGAATTGGTGACTGACGTGATGGATGTTGCCGACGATGTCGATGTCATCTGTGTGTTCACCGAGTGGCCGGAGTTCGCCAAGGTCGACCTCGATGAGCTCGCCAGCAGAGTTGGAAAGGGCACCACGATCGTGGATACCCGCAACCTGTTCGATCCTGACGACGTGAAGAATGCCGGTCTCCGCTACGACGGCGTCGGCCGTCGCTGAGAGGACATTGAACATGAGAGTGGTCGTCGCCGGTGGCGCTGGATTTCTTGGGTCGCATGTGTGCGATGCACTCATTGCCCGCGGCGATGCCGTGGTCTGCCTCGACAGCTTCGTCACCGGAAGTGCACACAATGTGGCTCACCTGGACTCGAACCCGGCGTTCGAGTTGATCGAAGCCGACATCTGCCAACCCTTCGAGGTCGCCGGTTACGTCGACGCGGTGATGAACCTCGCCAGCCCCGCATCGCCAAAGGACTACTACGCATTGCCGATCGAAACGCTCGACGTCGGCAGTATCGGCACGCGCTCGCTGCTCGAGTTGTCGCGGCAAAAAGGCGCCCGATTCTTCATGGCGTCGACGAGCGAGGTGTACGGCGACCCTGTGGTGCACCCCCAGACCGAGGACTACTGGGGCAACGTGAACCCCATTGGTGAACGCAGCATGTACGACGAAGCAAAGCGCTTCTCGGAGGCGCTCACATTTGCTTACCACCGCACCCACGATGTGGCGATCCGCGTGGTGCGCATCTTCAACACCTACGGTCCGCGAATGCAGCCCGATGACGGTCGAGTGGTGTCCAACTTCATCACCCAGGCGTTGCGCGGTGAGTCGCTCACGATCTACGGCGACGGTTCGCAGACACGCAGTTTCTGCTTTGTCGACGACGAGGTCCGAGGATTCTTGGCGCTGCTCGACAGCGACGAGACCGGCCCCATCAACATCGGTAATCCGGGCGAGTTCACCATGCTTGAACTGGCTGACCTCGTCAACGAACTGACCGGCAACGAGGCCGGGCTGGTGTTCGAGCCGTTGCCGTCGGACGATCCAAAGCAACGCAAGCCGGACATCACCCAGGCAACCGAACGGCTCGGATGGACGCCGCATATCGACTTGCGCAGCGGACTCGAGCGAACGATTCCGCACTTTGCGGACGTGCTCGGTATCGAGCTGGCAACCGCCTCATCCCGCTGACCTGATCGACATTCGGTCGGCCCAGTTCCCACGCGTGGGAGTCGTACCCGACTGACGTGGCGTCCCTCCTGTCCCCGGCGCCATCACCTCGATCGCGGACATACCCGCTGGGCCTCAAACAATGGGTGGCCCCCACGGCACGACGTTCGTTGCGTTCTGGTCGTCCGTGGTGATGTTGGTTCCGTTGGGCTCAGATGGCTCGGCCGGGATGGTCGCCACTCGCTGGACCGAGACGGCCAGGCGCTGGACTCCCTCGCGGCGCACGACGCAGATCCAGGCAACCATCAGGTACAGCCAGATCGCTGACACGTTCACGCCAGCGCCGAGTCCTTCCGTGGTGACCGAGTTGATGATCGACGCCGTGAACATGCCGAGCAGAACGAGATGGTCGGCGCGAGCCGAGCCGATCGCTCCGTCGACAAGGCGGCCGTCACGAACCGCTGCGCTGAGGCTGCGAATCGCAACACCGACACCGAGCAGTAATGCGGTCCACCAGATCAGACCAGCGACGCCCACATCGATCATCACGTTGATCAGCGCATTGTGCGCACCCCCGAGCCCTGTTTCGTCGAAGAACACGCCCTTTGCCGAGGTGAAGCCGAGACCGTGGAGCGGCCGCGCCATGAATGAGTCCCACGCCAACGACCAGATCTCGGTTCGTCGGTTGAACGTGCCGATCGACTCCGCAGACTCGCCGCGGGTCAAGAATTCGAGGACCGGCCCGCCGAAGGCGAGCAGCGATGCGCCACCGGCAACCAGACTGCCGAGGACGAGTTGTGACTTCGCCTTCTGGCCGGTCCAGATCCACGCCATGATCGCAACGGCGATGAAGCAACCGCCGATCGAACCACGAGTGCGCGTTGCCAGGAGGAACACGAAGTGCACTGCAAGGAGTGCCCCGTAGATCCACCGGGCCCACGGCAACACGATGGTGCTGCTTCCGCGGCTGCTGGCGAGCCACAGGCCGAACAGCATCGGAACGCTGAGGGCCAGCATCGATCCGGCACTCACACTGTGGACGTACAGCCAAGTGAAACGGCCTTCCTGGGGGCCGGTGGTCGGTGCGACGTAGGCCAGGCCGATCAGGATGGACGCGGTGAGGAGCGCGATCCAGGCATGGATCAGTTTGGTGAGGTGGTGGATTCGGCCGTCGGTGGCGATGACGTGCACCACCGCACCGAGGATCAGGAGCTGCACGGACCGCGCCAGCGCCAGCAGGGGAAAGGCTGAGTAGATCGCACTCACCGCAGTGGTGAGGATGTATCCCCACATGATCACGGTCAACGAAGTGAGTCGTGGACGGGTGGGAGCGAGTCTCCAGAGCGCCCAGAGGCCGATCAGCCCGTACACACCCAGTTCGGCGATGATCATCAGATCGATCGAACCGCCGAGTGCGTCATCGATCGCCCGGCGCCGGAACTTGTACTCGGTGGCGACGATTGCGAGGAGCGGGATGAGCCACAGCCACCGGTCGACCTCTTTCGCCCGAGGCGCTCGGCGCTCGTGCGTCGGATGCTCCCGTGGAACGCGCTCGGTGAGCGACCCGATTGCGCGCTCGACACGAGTCGGGGTGGCGGCGGGCTGCCACTCGAATGTGTCGGGCTGTTCGCGCATGGTCGAGATGTCGCCGAAGTGTTCCGGTGACGGCGATGCATGCACCGACGAGCTGTCGACGACGACCGACGTGGGTCTCGGTGGGGGTGGTGGAGCGGGGTGGTCGGCGTGACTGGTTTCGTCATCGAGTTCGAGTGCCGGGTTGGATTCCGGAGCGCTGTCGAGTGTTCGCAGCAGGAGGACTGCGCCGACGATCGTCCCGGCGGCGAGGCCGAATGGCACCATGTCGACCCAACCGACAAGCGCGAGGAAGCCGGCTGCGGTGACACCCACGACGGCGTCGAGCACCCGCACATTGAACGCATCGCGTGAGCGCCCTCGAGCCACGAGTGCGTTGCCGACCGGCACGCCTGCACCGAAACCGATCGAGAATGCAGTCCAGGCCAAGAGCGCAGTGACGGTCACGTCGAGCGAGCCGTCGGTCAACAGATCGACGAGTGGTTGGCGAAGTACTACTGCAATCACGCCGTAGACGGCGGCGAGCCCGGCGACCGCCGACATCGCAATCGGCACCGACGGTCGGAACCGTCGGCCAGACTTTGCCTGTTCGGAGTAGGTCGGCAAGAGGTACACGCCCGCACCGTTCACGACCGTGAGAACCGGGGCGAGCAAGATCCTGGCCGCTTCGAGTTGGTCTACTGCTTCGTACGAAATCGCAGCGGCGACGAGGAACCGTGCAATGGCTTGGCTGCCAGGCCGGAGCCCGACTTGAGCAGCGCGCCACACGCCGAACCCGGCGACCTCCTGCATTTTGGATGGTCCGAGGATGCCGCGGGAGAGTTCGATTCGCGGGAGCTGGGAAACTCCGACGGCAATGGCCACGACGGCGCCGGCGAGGAGCGCGAGTACCAGGGTTTCGAGCGTGAACGTGCCGCCGGTAACGGTGACGAAACCAACGAGTCCGAACGAGCCTGCGGCGAACGAGGCATCGTTCACCACGAGCTTGTTGAACTCGCGACGTGCAATGAGCAGCCGTCGCAGTGTCTCTTCGAAAACCCAGGCCACCGACGCAAGGCCGAACAGCACGGCAGTGGTCCGGTCGATTCTGCTGATCGGCAGTGCAGCGAGCGTCGTGATCATGAACACGAGGGCGAGAATCGCAAGCTGTGAACGGATCAGTGCCCGCCGGATACCCGGGTCGAAGCGATCGAGGACGGTCAGCGAGTCGCCCAGCCATCCACTCTGAACGGAGTTGACGGTGACGAGGATGCCGAACAGCAACGCAAAGCGTCCCGGGCCGCCTGGGCCGAGTTCGCGAAACGCGATGATCTGGAGGAGCAAGCTCGAGCCAGCAACGATGCCTTGTGAGGCAATCGCAGCGAGTGGCTTGCCGGACCGACTCGCCATGGATCAGTTGGTGCTGCTGGACCGGTGGTCGAAGACCACACCGATGG
The DNA here is from genome assembly GCA_045106645.1 of Ilumatobacter sp. GTDB lineage: Bacteria > Actinomycetota > Acidimicrobiia > Acidimicrobiales > Ilumatobacteraceae > Ilumatobacter_A. The sequence continues at coordinate 63,989 of JBGCEY010000035.1, forward strand.
TCGGTGTCCGCAACACGTCGAGTCGCTGGCGCACCGTCTCCAGATCGTGAGCCTCCACACCTCGATCCACGACCATCACCACACCATCGGCAGCGCTCGCAAGCGCTGAGCCGTCAGCAGCGGTGAGCAGCGGCGGGATCGCAACGAGGACCATGTCGTATCGGTTACGGAACGACGTGAAGATCTCCCGACCTTGCTGGGAACGAAAGAGGCTGGACGGGTCATCGATCGGGCGTCCGCCGGTGATGAGGTCGAGGGTCGCCGCGCCTCCGACCCCGATGGAGCGGCGCACTTCGTCGAATGAGGTCAGCCCGGCCAGCAGCTCGGTGAGGCCGCCGTTGGTCTGCTCCTGCCCGAACAGCCGGCTGAGGCGGCGGCCATCGGTGTCGCCGTCCACCACGAGCACGCGTCGACCCTCTCGGGCCGAGGCGGTCGCCATGCGGGCAACGGTTTCATGCGAGTGCGGGCTTGCGGTTGCTGTGCCGGCGAGCACGATGCCGCCATCGGGGTGCACTGCGCTGAGGCTCGTTGCGAGCAGTTGGTAGGCCGAACCCGGAGGAGTGGCAGCGGCAAACGGCTCGTGTGGACTTGCCACGATCTCGCCCAGCAGTGGTGCTCGGAGTGCGACCGTTGCATCGGAGCCCGAGTTGACGACCGGGCGACGCCCGGCTCGGAACCAGGCCAGTGCTGCCATGGCGAAGGCAGCGAACAACAGCGCTGCGATGCCGAGTTGTGCGGCGGGCACCAAACGAGAGTCCTCTTCGACATCGGCCGGTTCGACGAACTCGACGCCGCTGCCGAACAGGATTGCTTCGGTACTGATCTCTGAGATCCGACCATCGATATCGGCAATGGAACTCGGCTGTGACTCGGTGTCAGCGATGACCCGGTCTCGTTCGGCGAGCAGCACATCGATCTGCAGGTTGGCCCGGTCCTGGATGTCGGCGTTGGTCATCGCGACGTAATTCTCGACCACGAGGCGACAGACGCGCAGCGCATGCTCCGGATCCGCAGCAGTGCAATCGACCTGAACATCCGACGACGACGTCGTGGTTGCCTCGACGATGTCGTCGAGGGAGTCGCGGTCCTCTTCGGGAACATCGACGCCGCCGGAACGCATCGCGTTGAGATCGGAGATCACTTCGGCGAGGACGTTCGCTGACTGCGCGAACTCTGCGCGCTGGCGGGCATATCGCCCCAGGTCAGCAGGGTTGCTGGATCCGTCCCGGAACACCGGCGCACCGCGCGGATCGGTGAGGTACAGCGTCGACGTCGCCGTCGATGTACCGGAGGTTGCGAGGGCGCCGAGGCCAGCGAGAATGCCGATGACGATCGTGATCGGGACGGTCCACGAGCGGAACCGCCAAAACGCTTCGACGGGGCCGATTGCCGATTGGCCAGCGCCGACGGGCGCTGCCGGTCGGAACGCGTCGCTCGGTGTGGTCGACGTCGAGTTACTCATGCGCAGGTGTCATCGGCGCTGCAGGCGCGCCGCTTGAGGACTTCTCTTGAGACGATGTTGACGGTCGCAACACATGCTGATCATCGTGGCACGGGGCGACTCGCCAGTTCGCGCAGTTGTTCATCGAGAATGCCGAGCGACGAGTCACGTGTGTAGCGCTGCTCGAATCGGTGGCGGGCGGCGATGCCGTATCGCCGCTGCAACGAGGTGTCGTCGGCTCGCTGGAACGCGTCGGCAATACCGCGTGCATCGGGCTCGCCGACCCACCCTGTGACTCCATCCTCCACCAAGCTCGCCACGCCCCCACTTCGACAGACCAGAGCCGCTCGGCCCCGCGCTGCTGCCTCGATGACTCCTCGACCGAACGGTTCGGGCCAGAGCGACGGTACGACGGTGACCGCTGCTGATTGCACCACGTCCATCATGTCGTCGTGGGCGACGAGACCGAGTGGTTCGACCCGAAAGCAGGGATCGAGGTCGTCGATCAACGATGACAACGGTCCGCTCCCTGCGATCCGCAAGCGGTGCCGTTTCCACAGCTCTGATTCCTTCCAGCCGTCGATCAGCGGTCGCACTCCTTTGTCTTCATGCAGCCTGCCAGCGAAGAGGAATCCGTCACCGGCAGTGCCGTCCGGGGCTCCGGGGTCGTCGACGAAGTTCGGGCGGACCACCATGCGCGACGGGTCGAAGCCGGCGTCCACCAGTTCGTCGCGGACGAAATCCGAGACCGGAAGGAGGCGGTCGATGCTGCGCAACGTCGGTCGATGCAGCGCAAGGCTCGCAGCGAGCGGAACGGTGCGGATCTTCGATTGCTGGTAGCAGCCGTGGCGCACCGCGGGCAGGTTTGCCACGGACCCCACGCAGTCGCGACACGCTTTGCCGTCACGAAACAGCGTCGACGCTGCACAGAACATTCGATAGCTCCGTACGCCCGCAGCGACGGGGATCCCATGCGCATGCAGTGTTCGGATGACCCACGGCGAGTGGAGCGGGAAGAGGTTCTCGACCAGTGCGACGCTGGGTCGGAAGCGGCGTGCAGCATCGCGGACGCGGTTGACGCTTGCTCGGCTGTACACCGCACGGACACCGAGCGATGCCGTGGGAATATCGCCGCGGGTGATGACGTCGCTGTCCGCACTGATGACTTCGACGTCCCAGCCGAGATCGCGCAAACCTGCGATCTCGTCCAGCACCGACAGGTTCTCACCCGACGCATTTTCGGACCGATAGAAGTTGTGGATGACCAGAACGCGTTGACTCATGAGCTGTGTGCGTTTCTCGGGCTCGACGACCACGGTCGACGCACGTCGTCGCATGCTCGCCGATACGTGGCGAGGTCGCTCCCTGGAGGCCCCCATCCGGCGGCTTCCCAATCGAACAGAGCGAGGCCGCGCGGTGTCCGCCTCAGATTCCACGGGGTGAGGTCGCCGTGGATCGGCACAGCGCCTGGGGGCGTCGAGCCCGCCTTGGCGAGTTCGCCGAGCCGGTCCGCGAGGTCATGTTCGAAGGTTCGGAGTGGTTCGTCGAGCGCGGCACGCTGTCGGCGGATTGCGATCGACGTGGTAGCGAGGTAGTCGGTCCGCCCGCCGGACGCTTCGAACGAGCCGGATGCGATCGGCTCCGGCGTGGCAATGCCGGGGAGCGGCTGCCGCTGCAGCAGCGTCAATGCCTGAAGTTCATTGCGCAGCTCGGTGCCACCGGCTCCGAGCTTGACCACCACGGTGGTACAGCGCATCGTGGCGAGCACTGACAGCCGACGGCGGCCCACCTGCCTCGGGAGCACGGCACCCATCAATCGCAGGCCTGGCATTGCTGCTGTCAGCTCTGCGTCCAGCTCTTCCCACGTGCTCGTCGGCCATGCAGGTGGATCGGCGATCGGCCAGATGGACGCACCGCCGGCGCGCACCGCTCCAGCCCCGATCCGGTCGATGACCCGGCGCCTCCAGTCCGACGACCCAGCCAGCGCCATCACCTCGGCGCCCGGTCGGCCGGCGCCGCTGTCGAGTACGACTCGCGGTACCAGTGGCACACGATGCCAGCTCACGGGGCGGCCTGAGCGGATTCGATCACGGATCTGTACAAGCTGACCAGCGCATCGACACCGACCGCCTCGCTGTACATCGATTCGAAGCGGTCGCGCCCCTGACGGCCCACTTCATCAACGGTGTCGTCACTCAGTCGGTCGATGCAGCCGGAGAGTGCGCGATCGTCTCCGCTCGGCGCAACGAGCGCCGACGGAGTTCCGGTGATCCGTACCGCGTCGGAGGCGTTGGTGGTCACGACGGGAAGGCCTGCCGCCATTGCCTCGATGAGAACCATGCCAAACGGTTCGTACCATTCGGAAGGAAAGACGAACGCCCGACTGGCCAGCATGCGTTGCTGCACCTCGGCGTGGGGGAGCCATCCCGTGAATTCCACGCCGCGCGGGGCGCTTTCGCGGGCTTCGGCGGCGAGCGGTCCATCACCGATGATCGTGAGGCGCAACGGGCCGTCGCTGACATCGGCTGCCGACCGATGAGTCGAACGCTCCCAGGCACGCAAGAGGGTACGGATGCCCTTGGCGGACGCAAGTCGTCCGATGAACAACACGTTGTCGGACTCCGACGGTGCGTTCGATCGCGGCCCGGGGTCGGGGGTGAAGTGTGGTTTCACGCAGAGCCGCTGCGACGGGAGACCGATGTCGATCAAGCGATCCGCCATGAACGCCGACGGCGCCACGAACCGGTCGATCCGGTCGAGGGTGGAGCGTCGGCGTGTCGACATGACCTCCACCGCCATCACCGCTGACAGCGGTCGCGATCCGCGGTAGCAACCGTGGAACACGCCCTTGATGGGGCTGCGTCCGACGCACGACGTACACGTGTCATTTCCCCGGAACAGATCCGCACTCAGGCAGCCAAGTCGGTAGTTGTGGATCGTCATCACGGACGCAACGCCGGCGTCGGCGACGGCGTCGATGACGGACGAAGACTGCGTGAACCACGTGTTGTGGATGTGCGCCACATCGGGCTGGAACTCGGTGCAGGCTTGGGCCGCACGCGCTGCGGCGTTGCGGTTGTAGCGGCTCTTCACGAGCGCCGAGATGGATTCACCAACACCATGCGGGTTGTGCGTATTGACCTGGCGCACCTCATGTCCGGCGCGTTCCAGCGTGGCAGCTTCGGCTGCCACCACGGTGTCCTCGCCGGCCGGTGTGCGGTACCCGGCGTGCAGTTGCAGCACCTTCATGGGTTCGAGTTGAGTCCTCACACGGGGTCATCGGACGACGAAGCGTCCGACTGGAGGTCGAATCGAGGCCAGGGCGGGCGAGCACCGAGGAGGCCGGCGAGCGATTCGACGTCAGGGCGGAATCGTTCGACGAGACGGCGCTCGATGACCGGATCGAGATCCAGCGGTCGCGGCGCCGCGTTTCGATGATCGCCAACGGAGCCTTCCGGCATCGGAGCGACCCCGAGGCCGTCGGTGATCGGTTGGATCACCGACGCGGGATCTCGGTAGTAGTCCTCTGAGAATCCCACGGTGATGCGATCACGGCCAACGGCGTCGAACCATCGCTGCAGCGACTCGGTGTACATGCTCTGACCAGCAAAGCTCTGCTGCTCGTGGGCGTTGCTGACCTGCAGGGTCCCGTGTCGGAGACGGTCGCCGTGGTCTGCCACGCGATCTGGTTCTGCGTCCAGCGCATCTGCGAGCGACAGTGTCTCGATGCCGTTGCGGGTCTGTTCGGACCAGTGCGAGATCGTGCGTTCGACCGGATCTCGCAACAGCAGCGCAAAGCGGGTGTGGGGGAGTGCAGCGGCGATTCGCGCCGCTGCGAGGGGTTGAAAGAAGTAGTACGGACTCGCTTCTGCGGTGAATGCGGCACCGACGTCACGTCGACGCAGACGCAGTGACATCTCGGTTGGAAAGTGGCTGCGGTACCAGCGAGTGCCGTGTTCGAAACCGGTATCGAAGAAGTGGACACCCTTCTGGTTTTCTCGCAGAGGAAGCCGCTTGGCCGACGGGACGAGCGGGCACATCGCCGGATGCTGTTCGAGGTCGCGGAACAGCGATGTGGTTCCACCTCGCTTGACACCGATGATGATCAGATCCGGATCAGGACGCCACCGTGCGGTTGCCATTGCGCCTCGGCGGACCGCATGTCGCGCCAGGCCGCGCACGGCGTCAGAACTGAGCGGGTTTTCCATCATGGTGAGCGTAGTGATGCGAGTCGTGTGGGTCGAGGAACCCCGACACCGCTGAGTCATGCCCACGCAGCGTGATGGCCGGTGACGCACCGACGTGCTCGAGCCGCTGGCCCGGATCACGCCTGAACGGTTGCATTGCATAGAGCTGGTGGCAGAAGAACCTGCAGAAATCGCTCATGTCCTGGACGAATCCTGCCGATACCTTGAATGTGACGAAGGAATCGAGTTCGACCGTGGCGGAACCCAGAGGCAGCGCAATGTTCGAAGCATCAGGCGCTCACGCTCTGTCACCCAGTGTGTTCAACCGCGATGAAGCGCCGCAGGACTCGAGTGTGGTCAGCCTCCGTTCGACCGACACCACGCCGATGCGTACCGTCGTGCGACCCACGTCGCTGTACGCCAACGTCGTGAAGCCGGCCATCGACCGCTGCGCTGGTGTTGCCGGGTTGATCGTCGGGGCGATTCCGATCGCTGTCATCGGAGGCGTGATCCTCGCCACGATGGGGCGTCCGATCTTGTTCCGTCAGCGTCGCATCGGTCTCGACGGCGAAGTCTTTGAAGTGCTGAAGTTCCGCACGATGCGCCCAGACCGACGTGGTGTACCACTCGATGTCATTCACGATCGCCGCGAAACCCACAAGTCAGACCACGATCCGCGTCACACCAGGATCGGCCGATTTCTGCGCACCTACAGCCTTGATGAACTCCCACAACTGATCAACGTCGCTCGCGGTGAGATGAGCATCGTCGGGCCTCGACCAGAACTCGAATCCGTGCTCGACAAGTATCGGCCGGGCCTCGACCAACGCCATTTCGTCAAGCCTGGACTCACCGGGCTGTGGCAGATTTCAGCTCGAGGCGATGGGCCGATGCACGAGAACGGTGAATGGGATCTCGACTACGTCGAACAGGTCTCGCCCCTCACGGACTTGCGGATCATCATGAACACGCCCGCAGCGATGTTCGGTGACAAGACCGGCAGCTGACCTGCATTGAGTCGCCTGGAGCATTGAGTCGCGTGCATTGAGTGGCGCGCATTGAGTGGCGCGTCGGCGCGCCGACGCGACACGGATGGCAGTCGGCGTTGTAGGTCGAGTCAGCTGTAGCCGATGTAGATCGGTGGTTCGCCGGAGGTCGGCGTGTATCGACCGAGCTTCTGCCCGATCACCCGCGCGACGTAGCGCGGGTTGAGGATCAAGTATCGGCGCCACAGTCGCTTGGGGTTCGCCAGGAGTCGCTGTGCCCACTGCAGACCAGCGCGTTGGATCCATGCGGGTGGCTCCTTGGCCAGTCCGGCGTGGAAGTCGAATGCGGCACCGACGGCCAGCAATGGCATCGACAGTCGGTCCGCATGTTCGAATGCGAACACCTCCTGGCGTGGGCATCCGAGGCCGACCATGCAGATCTTCGCTCCGCTGGCTTTGATGTCGGCCGCCACTTCGTCCATATCGGCTTCGGTTGACAGCCCGAATCTGGAGGGTTGCATGCCAGCGATCTCGATACCGGGAGTAAGGGTCGGTAGCCGCTTGGCGAGGTGGTCCAGCGTGTCCTGGGTGGAACCGTAGAAGTAGACGGGGAGGCCCGCTGAGGCCGCAGCCCGACAGACCTCGAGGGTGAGATTTGGGCCGTAGACCCTGTCCGGGAGTTCGGTGCCGTGGAGCCAGTTCATCGCCCAGCGGACCGGCTGTCCGTCAGGGGTGACCAAATCGAACGCATTCAAGCGTTCGATGTGCTGAGCGTCGTCGACGCCTTCCATCACGCCGTGGACCGCGAGCGCAGAGACGGCGTATCGGCGGCCATCATGGGCGGCGTCGATGATGCGCTTCGTTGCCGCTTCGTAGTCGACGGCATCGATGTGGACGCCCAGAACGGAGACCTTCCCGAGATCGATCATCGGTTCAGGACCAGCGGTCTTTGTTTGCTTCGCACATTTCTTCGAGGATCGCACGCACGTTGTACTTCTGCGTCCAGTTCGGGTAGTGCTCCTCGAAGCGGGCATTGCTTCCGACCCACCAGATGTGGTCGCCGATCCGATTCTCGTCGAGGTACGTGCGTTCCAGTTGCTTGCCGGTGATGTCTTCGCACATGGCGATGGCTTCTTGCATCGACGTGTGTGAGAAGCGCCCGCCGCCGATGTTGTACACCTCCGCGCTGCGCGGGGCCTTGTAGACCTCCTCGAAGCAGTTGATCAGATCGGATGAATGGATGGCGTCGCGGACCTGTTTGCCCTTGTAGCCGAACACCCGATACGGGGTGCCCGACATGGTGCACTGCATCATGTACGCCAGGAATCCGTGGAGTTCAGCTGCGGAGTGGTTCGGGCCGGTGAGGGTTCCACCACGAAAGCATGAGGTCTTCATGTCGAAGTAGCGGCCGTACTCCTGCACCACGATGTCAGCAGCGACCTTGGAGGCACCGAACAGGCTGTGCTTCGTCATGTCGATGGACATGTCCTCCTTGATGCCGTCGTTGTAGTCGTGGCTCGGGTCGATCTCCCAGCGGGTCTCGAGCTCGTTCAACGGCAGCCGGTTCGGGGTGTCGCCGTAGACCTTGTTGGTCGAGGTGAAGATGAACACCGCATCAGGGCAATGCTGACGAGTGTTCTCGATCATGTTCAGCGTGCCGACGGCGTTCACATCGAAGTCGGTGAAGGGGTCGCGGGCGGCCCAGTCGTGGCTGGGTTGCGCAGCGGTGTGGATCACGACCTTGATGTCGGTGCCGTACTGCTTGAACAGCTCCTCGACCGCAGGCCGGTCACGGATGTCGAGCGTGGCGTGCGTGTAGGAGCTGCCCAGCTTCTGTTCCAGCGCCGTGGCCATCCACGCCGTGGACGAGTCATCGCCGAAGAACACCTTGCGCATGTCGTTGTCGACCCCCACCACGTGGAGACCGAGGCCTGCGAAGTGCTCCGCTGCTTGGGAACCAATGAGTCCGGCAGATCCGGTGACGAGCGCAATGTCCATACATGATTCATCGTACGATTTCGCCGAAACTGAAGCTCGGATGCCCGCACACCGGACTGTTGCGGGCTTAGAGTTGACCGACGTGTGGCGCGACAGAGTGAAGCAGGGTCTGGCACCCGGTTCGCTCGACCTCCGCACCGATGAGTTCCGAGATCTGGTTCGACGTTCCAGAGAGGTCGTGCTGCTTGCCGCGGTCACCGGAGCGGTGACCGGAGTCTTCGTCCGGTACTTCGAGTACGTCGTGGCCGAACTGGCGTTCCATGCGCTGCAGGAAGCTGACTGGCGGTGGGGTCTGATCGTGCCCACGCTCGGGTTGATCGCATCAGCACTGATTCTCAAGAGCGTCGGCGCAGGAGCCAGCCCGGCGACGTCTGACGAGTATCTGCGCAGCTTCCACGACTCCGAGTACCCGCTTCGCTGGCGAGCCTTCGTCGGGCGGATCGCCGCAGCGTTCACCACCCTGGGATCCGGTGGAGCAATGGGGCTCGAAGGCCCCTCGATGTACGGCGGTTCTGCCCTTGGCGCGATGATCCAGCGTCGCTTGCCTGCGGCGTTCCGCGGCGCTGATTACCGAACCCTGCTCGTTGCCGGGGCGGCTGCGGGAGTGGCCGCGATCTTCAAGGCGCCAGCAACGGGAGCGATCTTCGCATTGGAAGTTCCGTTCCGTGACCAGATGGCGCGTCGTATGTTGCTGCCGGCTCTGGTGGCCAGTGCGTCGGGGTACCTCACGTTCGCGGCGCTCAGCAGCACTCGCCCGATCTTCACGTTCCCCGATGACGAACGCACGGTGTCACTGTTTCAATACGTTGACCTCTTCGGTGCCGTGCTGATCGGCATCTTCTGTGCGATCGGCGCCCGTGTCTTCTCGCGGATCATGCGCGCTGCCAAGGCATTCACGCTGCGTCCACTCAGCTCGCGTCTCATCGTTGCGGGCATGTCGCTCAGCACGCTGTATTTCATCACTCGAATCATCACCGCCGAGGGATGGGACCCGGCGGACGGTGAGAGCCTCACCTTGGGGTCGGGGTACGAGGTGTTCTCCTGGTTGTTCGAACCTCAAGCACTCTGGGTCCTCGTCGCCGTGTTCTTCCTGCGCATGTTCGCAACCGCTGCCACGCTGGCCGGTGGCGGAGTCGGCGGTGTGTTCATCCCACTCGTCGTCGGTGGCGCCTTGGTCGGCCGTGTCGTTGGCGAAGTGTTCAACACCGTCGATCCGGCGCTCTACGTGCTGCTGGGCATCGCTGCGTTCCTCGGTGCCGGCTACCGCGTACCGCTCGCCGCGGTGATGTTCGTGGCGGAGACCACGGGACAACCGGGCTTCATCGTGCCGGCGCTGTTCGCTGCGGTTGCTGCTGACCTGGTGATGGGTGAGGTGTCCATCACGACGTTCCAGCGATCACCAAGCAGTGATTCCGCCTGACCGGCTCCGTTGCGAGCAGCGCTGAGCGCGAGACTGCGACCATGACGGACTGGACGCACGAGTGACCGATCGAATGGTGGTCGCCACCGAGTTGCAGGGAACGATCGTGAGCGTGCACGTGGCCGTTGGCCAACATGTGAACGCAGGTGGCGTGATCGCACTCATCGAATCGATGAAGATGCACCACGAGATCGTCGCGTCTGACGCAGGAACGGTTGCGGAGATGCTGGCGTCGGTGGGGGCAACGCTGATGGTCGGCGACCCCGTGGTGACGATCGACGTTGGCGCAGTCTCAACCGACCCGGTCGGCGGCGAGCTGCCGCCCCCGACAGGCGCTGCAGAAGTGCTGGCGTCGCCGAGAGGCCTCGATCGACCTGACCTGGCCGATGTGATTGCCCGCCACGAGGCCGGACACGATGCGCAGCGTGCGGACGCCGTTGCCAAGCGACACGCAAAGGGCAAGCGAACCGCTCGAGAGAACGTTGCGGATCTGGTCGATGCCGACACCTTCGTCGAGTACGGGCCGACCGTCGTGGCGGCTCAACGACGTCGCCGTGAGATCGAGGATCTGATCGCCAACACTCCGGGTGACGGACTCGTCGGTGGAATCGGCGATGTCAATGGTGCGTTCTTTGCTGAGCAGGCAGCCAAGACCGTGGTGATGTCGTACGACTACACCGTCCTGGCGGGAACGCAGGGGGCGCAGAACCATCGCAAGAAGGATCGACTGATCGAGGTGGCCGCTCAGTTGCGGACCCCGATCGTGTTCTTCACCGAAGGGGGTGGTGGGCGGCCTGGTGACACCGATGCGCCTGGTGTCAGCGGTCTGGATTGCCTGGCCTTCTGGTGGTTCGCCGAGCTGTCCGGGACCGTGCCGATCGTGGGCATTGCATCGGGCTACTGCTTTGCAGGCAACGCGGCGATCCTCGGGTGCTGTGATGTGGTGATCGCCACCGAAGACAGCAACATCGGCATGGGTGGCCCCGCAATGATCGAAGGCGGCGGGCTCGGGGTGTTCGCCCCGAAAGAGATCGGCCCGATCGACGTGCAGCGTTCGAATGGTGTCGTAGACATCGTCGTTGCCGATGAGGCCGAGGCAGTGGAGGTCGCGAAGCGATACCTGAGCTACTTCCAGGGGTCGGTGTCGGAGTGGACTGCGCCAGATCAGACTGCGCTGCGCGACGTGGTGCCGCTCGATCGGCTGCGCGCCTACGACATTCGTGAAGCCATCGACGGGATCTTCGATGAGGGGTCGGTTCTGGAACTGCGACGTGACTTCGGAGCGGGAATGGTCACGGCACTCGCTCGGATCGAAGGTCGACCGGTCGGCGTGCTCGCCAACAACCCTCGCCATCTCGGTGGAGCGATCGACAGCGACGGGTCCGACAAGGCAGCGCGCTTCATGCAGTTGTGTGATGCGCATGGGCTTGGGGTGATCACCCTGTGCGACACGCCGGGGATGATGGTCGGCCCCGACATCGAAGAAACGGCACTGGTTCGACATTGCTCGCGTCTCTTCGTCACCGGTGCGAACTTGACGGTGCCCACCATCACCGTGGTCACCCGCAAGGCATACGGGTTGGGCGCGCAGGCAATGATGGGCGGCTCGACCAAAGCGCCGCTTGCTTGTCTGGCATGGCCGACGGGCGAGTTCGGCGGAATGGGTCTCGAAGGCGCAGTTCGGCTTGGATTCCGCAAGGAACTCGAGGCGGTCACCGACGATGAGGAACGCGAGGTGCTGTTCCAGCAGATGGTCGACCGCATGTATGCCCACGGCAAGGCATCCAACATCGCGAGTCACTTCGAGATCGACGACGTCATCGACCCGGCTGACACCCGGGGCTGGATCGCAACGCTGCTTGCTGCAGCACCACCGCCCGCGCTCGGCACTCGAAAGCAGATTGACACCTGGTAGGCCTGCTGGCGGACGAGCGAGCCCAGCGGTGTGTCAGCAGCCCGCTGTCAGGACCGGGGTCACCTCGGTGCCGTCGTAGACGTTCAGGCTCACCACTGCGCTGTTGCCTTCGAACGCGTGGGTGACGATCTCGGACTGAGCGTCGCCGTTCACGTCCGCCACGGCGAGCACGCGGAACGATTCGTTCGGCGTCACCGCCGCGGGATCGGGCTCCTCGTCGTCGACTGCTGTGGGAGTCTCGGTGACGCTGCGAGCAAGGGTGATCGCGGCACCACTGTCGGCGTCGATCAGCAGCAACGCGGAGAACCCGGTCCCGTCGAAGGCCACGAGTGCTTCGGTGTCACCGTCTCCGTCGAGATCACTCACCACGAGCTGGGCGATTGCCGCGTCAGCGGTATCGATGTCGAGGTCGTCGAACGCCGCTCGACCGGCGTCGAGGTAGGAGTCGACCGAGGCATCGACCAGAACGGCCGGGCGTGGCTGCGTTGACCAGTCGGCCGGGAAGGCAATGGACCGGTATCCGAACCCAGGGATCTGGGGTGCTCGAGCATTCGGCGAAATCACCGGCCCAGTCCGGCCGTCTGCGCATGCTTCGGCGATCCCCTCGGTGGACCCGACGATGGGCGCCACGTCGAGTTCGGTGACGTTCACGCTGTCGCCGTCACCGATCGTGGGCGTGCGCAAGACCTGGTTCTCGTCGCGGTCGGCCTCCCAGTCGTTGCCGGTCCACCGACCGAGGTACAGCCATCCGTCGGGCTCGCCGCCGATGAAGTACTCGGTGGACACGGTGGTGGGGGAGTCGGTTGCGGCGATGGTGGTGGTCGGCGCCATGGTGGACTCGGGAACCTCGGGTTCCACCGGCGTCGTGTTCTCCGGCGTCGTGTCGGGCGCCGTGTCGGGTGCCTGCTCCTCGGCTTGCGTAGGCGCAACCTCTGTTGGCACAGGCGCAACGGTCGTGGTGGCGTCAGCAATCGTGGCCTCGGTGCTCGCCGGAGGTACGGCGGCCTCCTGGGTGCATGCGGACGCTGCGAGCGCAAAGAGCAAGAACAGACTGCGATGCTTCATCAGGTCTCCAGTGTGCCGCAGCCTCAGACCTGTGCAGGCGCAACCATGCCCCGACTCATCAAAAGTGTCAGGCACGTTTGATGAGTCAGCCCAGGTCTGGCCAGCGGCGCGTGCGGCGACGGCGGATCCCTGCGGTGCTGAGGCGACGCTTTTCGCCAAGGGTCCACTGGCGGCGCCAACTCGTCGAGCCTGGGCCCGACAGCTTGGGACTGTCGCCACGTCCAGCGTTCAGCGATGCCGTCCACCAGTCGGTGAGCGTCTCGTCGCCGAGGCGAGTGACGGCTGCCTCGATGCGTTCGTTGAATCGGCGCGTGTTCTCGCCTTCGTCGGCCACGAGGGGGGTGCCGAACAACACGGTGGTGCGCCCAGGAGAGAGCTTGCTCGACCCCTTGCCGAAGATCTCACCGGTGCCATCGAGGTGGACGGGAATGATGGGTGCGCCGGTCCGCACGGACAGGTACGCGGCGCCACCCTTGAAGTCCTGGCCCCAGCCGTCTGGGGAGCGGCCGCCTTCCGGGTAGATGATCAGGCTGTTGCCATCGGCAATCACATCGCGTAAGCGGTCGAATGTCGCTCGGCTCGTGGCATCGCGGTCGATCGGGATGGCATTGAGTGCCAGGGCCGACAGCGCTGCTTTCCACGTTGCGTCGAAGAAGTAATCAGCTGCGGCAGCAACCACGAGTTGCTGGCGCCATGCCGACGGGATCGCCCCGATCATCACGCCGGTGTCGATGTGGCTGTGGTGGTTGGGAGCGAAGATCACTGGCTGGGGTGCTTCGCCATCGTCGGTGCGCAGCAGGTCCGTCAGCCGGTCGAGGCCGGTCACGGTCGGGCTGGCAATCGTGCGCACTGCGGCACGCAGCGGCCCTTCGACGATGACGCCGCGAACGGCCTTGGCCAGCGGGCGGCGAGCCCAGTCGGTCTCGTAGGCATCGCCGAGGCGGTTGGGTGATCGCGGCACCGTGACGCTCTTGGGTGCCGAGGGTTTGCGGTACGGGAACCCGTACCGGGCCAACGGTTTGGCGGCGGTGCGCATGGCGCCCTCCACCGTGCCCGCAGCACGCTGGGCGATCTTGATCGAGTTGCCAGAGCCCTCTGGACGTTGTGCCCGGCGGATGAACTGACGAGTGGTGCGTCCGGTCATGGTCAGGTCACTTGACGTCGGCCACGAGCACGCCGGGAACGTGGAGATGGCTGATGCTGGGTGAACGGCCCACGGTGTCGGAGGCGATCTCGAGCGCGTCGTTCATCGTCGAAGCAGGCGTGAACCCGAGCTTGCGGACCGCCGAGGCGTATCCGCCGACGATGATCACCTTGCCGGCGTGCTGCTGGCCGTGGGCGCCCCAGTACCACGCGTAGAAGGGATGAACGCCGTGGTAGGCATAGCTGGTGCGGTACAGGTGGCGGTACCACTCGTCCTCGGCGTACTTCTTCTCCCACTTCGTCGACATCACGGCCGGATCGGTGGTGTCTGCGAGCACTTCGTCGAAGAAGTCGATGTAGCTCGGATGGTGGACCGGATGGAACTCTTCGTATGTGGGGTGCGTCATGATGACCACACCTCCTTCACGCACCAGCGGCTTGCCGCGGTACATGTTGAACAGATAGCCGAGGCCCATGCACATCACGAGGATCGGGTTCATGATCGACTCGGGGTTGTACGGGCTGATGAACGGGATGCCCATCGTGAGGATGTCGGTCTGTCCTTCGACTTCGACGATGTGCTGCTTGTAGACGTTCTCGAGCGTCTGCTCATGAACCGTCTCGGTGAAGCCGGCCTGCACGCTCGTGGTGCGGTACGGCGCTTCGATGCCGTGGAAGATCTTGCGCTTCTGCCGATTCGGCAGCTTGTTCAGGCTCTTGCTGCTGGCAAGGAACAACCCGCGGTCCTTGGCAGTCCATTCCCACTCGCGCTTGGCGAGGAATTCGAACGGCTTCGGGAATGCTTCGGTATTGATGGTGGTCTCGACCTGGAACACCTTTGGCCCGGAGTCGCGCAGCAGCTTGCCCATCCGCCAGATGGACTTGTGGAGGGCGGAGTGGTGGCGGTCCATGAGGCTGCGAGTGTTCTGCAAGCTCTCGGGGTTGTGGTGAACCGACAGGCACTTGTAGCTGGCCAAACCGGTGGTGAGCGACTTCCAGCCGCCGTCCATAGCAACCTGGTTCACGTTGGCGTACACCACGAGGTCGGACTCGGCGGCGCGCTTGTTGATCTCGAGGATCTCGCCTTCGTCGGTGTGGCCGATCACGGCGAGGTTCTCGGGGTCCTCGGCATCGTGCTGGTACAGCAGTCCCTTGGGGAGAAACGCGTCGACGATCCGGTCGCCGAGCACGTGGCGCAACTCGTACTCGTGCATCCGGCGGTGCAGCCCGAGCGCTGCAATGATGTGCACGTCGTCGACTCCCGCCGCTGCTGCCATGTCGAGCACTGCTTCGATGATTCGCTGACGGTTGTCCGGGCGCTGCATCTTGGGCAACGACAGGCTCGCATCGTCGAAGCAGATCGTGAGCTTCATGTCCGGCTTCAACAGCTCGGGCAGCGGATCCATGTCGAGCGGGTTCAGCAGCGCCTCGCGGATGTGTCCGTCGAGGTTGTCGAGGCCCTTGAGCGGCTCGGGCGGATAGATGATGCGGCTGCGATCGGCGGGCAGGCGTTCGAGGCTGAAGCCTTCGCCGCGCCAGAACAAGGTGGGTGGTGTCGAGCGATCGACATCGAGAACGAATCCGGGGCGTGGCATGTCAGGTTTCCTCGGTCTGTTCGTTACGGGCCTGGCCCGTAACGAACGCTTGGGTCGGAGGCTGTTCGTTACGGGCCAGGCCCGTAACGAACGGGGCAGTAACGAGCGCGGTGGGGGTCATTGGGCGGCTCGCAGGTCGAAGGCGATCTTCACCGCGCCGCGGCGGCCGGCGCTGGCGGCGTGGCTGATTGCGTCGACGTGGTCGCCAAGTGGGTACGTTGCAGAGAGCAAGCGCTCGGCTTGCACGGCACCCACGGTGTCGATGGCCAGCGAGAACGTCGATGCTGTCGAGCCATCAGGCAACGTTTCGGTGCCGTAGGTGTATGCGCCCTTGAGTTCGATCTCGCGGTGCCACAGCCCGGTCATGTCGACATCGATCTGCGCGGGCATTCCGAGCAGCACGATGCGACCACGCGGTTTCGTGAAGCGCAGGCAGTCCGCGATGGACGCCGACGAGCCGACGGCATCGATCGTGACGTGGGCGCCACCCGAGAGTGCGCCGGACTCGCCGTTGCCGATCATGTGGCAGCCGACTTCACGTCGAACCGCGCGGTCGAGTTCGGATGCAGCAACGGCGACATCAGCCCCGAGCGCGCTCGCAAGTGCTCGTTGGTGCGGGTACCGAGCGCCGACGATGATCCGGACATCTGGGACGTAGCGACGGAGTCCAGCGACTGCGGCGAGCCCCATCGTGCCCGCCCCGAGGATCGCCACGACGGGTCGTTCGATGTCGACGAGTGCGGGAGCGGCCATCAGTGCTGCATGGATCCCGCCCGCAAACGGTTCGATCAGTACCGCCCGCTCGTCGGGCATGTCGGGGTCGATCGCGTGGAGTTGAGACTCGTGCGCCCAGAACCATGGTGCCCAGCCGCCACCGGTGGAACAGCAGAATCCTGTCTGGATCCCCGGCTCGATGCCCTCGGGAGAGGTGACGGCCAGGTGCGCATAGTCGTCGCCATCAGCCGGAGATGCGCCGTCGAAGGGTGGTAGCACTCCACGCGCAGCGTGTCCGAGCACCGGTTCCAGCACCACGCGTGTGCCCGCTGGGAGCTGGGCGTGACCATCGTCTGCCATTTCGCCGACGATCTCATGGCCGGGCACGAACGGAAAGCTGACCCAGTCGTCGAAGTAGGTGGACGCGGTGCCACCCACGAGTGACAAGTCGGACCCGCAGATGCCAGCCATGCGGGTCTGAACACGATGCCAACCTTGGCCCGGGCACTCCGGGTCGTCGATCGTCCGATGTTCGAGCGGACCCATCTTGGTGGAGCCCGACGGCGAAACGGCGCCGAGAATACGTGCCGCACCGAACTTGGCGACGTTGCGGCGGATCTGGAGTGCTCTCATGCGCGCGCTCGCTTCGAGTTGCTCGAGAACCTGCGGGTGCGCTCTCGTTCCACCATCAACTCTCCGATCGGCAGCAGCGGTTTGGGTGCCCCGTTGGCTTTGCTCCAGTGCTCCACGAGCCATCCCCGCTTGCGGGCAATCGTGGCCAAGCGTGTTTCCGGATTCACGGCCACCGGGAACCCGACGGCTTCGAACAGCGGCAGGTCCGACGACGAGTCGGCGTAGGCAACGGCTTCGCCGATATCAAGGCCTTCCGCCGAGCAGTAGTCGGCGAGGATCTGCGCCCGAGCCTCACCGGTCGGCGGTACGGAGTGCATCTCGCCCGACAGCGTGCCGTCGGGGCGCACCATCATCTCGGCGGCGACGATCTCGTCGAACAGCGGCTTGAGCCCGGCAACGGCAAAGCTGAGCGCACCGGTGATTAGCACGGTTCGATGGCCGAGTGCACGATGTTCGCGAACACGCCGCAGACCTTCGGGGAACGACTTCGTCATGATCAACTGCGTCAGCATCTCCTGTGCGTCGATCTCGATCTGTTCCATCGGTGCGTTTTCGTAGCGACGGTAGAAGTGGCGCAAGAAGTCGGTGCGGTCTTGGCGATCCATTCGCAACAGTCCGGGGGCTTCGAGGATGGTCCGTGCTGCGTAGCGAATCCGCTCGGGGGTGTCGAGGCGGCGAGTTGCCAGCCAGGAGAACGACTCGACCACGTTGGACGAGATCAGCGTGTTCTCGAGATCGAATGCAGCGACTTGACGCCGTGGATCGAGCGCCTGTTTGCGCATGCGTGCCATGCGGTCGGTCGACTTCGAAGCGCCCGGCGTGGTCTTCACGCGGGCGTGCTGGATGATCGACGGCAGGTGGATGTTGTTGATGTAGTGGTCCCAGTCGACCGAGCGGGGGTCGATGTTGAAGTCGGCCTGGTCCTGTTTGCCAAGGCCGTCCCAGATACTCAACAGATTGTCGACCTGGTAGATCGCTTCGCATTCGGTGTACAACCCGTACAGCTCGACGTACTCGAGTGCGGTCTCGACTTCCATCCGCTTTTCTTCGAGTTGGGCGGACAGTTCGGCTTGCTTGCCCCGCAGCGGCAGCGTCTGCAGCACCTTGTCGGCTGCGGACAGCGCCGTTTTGGCCTGCGTGAGTTGGCGTTGCACGCGTCCCCGGCCAGGGAAACGCCACTCGGGAACGACGATGGGCTGACCCTTGGGGTCATAGAGCGGGTTCGCGGTGAACCAGCCCGTGACGTTGTCGACCATCTGGCGATACTTGAGCGGGTTGATGCCACCGGATGCCACGTGCGTGATGTCGGGTGCATCGTCGGGGCCCGCTGCGGCAACGGCGATGATCGCAGCTACCACGATGTCGACCGGAATCACGTCGACCGTTCCTTCCGGAACGCCTGGGAACTCTTTCAGGAGCCCGCGGGCGAAGGAAATGATGACCGGCTCGGCCATGCGAAAGCCACGGATCCAACCGGGCTTCGGCTCAGCGAGCGCAGATTCGATGATCGACGGACGCACGATCGACACCGGAACGTCGCCCTTGACGTCGGTGAGGGCTTGTTCGCCGAGTGCTTTGGTGAACGCGTAGGCATCGGGCCAACCAACGCTCGCCGCGCGCATGCGTCCGGCCTTCACCAACTCGGCCTTGACCCACTTGTTGCGCAGGTCCTCGGTCTTGGTGGCAATGGCCGGCGCTCCCGCAGCGCCGATCTCGGCTCGCGCTTCTTTGCGGAACACCTTGAGCTGGTTTGGAAGGCGCGACAGCGCATCGGTGTCAGAGCGCAACCGCTTCGTGGCGGCGACTTCGGTCCGCCAGTCGATGCCGATGTCGAAGGGTCCGTCGCTGACGAGGATCTCGGGAGCGTTGCCTCGGCGGTTTCCTGCGACGTAGCACGTAGAGACGGCAACGAGATGCGGGGTGACGCCCATGTCATTGGCAAGATTCGCGATCCGGGTGGGGCCGAGCAGGTTGATCTCCACTGCTGAGTCCATCGGGGAATCGAATGACACGGCGGCCGCAGAGTGAATGATGGTGTCGGCCGTGCCCCACAGCTCTCGGTCGGCGTCACTGAGGCCGAGACCGTCGCGAGTGACGTCACCCGCAACCGTGCGCACCCGACGAGACGTCATCTCGTCGAAGCCGTCGCCGTGAGTGTCGCGCAGGCGGTCGAAAGCATCGTTCTTGAGAATCTCGCGTTGGGTGCGCTTGGCCGCAGGGGTGCGTCGACCGTCGCGGACCAGCAGAATCAGCTCGCAGTCGGGCACAGCCCGAAGGAGGCGTTCCACCAGCGCCGTACCGACGAAACCGGTCGACCCGGTGATTGCGATGCGTTTGCCCGCGAGCGATTCGGGGATCGTGTCAGCCATCACGGTTGACAGTTCTATCACGATCCTCTACCAATTGGTAGAGAGATGATCGATCCTCACTTCAACGGCTGCCCCACCGCTCCCGAGACGGGACAGCGATGACTGCCGTGGCACCAACACGTGACCGGATCATCGATGTATCGGTCGACCTGTTCGGCGCACGCGGGGTCGATGCGGTGTCGCTCGACGAGATCGCTCGTGACGTGGGCGTGCGCAAGCAGACGGTCCTGTACTGGTTCTCGTCGAAGGATGCGCTCGTTGACGAGGTGCTCGATGCGGTAGCGGCAGAACTGTTCGTGGTCATCGACGCCGCGGTCCGATCGGCGCCGGACGATCCGTTGGAGCGCATCGACGCCATCGTGCGGGCCGTGTTCCGTCCGGCTGTGCGGCGACCGGCGCTGCTCGGTCTGGTCCGTGAGGCAAGTCGACTCGACATCGGCCAGTCAGACCGTTTACGGCAACGAGTGGAACCAATGGTCGACCGGGCCGTGAGTTACCTCGAAAGTGAGATGGATGCCGGACGGTTGCGTCGAGGCGATCCCGGCCTGGTTGCAGCGCTCGGCTACGCCACGTTGACGGGTATCGCTACCGAGCCGGCTGCGCTGCGCACTGTTGGCTGGGTTGCCGATGCTGCCGGCCTGCGCAAGCTCCGCGACGAGCTCCGCGAGTTCCTTCGTGCTGCGCTCACGCCGTCGACGTGATCGCCGACCCGATCAGCTGCAGGTCTGCCGGGGCGCTGAGGTTGGGGTTGTCTCAGTCGGTGGTGAACAGCGCGAGTCGCTGATCGAGCACGGCGAGTTCGTTGACGATGTCGTCGAGCCGAGAACGCGCCGCTGACAGGTCGGAACGCAGACTCTCCAGATCGGTTGGCTCGGCCATTGGTTCGATGCCTCGCCCCATGATCAGCCACGACAAGCTGATGCCGAGCACGCCCGAGACCCGTGTCATGTGGTTCGCTCGAAGGGGGCGGTCGCCTGACTCCCACGCCTCGACCGTGTCGGCGGTGACACCGAGACGCTCGGCGAGCGTTTCGATCGAATCGTCCAGTGCTTCGCGTGCTTCGGTGATGCGGCGTCCAATTGCAGCAGCGCCATCTTCCATCGAAGAATCTGGGGCCTCGCCTTCGGCAAAGAAATCGGCGAGGTCACCGCTGGGTTCGTCCATCGGGTAGTGATCGGAGTTGGCAGCCGGGGCGGTGGCGTCGTGGGGATTCGAGTCATTCATGAGCGGCACTCAGGCTAGAGCCGTTGCTGTCGTCGGCGGCGGGCCCGGCTCAACGCGCCGTGTTACGGCGGCGACGGCCGTGGCGTTCGAGGGCGAGGTCGACGAGCCGGTCGATGATCTCGGGGTAGCTCACGCCGTCTGCAATCCACATCTTCGGAAACATGGAGATCGGGGTGAAGCCGGGCATGGTGTTCACTTCGTTACACAAGAAGCCTCGCTGGCGGCCCGCTGAGTCTGCAGGGTCCTCCCAGAAGAAGTCGACGCGGGACAGCCCTTCGCAGCGCAGCGCTCGAAACGTGCGAATGGCGAGTTCGCGAGCTTCTTCGAGTGCATCGGCTCCAATGGGAGCAGGGATCACCGCAAACGATTGGTCCGAGACGTATTTGTCGTCGTAGCTGTAAAAGTCGTCGCCGGGCACGATCTCGCCGGGGGTGGCGGCCTGCGGGTCGAGGTTGCCGAGCACGGCGACTTCGATCTCTTTACCGACGACGGCTTCTTCGATGACGATCATCTCGTCGTAGGCGAGGGCCACATCGATCGCAGCGCGGAGCTCATCGAGCGTGGTTGCCTTCGACACCCCGACCGACGAGCCCATATTGGCGGGCTTGACGAAGACCGGGAGCCCGAGATCGGCCGCGATGTCATCGGGCAACGTCGGGGTGATCTCGTGTTCGGCCACTGCGTGGTATCGAGCCTGGGGGATCCCCGCGGCGTGCAGCACCTGCTTTGCCATGGCCTTGTCCATCGCCACAGCCGAGCCGAGTACGCCCGCTCCCACGTAGGCGAGGTTGGCGAGCTCGATGAGGCCCTGCACGGTGCCGTCTTCTCCCATCGGCCCATGCAGCAGTGGCATCACGACCGTGGTGGCTGGTTCCGCCGCCGCAGCACTGAGCAGCGCGGTGGGCGACACGTCGGAGCCCGATGGATCGAGGCGTGCGGGCAGCGTGTCGGGCCCTGCAGCGAGCGCATCGACGGCTGCATCTGCCAATGACCATCGTCCCGCCGTCGAGATCCCGACCGGGGTGATTCGGTACTTCGACGGGTCAGCTGCTGCGAGCACATGGGCGGCCGTGGTGCAGGACACATCGTGCTCGGCAGATTCGCCGCCGAACAGCACGATCAGGCTGATCCGATCGTCGGTGCTGGCCTGCAGCTCGGACTCGGCGGGTTGCATCCCGGTCTCGGTCATGGCTGCGACGGTACCGTTCGGCCCCATGAAGATGCTGGCATCCGAGGCCGCCGCTGGAATCGGGGGGCGCGTCATCGGCCCCGATCGTGAGTTCGATGGGGCGTCATTCGACACGCGTTCGATCCAATCGGGGCAGCTCTTCGTGCCGATCGTGGCCGAGCGCAATGGTCACGAGTTCATCGACGAGGCGTTCACGAGCGGTGCTGCGGTGACGCTCGCGAGCGAGGCCATTGCGGTTGGCGGAGATCGAACGATCATCGAGGTTGCTGACACCTCGCACGCCTTGATGTCGCTTGCAGCATTCGCTCGGCAACGTTCGTCAGCGAGAGTCGTGGGAATCACCGGGAGTGTCGGCAAGACGACGACGAAGGATCTGGTGGCGGCTGCGTGTGGCGCGTCGCTGCGAACCACGGCGAACGAACGCAGTTTCAACAACGAGCAGGGCTTGCCGATCACGATCTTGAACGCGCCCGATGACGCCGAGGCGCTGGTCGTTGAGATGGGGATGCGCGGATTCGGCGAAATCACGCGGCTTTGTGATGTGGCTCGCCCCGAGATCGGGGTCGTGACGACCGTTGGCTACTCACACACCGAACGAGTCGGCGGCATCGAAGGCGTGGCCAAAGCGAAGCGCGAGATCGTGGAGGCACTGTCGAGCAGTGGCACCGCGGTCCTCAACGCGGACGACGACCGCGTGGCTGCGATGGCGCGACACACCAGCGCGTCGGTGTTGACGTTCGGTACGACGGGCGACGTTCGGATCAGCGGCCTCCATCTCGATGCGCTCGCCCGGCCGCGTTTCGCCCTGGCAACGCCGTGGGGCAGTGCTGACGTGGAGCTGGCAGTCAGCGGCGCACACATGGCAATGAACGCGGCAGCTGCGGTTGCGGTGGCGGGAACCCTCGGGGTCACGCTCGAAGCGTGCGTTGCCGCCCTGGCCGACGCGGGCGTGTCGGAGATGCGTATGGAGATCACGCAGTTGTCGAGTGGTGCGGTGGTCATCAACGATGCGTACAACGCAAATCCCACGTCGATGGCAGCCGCGCTCGACGCCGTCGTGGCGATGGAGGCAACCCGTCGTTTCGCTGTGCTGGGCGAGATGGGTGAGCTGGATGATCCCGGCGAAGGTCACCGGGACGTGGCCCGTCAGGCCGAAGGGCTCGGCGTGGACCTGATTGCTGTCGGCACCGACATGTACGGCGTGCGTCCGACCGAGGACCCGCTCTCGGCGCTCGGAGCCCTGGGTGATGGTGACGTCGTGCTCGTCAAGGCCAGCAGGTCAGCGGGCCTGGAGCGAGTGGTGGCTGCTCTCACCGACTCCTGAGGGTGAGGAGTCCGTCAGTCGGTCGGAACCGGGGCTCGGGTCTGGATGACTCGCTCCGGCGTCTCGGAGTTCTGGGCGCCGTCGTCCAGTAACGGGTCTCCGGCCCCTTCGGGCGTCTCGGGCGTCTCGGAACCTTCCGGTGTTCCGGCGTCTTGCGCGGTCTCGGTGTCTTCCGAAACGTCGTCACCTGGAATGTCGTCGCTCGGAGCGTCGTCTTCGGGGGCGTCGTCTTCGGGAGCATTTTCGGGGGCGTCGGGCTCGGTGATGTCGTCAGGGGGCTGCGGGCTCTCGGGCTCGTCGGGCATCTCGGGCTCGTCTGGCACGACCGGCTCATCCGGTGTCACCGGTTGCTCCGGGACCTCGCAGAACTGTGTGGGATCCACTCGCACGATCGAACGATGCAAACGCCAGCCGACGCGGTGCGGACGTGTGACGTCGGTGATGTCGACGCTGACCACCCGCAGGTGTTCGCCGATCTCGAAGTCGCTGGGCACGGCAACGTCCGCGAGTGCGTTTGGTCGGATGCGGTTGCGATTTCCGGCGTCTCGTTGGACAGCGGTCGGCTCCCCGGCGAGTGTCGACTCGTTCGAATACCCGAACCATGCCAGCGAACCGGCGTCGGTCACTTCGACACATTCGAAGATGGGGGTCAACGCGATCTCTGGGCGAATCGGTGCGACACCGGTTCCTCGGGCACCGCCCCGGCCGCCCGCATTCCACGCTCGCACCACGACTCGGTAGCGGGTGTCGGTGTTGTCGACGTCGAACGTCGCTGAGGTTCCTTCCACATTGATGGTCTGCACCACCTCGGTACCGATCCGCAGTTCGGCGACATAGCTGTCCGCCTCCCCTCGGGTCTCGGTTGCTTCGGGCGCAGTCCAGGTGGCATTGATCGTGTCGATCGTGCGCTCGACGGCGAGGTCGGTGGGGCGGTCGGCGCGGCGAGGTAGCGCAGCTGCGGACTCGCGCCATCCTCCGCCACCCAGCGACGTGGGAGTGAGTACGGATGCGGGAATCACTTCGATCTCACCGCCGTCGAGGCTCCACCCGACTTCGAGGTGGTCGAGGCCGAATGCGTGCACTCCAATGGCTTCGATGTAGTAGCTCGTTCCGGCTTCGAGGTTGTAGACCCGGGACTCCTGGCTCTGATGGCGGTCCCACTGATACTGCTCGGTCCAGCCGGACACGTAGGCCGCAGTCCGCGCCCCACGGGCTTGGTGGTTGCGACGGTTGAACAACAGGCGGGCGTCGTCGTCGCCCGAGAGATACAGGCGGTACTCGCCGGAGACCTCCGGCGTCACGAGCGCTCGCAACCGGGTTGCGTGGTTTTCGCCCTGCATCGGCGGGGCCTCGAGACCCCAGGAGAGCGTGCTCGTGTTGGTCGCAGCGGTACCTTCGTCGACCGAGGCGAGCGTCCACCACGCGTTGTCCCAGGTCTCATAGACGACCGAGGCATCGCCGGCGGATTCGACCGGCGTGATCGGAGTCGGGTACTCGCCGTAGCCGGTCACCGCAACGAACGAAGCGGGGGGCTGCACCACGCCTGCGTTGCCGGGGGCGACTTCCACGAGGTACCGGGTGCCCGGCACCAAGTTCTCGAACGACACATTCGGGTCGTCGACGGTCACCTTGCGGACCTCGCCGCCCCCTTCGAGGCGCACCTTGTAGAACGAGGCGTTCTCAGGCGCCGCCCACGAGATGTCGAGTGTTTGTGCGCCGGATGCGGATGAGAACTGCGGGTCGGTGAACGTTGCCGGGCTGTCGGGGAGTCCGATCGGGGTGAGTTGACGCCAACCGCCTTCGCCGAGGTTGGTGGCTTCGAGCACGTCAGCGGGGACCAGTTCGATGGTCTTGGAACCCTTCTGCTTCCAGCCGAGGCTGTAGTGGTCCGAGCCAGAGCCCTCCTTGCCGATCATCTCGACGTAGTAGGACTCACCGGCTTCGAGATCGAACCAACGCGTGCGCTGGCTGCGGTAACGATCCCACTGGTGCTGCTCGGTCCAGCCTGCGATGTAGGCCACCTGACGCGCGCCCGCTGGTTGTGTGCCGTTTTTGTTCAAGAACAGGCGGACGTCGTCGTCGCCGGCCACGTAGAAGCGGTATCGACCCGACTCGGTGGGCGTGAGCACGGACCGCATCCGCACGGCGTAGTTGTCATCGATATTGCTCGGAGCTTCGAACGCTCCCGAGAACTCAGCTGACGTCGAGGGTGCTTCGCCATTGGCGACGTCGCCGATGGACTGGCCGGACCGGTTGGTCCAGTAGTCGATGCTGACGTCGGCAAGTGGCGCGTCCACCTGTTCGACGAATGGCTCGATCTCATCGACTGGAACGTCGTCGACGGGGGCGTCGTCCTCGGCTGGATTGGGGACCTGGTCGGGGTTGTCGCCCGAGTCGGCGTGCGCGAGGCCACCACCCAGAAGGGTGACCGAGAGTGCGAGTGGTGCAACCGCGACACGGCGCGAAGTGATTCGTGACATGCACAGGCTTCGGCTTCGAAGTTGCGACTCTTGACGTGCAACCTGTCAAGAGTTGTTCAAGGAGCTGGCAAAAGCCGAGCTTTTCGCCACCGGGTCGGGAGCGAGGTCACTCGACGGGCTCGAGATCAACGGTCTCGTCGCCTCGTGGCGTCACCCGCCACGAGCGCTCGCCCATGAATTCTTTGATGTGCGCGACGCGAGCGATCACGTTCTTGTACTCGGTGTAGAAGAACGTCGAGAAGAAGAAGAACGCAACGAACCAGGACTTGTGTTGCTTGATCGACGGGTCGGCGAGGCGATATGCGTACATGGTCTGGACCGGGCCGATTTGCAACACGAACAGTGTCGAGCCGAGCCACAGCGGGTGCGTCCAATCGAGGGTGTCACCGCGGAACAACCAGTAGAGAATCAGCGGGAACATCTGCAGCGAGAGCCACGGATAGAACTCGCGCCAGGCGAGGAGGTACGACATGCCGACCTTTTGGCGCAGCGGGATCTTGGTGGTCCTCCACGAACGTGTCGTGTGCTGCTTGGTCACTTGGAACCAGCCTTGCGACCAGCGAAGTCGCTGGTTCCACACCTGGTGGAAGGTGGTGGTGCCCAACTCCTCGGACACGATGTCTCGATCGGAACGGATCTTGAAGCCGCGTTCGATCACGCGCAGCGCCGAGTCGATGTCTTCGGTGAGCATCGAGCCTCGCATGCGGGTTTCGTGCAAGAGCTCGGTGCGCCAGTACCCGTTCGAGCCGCCGAAGATGCCGAATTGGTGGAGTCGGGCGCGTCCGGGGTGGGCCACGGCATAGATCGACTCGAACTCCACCGCCACCATCCGTGCGAGCTTCGTGGCGTCCCCGTTTCGGGTGAGGCAGTGTCCCTGCACCACGTCATAGCCATTGGACAGCCACTTCCACGCACGCTCGAAACTGCCCGGTCGGGGCTCGTGGTCGGCATCGAACATGGCCGTGAACTCGCCTCGAGCGAGTCCGAGGACCGCGTTGACGTTCTGGGCCTTCGAGTTCGATCCGGTCACTCGAATCACGTCGAGCATCTCGTGCTTGTCAGCGAGCGCATGCAGGTGATGTTCGACCGGAAGCTCCTCGGGGGTGTTGTACGCGATGATGATCTGAAGGCCCCCCTCGTAGCCGTTGTCGAGGAACGCATCGACCGTGTCGAGAATCGTCGCCGCCTCGTTCGGGAGGTAGGCGCACACGATGGCAGTCGCAAGGGGGTAGGGCGTGGCCGGGTCCGGAGGCTGTCTCTGCTTGACCGCATGCTGGGCTTCGATCACGATCATCAGCCCGGTGAGCACGAGGCACGCCACGACCAGGAGATACACCCCGCCGGTGACGTCGATGACGAATGCGTCGAGCGCCCAGTACGCAAGGAAGGGGATGACCAAGCCGATCACGTAGGTCAGCGCAACCTGGAACGGTGTGCGGAGTCGTTCTCGTAGCGATGGTCCCGTCGCGCCCGCGATCTTTGGTTCCTCCACCAACGACGACGAATCGAGGGACATGAACGCTTCCCAGCGTTGAGGTCGGAGGTCGAGGTGAGTCGCGGCGACCTCCCGCGCAACGGCGGCGCGGCGCAGAACTTGCGCAACGTCGTCGCCGTCATCCAGTGTCGAGTACCCAGCGGAGGGTGTGAGCAGCACCCGTCGACCTGCTGTTTCGAAGCGTCGACTGGACAGCACGGCGCACACGCGGTCGAAGCGATCGGCGGCGTCGCTGACCCGATTGTCTCTGGCCAAGATCGAGATCTCGCCGTCTTCGGACATGTGCATCAGGTCTGAAGCAGCAAGCACCGGTCGGACCAGTTCGATCACCTCGCTGATCAGGTCGAAGACGAAGCGGCTTCCGAGGCGATGCCGGACGGCGGGCACTTCGAAGAGGCTGATCGAAGCAACCGCACAGTTCCGTCCGCCGCGTTGGCGACGATCGAATTCGGCGGCCGCAGCATCGGCGAAGCCATCGGTATCCAGGATCTGGGCGGTGAGCTGGCTGGGTCGAACACGATCGGCGGGATGCTGGAGCAGTTGCAGGACGTCGGAGCGCAGCAGCGGAGCATCGATCGCAACCGATTGGATACGGCGCGGAGGTCGAGTGGCGGCGGTCGGAGAAATCGCGGTGGAGGAGGTCATGGCGTTGGCGGGAAGCAGCACGAGTGCTTGTTGCTCTGCCACTTTCTTCGGCCCCTCCGACAGGCGACTTGACAGTTTCTTTAGCGGGTCTTGACGACGGCTGACATCACGGCGTCGTCACCGGCGTCTCGCCGCCGTCGACTTCGCTCAGAAACGCCGACGGTGGTTGGCGGCGAAGGTCGAGCCAGTACGCAAGGAAGAGCGCCCAGCCAGCACCGACGCCGAGCACCGCACGTGCTCCAATCACTTCGAAGAGCAGTCCGCCGATCAGGTTGCCGAGCGGGACCGTGCCGCCGAACACCATGAACCACAGCGGCATCACCGACGCCCGCTCGCCGTCGCGCAAGTTCAACTGGAGCGACGTCGTGATCGCGGTTGCGGTCATGAAATAGAAGAAGCCGAGGACGAAGCCGACAGCGAAGGGCGTGACGGGATCTCGGAGTTGCGAGAACAGCGCCAGGGCGAGCCCGAAGCCGGTGAATCCACGCACGATCAACACGCGTCGGTGGAACCTCGACAGAAAGGTGCCGACCGAGATCGCACCGAAGAACGCACCCAGCCCCCACGTTGCATACAGCCATCGATAGGTCGACGATTCCGCGGCGATTCCGAAGTTCAGCTCCGCAACGGATGGAAACAGCCCGACGTAGATCAGACTGACCAGCGAGAAGGAGAACATGCCAACGAGCAGCCGGCTCAACACCAGACGGTCGCGAGCGATCGTGAGCCCCACGCCGAGTTGGCGCCAGCCGCGCACCAGCGTGTCGGCTTTCACGTCGGGCATCTTGACCAACACGAGCGCGGCGATGAAGAACAGGTAGGTGGCGGCGTTGATGACGAAGATCCACGCCACGGAGAGCCCGAAGGCCGCGAGGATTGCCGCGCAGACCGGGCCCATCACCCGTGTGCCGTTGATCATTGCCGAGTTGAGGCTGATCGCACCCGCAAGATCTGAACGGTGGACCAGGAGCGGCATCGAGGCCTGGAATGCGGGTGCATTCAGTGCATTCGCCGTTCCGATTCCGGCCTGTACGAGAAAGATCCACAGCAGGCTCGAATCCCGGGCAACCAGCAGCGCCGTGCCGATCGTGAGGATCGCCGACACGGACTGCATCACCAGCATCAGCTTCTGTTTGGACACCTTGTCGGCAAGGGCCCCGCCGGGTATGGACAAAAACAGCAGTGGTCCGAGCTGCACGGCGATGGTGACACCAACGAGTGCCGGGCTCGACGTGCGGTCCTGCACGTAGGCAGGCAGCGTCACGTTTTGCATCCACGTGCCGATCTGGCTGAGCGCCAGCCCGATGAACACCAATCGGAACTTCGGATACGCAAGCGCGGCGCGAGCCGTGCCGGGCACGCGACCATGGCGGAATGGCTCCATCGGCGCGGAAGCTGGTGTCTCAGGGGTGCTCATGTGATGGGCTTCGAGCCCAGCTCGACGCTACCCGTGCGGCCTGGGCGGCTCCCAAGTGAATTGGAACACTGTGCCAGCCGCAAATCCGCGGTTGAGAATCGCAGCCCAACGGCTCGCTCTAGCGGTGGAGGCGGAAGAACGTTCGGATCTCGTCGATGTAGGTGTCGGGAACCTCGAAGGCGGCGAAGTGGCCGCCCTTGTCGTATTCGGCCCAGTGGCTGAGCCCCGGGTACATCGGCTCGACCCATGCCCGGACTGGTGGGATGACTTCTCGCGGGAACGACGCGAAGCCGACAGCGATGTCGCCCATCTTGAGGGGGCGGCGCGTGGCGAAACTCTCCCAGTACAGCCGTGCCGACGAAGCGCCGTTGCCGTTGATCCAGTACAGCATGATGTTGTCGAGCAACTCGTCGCGCGTCAGCACGTTCTCCGGATGGCGTGAAGCTTCGGTGCCCGACTCGCCGTAGTTGTCGGTCCAGGCCCAGAACTTCTCGACGATCCAGGCCGCTTGTGCGGATGGCGAATCGACCAGCCCGTAGCCGACGGACTGCGGGCGAGTGGATTGTTGCTTGGAATATCCAGAGTCCCATTCCTTGTAGTACTTCGCACGCTCCAGCGCATGCAGCTCGGTCGCGGTGGGATCATCGATGCTCGACGGTCGAGCGCCCATTGCAAGGGTCATGTGGATGGCTGCACAGTGATCGGGGTCGAGCGCACCGATGGCGTGAGTGATGCCGGCCCCCCAGTCGCCGCCCTGCGCCACGTAGCGGTCGTATCCAAGTCGAGCCATCAGTTCTGCGAACACCTTGCCGATCTGTTCCAGCCCCCACCCTGTGGTGAACGGTTTGCCCGAGAACCCGTAGCCCGGCAGTGACGGCGCAACCACGTGGAAGGCGTCGGCTGCGTCGCCTCCGAACTCCGTAGGGTTCGTCAACGGCTCGATCACCTTGTGGAACTCCACGATGGAGCCGGGCCAGCCGTGGCTGAGAATCAGCGGCGTTGCATGCTCATGCGGCGACCGCTGATGAATGAAGTGAATGTCGAGTCCGTCGATCTCGGTGATGAACTGATCGAAGCGGTTGAGGGCGGCTTCTCGAGCTCGCCAGTCGTAGTCGTCGGCCCAGTACGCACAGAGTTCTTGTACGTAGGACAGAGGAGTGCCTTGGCTCCAGTCGTCGACCGGCTCTGCTTCGGGCCAACGGGTATTGCGAAGTCGAGCGCGAAGGTCGTCGAGCACAGCGTCCGGCACCTCGATGTCGAACGGCCGGATGTTCGTCGTGTCGGCGGTTGCAGGCGTGTTGGTCATGCCGAGGACCGTATGTTGCCGTCGCTCATCGTGAAGATTCGGGCAGGTTCGCCCGGTGGTGGTGGTGTGGCTGTCGCTTGGCTCCCGGTCGGGGCACACCCTTGAGGTCCGAGACGGTCGGACGCTGATCGTCGTCTGGCTGACCGCCGGGCATGTTGTGCCACGAATCGATGAACGTTCCTGGTGTGTGGACGGTCGGGTCGTTCATGTCGCGCGACTCAGCGGTTGCGAAATCGAGCTGGCGGAGCCGAGCGAACCACCCGCGGCGGCGACGCCGAGTCATCAGGCCGACGGACCGTCGGTGGCGCCGCCTGCGAATGCTTGTGCCTTCGCCATCCAGTCCTGAGCGGCTGCGCCAACCACGACCAGGTCGGTGGCCTCGACATTGCGGCACTGGGTGACGACCAGGCAGAAGTCCTCTGCGCTGCCGATGACCGACTGCTCGGCATCGTCGGGTCCGAAGCGCCACGTTGTTCCAGATGGCGCGGCGAGTTCGACGCGGACTGCGGCGTGCGGCATCTCATCGCCACGATTCAGGTATGTCCACTTGCGAGTGATGAAGCCCAGCTGGGCAATGTGCTGGAGGCGATCCGTGGCGTTTCGAGTGCCGCCGACGGCGTCGAGCACGTGTTGGCCATGCGCCCAGCACTCCATCAATCGCGCCGTGAGAAAGGACTTGGCGCCCATCGACGGTCCGTACCAGATGACCCGGGCATCGTCGGCGAGGGTTGCGGCTGCATTTGCAAGCAACTGCCGATTCGCCCGCCATGTCGCCAACAACGCTTCAGGCGACATCGTCCGGTACTCACCCAGTGTCAGGTTGTCCATCACCTCCGGTCCGGCGCCTGGTTCGAACACGGCGGAGAGGCCATCGAGCGACGCTCGAAACTGGTCTTCGTCGGTGATTGCCCACGCGGCGGTTTGATCGAAGAATGCGAGGTGGCCGATCTGGTCGCGGACGCTCCACCGCTCGCTCGCCGTGGCCACCTCCCACTGCGCTGGTTCGAATGCCGCAACGATCTCGTCGAGCGCGTCCTGTTCGGCCCGCAGATCGGCGGACACGCTTGCGGCTGTCGGTGCAGGAAAGCTCATGGCGATGACCCTAGAACGGACGGTGCGTGGACGAGCGATCGTCGCCCCGTCGTTCAGGAGCGCAGAGGACGCGCCAACTACGGTCGAGGCCATGAGCATCGGAACACCGCTTCGCTCGAAGCTCGACACCCAGTCCGACGAGTATCGCCAGAACCTTGCCGAGATGCAGGGAATGTGGGACGAGGTGTCTGCGCTGATGGACACGGTGCCGACGATCGGCGGGCAGCGCTACGTCGACCGGCACCGCAAGCGCGGCAAGATGCTCGTGCGCGAACGCATCGAGGCGCTGATCGATCCGAACACGCCGTTCCTCGAACTGTCGGCGCTCGCAGCATGGGGCACGCAGGACCCGGTCGGAGTCGGCGTGGTGTCGGGGATCGGCGTGATCGAGGGAGTCGAGTGCGCAATCACCGGCACCGATATGAGCGTGAAAGGCGGGGCGGCCAACCCCACCACCTGGAAGAAGCAGCAACGCTTTTACGACATCGCCGCCGAGAACCGGCTGCCCGTGATCAACCTGAACGAGTCAGCGGGCGCTGACCTTCCCCGTCAGGCTGATCTGTTCATCCAAGGGGGCGCCAACTTCAAAGCGCTCACCCAACTCTCCAAAGCTGGAATCCCCACCATCACCGCAGCGTTCGGCCCGAACACCGCAGGCGGCGCCTATGTGCCGGGCATGAGCGACTACACGATCTTCGTCAAAGATCGGGGTACGGCGTACCTCGGTGGCCCACCGCTAGTGAAGATGGCGATCGACGAGATCGTCGATGAGGAATCGCTCGGTGGAGCCGAGATGCACTCACGCACGTCGGGCCTGTCGGACTACCTCGCGCAAGACGAAATGGACGCACTGCGGATCATCCGCCAGATCGTGCGCCACCTCGACTGGAAGAAACTGGGACCCGGCCCTACCTCGGCGTCCGAGGAACCGCTCTACGACCCGATGGAACTGCTCGGTGTTGCGCCTGCGGACGTACGCATCCCGTTCGACATTCGCGAGGTGTACGCCCGGATGTTCGACGGCAGTCGCTTCGAGGAGTTCAAAGCACTCATCGGCGACAAGCTCGTGTGCGGGTGGGCGCAGATCCACGGGTTCCCGGTCGGGGTCATCGGCAACAACGGCATCCTCTTTTCTGAAGAAGCGAAGAAGGGCGCGCAGTTCATCCAGCTGTGCAACAAGATGTCCGTGCCGATTGTCTTCATGCACAACATCACCGGCTTCATGGTTGGCTCCAAAGCCGAGCAGGGCGGCATCATCCGCAACGGGGCCAAGATGATCAACGCCGTGTCCAACTCTGAGGTCCCACACTTCAACTTGATGGTCGGCGCCAGCTATGGCGCTGGGAACTACGGCATGGCCGGAAAGTCGTACGATCCCCGTTTCATCTTCACCTGGCCGAACCACCGTGTGGCCGTCATGGGTCCGAAGCAGTTGGCGGGGGTGATGGACATCATCGCTCGCAACTCAGCGGCCGGACGCGGGATCGAGATCGACGAGGAAGCACTTTTGGCCCAGACGAGCGCCCTCGAAGCTCAGATCGAAACCGAGTCCACTGCGCTGTACTCCACGGGCCGCATGTGGGACGACGGGATCATCCACCCAGGCGACTCTCGCACCGTGCTCGCCATGGCCATCTCGGCAGCACACTCGAATGTCGTCCAAGGCGCAACCGAGTACGGCGTGTGGCGGCACTGATGGTCGACTGCTCGTCACTCGCTCGCTGGCGCTTGCTCCGTTCCTCGGAGTTTGTCGGAGCTCGCTGCGCCTACCGAAAGGACTTCTGCTCATGAGTTTCTTGTCCGTTCCACCTGGGTCGCTTTCTCGGCGGATCTCCTCGTTGTTGATCGCGAACCGGGGGGAAATCGCCTGTCGGATCGCGCGTACGGCGCATTCGCTGGGGATCTCGACCGTCGGGGTCTACTCCGAACCCGACGCTGATTCCATGCACGTCGATTCGGTGGACGTGGCGGTGGCGCTCGGGGGAGCAACGCCAGCCGAGTCATATCTGCGTGCGGATGCCATCATCGAGATCGCGCTCGCCCACGGGTGTGACGCGGTCCATCCGGGGTACGGATTTCTTGCCGAGAACGCAGACGTTGCTGAACAGGTGGCTGCTGCTGGGCTGATCTGGGTGGGCCCCACGCCTGACCAGATTCGAACGCTTGGCGACAAGGTGGCGGCCAAGAAGCTCGCGATCGAGGCCGGTGTGCCAACGGCACCGCTGTTCGAGATTCCCTTCGAGGACGGTCAGGTGGGCGCCATCCCCGATGGCATCCCGATGCCTGCGCTCGTGAAAGCCGCTGCTGGTGGTGGAGGCCGCGGCATGCGAGTGGTGCACGCTGTTGACGAGCTCGCTGACGCGGTTGCGGCAGGATCTCGCGAAGCCACGTCGTCCTTCGGTGACGGCACGGTGTTCATCGAGCCGTACATCGAACGTGCTCGCCACGTGGAAGTGCAGATCATCGGCGACATGCACGGCAACGTCGTGCATCTCGGCGAACGTGAGTGTTCCATTCAGCGTCGCAACCAGAAGATCGTCGAAGAATCGCCGTCAGCCGGAATCACCCCGGAGACCCGCGCAGCGATCTGCGAGGGGGCCGTGCAGCTCGCCAGATCGGTGGGGTACCACGGCGCTGGCACGGTTGAGTTCCTCGTCGATGAGGCCGGGAGCGTCGAGTCGATCAACTTCCTCGAAGTGAACACCAGGCTGCAAGTGGAGCACCCCGTGACCGAGGCGGTCACGGGTGTCGACCTCGTTGAATTACAGCTTCGCGTTGCCGCTGGCGAGGAATTGGCGCTGCGCCAGGAGTTCGTTGCCGCGCACGGCCACGCCATCGAGGTGCGCGTCGTCGCTGAAGATCCTGCAGTCGGTTGGCTCCCGTCAACCGGCGACATCACCTCGTTCGACCTCGCCGGAGGCGCACACGGTGGCGAGCGCGATCTGGTTCGGATCGACACCGGGTTTCGATCCGGGTCGGTCGTCAGCGCCGACTACGACTCGATGCTCGCGAAGGTCATTGCGCATGCGCCAACGCGCGCTGGCGCAGCCGCCAAGCTCCGTCGAGCATTGCGCAGCTCTGAGATCGCTGGTGTCAAGACGAACCTCGGGGCGCTCGTATCGATTCTTGGCGAGCGGGACTACCTGAATGCCGCAACGCCAACCGCGTACCTCGACGAACACCCTGACGTCGCCGAGTCCGCCGGCCCGGTCGGCAGCGACCGAGTCGCGCTGCTACTCGCTGCCGTGTTCGCCAATGAGCGGATGTCCCGCCACCGCGATGGCGTCACCGGCTTTGCACCGTCGGGTTGGCGCAACCTGCGGACCCAGGGTCAGCGCGAAGTGTGGTCTGCGGTGGGATCCGACAGCTCTGATGCCGTCGAGTTCACAGTGTGTCAGCAAGCCGCTGACGTGCGCCTCGGGGCGTGGCCCGAACCCGGAGACGACGGCACCCTGCCGGTTGATGAGCGCATGCGACTCGCGGTCCGTCTGCTGTCCATCGCGGATGATCGACTCGCCATCGAGATCGACGGAGTCCGACGAGTTGTCGGCATCGCCACGGATGACAACGGAGCGATCATCCGAACGCGGAGCACGGCAGGCTCGCTTGCCTGGAGTCAGGCGCCGCGCTTCGTCGATCATGATTCGGAGGTGACCGGTGGAGGGCCGGTGTGCCCGCTCCCCGGAACGGTGATTGCGGTGAACGTCGCAGAAGGTGACGAAGTGGCCGCGGGGACCGTGCTCATGGTGGTGGAGGCCATGAAGATGGAACACAAGATCACTGCGTCGGTCGCATCGGTGGTCTCAGAGATTCACTTCGAGGTGGGCGGTCGAG
Organism: Ilumatobacter sp.; assembly: GCA_045106645.1. GTDB lineage: Bacteria > Actinomycetota > Acidimicrobiia > Acidimicrobiales > Ilumatobacteraceae > Ilumatobacter_A. The sequence continues at coordinate 99,461 of JBGCEY010000035.1, forward strand.
TCGACCAGGGCGATCTGCTCGTGAGTCTGGATGCGGTGGCCGCCGATGACTGATCCCATTCGTATTGCGAACTGCTCCGGGTTCTTCGGTGATCGCCCATCGGGTGCACTCGAAATGGTCGAAGGCGGCCCGATCGATGTGCTGACCGGAGACTGGTTGGCGGAGCTGACCATGCTCATCTTGAGCCGCATTCGGGCCAAGCGCCCGGGACAGGGGTACGCCCGCACGTTCGTGTCGCAGATGGAACAGGTCATGGGCACCTGCCTCGACCAGGGCATCAAGGTCGTTTCGAATGCCGGTGGACTCGACCCAGACGGGTGCGCAGACGCCGTACACGAGATTGCGCAGAAGCTTGGGCTGAACCCGACGATTGCCTACATCGACGGTGACGATCTCCTGCCTCGAATCGGCGAGCTCACCGCCGCCGGCGAGCTCGGCTCGTTCGGTGACCGACCGAACAACGGCGTTGCTGACTGGGGCGACGCATCTCGCTTCGTGAGTGCGAATGCGTACCTTGGATGCTTCGGGATCGTCGATGCGCTCACCAAGGGCGCCGACATCGTCATCACGGGCCGAGTCACCGACGCAGCGGTCGTGTGCGGCCCGGCTGCGTGGCACCACGGGTGGGCACCGACCGACCTCGACCAACTCGCTGGTGGTGTGGTCGCGGGACACCTGATCGAGTGCAGCGGGCAGGTCACCGGCGGCAACTACTCGTTCTTCGACGAGATCGACGGGCGCACCGAGGTGGGTGGACGAGCACGCGTTGGATTCCCGTGGGCCGACATCGCCGCCGACGGATCGTCGACGATCGGCAAGCACGACGGAACCGGTGGAGCCGTCACCGTCGGCACCGTCACCAGCCAACTGCTGTACGAGATTGGCGGCCCGAACTACCTGGGGCCCGACGTGACCGCTCGATTCGACGCCGTGAACATCGAACAAGTGGATGTCGATCGCGTGCGCGTCAGCGGGGCGATTGGCCAAGCCCCTCCCGAGACACTCAAAGTGGCGATGAACGAGTTGGGCGGGTTCCGTAACTCGTTCAGCGTGGCGCTGACCGGCTTGGACGTCGAGGCGAAGGCGGAGTTCGCACAAGCAACGTTCTGGGATGCGTGCCCGTATGAGCCCGACGATTTCGACGCCATCGACAGCCGCGTGATCCGCACGGACAAAGCCGATCCGGCTACGCAGGAAGAAGCCACGGCGATCTGGCGCGTGACGGTGAAAGACGCCGACGAACGCAAGGTCGGTCGCGCCTTCGCTGACGCAAACGTGCACACCGCGCTGTCGAGTATTCCGGGCATGTACGGCCTGGGCGGTGGGCCGGGAGCTGCTGGACCATTCGGTGTGTATCGCCCAGCAAAGATCGGTCGCGCCCTGGTGCCTCAGTACGTCCATATTCTGGGCGGGGCCACGACACAGATCCCGAGTAATGGCATTGCGACCAATGCGGACGGGACGTTTGAGTCGATCGCCGTCGACGATGTTCCCGAAGAGTCGGGCGTTGTCCTCGAGCTCAGCGGTGCTACCGAGCGAGTGCCGCTCGGCCGCATCGTTGGGGCCCGGTCAGGCGACAAGGGCGGCAATGGCAACCTCGGGGTGTTCACGCGATCTGATGCCGCGTTCGCATGGCTTGACGAATTCTTGACGATCGAGCGCTTCGGTGAGTTGCTTGCCGAAGCGGGCGCATTGCGTGTCGATCGATATCGGTTCCCGAAGATTCGTGCACTGAACTTCGTCGCGCACGATCTGCTGCAAGAAGGCGTTGCGGCGTCGACCCGCCAGGATGCGCAGGCCAAGGCGTTGGGGGAGTGGCTCAGAGCTCGCCACGTGGAGATCCCCGTCGAGTTGCTCTGACTCGACAACAGAAGATTCTCGAGCGCTCCGCAACCTTTCGAGGGTCTGGGGGATTGTTGCAGCAACGGTCCTCGTTGGCACTCGTCGAGAACTGACGTCGTCCGCGAGTCACTGCGCGTCGAAGAAGCTCCAGATCTCCTCGGCCATCTCGATGTCGCCGTTCTGCTCCCCGACGATTCGTTTGAACAGCCGTCCGTAGCGCTGCGCCATGCTCGGCTCGGTGTGGCCGCCGTTCACGACTTCGTAGTGCATCACGACCGCACCACCGGTCCCGCCTGCATATGTCAGGCGGATGATCCGTGAGCCGTCACGCGTGTCTCGGTCGGGCACGTCGGTGCGGACCGCTGAGGTGTCGGCTCGGTTTCGTTCGACCCAGTGCGCCACCGTGCCGACGGTCGGCAGCACTTCGCCTCGGTCGCCGGCGATGTTTCCGCCGTCGTAGGGAAGGATCGGGTCGTCCGTTCCGTTCATGAACAAGATGGGCAGCGCCACGGTCGAGTCGGCGCACTCGTTGTTGATCGGCCGGGATGCAACCACCACGGCCACTGCGTCGAGCCGTTCGGGCAACTCGTCTGCAAGACGCTGTGACATCATGCCCCCGTTCGAGGTGCCTGCGACGAACACCGGTCGTGATCCGTTGCCGTACCTTGCCTGGACGTCGTCGAGGAGAGAGGAGAGAACGTCGGTGTCGCTGGTTGCTGGGTTGGTCTTCGCGTCGGTTCGACAGTCGTTCCAGCCTTGTTTGCCGTTCGGCCCGGTTGCTCCGTCGGGGACGATCAGGAGCAGGTTCTCTCGCTCAGCGATGTCGAGCCAGACGGTGTACGGCGCCTTCGCTCGGTCGACACCGATGAGTTGGTCTGCGCTGCCTCCATTGCCGTGGAGCAAGAGCACCGTCGATGCATCGGCCGGATCGGCCGGAACGTAGAGGTGATAGTTCCGGATCGAGCCGGCGACGTCGATCGATTGATCTCTTACCAGCTGGCTGGAATGCTCCCCGACGCCGCGCTCGGGAATGAACCCGCAACCGGCAACGAGAACCAGCGAGATCAGCGATGAGATCATTGCTGCGCTGCGCATGTCGAGACCGTAGTTGCAGTGCCGTCGCGTCAGACGCGGGTCGGACGGCCGAAGAATGCGTCGATGGTCTCGACCCAGCGAACGATCGGCACTCCGGTCGGTGCCGGGAGACCAGCGGCTTGGAACGATTCGTCGTGGTATTCGTACAACGCGGCGCGCCGCAACTCCCACGCGGGATGATCGACGGGGTGATGGCGCAGCGGGCCACGCTGCTGTGGCCATTGCGTGACCGTGCCCCAGCGTGCGGTGAGAAAATGATCGAGGTCGTCGGGTTCGTGGATCACGTCACCGATCTCGATGGCCACGGCGGTGGTCGATCGGGGGCGTCTCGGCCAGCGACGTTTCCATGTTTCGTACCGACGCCATCCGTCGGCGGCTTCCACGGTGAGGTCGCTCCACACATACGGGAAACCGAGGAGTGACCGTGCGAACGCAACGATGGCGAGTCGATCGGCTTCGAGCGAGAAGAACCACACGGCGCGGTTGCCGTCGGAGTCGACGACGTACGTACGCACGTTGGTCTCGGCAAAGCTCGACAGCCAGGGCAGTGGAGGCACCAAACGCGGGGTGGCAGCGCGCATCTCGAACGGCACCAGCGACACGTATGCCTTGCCGTCGAAGGTGTCGACTTCGAGCCCGTCCGGCAGCAGCGCTTGAACCACCTCGGGCTCGTACGCCCAGTGGACGAACGCCAGGTTCTCCCACCGATTGCGCAGCCACCAGTGACCCATCCTGCTCGGTCGACGAGCGGAGATGGGTTGGCGCTCGAAGCGGGCAGCGTTCACGGCGGTGGAGTCAGCAGTCACGGTGACCAATGACGGTACCCTCCCACGCCATGGCTGCCCACGACATCGAATCGATCGAGGTCGATCGCACCAAGCACGTGTACATCGAGTTCTCCGACGGCGTCACCGCGAAGTTCGACCTTGCTCCGCTCCGCCTGGCGTGCCCGTGCGCCGAGTGCAACTCTCGACGTCAGAAGGGCAACTCGGTGTCGATCATGGCGGAGACCAAGCCGGACGAGGTCGCGATCACCGAAGCGGCCATGGCCGGCAACTGGGGTTTGAACCTGGACTGGAATGACGGTCACTCGACCGGGATCTACGCCTTTGAGAACATGCGCCGGTGGATCGACGAGTACATCGTCGAAGCCCACGTCACCCGTCCAAGCGCTCCCACCGACTGAACCGCTCACTGGGATTCAGACGCCGGAGGACGCGGCGGCGTCAGCCGTTGATCAACTCGGCGTAGATCGGCAGCATCATCGCCGGTCCGGAGACGAGGAACTCGGTGATGCAGGTCTCTTTCCACTTGTCGAGTTCGCCCTTGATCTTGTCAGCAGGGCCCACGAGCGCGACGTCTTCGACCATTTCGAGCGGGATCGATGCCGCAGCTTCGTCCTTCTTGCCGTCGAGGTACAGGTTCTGCACCTTGTCGGCCACGTCGCCGTAGCCCATCCGCTCGAACACCTCGTAGTGGAAGTTGGCGCCCTTGGCCCCCATGCCGCCCGCGTAGAGCGCGAGGAACGGACGCACCATGTCGGCGCACTTCTGCACGTCGTCACCCGGGATGATCATGACGCCCGACGACACCTCGAAGTTGTCCTTCTTCGTGGCGTCACCCGATGCATCGAAACCGGCTTGCAGCTGCTCGCGGTACCACTTGTCCTCCTTGGGAGAGAAGAACAGGGGGAGCCAGCCATCGGCGATCTCCGCGGACAGTGCGACGTTCTTGGGCCCCTCCGCTGCGAGGTAGATCGGGATGTCGTTGCGCAGCGGATGCACGGTCGACTTCAGTGCCTTGCCGAGGTTCATGCCGCCGTCGACCGGCATGTCGAAGAAGTCGCCGTGGAACTCGACCGGTGCCTCCCGCGCCCAGATGGCACGCAAGATCTCGACGTACTCGCGGGTGCGAGCGAGTGGTCGCGGGTACTCCTGGCCGTACCAACCCTCGACGACCTGTGGGCCTGAGGCGCCGAGGCCGCAGATGAAGCGACCGTTGGACAGATGGTCGATGGTGATCGCGGCCATGGCGGTAGCGGCGGGGGTGCGTGCGGCCATTTGGATGATGCCGGTTCCGAGCTGGACCTTTTCGGTGTGTGCTCCCCACCACGACAGCGGCGTGAGCGCATCAGACCCGTAGGCCTCTGCAGTCCAGATCGAGTTGAAGCCGAGCTTCTCGGCGTCCTTGATCGCCTCGAGCGCGCCTGCGGGCGGACCCTGCGACCAGTAACCGGTGTTGTATCCGAGCTTGATGTCTGACATGAGCACAGACCGTAGAGCAGCAACCCACGATCGCTTCAGTCCAGCGGTGCGCCATGATGGTGCGATGGGCGCAGCAGGAGCAGACGACCGAATCGTCGTGACCGACTCGGTGCGCATTCCTCACTACGAATTGGTGGAGTCGTTCAGCGCATCGGGTGGACCCGGCGGTCAGCATGCCAACAAAGCCGCCACGCGGGTCGAGTTGGTGTTCGATGCCGCGACATCCTCGGCGTTTCGTCATGAGCATCAACGAGAGCGGGTGATTGCACGCCTCGGCAACCCGATTCGAGTGGTGGCCGACGACGAACGGTCGCAACTCCGCAATCGGAACATCGCACAGGAGCGGCTTGTGAACAAGCTTCGTGGAGCGGTTGCGGTGCCGAAGCAACGCCGCACCACGAAACCCACTCGGGGTTCTCAGCGCCGTCGATTGGCGTCGAAGGCCCAGCGCAGTGAGCTGAAGCAACAGCGTCGACGCCCCGGCACCGACGACTGATTGTCGCACGGGCCAGGCCCGCACGGTAGCGATCAGGTCGGGGTGAAGGTGACGGGGAAGTGGTCGGGGCCAAAGATGGCGGTTCCGGCGGGCTTCCACGTGATCTCGCCGTCCACCGAGAGATCCGGCATGCGTTTGGCGAGAATCGGCAGCGCTTCTTGAAGTTCGGCGCGGGCGAGCCACGCGCCGAGGCAGTAGTGGATTCCCGAACCGAGTGTGAGGTGCGGTGATCCGGCCGGCTCTTTGCGGATGTCGAACACATCGGCATCTGGGAAGGTGCGCCCGTCCCGATTTCCCGTGGCGGTGGAGGGGAACACGAAGGTGCCGGCGGGGAAGAGGACATCGCGGTACACGATGTCTTCGCTGGCGAATCGGCCGGTGCCGCGAATGGCCCCGAAGTGACGCATCGATTCCTCGACGGCCTGAGGAACGACGGATGGGTCGTCGGCCAGCAACTTCCACTGATCGGGGTGATCGGCAAACAGGGCGAGCGAGCACGCCAACTGATTTCGAGTGGTGTCGGTGCCGGCGATGATGACCGCATTGACCATCATCACCAACTCCTGAGCGTCGAGCTTGTCGCCGTCCTCCTCGGCCGCGATGAGGTCGGTGAGGAGGTCGTCTCGCGGGTCGTTGCGGCGCTCGGAGATCATCTGGAGCGTGTATTCGGTGATCTCGTTGCGTGCTGCCTTGATGAGGTCGACCTCGTCGAGCACGGTGCCGTTGAAGATCCGCAGCACGTCCTCGGCCCACCGAGAGAACAGTTGCCAGTCTTCTTTGGGGGCGCCGAGCAGCTCGCAGATGATCGGAATCGGATACGGCTCGCAGATGTCCGCAACGATGTCAGCGGAGCCGCTGTCGGCAACCGGGTCGATGAGACCGTTGATCACCTCGCGCATGAACGGGCGCAGTCGATCGGCCGAGCGCGGTGAGAACGCCTTGCCGACAAGGCGCCGCAACCGCGTGTGAACGTCACCCTCGGCGGCGAGGATCGACGGACGATCGGGATCGCCGATCAATTCGGGGTCGGTGATGCCGCGTAGCTCGGGAAGCCGTGAGGATGCGTTGTGCCAGCGTCGGTCGCGGAGAATCGCGATGGTGTCGTCATACGACAGAATCGAGTAGCCGAACAGGCTCTTGGCGATCCAGGTGTCATCGGACAGTCGGACCATCGCGTCGAGCGCGTCGTCGTGCGCCATGGTGAACACGGACGGGTCGACATCCGGGATCTCCAGCTCAGCAACCGGGGTGGGCGACGCAGACGAAGCACTCATGGCACAACACTAGAGACATCGCAGCTGTCAATGCGACGGCAAGCGCGGCGTCAGTCGGCAAGCACGTCGGCTGCTTCGGCTCCGAGCGATGCCGCCACGATCGAGTTTGCGTGCACCCCGTCGACGGTGTTCAGGCCGTGAGCGATCGCCGGGCTCCGGCGAGCGGCTCCCAAAGCACCGTGCATCGCAACGTCGAACTGGTACGGCAGCGTGGCGTTGGTGAGTGCGTACGTGCTGGTGTGGGGCACCGCTCCGGGCATGTTGCCAACGGCGTAGTGGACAACTCCGTGCAGCTCGTAGGTGGGGTCGTCATGGGTGGTCTCACGTGTGGTGGCGATGCAACCTCCCTGGTCCACAGCAACGTCGACGATCACCGCGCGCGGCTTCATCTGGCGCACCAGGTCGTCACTCACCACCACCGGGGCTCGGCCGCCGGCCACCAGCACCGCACCGATCACCAGATCGGCTTCCATCACGGTGCGCTCGATCGAGCCCTGATTCGAGGCCAGCGTCGAGATTCGGCCCTTGTGGATCTGGTCGACGTAGCGGAGTCGCTCGAGGTTCTTGTCCAGAACGGTGACCTCGGCTTCCATTCCTGCAGCGATCACCGCAGAACTCCAGCCCACGTTGCCGGCGCCGAGCACGACCACCTTTGCAGGGCTCACTCCCGGCACGCCGCCCATCAGCACGCCACGGCCGCCCTTGTGGCGCTCGAGGAAGTGAGCGCCCATCTGTGGAGCCAGTCGGCCGGCGACCTCGCTCATCGGCGCCAGCAGTGGGAGCTGTCCGTCCGCGGTCTGCACCGTCTCGTAGGCCACCCCCGTGGTCTTCGCCGCGAGGAGCGCATCGGCCACTGCCGGGTAGGCCGCAAGGTGGAGATAGGTGAACAGCGTGAGGTCAGCGCGCAGGAACTGAAACTCTTCCTCTTTGGGTTCCTTCACCTTGACGACCATCTGCTGTGACCATGCATCGGCAGCGGTTGGCACGATCGTCGCCCCTGCCGCCTCGTAGTCCTCGTTCATGATCGATGCGCCGATACCAGCGCCGTCTTCGACGAACACCGAGATGCCGCCGCGGGCGAATTCGCGGACGCCGTCCGGGGTCATCGCCACACGGTGTTCCGCGGCCTTGATTTCCTTGGGGACTCCAACGGTCGTGATGGCGGGGGGAATGGCGCTGCTCATGAGCGCCATGTTCGCCTGGTCGCCGCCGAGGATGGAGCGGAAGTTGGTGACGATCACTAGGTTCAAGCCATGGAAAGCGCGGATCAAGATCCAATCGACGCTCGAATCATCGGAATCTTGAGGTTCAGCGGTCGAATCAGTTGGAAAGAGCTTGCTGATCGTGTTCATCTTGCACCGAGCTCGGTGGCCGATCGCGTCCGTCGACTCGAAGAGCGTGGCGTGATCACCGGCTACTCGGCTCGTGTCGACCCGATGGCGCTCGGGCGCACCGTTCGTGCCGTGGTCGATGTGAGTCTGGTTCCGGGGGATGAGGCCGATGCCTTCGAAGCACGTTTATCGGCTCGCGACGAGATCGTCATGGCCGCATACGTCACCGGGTCCGCGGACTACACGATCGTTGCGGAGTGTGCGGGTGCGGACGGGCTCGACGCATTCGTTCGGTGGGTTCGCGCCGACGAAGCGGTTGCTCGGACGGAATCGAAGCTGATGCTCCGTTCGGTGATCGGCTGACCGCTTGTAGCTTCACAGTTGTGAACGGCCGCTCGCACTATGACGTCTTGGGCGTGCCTGCGTCAGCGTCCACGTCGGCGATCCGTGAGTCGTATCGGCGCATGGCCCGCGAGTTCCACCCTGACCGGGTGCAGGGGTCCGCCGCTGGTGCGGACAAGATGCCGCAGATCAATGAGGCATACCGTGTGCTGTCCGATCCCGGCCGTCGTGCCGTCTACGACGCCGAACGACGCGGCGTCAGCGCTGCGACAGCGACGTCCGGGGCCACCCGGACCCGGGTGGAGGACTCCACTCCCGACTACCGGTTCGAATACCCCGAGGGTCCCGCTCGGATTCCGTGGCGTGGGTTGCTGGTCTGCTCGCTCGTGGCCATCGTTGCCATCGTCGTACTCGCTCAGTTCGGCGACTCCTCCGGCCCGCCCACCCCGGACAACATCTTGCGAATCGGCGAGTGCGTCGAGATCCTCCCGAATGGCATGGCCGGGGAAGTGGCGTGCACCGACAACGGTGACCTGGTGGTTCGCCAGGTCACACCCCGCCAAGGGGTGTGCCCCGACGGGGCGGTCTCGGTGTTCGATCGTCAAGGCATGGTCGGCGTGTGCTTGGAACAGATGCCGACCGACCCCACGCTGGGCTGACGCAATCGGTCCGTTTCGGCGACCTCCTTGCATTCCAAGCGGGCGTCGGACTGTCAGATCCTGAACACCATCCGCCCGGCATGGAACGGCCTCAACGCTGTCCGCGTCCGTTGCAAGGACTTCATGAACACAGAGCTCACATCGCTGATTCTCCACAGCCGACACGTCGGTCTCGTGGTGCTGCAGTGCCTCGAGGAGGCTGTCGATGAGTACTGAGATCGACGCGCCGATCGTGGTCGATGAGAGCAAGGTGCTCGGTGCCGCCATGGCGGTGGCTGAAGCGTTCGGCCTGGGTGAAGAGTTCAAGGCGTCGCGCTCGTGGCCGATCGATGACGGCGATCGCGTGCTGCGTGTCGAGTACGACGGCGAACACCGCGGCGCCATGCTGCTGGCTGTCAACGCCGATGTTGCCGAACGTCTCGGCTCCGACGAACTTCGCCTCGCTGGCGGCTTCCAGTCAGCGCTCACCGCACTCATGGACAGCGAGTCAACCGTTGAATTGGGTGCCTTCGAGTCGGTGGACTCCGTCCCCGAGTACATCGTCGAGATCCTTGATGAAGGTCGGCGATGTGCACTCTTCGGCATCATGCTCACGACCGACGAAGTGGTCGATGAGGGAGATCCAGCTGCACTGGCTGCCGAGGCGCTCCTTGCCTCGCAGGCCGACGCAGAGTCTCGAGCCGCCACTGCCCGTGCGCTCGCTGGAGGGTCGAGCTTACTCGACGACGTCGACGTATCGGTCTCCGTCGAGCTGGGGCGGACCACGATGTCGGTGCGTGAGTTGCTCGCTGTACAGCCTGGCTCGGTCATTCGGCTCGATCGTTTGGTGACCGCTCCGGTCGACGTGATCGTGAACGATTCAAAGCTCACCGCTGGTCACGTCGTGACCGTGGGTGATGACTACGGCGTGCTCATTGCCGAGCCAGACGCCGGCTGATCACCCTGAGTCGTCGACTCGACGTTCACCCGCCGCGCCCGAGGGCGCAACCGGTCGACGGCTGTGCTTCGTGCCCCTGAGCCGACCGCTGGCACGTTGCTCTTCATGAATAGGGGCGCGGTGTGCCTGATGGATCCGTCGATGCCCTCATGTGACTTCGTCGTAAGTGCCCGCCAACCAGCTGCGGTGCAACGCTGTGTTCTCGGTCGAGTGCCGATCGAAGGCAGCGTGGTCCAGCCGGATGGAGACGTCGGTGATACCACTGCACGGTCCGAAGTGGATTCGGCGATGAGCGCGACAACTTCGATGAGCGGACGCGCAGACGCAGCCGCCGGGCGGCTGCGGTGTCTGCGTGCACGTGAATGCGAGTCGTGGTGGTCGATCGTCGAGAGGTGGATCGTCAACGCGATCCTCCTCGGCGCGCTGTGCGCCTGATGTGTGAGTAGCGAACTCAGTCGGCAGCGACGGAGTGCAACTCCCACACCATTGATTGACCGGAGACGGTGAATCGTGCGCAGACCGAGTCGACGCTGCTCTTGGCGTTGAGCTCCGAAGTGCTCACCACGGGCAGCGACAGCTTCAGGTCGGTGTCGTGGTCGAACAAGCCTTTGAGGTTGCCTCCCGCGATGTTGGCGATCTCTCCGAGGGCATCGTGAAGATCAGGCGTCTCGAGTTCGTCGGCGTCCATCATCAGCAACGCTGCAGCGGTATCGGCTGCCAGGCCGTCGTCCATGGTGATGATGAGCGTCGCGGTCCAAGCACCGCAGATCGAAATCGATGCGCTTGGCCCAAACGCCACCGAGGCTGTCGGTTCCGGCTCGATGGGGAGTTCGAACATGATCTCCCAGATCGACGCGGCCACTTCGGTGAGCGTCTCTTCGTCGATGATCATGGGGGTTTCGGTGATGGTCATGGGGTGCTCCTGGCCTTGCGTGTGACTTTGGTTGGGGTGTGGTCGGGTGTTCAGCGGGCGTAGAGCGCAAGTGCGCCCTCGCCATATCCGGGCAGCGAACAACGAAAGCTCCGTCGTCCGGCTGCTTTGATGATCAGGTCGCGTGCGTCGGAAGGGACGCCATCGACGAGCTCGGTGAGCTTCAAATGCGCCACGCTGGGGCCGTTGAGGAGCCCCGTCAAGATGTTCGCCACCTCGTAGTAGTTCTCGCGAAGGTCGTCGGCGAGCACGCCAGCGGCGATGGACTCTTCGGCCATCGGGGCGGGGATCATTGCGAGGCCCGCGCCCGAATAGCTGGCCCACGAGAGATCGGCAACACACAGGCCCCCGAGATCGCCCGACGGCTCGACGAAGAGGCCGCAGAGTGTGACCATCTCCTCGTCGTTGAGGTCAAGCGGTTCGCTGGGTTCGACGTCGATCGTCTTGCCGAGGAGGTCCGAGAGGAACTCCTGCACATCGGTGACGTCCGGCATGCGCCGAGTCGGTGTGGCGAGGGGCATGTCAGCTCACCAGTGTTCCGAGGGCTTCGTCGAGGCGTTCGCCAGTGAAGGGCTTGGTGAGCAGGAACGACGCGCCTGCAGAAACGCCGGCTTGGCGAATGGCAGGATTCGACTCCGACGTCACGAACCCGAATGTGGTCTCGTTGCCCTGAGCGCGCAGTTCGGTCAGGAACTCCAGACCGTTCATGTTGGGCATGTTCCAATCACACAAGATGAGGTCCGGGCTGAACTCCGCAACAGCGGCGAGCCCTTCGGCGCCGTCGCCGGCCTCGTGGATTTCGCTCACGGCTGCGCTGCTTTGACGAAGCGCGCGGGTCACGATCATCCGCATTGCTTTGCTGTCGTCGACGATGAGTACTCGCATCTGGTGGAAATCCCTTGGTTGTGAGCCCGAATGGGGCGCGCGCTGCCTGTGCCGGTCGGCGGTCAGTGGGAATGACCGTTCAGAACGGTCGGTGCGGTGCCACTAGGTTGCGGAAAAATCTTGACGACGACGCGGTTTCTCGCCGCAAGCAGCAGGGCGAGCCTGACGTTGGGTGTCAGTCAGATGTCACAAGCGGTGACAATGAGTCAACAATGTGACCACAATGTCATTCAAATTGACCAGGCTGGGCTATCGTCAACGCATGGCAAGAACGTTGAAAGCGGAGTGCGGTTGCTGTCTGTTCTGGCGTCGAGAGTTGCCCACGCTCGATGGCGGCTATTGCCACCTGAGCCCGCCGTCGGCATACCCATCGATGAGCCTCGATCAGCGACTGCCGATGGTGCCTCGTCATTCGTTCTGTGCATCATTCGTCGAGGCGCACGCGCCCGAGGATCAAGACAAGAAGCAGCTGCAGCTGTTGCAGCTGTCCCAAACGCGCCGCTGAGTCTCCGGAAGCGAGCGCACGGCGCTGCGCCGCAATCTGTTGGTTCGTTCGCCACGTTGTGCTTGATGCGACGAGTGGCCAAGCGGGCCCGACACGCAAAAGCCCCAGGTGAAGATCGCAGTGATCCTTACCTGGGGCTTCTTCGTGGGCGCAAAGGGATTCGAACCCCTGACCTCTGCCGTGTGAAGGCAGCGCTCTAACCAACTGAGCTATGCGCCCATGACGGTCGAGGACCGCATGGACGGCCCGAGGATAGCCCGTGAATCAGGCAACGAGGTGGGCTGGAATCGGGACTTCGTCGGCCACGGTCTCGATCCGATGCACCGGTGGGCGACCACGTCGCTTCGCGAACCGCGCCGGGGTGCCTTCGATCAACAGGGTGCCGCCCCAGACGCCGTATGCCTCACCTCTCGTGATCGCGCCGTCCAGGCAGGTGGGCTGCAGGTCGCAGCTCCGACAGATTGCCTTGGCGCGCGCCACGTCGAGGTCGTCGTCGGAGAAAAAGAGATGGGCGAGAGTGCCTGCGCCGTCAGAGCAGCGAGCTCGACCCTCCAGCGGTGTGAATGCCGGAGCTGGCTCGATGTTGACGGTGAGGCTCGTTTGATGAGGTTCAGTGAGCACAGTTTCAACGTAAAGACGCGCCGTCAACGCAGCGTTGCTCAATTGCGCGAACGCGTTACTCATTGCGTCGTCCCAGCGTGACGTGCACGCGCGAACTAGTCTGGAACCCGATGGGCAGGCTGTGCGAACGACCCGGTTGTTCCGAGGTTGCCGCGGTTGCGTACGGAATGCGCCCAGAGGATCTCGTGTTCTGGCTCGATGTGTTGCGAGACAGCCGCGAACCCGGCACCGGCGTGCTGTGTCAGCGTCATGGTGATTCGATGGTCGTGCCGAGAGGTTGGACCCTGGATGACCTCCGCGACCCGGACCTGCACTTGTTTCGACCGCCTCCGCGTCCTGATGGCCCGGCTCGTCGCCAAAGCCGTCACCGTCGCCGAGCGCAGATCGAAGACGGGGTCGGACAACTCGCGCTCGGTGGTCTGGGCGAACCGATGCAGCGAGTCGACGACGAGCAGGTGGTACAGGAGCAGGCGGTACAGGAGCAGGCGGTCGACACGCCGGTGGCCACGCCCGATGCCGAGGTTGGTGGCGACGAACCTGGCGAGAGCGATGACGATGCCGTGCGGTCCGAACCGCGGGCAGTGGTTCCTGACGACGAGGCAGCCACGGCGTTGGCCTGGAAGCCCGCCTTCGACGACGGGGACGACCTCGATGGGCTCCTCGCTGCCCGCAGCCCGCTGTTGTCGCGTGCCTTTCGCGGTGCCGACCGAGACGAGTGATCGGTGCAGATCGTTCGCAGTCTTCGCACCGCTGCCGCCCCCGAGCGGCTGTTCGTGCATCTCGATGACCTCGTTGACTATCCGGCGTGGATGCCACTCGTCCACGAGGTCGAACAACTCGATGAGTCGTCGTGGCTCGTTGAACTGCGTGCACAGGTCGGGCCGTTTGCGCGCTCCAAGCGTCTGCGAATGGAGCGGACGTCGATGGTGGCAAACGAACGGGCTGTCTTCGAGCGCCGCGAGCAGGATGGACGCGAGCATTCTCGCTGGGTGCTGCGTGCCGACCTCGCCGTTGACGATGACGGCCTCACCGAACTGACCATGACCATGTCGTACGACGGGTCGCTCTGGGCGGGACCGATACTCGAGCGCGTGCTCGACGACCAGGTTCGACGGGGCAGCGAGCGTTTGCTCGACCTCGTCAACTGATCTGCATCAACAGGGTTGGTTACGTGGAGTGACCCCACGCGCTGAAGCGGCCGTCGGCCCGGCGTTCGAGACGCAGCGACATCGAGAAGCAGTCGCTGATCGACGCGGCGGTAATGACCTGGTCGATCGGGCCCTGCGCGCTGATCACGCCGTCCTTCATCAGCGCTGCGTGAGTCACCGCAGCAGGAATTTCGTCGACGTGGTGGGTCACCATGGCAAACGGGGGAGCGGTGGAGTCGGCCCCCAACTGTTGCAACGTGGTCACCAGGTGCTCTCGGCCCCCGAGATCGAGGCGCGCTGACGGTTCGTCGAGCAAGATGATTGCTGGATCGTTCATGAGGGTGCGTGCGAGCAGGACTCGTTGTTGTTCGCCCGACGACAGCGAGCCGAACGTCCGGTCTCGATGGTGAGCGACGCCCATCTGCGTCAGGCACGAGTCCGCTCGCTCGTCGTCGGCAGTGGTGTAGCGATGCCACCAGGGTTCCAGTGCTCCATGTCGTGCGGTGCGCACGACATCGTGGGCTGACAAATCGTTTCTCAAGTTCTCGGCAAGAGACGCCGATGAATACCCGATGCGCTGTCGGAGTTCTCTCACATCGGTGTGTCCGAGGCGCTCGCCCAACACGTCGACGGAGCCGCTGGTCGGATGGTCGTAGAGCGCCATCACCCGCATCAGGGTGGTCTTCCCGCAACCGTTCGCACCGATGATGACCCATCGCTCGTGCGCCTCGATTTTCAACGACACTCCGCGAAGGATCTCGGTGCCGTCGCGCCGCAGCACGATGTTGCGAACGTCGAGCGACGGTGGCGACACGATCGACTCCTGCATCTCGGCAGCAAAGCACGACCGGCACGCAGTGGGAAACTGTCGGGGATTGACCGTAACCAAACTGCAATGAGGGCTAGGATTTTCTCGATGGGCAGTGTTGGGAGGTTGGGTCGCCGCGTTCGGGTGGCGATCGTGATGCTGCTCGTCGTCGCCAGCGCCGGATCGGTACTGCCGAGCACGGTGTCCGCGCAGAGCGAAACCCCCGCAGAGCGCGCCGCACGTGAGATTCAAGAAGCCCGCGACCAGGCAAACAACGCCGCTGATGCTTACTTCGAGGCCGAATCGGTGCTCCAGCAATTGGAGGACGATCTCGCTGCGAAACAACTCGAAGAGGCTCAGCTGCAAATCACTGTGGATGAACTCCGGGCACAGGTCGAAGTGGTAGCCCTGGCTCGCTACATCTCCAGCGGCACCCAGGGCATTCCGCTGCTCACCGATGTGACCGCACCTCAAGATCAGGTTCAGGCTGAGGTGTTCACCGACGTGCTCACCAGCACCGGTGCCGACACCTTGGACCTGTATGACGCGGCCGAGACAGCGCTTCGGGACAAGCAAGACGAGATCGCCGAACGCCAAGAAGAAGTCACTGCTCAGCGCGAACAGTTCGCCGCACTCGAGATCGCAGCGCTCGGTGAGGTGGAGCGACTGCGAGAAATCGAAGCCGAACGCCTGCAAGATGAAGCCGTGCAACGAGCCCTCGAGGCGCGGCTCGCCGCCGAACGAGCCGAGTTGGAAGAGCGTGCTCGCCTCGATGCCGAAGCAGCGGCTCGTGCTCAGCCGAACCCTGGGCTCGTCGTGCCGCCCACGACCGCCACGACCGTGCCGGAGGTGACGACTCCGTCGTCGAACGATGCTGCGTCGTCTGCGGAAATCCTCGACGATTCGAGTTCGGACCCGGACGCCTCCGATGGTGCAGATACGACCACGTCGACCGAGCCGCCGGTGACCGAACCACCGGTCACCAACCCTCCCGAAACCACCATTCCCACGAACTCGGGAGCTTCGGGTGGAACGAGCGGTGGGCGAACCGGAGGCGGCGGCGGCGGCAACGGTCCTGGCGCCGTTTCGACGGGCGGAACCTTCGTTGATGCCATCGTGTGCCCGATGCCCGGCGGGGCGTACGGCGACACATGGGGCGCAGCTCGATCAGGTGGGCGACGTCACGAAGGCGTCGACATCATTGCGCCACGCGGTCTCCCGATCTATGCGGTCACCAGCGGCGTGGTCACGTTCAAGTTCAATCGTCTGGGTGGCAACGCTGTGTCACTGGCGGGCGACAATGGCAACCGCTACTACTACGCCCATCTGGACAGCTACGTCGGCGGGAGCCGGCGGGTGTTCCAAGGCGAGCTCATTGGGTACAACGGCGACACCGGCAACGCCCAGTACTCGACGCCGCATCTGCACTTCCAGGTGCACCCAGGCGGTGGCAGAGCAGTGAACCCGTACCCCACGGTTCGCGCCGCCGGTTGCTGATCTGCCAGGCTCGTGTGCGATGTCCCAGGACCTCGCAGCCTCACTCTCATCGCTTCTGAACGGGGCGGCGATCGACGGATTGACGCGCCTGTCGGGTGGAGCGTCGCGTGAGACATGGCGGTTCCGTGCTGATGGCGTGGACAGTGTCGTTCAGCGACAGCGTGCAGGCGATGAGCGCGACATGATGATCGAGGCCGACGTCGTGCGTGCCGCCGGTGCCGCCGGTGTGCCGGTGCCCAAGCTGCTTGCAGCGGACCGGGGGAGCGATGGCACCGCAGCGATGGTGCTCGAGGCAATCGATGGCGAGACGATTGCCCGCAAGATCCAGCGTGACGACGAATTCGACTACGCACGCTCGGTGGTGACCACTCAGCTCGGAGCTGCGTTGGCGGCGGTGCACCGAATCGATGTACACGCAATCGACGGGCTGGTCGAGAACGATCAGATCGAGTACTACACCGAGGTGATGGACTCGCTGGGTGGGGCGCATCCGATGCTGGAATTGGTTCGGCGATGGTTGCTCGACAATCAACCCCCAGCTGTTCAACCCGTGGTCGTTCACGGCGATTACCGGCTGGGCAACATGATCATCGGCGTCGACGGACTGCGGTCGGTCATCGATTGGGAGCTGGCTCACCTCGGAGACCCGATGGAAGATCTCGGATGGCTGTGTGTGAAGGCATGGCGCTTTGGGCAGACCCCACCCGTCGGCGGACTCGGCGAGTACCACGAACTCTTCGAGGCCTATGAGCGCGCCGGTGGCTGTCGCGTCGATCCTGACGTCGTGCGGTGGTGGGAAGTGCTGGGCACGTGGAAGTGGGCAATCATGTGCATCCTGCAAGCAAGCGTGCATCTCACCGGGAGATCTCGCAGCCACGAACTCGCCGCAATCGGTCGTCGCGTCTGTGAGAACGAACACGACCTCTTCCTCGCATTGGAGGGACGCTGGTGAGTTTGCACGGCGAACCCAGTGCAGCCGAGCTGATCGAGTCGGTCCGGGAGTGGTTGGAGCGCGACGTGCTGCCAGAAACGCAAGGTCGGCTCAAGTTTCACTCTCGCGTGGCAGTGAACGTGTTGGCGATGGTCGAGCGCGAACTCCTTGTCGGTGTGGAGCAATCCATCGCCCATGAGCAGCGCCTCGCATCGATCGGAGTATCCGACGATGCCGAGTTTGCGGCTGCAATTCGGGCTGGCCAGCTCGACGACCGCCTCGACGAGGTGCGAGCGGTGCTGCGCGCCGACGTGAACGACAAGCTCGCCGTGGCGAATCCGAAGTACCTGGACTGACGATCGGGTACTCGGCGGGCGGGTGTCACCCCAGCCCGCGCCGCTGAGGGCCGGGATCAGGCCTTGGAGGCCTTCTTCGACAGCGACACCGGCTGACCGGCTGCGAGCTGTCCGCAGGCCGCATCGATGTCGGTCCCGCGATTGCGTCGAACGGTTGCGTTCGCTCCGAGCTCCTCGAGGCGGTCGCGGAAGGCGTAGACCTTCTTGAGCGCTGTGCCCTTGGTGGGGTATCCCGGCGTGGGGTTGAGCGGGATGAGGTTCACATGTGCACTCGGGCGGAGCTTCCAGCACAGCTCGGCGAGTTCTTGGGCATCTTGCTCGCGGTCGTTGACGCCGTCGATCATCGCCCATTCGAAACTCACTCGACGGTTCTTCACTTCGAGGTACTCAGCGCACGCATCGAGTAGGTCGTCAATCGGATACCGCTTGTTGATCGGCACCATCTCGTTGCGCAGTTCGTCGTTCGCGGCGTGCAGCGACACCGCAAGATTCACCGGCAGCGGTAGATCCTTGAGTGCTTTGATGCCCGGCACGAGCCCGACCGTGGAGATGGTGATGTGGCGTGCCGACAACCCGATATCGCCGTGGATCCGCTCGGTGGCACCCCACACCTTGTCGAGGTTGGCCATTGGCTCGCCCATGCCCATGAACACGATGTTGCTCACCCGCCGCCCGGATGCCTTTGCGGTCTGGGCGGCCCGCACGACCTGTTCGACGATCTCGCCGACGGTGAGGTGACGGGTGAACCCCGCCTGTCCGGTGGCGCAGAACCCGCACCCCATCGCGCAGCCGGCCTGGCTGCTGACGCACACGGTGGCACGATCTGGGTACAGCATCAGCACGGTTTCGATCCGGCCGCCGGTCCCGCCGGTGTGCGCATCGAGTTCCCACAAGAACTTCACGGTGGCACCGTCATCGGACACCGATTCGGTCACCAGATCCAGTGCCAGCGGCAGGTCGGCGTCGAGCCGCTCGCGCAGCTTCTTGGGCAGGTTGGTGATGTCGGCCGGGTCGGCCAACTGCTCGTAGAGCCCCGCCCAGAGTTGATCGAGGCGATATCTCGGCTCGCCGTCGAGGACGGCTGCGAACCCTTCTCGAGTGAGGTCGTACCGGGTTGCGGTGGCGGTCATCGCTGTCGGCCGGCGAGATCGACGTAGTCGTCGATGCGGCGGCGGATCACGTCGAGCGATGCCGTCCAGAACGCTTCGTCGGTCACGTCGAGACCGAATGCGCCGCCAAGTTCTTCGGCGGTGTCCATGCCAGCTCGGGACAGCAACGTGTCGTAGCCGCTGCGGAAGTGTTCCGGGTCCTTGCGGTACTCGGCGAACAGCCCCAGCCCGAACAGCAGCCCATACGTGTAGGGCCAGTTGTAGAAGTGCGACCCGTAGTAGTGCGGCTTCAGCAACCACATGTACGGGTGCGCCGTGGACTGATCGAGCCCATTTCCGAAGGCTGCGCCCTGCGCCTCGTTCATCATCTCGTTGAACTCGCCGGGAGCGATCGTGCGGCGTTGGCGACGGGCGAACACCTCGGTCTCGAAGGTGAAGCGTGAGCGGATGTCCACCACGACCTGATTCGAGCCCTGCAGGTCGATGTCGAGCAGTGCAAGTCGAGCAGCGTCATGCTCAGGGCCCGACAGTCGTTCGAGACCGGCCTCGACCACGAGCGTTTCGCAGAAGATCGATGCGGTCTCAGCCAATGCCATCGGGAGCCGCTTTTGCAGCGACGTGCGTTGCGCCAGGGTGGTGTTGTGGTAGGCGTGGCCGAGTTCGTGGGCGGTGGTCTGTGTGGACTCAGCCGAACCCGACCAGTTCAGCAGCACCAACGATCGATCGCCGGCGAAGGACATACAGAAGGCGCCGCCGGTCTTGCCGTCCCGCGGTTCGGCATCGATCCACTGCTCGTCGATCGCTCGATCCACCAGGCCGCCCAGTGATGGGCTGAAGTCGACGAATGCGGAGCGGACCACGTCGAGCCCCTCCTCCCAGCTCACTCCACCGGACGACACGGGTGCAGGCGCCACGAGATCCCACCAGGGGAGCGTCCCGCTGGCGTGACCGTGCAGTTCGGCTTTGGCGTTCATCCAGCGCCGAAAGTCCGGGAGCGACGCCGTGACTGCCGACTGCATGGCATCGAAGGTGGCGCGGCTCACGCTGTTTGCGAACAGTGACGCTTCGAGTGGCGACTCCCAATTGCGGCGACGGTTGATCGCATTCGCCTCGCCCTTGATGGCGTTCATCGCGGCAGCAACGGGGACCTGGATGGTCGGCCAGGCGTTGAGCTCGGCATCGTACGCTGCCTGACGTACTGCTGGGTCGGGATCGGTTGCCATCCCACGGATCGCGTTGATCGGCAGCCGTTCGGTCCCGTCGGGCAGTGTGACATCAGCGGACAATTGCGACGTGATCTCGCGCTGCAAGCGCCCCCATGCCCCGGAGCCCGTGGCGGACAACTCGGCGTAGAGGTGCTCCTCGCCCTCATTCATCTGGTGTGACGCCCGGTCGGCCAGGCGCTGGAGCGGACCGGCGTGCGATGCTGCTTCGGCGCTGGCGGAACCCAGTTCGTCGAGGTCGAACGAGGCCACCCAGTCCGCGAGGCGAGCGAGTAGCGGGCTGAGCTTGGATTCGATGGGTTCCAATTCACTCATCGCGGCTTGCGCAGCGGCATTGCGCGAATCCGTGGAGACCGATGAATACACGTACGCGCCGAGCAAGTTCAGGTCCGCCGACACACGGTTGTAGGCAGCGATTGCAGCGTCGGCGGCGGCTCCGTCGGCGGCGGTGACAGTGCGCGGCTTGGTCGCACGAATGTCGTGTTCGTCAAATAGCGACACCAATCGAGCCACCTCTGCTCCGGCGCGTTCTTGAGCATCGAGGAACGACCGGGACTCGAGGCTCTCGTGGATGTCGCTGACACTCCACCGTGGCAAATCGACGTCATCAGCAGCGTCAGCGGCGCTGGTGGTGGGCGTGTCGGTCATGAGCAGGCTCCTACTCGATCGGAAACGGGGCCGGGTCGGGATTCGACCTCGGCAGTGAAGGCAGCATTCGTCGCGTGGACGTCGAAGCCGAGCTTGCGGTACATGGCCACAGCGCCTTCGTTGGCGGCGTCGACATAGAGCAGCGCCTGATCGATTCCGGTGTCGGCGAGATGATCGAGCCCAGCAAGCGTCAGTTCGGACCCGAGGCCGAGACCGTGAAAATCGGGGTCGACGGCGATGACGTAGATCTCACCGATGTCGCGGTGTTGATCAGGGTCGGTTGCTCCGTGGCCGTCGCGATGCACCTTGGTCCAGCAGAATCCGGCGACACGGCCGTCTCGTTCGTGCATCCTGAACCCGGTCGGGTCGAACCACTCCTCCTGCTGGCGCTGACAGAATGTGGCGAGCGTCCATCCGCCCTGCTCAGCGTGGTCCGCAAAGGCTCGGTTGTTGACACTCAACCACGTGTCGTCGTCGGTGCCGGGCACGAAGTCGCGAGTGGCGATCGTGGCATGGCGTTCGGTCGGCAGACTTCGTCGCATCTGGTACAGCGTCCGGCTCTGTTGCATCGCTGCTGACTCGGCGAGGCTCACGTGTGCAGATGTGGGTTCATACACCCACCAGTTCACCTCGCCACCCCCCTCGGCGCGCACGACGTCAAGTGCTGCATCCATCAGTTCGGGGCCGATCGTTGCCATCTCGTATCGATGGTGAGGGTGAACCACGAGTTCGAACGCATGGTTGTCGTTTCCCCTCGAGATCTGGGCGTACGCAACCGGATGTTCGTGTCCTGGCTCGAAGGCAATGAGGCCGGCGAATCCGTCGTGGCCACCGCTGACGAGATCGAGGTAGAGATGGTCGGACAGCGGCCGGCGCCCATCGGCTCGGGCAGCGGCGTCGAGCAACTTGGTGACCTCGGCGATGTCGTCGTCGCCCATGTCACGCTTGATTTCGAGGCACCTCACAACTGCACGGTATCGGCCCGGAGAAGTCCCGCACATGACACGGGGGCACGGCCGCAAAGCCTTGCACCAGCGAGACCCGACCAGATAGCGTCATTCGCAACCAGGTTCCCGCCAACCTGGTGACGCGCAACTGCTGGGATCCGCCGCCCGGCGTTGCGCCGTGCGACGGCTCTCCTCAGGGAGGGCCGTCGCCGCGTTCGCCCTGCCGGCGTGGCGAGCATCAGTTCTCGTTGAGCATCCGGCACGCCCAGAGTTCGAGGTGCTGTGCGACGAGGTTCGAGCGTCGCGTCGCTGATCGCCACGCCGTTCGGGCCCGTCGGCTGCCGATCAGCCAGCGGATCGAATCGCGCGCAGGATGCCTCGCTCGGCAATACGGACCTGGCGCTCCGCTTCGTGGATCGCGCTCACGAAGTCATCTCGATCCGTGCCGATGTGGGCCTCGGCGAGCGATGCAATCCGTGCTCGATACTGAGCGATGTTGTCGGCAATGGTTGCCAGTTCGGTCGCAGTGGACTCGGTCGAGGCGGCCATGGACGTGACGGTAACGGCCCGCGTGTCGCACCGTCGCCATCGCTAGCATCGAAACTCGTGATCCCCGTGCGAGACGACCTCCGAGCCATGGAGGGGTACCACTCCGCTCAAGTTGACGTGGAGGTCCGGCTCAACACGAACGAATCTCCGTTTGCTCCTCCGTCAGGATTCAATGACGCGCTGGCGTCCGAAGTCAGCCGAGTGGATTGGAACCGATACCCGGACCGAGCGGCGATGGCGCTGCGAACCGACATCGCCACCATGCACGGCGTCGAGCCATCGCAGGTCTTCGTCGCCAACGGATCCAACGAGGTACTGCAGACCATTCTGCTGGCCTACGCAGGTCCAGGGCGCACGGTTGCGACGTTCGAGCCGACCTATCAGATGCATGCTCAGATCGCTCGCGTCACCGGCGCCACCGTGGTGGAAGGCGAGCGGGGCAAGGACTTCACGCTCGACCCCACCGAGGTGGATCGCGTGCTTGAATCGAGCGCGCCACATGTCGTGTTTCTCACTTCTCCGAACAACCCAACCGGACTCGTGGAGCCTCCCGAACGGGTCGAGCAATTGCTTGCGTCAGCACCTGGCCTCGTGGTCGTCGACGAGGCCTACTCCCAGTTCTCCGACTGGTCTGCGCTCGACATGATCTCCGAAGACCGCCCGCTCGTCGTCACCCGCACGTTCTCGAAGACGTGGTCCATGGCCGGTGCCCGACTCGGCTACCTGGTCGGCCCGTCGTGGCTCGTATCCGAACTCGAAAAGGTCGTGCTGCCGTACCACCTCGATGCGGTGAAGCAGCTCGCCGGGCGAGTTGCATTGCGCTTTGCTGACGACATGAACGAGCGTGTTGCCCTCCTGGTGTCCGAGCGTGACCGGATCAGCGCCGCGATGCGTTCGATGCCGATCGACGTGTTCGACTCCGGCGCCAACTTCGTGCTTTTCCGACCCACCTTTGCTGACGGCCGGACCGTCTGGCAGCAGTTGGTCGACCGCAGCATCCTCGTTCGGGACTGTTCAGGTTGGCCGCGCCTCGACGGATGCCTTCGGGTCACCGTTGGCACGCCCGACGAGAACGACCGCTTTCTCTCCGCCCTCGACGACATCTCGAAAGTCGATTCATGACACGTTCCGCATCGCGCTCGCGCGCCACCAAGGAGACCTCGATCGAGATCTCGATCGATCTGGATGGCACCGGCCAGACCGACATCTCCACAGGCATTCCGTTCTACGACCACATGCTCGACCAGATCGGTCGCCACGGCGGCTTCGACCTGACGGTCAAGGCAGAGGGTGATCTGCACATCGATACGCACCACACGGTGGAGGACGTTGCGATCACGCTCGGCGAGGTGTTTGCCGAAGCACTCGGTGACAAGGCCGGTGTGCGCCGCTTTGCCAGCGGTCGCTACCCGCTCGACGAGGCACTCATCGACGTTGCGCTCGACCTGTCGGGTCGCCCGCACGTTGAATGGCACGTGGACATGCCCGAGTCGCTCGCGCTCGGCAACCCGGCGTTCGATCCGCAATTGGCCGAGCACGTGGTGTCGTCGTTCGCCACGTCGGCGGGGATCACGCTGCACGTGGAGATGATCCGGGGTCGCAACACGCACCATGTGATCGAGGCAACGTTCAAGGGCCTCGCTCGTGCGCTTCGCGATGCGGTGCGGATCGAGGACTCCGCGGGAGTGCCCTCGACCAAGGGCGTGCTGTGAGGGGCGTGCTGTGACCCGGCCGGTCATCGCGGTCATCGACTACGGCATCGGAAATCTGCATTCGGCTCAGAAGTCGCTGGAAACCTGTGGAGCTGATGCCCGACTCACCGCCGACCCTGAGTTGATTGCATCCGCTGACGGCGTGGTGCTGCCCGGCGTTGGAGCGTTCGGTGCCTGCATGGACGCGTTGCGCGGCGCTGGGCTGGATCAGCCGGCGGTCGATGCCGTTGCGTCGGGGCGGCCGTTCATGGGGATCTGTGTCGGCATGCAGATGCTGTTCACCCGATCGGAGGAGAATGCGGACGCCGCAGGCCTCGATGTCATCGCAGGTACCGTCACGTGGATCCCTCCGATGGACGGGCTGAAGATTCCGCAGATGCAATGGAACCGACTCGACATCGTGCACGAAGACGACCCGATGCTGCACGGCCTCGGTGACGATGCCTGGCTCTACTTCGTTCACTCGCTGCACGGAGTGCCAGACGACCCCGGCACCGTTGCTGCAACGGTCGAGTACGGCTCGACCATCAATGCAGCGTTCCGACTCGAGAACGTGTTCGCAGCGCAGTTCCATCCAGAGAAGTCGAGCAAGCCCGGCCTTGCACTGCTCACCAACTTCGTGAAGGAGTGCTCATGAGCGAATCGATGCCCGAGCTGTATCCGGCGATCGATCTTCGCGGTGGCCAGGTCGTTCGGCTACGTCAAGGCGACTACGCCGACGAGACCGTCTACGGCGACGACCCGGTTGCGGTTGCGTCGGGATTCGTCGAGGCTGGATCGCGTTGGATCCACATCGTTGATCTCGATGCCGCCAAGTCCGGCGACCCCGTCAATCGACCGATCATCCAGCGCGTTGCTGCAGCGGTTGCCGGGATTGCACAGGTGCAGACCGGTGGAGGGGTCCGTTCGGTGGCCGACGCCCAACAGCTCGCCGACGCCGGGGTGGCTCGCGTGGTGATGGGGTCGGCGGCGGTCGCCGACCCATCGCTCGTGGCCGCTGCATCCGACGTGGTGGGAGTGGCCGTTGGGCTCGACCATCGCAACGGAGAGATCGCCACCCACGGGTGGACCCAGGGCAGCGACCTGCTGCTCGACGACGCGTACGAGCTGTTTCCCACGGCCGAGGTGTTCGTCATCACCGACATCGGCCGCGACGGCATGCTCGAAGGGCCTGATGTCGACGGGCTCACTCGGTCTGCCGCTGCGACCACCACTCCGGTGATTGCGAGCGGTGGAGTGGCCTCGCTCGATGACATCGAGCAACTTGCTCGGATCGAAGCCCTCGGCGGTGTGATCACCGGAAAAGCGCTCTACGAAGGACGCTTCACCGTTGCCGACGCCGTGGCGGTACTGCGATGAGGAGCTGGCAATGAAGGTCGCACGCGTCATCCCGTGCCTTGACGTGACCGAAGGCCGCGTGGTGAAGGGCACCAATTTCGTCGACTTGCGCGACGCCGGAGACCCCGTAGAACTCGCCGCTCGGTATGACCTGGAGGGCGCTGATGAACTGGTGTTTCTCGACATCACCGCATCGAGCGACAACCGCGACACCACCGTTGACATGGTGCGCCATGTCGCAGAGCAGGTGTACATCCCGTTCACCGTCGGGGGCGGAATTCGCTCGCTGGAGGATGCCCGCCGAATGCTGCGCGCCGGAGCCGACAAGGTGAGCGTGAACACATCCGCGGTGCAGCGCCCCGAGTTGATTGCCGAGATCGCTCGTGAATTCGGCTCGCAGTGCGTGGTGTGTGCCATCGATGCGCGCCGCCGTCGACCCGATGGATCCCCCGCCACCTCGGGCTCCACCGAGCCGGACGATTCGTCGCTCGGTTGGGAGATCTACCTGCATGGCGGCCGCAGCGAAACCGGGATCGATGCCATCGAGTGGGCCGTCGAGGCGGTTCGTCAAGGAGCGGGGGAGTTGCTGGTGACCTCGATGGATCGCGATGGAACCCGCAAGGGGTTCGATCACGACCTGATCCGCGCGCTGTCCGCGGTGGTGAACGTTCCGATCATCGCCAGCGGCGGCGTCGGCACGCTCGACCATCTCGTCGAGGGTGTGACCGAAGGGGGCGCCGATGCGGTGTTGGCGGCGTCGATCTTCCACTTCCGTGAGCACACCGTTGCCGAAGCCAAAGCCTCGATGACCGCAGCGGGCATCACCGTCCGCCCCGCCTGAGCCGCAGGTCGGGGCGTTCGTGCGTTCCGATTCGTCTCACCGTGGTGAACGTGGCGACCGTCCCGAATCGTCACGGTGCAGCGTCGAGCGACCGTCCCGAATCGTCACGCGACACGAAGACTGCCGCTGAGCTGGGGTTTTCGCTCGTGTGACGATTCGCCGACGCTGTGCTTGTGGGCCAGTGTGACGATTCGCCGATGTCGTGCTCGTCGTGGACCGTGACGATTCGCCGACGTGGGCATCGATCGATCTCCGCCCCGAACCAGGACCTCGAGATCAGAAGAACTTCATTCTGTTGACGAGGTCGCAATACGGTCGTCGCAATGACGACCGATGCAGTCACGACGGAACGGCTCGACGACGGGGTGCTGGTGTGCCACATCGACGACGGCAAGGCCAACGCTCTGTCGATGGACATCATCGCGGGCGTCAGCGCCGCCATCGACGAGGCAGAAGCCGACAACACGATCACCGCCATGGTCATTCACGGACGCGAGGGCAAGTTCTCTGCGGGCTTCGACCTGACGGTGATGCGCGGTGGGGATGTGGCCGCGATGTCGGAACTGGTTGCCAGCGGCGGCGACTTGGTGCGTCGGATCTACGGTGCCAGCGTGCCCGTCGTTGCGGCGAGTACCGGCCATGCGCTGGCGGCTGGTGCGCTGCTGCTGCTCGGATGCGATGTTCGCTTCGGTGCTGACGTGCCGTGCAAGATCGGCTTGAACGAAGTCGCCATCGGCATGGTGCTGCCCGACTGGGCGTTCACCATCGCCCTGGCCCGCCTGAGCAACCGTCATGTGCAGCGCTCGGTTGCGACCGCACGGGTCACCGACGCAGCGACGGCGGTCGACGTGGGCTACCTCGACCACGTGGTCCCGGTCGACGGGTTGCTCGATGCTGCGATCGCGCACGCCGCCGAACTCGCAGCACTGCACCCGAAGGCGTATGCGGGAACGGTGCGCAAGCTTCGAGGAGACGTGCTTGCACAGATGGAGCGCGAGATCGCTGCCGACCGAGCCGCCGGTGCGGTGCCATCGGTCTGAATCGTGTTCGGTCATCGGGCAGCTGACTCCCGATGGAAGAACGGCTGACGTGGGCGCATTTCCCGCGGTCTGATCTGCTTGTCGACGCAATGGTTCGGTAGCGTCACCGCCATGGCAAACCCCACGGTCAACCCCAACATGGAATACCGCCGGCTCGGCAACACCGGCCTGCAAACGAGCATCCTGTCGTTCGGTAGCTGGGTGACGTTCAACACACAGCTCGACAACGACCTGGCGACCGAGTGCATCGTCGCCGCCGGTGAAGCGGGCTGCAATTTCTTCGACAACGCCGAGGCATATGACGGTGGCAAGAGCGAGTCGATCATGGGCAAGGCGTTCATCGATCTCGGCTGGGATCGTTGGTCCTATGTGCTCACCACAAAGGTCTTCTGGGGCATCAACGGTGAAGTGCCCAACATGAGGAACACCTTGAACCGCAAGTATCTGATGCAAGCCATCGACGGTTCACTCGAACGGCTCCAGCACGACTTCGTCGACGTGCTCTACTGCCACCGCTCGGACCCGAACACCCCGCTCGAAGAGACGGTGTGGGCCATGAGCGACATCGTGTCGTCGGGCAAGGCCACCTATTGGGGCACCAGCGAGTGGAATGCCGAAGAGATCCGTGCGGCGATCGAGATTGCAGACAGGCACCACCTGCACAAGCCGGTCACCGAGCAGAGCCAGTACAACATGTTCGAGCGCAAGAAGGTGGAGCGGGAGTACTCCCGGCTTTGGGCGGACTACCGCTACGGCAACACCATCTGGAGCCCGTTGGCATCCGGGCTACTCACCGGCAAGTACAAGGACGGCATCCCGGACGACTCCCGAGGTGCGCTGCCTGCGTACGGCTGGCTGCAGGAACGGTTCACGAACGCCGACGAGATCGCCAAGGTGGAGAACCTGCGCCCGATCGCCGAGCGGCTCGACTGCACACTTGCTCAGCTGGCGCTGGCATGGGCCACGAAGCACCCGATGGTGTCGTCGGTCATCACCGGTGCGTCACGCGTCTCCCAGGTCGTGCAGAACTTCGAGGCGGTCGATGTCATCCCCATGCTGACCGACGAGGTCATGGCAGAGATCGACGCGGCCATCGGCCGCTGAGCAAGCCCATGCAAAGAGATGTGAGTGCGCCCGTCGCACTCAGATCTCATCGAAGCGGGTGAGCGTTGTCGAGTCGTTGCTCGAGCCAATCGGCACTGAGTGCAGCCGCGAGACCAGCGCGGCCGACCAGGAAGTGGTCGACCGATTCGATGGGCTTGAACTCCCCGAGCGGCCATGTTGCAACAACTGGTTCGGCCACATCGGGTGGAGCGAACTGGTCATGGGCTGGAGACAGCACGAGCGTCGGCACCGCGTGTCCAGGCGTGGTGTCCATGTGGCCGAGTGGCGGCGCAACGAGCACCTTTGCAACGATCCTGTCGTCATCGAGCGCAAGTGTGACCATGGCGCCAAACGAGTACCCGGTGGCAATGGTGGGAACGTCGAGAACGCGCTGGCGTAGGGCAGCCAGCGCAGCTTCGGCATCCAGCCGTTCGCCGATGCCGCCGGCAAACACCGAGCGGAAGTCGAAGCGCAAGGCTGCGATGCCAGCGCCGGGGAGTGCTGAAAAGAGGGCCTCGACCACGGGGTTGAACCGGTTGCCGCCGTACTGCGGGTGTGGATGGCACACGATTGCTGCAGCCCGAACGTTCGTCGGCACGCACAGATCTGCGGTCAGCGTCAGGCCGTCGGCGGTTTCGAATTCGATCGTCTCGGTCTCCACGATTCACGACGGTACCCTCCGGCCGATGTCCGGGCTCGATGACAAGTTGCCGATCAAGATGCTCAACGACCGTGTCCTGGTCGATGCCGAAGAAGGTGAACGCAAGTCGTCTGGTGGGATCTTGATTCCCGCGACCGCAGAGATGGCCAAGCGCCTGGTGTGGGCAACCGTCGTTGCGCAGGGCCAGAACGTCCGCTCGTGCGAAGTGGGCGACAAGGTGCTGTTCAGCCCGGATGACCGCTACGAGGTCGAGGTGCAGGGCAACGACTACATCATGTTGCGCGAGCGCGAACTGCACGCAGTTGCTGCCGCCCGGGTCGAAGGTTCCACCGGTCTGTACCTCTGAGTAGCTCACTCGAACGAGGATGTTTGCGTTCGCAAACAAACCCGTCAGACTGTCGACATGGCAGTTGACGACGGAGCGTTCGAACGCGACACCGACTACACACCGTGAACTTCGAACAGGCCAAGGAGCACCACTACGTGGTGCATACTTCCATCAACCCAACACAGGTCCTTCCTGTCGGCCCCGACGTGCGCAACCTCGCCTCGCCCGACGGTCGAGCGTCACTCGGCGGTCGCCCGTTCGGTGACGGCACGCCCCCAGGGCCCCCGGTCGCAGCCGAAGCAATCGGATTCCTCTCCGCCGGCGCGGCATGACGTTCCCTAGAGTGGGGTGATGCCGGAGACGACCATCATCGAAGCCACCGACGAGCAGTTGGCGGGCGTGAAATACAATGGTGACGGCCTGGTCACCGCCATTGCCCAAGACATCGAGAACGGCGAGATCCTGATGCTGGCGTGGATGAACGCCGAGTCACTCAAGATGACCTTCGAAGAAGGGCGCATGGTCTACTGGTCGCGCAGCCGCCAAGAACTTTGGCGCAAGGGCGACACCTCGGGTGACCGCCAGTTCGTGCGCGAGGCCTACTACGACTGTGACAAGGACGCGCTGCTGTTCAAGGTCGAACAAGAAGGTGCCGGCGCCTGCCACACCGGCGAGCGCAGCTGTTTCTTCTCCGCCTTCGGCAGCTGAGTCGGCATGGACTTCTCTCCGAGTCGCCACGAGTTCCACGCGCACGCAGCGGAACACACCGTCGTGCCGGTGTGGACCGAGTTGCTCGCTGACCTCGAAACCCCCGTTGCGGCCTACACCAAGCTGGTCGGCGACGGCCCGGGCTTCTTGCTGGAGTCGGTCGAAGGCGCCGAACGATGGGCGCGGTTTTCGTTCGTTGGTCGCAACCCGTCAGCGACCTTGATCTCTCGAGATGGCGTCGTCGAACTCGACGGAGCGCTCCCCGACGGCATCCCGACCGACGAGGGGATTCTCGCTGCCATGGAGGTGCTGCTCGATGCCTACTCGAGCCCTGTATTCGAGGACCTTCCGCCACTGCACGGCGGGATGATGGGCTACCTCGGCTACGACGTCGTCCGCGAGGTCGAGGATCTGCCTGACGTGCCGACCGACGATCGCTCGTATCCCGATGCGGTCATGTCGGTCATCGGCTCACTCGCCGCCTTCGATCACTGGCGCCAGCGCGTGTACCTCATCGAGAGCGTCGCCACGTTGGGTCTCACCGCTGACGAGCTCGATGCCGCCTACGACGCAGCCGTACTCCGAGTCAAACAGGCAGTCGACGACTTGGCACGTCCGCTTGCGTACACGCCCGCAGCACCACCATCCATCGGCGACGAGCTCCCGCAGTTGGCGTCGTCCATGGGTGGTGGCACATACCAGCGCGCTGTCGAGGTCGCCAAGGAGTACGTGGTCGCCGGCGACATCTTCCAGGTGGTGCTGTCGCAGCGCTACGACCTCGAACTCGAAGCCGACCCGTTCGACGTGTATCGAGTGCTGCGCCAGGACAACCCATCGCCGTACATGTACTTCGTGAAGCACCCGGAGTTGACGATCGTCGGCTCCTCGCCCGAACCAATGGTGCAGTTGCTCGGTCGCAAGGTGGTGTCGCGCCCGATCGCGGGCACTCGCCGCCGTGGTCGCAGTGCCGAAGACGACAAGCGGATGGCTGCTGAACTGGCCGAGCATCCCAAGGAGCGAGCCGAGCACGTGATGCTCGTCGACCTGGCCCGCAACGACGTGGGGCGGGTGTCGCAGTTCGGCTCGGTCGAGGTCGAAGAACTGATGACGCTCGAGCTGTACAGCCACGTGATGCACATGACGTCACAGGTATCCGGCCAGCTCAACGAGGGCTTGGGTCCGATCGACGTGCTGCGGGCAACGCTGCCGGCGGGCACGCTGTCCGGTGCCCCGAAGGTTCGGGCGATGCAGATCATCGACGAGCTCGAGCCCGTCAAGCGTGGGCCGTACGGGGGAGTGGTCGGCTACGTCGACTGGTCCGGCAACCTCGACACCGCCATTGCGATCCGCACGATGTTCATCACCGGTGACGGTATGACCGCCAGCCTTCAGGCGGGCGCAGGTGTGGTCGCCGACTCGGTTCCGGATGACGAAGACCTCGAGTGTCGGAACAAGGCTGCGGCACTGCTCGCCGCGATTCCCGCAGCGCGCCGTATGACCGCCGCTCGGCGCGGCAGCGGCACCTCCGCCTGACCGATGTAGAGGTTTGGGTCTGACCCCAAGTTCTACATCGTGGGAGTCAGTGTCAGTCGGCCCAGCGAACCGGCAGCGTCCGACGTCCCCACAGCAGGAACGTGGGGATGCGTGTGGTCGGGCCATCCAGGCGCATGTCTGGTGCTCGATCGATGAGGCGTCGCAGCACGATGCGTGCTTCGAGCCGGGACAGATGTGCACCGGGACAGAAGTGGCGGCCGAGCCCGAACGCCAGGTGGTTCCGTCGCAGATGGTCGAGATCGCGATCGAGGCGGAAGGTGTTCGGGTCGTCGAACACCGCCGGGTCACGATTCGCTGCGCCGTAGGTCGCCATGGCCTTGGTCTGCTCGGCAATGGTCACGCCGTGCATGTCGAGTTCGCGGGTGTTCGTGCGAAAGAGACCGAGCACGGGTGCGTCGAAGCGCAGGCTCTCCTCGACCGCCACGGCATCGAGATCGGGGCGATCGGCGAGTTCAGCTAACAGTGCCGGGTTCTCGAGCAGCCGCCAGAAGAGGTTGGTGATCAGTGAGGTCGTGGTTTCGTTGCCGCCGACGAGGAGTTGCTGCAAGATGTTCAAGAGTTCGGGGTCGGTGAGTCGTCGCCCATCGGCGGACGCGACGAGCAGCGCCGACATGACGTCGTTCGAGATCACCTGGCCGAGCACCGCGTCGGACCAGTCGTCGGGAGCCAGCCCGGCCTCGGTGAGTGCGCTGCGACGAAGATCGAGTTGGCCGGTGAAGAACGCATCGATCTGCCTGCGGTTCTCGGCGGCTGCCGCCGGGTCGTTGCTGCCCATTGCCTCGACCTGACGGTCCGACCATTCCTTGAACTGGGCGATCTGGTCGGTCGGCACGCCGAGCATGCTGGCGATCACCAGCACGGGAAGCGGGCAGGCGATGTCGTCGTGCAGGTCACCCGACGGACCGCGAGCCAGCATCTGGTCGATCAGCTCGTCGACCAGTCGGACGATGTCGGCTTCGAGCCGTTCGACGACCCGCGGCGTGAACCCCTGTTGGACGATTCTGCGGTACATCGTGTGGTCGGGTGGATCGCTGAACAGGCAGCCGCTGACGGTCTTGCGAGGCGACTGGCCGTAGTGGCTCGACCAGGTCTGCCAGTCGCGGAGCATGGCGGCTACGTCCTCATGGCGGGTGATCGTGACGAATGGCGGATCGAAGCCGTCGAACCGATGAACCGGACATTGCGCTCGTAAATCGTCGTAGACCGGGAATGGGTCGTGCAGCGCCTCGGTAGAGAACGGGTCGTACTCGATCGGCATGCAACGCAGCCTTGCGTCCGCGACGCCGAGCACCGAAGTCGGAACCGACGCAGTCCCGATGTAGAGGTTGGGGTCAGACCCAAAGTTCTACATTTAGAAAAGCAGGATCAAGGCGAAGATCAGCGAGAGACCGGCGAAGATGAATCCGATCACCGTGGCGAGGGCCATCGCTCCCGGCAGGGTGGTGATCGAGGCGAGCGCCAACGACAGTTGCTTGAAGTCGGATCGATGGCCCTTCACGACGTCGCGCAGCGAGAAGAACTGGCGCGACAAGTGGACGATGCCGTCGTCATTGGATCCTTCGGTCGATTCGACCGTTTCGATCACCGTGCGTTCCGAGTCGTGGTCCCCACCGATGAGCGATCGGACCTCGTCGACCATCACATCGCTCCCCTGACGCACGGCTCGGAGGCGAAACATCGCTGCCAGAACCGACCCGGTTGCCCACACGGCAAGCAGGCCGCCGCCGATGATCCAGAAGGTTCGCAACCCTCCGCTCAACGCGGCCACGCCGAGCACATAGCCGATCACGCACGCAATCACGGCGAACATCAACACGCCGCCGGCCAGTGCGCTAGCGCGTCGAAGCAGCACGCCGAGGACCTCGACCGCTCGTTCTGCCAGGTCATCGAGACCGAACTCGTCGGGTTGGGGCGGAATGACTCCGTCGGGCTGGATCACGTCGTCGGGTTCGATCGACTCATTGGATTCTTGGGATTCGTGTGCTGCCATGGCACTTGTGAGTGTGCCACGCCAGACTGGGGTGGTGAACACCGACGAGGCCGTGGCCATCACCGAATCCTTCATCGACCAGGCAGCGCGCGATCGCGTCACCGTCACCGGGGCGGATGCGCAGAGCTATCTGCAGAGCCAGATCGCTCAGGAGATTCGTGACCTTCCGATCGGCGCTGGCCGGTGGACGCTGGTGCTCGATCCCACCGGCAAGATCGATGCGATCGCACGAATCCAGCGAACCGGTGAGGACGTCTACGTGCTCGATACCGATGCTGGCTTCGGCGAGGTCCTGCTGGCTCGCATCAATCGTTTCAAGATTCGCGTCGACGCCGAGACCCGTCTCGACCTGGCCGAACAGGAGCAGGCCAGTTCAGAACACGAACAGTCCCGGATCGAAGCCGGCTGGCCGAAGATGGGAGCGGAGATCGAGCCAGGGTCCACGATCCCCGCAACGACCGGTGTGGTCGGCGTGGCCGTGAACTTCCAGAAGGGTTGCTACCCGGGCCAGGAACTGGTGGAGCGGATGGACTCCCGCGGGGCTGATGCCCCGAAGGCGCTGCGCATCGTCGACCTCGATGACCGAGACACGGTGGGCTCGCCGGTGCTCGACGGTGACGGTGCCGAAGTCGGGGCGGTCACCAGCGTTGGCAACAGCGGCACGGGGCTGGCGTATGTCAAGCGTGGGGTCGATGTGGGTCGAGCGCCGCTCGCACTGCAGTGACATCGGGGTGATGGCGCAGGCTGGCGAGTTCCGGCGCTCCATCGATGGTCGCCGCCAACGACGACGCCGATGTGTTCGCCAGCGCTGCTGACTTCAACCATGCAATCGCCGTGGCCTGGTCTCCGAGTGCGGCCGCGGCGCGAGCCACCATGGCGGCGCTGAGGGTGTTCGGAATCCGTTCGTAGGACCCCGCTGCGTAGTGGGCGGTTTCTTCGAAGCGACTCGTGGACAGCAGCAGGTTTGCCAAGATGTACTCATTGCCGGGGTCGCCATGAGGGAGCGGATCGGGGAGAAGATCGATCAGCGCATCAGCCTGGTTGATCGTCAAACGCAGTTCGGGTGCGGGAGGAGTGGGCTGCGGATGGCTCAACGCAGCAAACAGCATTCGTCGAGCCTTACCGTCTTTCCCACTCTCCAAAGCCGCAGCGGCTTCATCCCACACGGAGGCCTGGGGCTTGCGCGGCTTGTCGGCGCTGAGCATCTGGAGCTGGGTGATGAGGAGGAACCCGATGAACAGCACGAAACCTTGCAGTCCGACCAGGAACAGAAGTACCGCTGCGGACACGGTGATACCGATCGAGGCGTACAGCATGATGCGGTGTGCCCGGCCGGGAACGATCGCGTCGAGTCCGTGCGTGACGATGTTGCCGCCGTCGAGCGGGAGGATCGGGATGAGGTTCATGGCCCCGATCACCGGTCCTGCCCAGAAGATCGCAGCAGATGCGGGGGAGTCGGTCACCTGATCCAAATCCAATGGGTTCACGCCCATGGCTGCCAGCACGACGACGGCTGCAGTGATGTGGACCAGCGGCCCGGCAAAGGAGATCCAGGCCTGTTCCCAACGCTTCAGTTCACGACTCGGACGGTACGAGGCGTAGCCGGCGAGAAAGCCCAATGAGATCTCGGCGTGTGCTCCGGTGCGTCGTGCTGCTACGGCATGACCGAGCTCGTGCACCAGCGTCAACACCGCAATGGCGCCAGCGAGCCACACGCCGAATGCGTTCTGGTTGATGAACACGATGAGTGCCATGAAAACCAGGAATCCAGGCTGGACTCGCACGTCGAACCCCAACAACCGGAACATCACGTCAGGCTATGTCGTGCGCGAGCGTGCGTGGCATCGGCGTTGGTGTCGGTCCGAACCGTTCCCGAAACGACGTCGAACCTAGTGTTGCGCCGGTGACATCTGATCCGAACGGCGCGGCAAACGAACTCACCACGATCGTGAGTCGCGTCGAAGCTGGCGACATCGACCGAGCGGCTGCACTTCTGGAAGTGCAACCGGAGTGGCTCGACGCCTTGCTGCACGCGCAGTTCGATGGTGGTGGCGAGGTGCTGGCGACCGGTATTCCAGCCTCCCCGGGGGCGGCCGTCGGACGTGTGTACTTCACCTCTGATGATGCGCTCGACGCCGATGACCGCGGTGAAGACGTGATTCTCGTTCGTAGCGAGACCAGCCCAGCAGATGTGCTCGGCATGCAGATCTCCCAAGGAATCATCACCGCCCGCGGGGGCCTGGCAAGCCACGCTGCGCTCGTTGCGCGCGGCTGGGGAACGCCAGCGATCGTGGGTGCCGAGGCGCTATCGATCGGCGAAGCGTCGTTTCAGGTCGGCGACGTGACAGTGCACCAGGGCGACACGGTCTCGATGGACGGTGCCACCGGTGACATTGTTCTCGGCGAACTCTCTCGAGCCGACTCAGAACGCCCTCCAGCCTTCGACACGGTGCTGGAGTGGGCAGATGACGTCCGCTCGGGACACATGGCCGTGCGTGCAAACGCCGACACGGAGAACGACGCCGCCACAGCGCGTGAACTCGGCGCCGAGGGCATTGGCCTGTGTCGCACCGAGCACATGTTCCTCGCACCAGACCGTCTCCCGATCGTGCGTCAGATGATCTTGGCTGACACGCCCGAGGCCGAGGCCGAGGCGCTCGAGCGACTGCGCGTTGCCCAGCAGTCGGACTTCGACGCCGTGTTGCGTGCAATGGACGCATTTCCGGTGACGGTACGACTGCTCGACCCGCCGCTGCACGAGTTTCTCCCGTCAGTCGAGGAACTCCGCATTGCGGCCGCAACGACAGGGCTGAGCCCGGAACAGCAGCGTGAGCTGGCCGCGGCAGAATCCTGGGCGGAACACAATCCGATGATCGGCACGCGAGGTGTACGCCTCGGTGTGATCAAGCCCGGCCTCTATGCCATGCAAGTGCGCGCGTTGCTCGATGCTGCAGCAGCAATCACCGCAGACGGCGGCACACCGATCGTCGAGATCATGGTGCCGCTCACCGTTGCCCGCGAGGAACTGGCCTTGGCTCGATCTTGGGTGCAGGCCGAAGTCGACGATTCCTCGGCGGCCAACATCACGATCGGCACGATGGTGGAGACACCGCGTGCGGCGCTGTGCGCCGACGAGTTGGCCGAAGCGGCGGACTTCTTCAGTTTCGGAACGAACGATCTCACGCAGTTGACGTTCGGGTTCAGCCGCGACGACGTGGAGAGCCGGATGATGCCGGCATACCTGGAGCACGGCTTGCTTCCGGGCAACCCGTTCGATTCGATCGATCAGGCCGCTGTTGGTTCGCTCGTGTCCCAAGGGGTCAAGCTCGGCCGGGCAACGAAGCCTGACTTGAAGATCGGTGTATGCGGTGAACATGGTGGCGATCCGGTGTCCATCGACTTCTTCCGCCGTGCAGGCATCGACTACGTGTCGTGTAGCCCGTACCGCGTGCCGATTGCGCGCCTCGCTGCAGCACAGGCGGTCATCCGCCATCCATTGCCATCGTGACGTTGGTGAGCGGTGACGGTGCGGGCTGTTCAGCGTTGTGGTCGCCGCCGTAGTCTGAGCTGCTGATGGGGATTGCCGACGATGACATCGAGAAGATCCGCTCGACCGTGTCGATCGTGGACACGGTGCAGCACTACGTCGCGCTCAAGAAGGTTGGCCGCAACTGGTCAGGCCTGTGCCCGTTCCACGCCGAGAAGTCGCCGTCGTTCTACGTTCGCGAAGAAATGGGTCGCTACAAGTGCTTCGGCTGCGACAAGGGCGGCGACATCTTCACCTTCATCCAGGAGATGGAGCACACGGACTTCCCCGGATCGATCGAGCATCTCGCCGCCAAAGCGGGGATCACACTCAACTACACCACGACCGGGCAGTCCAAAGAGCGGGCCCGCCGCAAACAGTTGACCGAGGCAATGGGCGACGCGGTCGAGTGGTATCACGAGCGGTTGTTGAAGGACCCCGGAGCTCGAGCGGCCCGCGACTACCTGCGCGAGCGTGGGCTGCACGGCGACGTGGCTCGTCAGTTCAAGTTGGGCTGGGCGCCCGATGATTGGGACCTGCTGTCACGTGACCTCGGGCGATCGGCGGACGTGTTGCAAGACGTTGGTCTGTCGTTCAGGAATCGCCGCAACCGCATGCAGGACGCGTTTCGCGCCCGGGTGATGTTTCCGATCTTCTCCGAGTCAGGCGAGGCACTCGCATTCGGCGGCCGAATCCTGCCCGGCTCCGATGACCCAGCGAAGTACAAGAACTCGTCGGAGACACCGATCTACACCAAGTCGAAGACGCTGTACGGGCTGAACTGGGCCAAGGCAGATGCCTCCAAGGTCGACCAGATCGTGGTGTGCGAGGGCTATACCGATGTGATCGGCTTCCACCGGTCAGGTGTGCCACGTGCAGTGGCCACGTGCGGCACGGCGCTCACCGAGGAACACGTCCGGCTCCTCAAGCGCTACGCAAGTCGTGTCGTGCTGTCGTTCGACGCCGATTCGGCCGGGCAGAAGGCCGCCGAGCGTTTCTACGAGTGGGAAGAAAAGCACAAGGTCGAGGTGTCTGTGGCGCGCCTGCCTGACGGTAAAGACCCTGGCGACCTCGCTCGAACCAATCCTGATGCGCTCACCGCTGCAGTGGACGATCCGGTGCCGTTCCTCGGGTTCCGCCTGCAGCGCATGATGGGTTCGCGGCGTCTCGATTCACCTGAGCAGCGAGCACGCCTTGCCGAAGAGGCGATGGCCGTGGTGAACGAGCACCCCAACTCCAACGTGCGCAAGCTGTACGCGGGAGAAGTGGCCGTGAAGGTCGGCCTCCCTGTCGCCGACATGGTGCGCCTCGCCGAGCGTCGTGTGCAACGCCCGTCGATCGAGGTGCAGGAGCGGCGCCAGAACGCCCCGATGGAGAACGCCGAGTTCGCGGCACTCGTGATTCTCGTTCAAGAGTGGGACTCGATCGCTGAATGGCTCATCGAAGGACTCTTTGACAACGACGCGAACCGTATGGCGTTCCTGGCGCTGGCTGAGGGTGGCGACCTGTCGATGGCGTTGGACATTGCCCCGCCGGATGCTCGAGACGTGCTCGAGCGCGCTGCGGTGGCTGATCTCGAGTTGGATGCCAGCGTCGAGGCGCGTTCGCTGATCGCTGCCGCAACGCGGCGTGAACTCAAGCACCGCACCGGCCTCGTCGACGCGGCGTCGCTGGAGGAGGACCGTGCTGCACGCCTCGACTTGATGGCGTTGTCCGAGACCGATGCCGCTCGCGCTCTCGCAGCGGCGGAGTCATTGCTAGGTTGGCTTCATCGACGAACCGAAGAACGCTCCCACGATGACCGCTGACCAGCAAGAACAGCTCCCTCGTGATGTCGCGCCCCCTGTGCCAGGGGTCGACGAGGGCGAGTGGAGCAAGTTGGTCGAGCGAGGTCGCAGCACCGGCGAAGTTCATGCCGATCAGGTCAGCCACGTGCTGCGGCATGTGGAGTTGAGCGAATCGGTACTCACCGACGTGCACGAAACCATGGCTGATGCGGGAATCACGATCGACGACAAGCTCGACGATCATGACGAAGACGACGGGAGCAGCGATGACACTCCGGTTGGCATGCGCACGGTCGGTGTGGAGAGCGTCGTGGTCAAAGACGATGCCGACGAAGCCCTGCTCAGCCGGCGGCGTCAGCGTCGCACCAAGAAGCGGGGACCGAAGGCCGAGGGCGGCTCTGCCGATGCCGTGCGAATGTATCTGCGTGAAATCGGCCAGGTGGACCTGCTCACGATCGACGACGAGCGGCGCCTTGCGCAGCTGATCGAAGAAGGCAAGATCGCTGCCGAGAAGATCGATGAGTCCAACGAGTCGGGCAAGAACTTGGAGAGCATCGAAGAACGGATGCTGCTGCGTGCGGTGAAGCGTGGGGAGCGGGCCAAATCCGAGCTCACGCAGGCGAACCTTCGCCTCGTGGTGAGCATTGCAAAGCGCTACTCGGGGCGTGGCATGCAGCTGCTCGATCTGGTGCAGGAGGGCAACCTCGGGCTGATGCGTGCGGTCGACAAGTTCGACTACACGAAGGGCTTCAAGTTCTCCACGTACGCCACGTGGTGGATTCGCCAGGCAATCACCCGGTCGATTGCGGACCAGGCACGTACCATCCGGATTCCGGTCCACATGGTCGAGCACATGAATCGAGTCACCCGGGCCAAGCGGACCATGCACCAGGAACTGGAGCGTGAGCCCACGATCGACGAGCTGGCGCAGCGCGTGCAGTTGGAGCCGGACAAGGTGCGCGAACTGCTGCGCTACTCCCAGGACCCGCTGTCGCTGGATTCGCCCGTCGGGGAGGAAGACGAATCGAACCTCGGCGACTTCATTCAGGACGAGTCGGCCGACAGCCCGGCCGATGCCGCCACGAAGGTGATGCTGTCGAATGCGGTCGGCGAGGTACTCAACGAGCTGTCCGAGCGTGAGCAGGAGATCGTTCGGTTGCGTTTCGGCCTCGATGGCGGTCAAGCCAAGACACTCGAAGAGGTCGGCAAGGCGTTCGGCGTGACGCGTGAGCGCATCCGTCAGATCGAAGCCAAGACGCTGGCCAAGCTCCGCCACCCGCAGCGCAGCCAGCGCCTGCGTGAGTTCCTCGAAGCCGAATAGTCCCGCGTGGCGCAGCACGGTCCGCTGGCCTGCGCGAACTCTGAGGTACCCCTTCGCTTAGATGGGGATCATGTTCAGCGATGACGACCTCGTTCTCGATTGCCGCACGTGTGTGGCGGTCAACACCACGGCGTGCAGTGACTGTGTGGTGCACCACCTGATCGCGAACGACGCGGGCCCGATCGAGTTCGTGCCCGCTCCGGTCGTCTCCGCCTCGCAACGGGCGGTGCAACTGTTTGCCAAGGCAGGCATGTTGGATGACGAGCCGAGCTTCGTGAGCTACTCGGAGTTCGAATCAGGGGTGGTTCCGCAGCTCGCCTGAGCTGGCCCGTACGATGTGGAGCAATGCACGATGAAGTGGATGGCGCTGACGACCCGACGGTGCCAACCGGCCGCGCCGGGGTGGACCCGTTGCTCGCATTTCCCCGCGAATCGACCGGCCAAACGGGCCAGATCGAGCGACCAGGCGACGAGACGCCGTGGTGGTTCATCCCGGGCCTCTTCGCCGTTGCCGTGTTCTTCATCGGGCTGCTCGCAGCCATCAGCCAGGATCGTGAGGCCGACCGCCGAGCGGCACAAGATCTTGCCGATGCCCAGGCTGCTGCCGCACAGGTCGAAGCAGCAGAGCAGGCCGCAGCCACAGCTGAGCAACAGGCGGCTCTCGATGCCGCGCAAACCACCGTC
This sequence comes from Ilumatobacter sp., assembly GCA_045106645.1. Lineage (GTDB taxonomy): Bacteria > Actinomycetota > Acidimicrobiia > Acidimicrobiales > Ilumatobacteraceae > Ilumatobacter_A. Next base: position 140,453 of record JBGCEY010000035.1, read on the forward strand.
GCAACGCAGACCACGGTCACCACGGTGGCCGTAACTGCCGACGCGAGGTTGCCGGCACCCGGCAACGTCCGAATCGGCGACGACGAGTTCGCCATCTCGTCACGATGCGAAGTGCAACTTCCGTTCGATCCGGCAAACGTCACGGTGCAGGTATCGAGTTACGTGTTCACGAACGACGAGGACGATGGAATGCCCGGCCTGATCGATCGCGTGGTCGATGGCGACACCGATCAAGCCTCGGTCTTCGGCAGCGATGCTGCGTTCGAGTCGCTCGAGGCCATTGGGGACGAAGGTGCCTTCATCGCCCGATTCGAAGGCGGCCGCGAGGTGACCGTCAACCCGACCAATGGCACGAGCCAGTGCAACGACCGACTCGTCACCAACGCGCCGGGACAGTTCACCGAACCGTTCACCCGCACGATTCTCGATGTCTGCGTCGACGGTGACGCCACCGTTGGCTTGACGTCGTTGGGAGGACGCTTCGAGATCATCGAGAACGTCGAAGGCGGGGCCGTGGTTGTACTCCAAGATCCTGCGGGCGGGTTCCGATGGACCTCCACCGAGGCAACGGTGTTGCGCAGCAACGACACACTGTCGGCGTCGGGTGTGGTGGTGGTCGGCGAGGAATCGCTCGATATCAGCGTGGACCTCGGGCTGAGCCTCGACCTCGGCAACGCTCGTACGTGCGCGCCCTCTGAGCGACTGTGAACACTTCACAAGCGCCCACGATCGAGGAGATCGGTCGGCTGCTCACTGCATACGAGGTTCACCACGTGGGGGTGAGCAGCGCCGAAGTTCTCGACGAGACGCGCCAGATCATCCACGAACGCAAAGCTGCGGGTCTCAACGACGGCATGCAGTTCACGTACCGCAACCCGGATCGCTCGACCGATCCGCGGCGAGCGGTCCCGGAGGCTCGCTCGGTCATCGTGGCAGCGCGGTCATATCTGTCCGCCAGTGACCCGCCCGCACCGACAACCGGTGTGCCAGCCCGAGTGGGCCGATATGCCTGGGTTGATCACTATGAGCCGCTTCGTGTTGCGTTGCGTGCGGTTGCTTCGGAGTTGAAGGCAGCAGGGCACAAGGCCCAGGTCTTTGCAGACGACAACTCGATCGTGGATCGAGCGGTTGCTCACCGAGCGGGGCTGGGGTGGTTTGGCAAGAACGCCAACCTGTTGTTGCCCGGTGCCGGCAGCTTCTTCGTGCTCGGTTGCATCGTCACCACTGCGGAGTTCGAACCGGCCGCTGAGCCAACGAACGACGGATGTGGTTCGTGTGTTCGCTGTCTCGACGGGTGTCCGACCAACGCGATCATTGCGCCCGGAGTGATCGATGGCGCCCGCTGTCTCAGTTGGATCCTCCAGAAGGCCGGTTCGATCGATCCAGCTTTCCGTGAGGCAATCGGCGATCGAATCTACGGTTGTGACGACTGCCAGGACGTGTGCCCGATCTCGGTTCGCCTCGGCAAACGCAACACGGTCGAGCTCGATCCGCTCGACCCGAATGTGCAGAGCCATGTCGACGCACTCGAACTCCTCGATGCCGATGATGACACCATCGAGCAGCGGCACGGGCGCTGGTACATCGCGGGCCGTGAGATGCGCTGGCTCCGACGCAATGCGCTCGTCGTGCTCGGAAACACTGGCCGCCCGGGTGACCGTCGTGTTCGCGACACCCTCGACCGATACCGTGCCGATCCGGATCCCATCTTGGCCGAACACGCCACGTGGGCATCCAACCGACTCTTCGCCGAGAAGGCATGATCTGATGAAGCACCTCCTGGTCACCAACGACTACCCACCCAAGATCGGTGGTATCCAGTCATTGCTGTGGGAGTGGTGGCGGCGTCTGCCTTCCGATCGTTTTGCTGTGCTCACCAGTCCGTATGACGGCACCGAAGCGTTCGATGCGGGGGAGCCCTATCGGATCGAGCGCACACCCGAGCCGGTGCTGCTCCCGCACCCCTGGATGGTGAACCGGATCAACGAATTGGCTGAGGACTTCGGTGCAGACCTCGTGGTGCTCGATCCGGCAGTTCCGCTCGGCTTGGTCGGCCCATCGTTGAAGTTGCCATATGACCTGGTGCTCCACGGGGCCGAGGTCACCGTCCCCGGTCGGCTTCCCGTCACCAAGCAGGCGTTGGCGTACACGCTCAAGCGTGCCCGCCACATCATCGCTGCCGGCGGCTATCCGGCTGCGGAAGCCGAACACGCCGCAGGATGCTCGCTGCCCACCACCGTGGTGCCATGTGGGGTCGACCCGGATCGTTTCCGTCCGCTTTCTGACGTCGAACGCGTCGAGGCGCGAGCGCACTTCGAGATACCCCAGGATGCCGAAGTGATCGTGGCGATCTCGCGCTTGGTACCGCGAAAGGGCTTCGACACCGCCATTCGCGCGGTCAACCGCATCAAGCATCGCCGGCCCGACTTGGTGCTCGTGATCGGCGGCACCGGCCGCGAGTCCGATCGGCTCAAGCGGTTGGCTGAAGAACTCGATGCTCCGGTGAAGTTCATGGGGCGGATCGCACACGACGACATGGCCCGCTTCTACGGGTGTGGTGACATCTACACCATGCTGTGCCGCAACCGCTGGGGTGGGCTGGAGCAGGAGGGTTTCGGGATCGTGTTCATCGAGGCTGCTGCATGCGGGGTGCCACAGGTCGCCGGCGATTCCGGTGGAGCGGCAGAAGCGGTCGCGCACGGTGAAACCGGGCTGGTGGTCGACGAACCCGAGAACGTCCAAGCGGTGGCCGACGCGTTCGAGCAGCTCCTCGACGACGACGTGTTGCGTGCCGACATGGGCCGCGCCTCGCGGGCCCGCGTGGAAACCGAGTTCGCGTACGACGTCCTCGCCAAGCGGTTGGGCGACACGCTCGGGGTCTACTCGTGAGCGCCGAGGACCTGCCCGCAGACGACACGGCGGCGGACAGCGAAACAACGAGCTCACCGTCCAGCGCCGTGGCGGCTGGCGGCGTCGCCGCAGGCACCGGAATCGTGCGGATCAACCTCGTTGGTACCGCGCTCTTCAGCGTCACCGCAGTCGTTGCCGCGGTCACTTACGCGAGCGGCGCCCGGGCGGTTGCCGCAGCGGTGGCACTTGCGCTGTTCTTTGCCGGCATCGTGGCGTTCCTCTGGTCGTTCTGGAACGCCGTGCAACGCAGCCGCGGCGAGCAGGTGGCGGTCACACAGCTGTATTTTTTGAGCAGTGGCACCGCTCCGCCCGAGGTACGGCGACCGATGCTGTTGGCCCTCGTCGTACAGAGCGTGGTCGGCCTTGCCACCGCCATTGGTCGGGCGAATGCGCCTGACGGGAGTCCGGGTACCTCATTGGCGCTGGGGGTGCTCGTTCCGATTTTCGGCTTCGGCCTCAACGGCCTCTGGGCAGCATTTCATGGTCGGTATCGTGAGCGAACCGATGCGTTTGGGCCACAATAAGAGTCATGGCTGAGACCGCGACCGAGATCATCACCATCGACGCGACACCTGACGAGGTGTGGAGCGTTGCTGTCGACTTGCCGCGCTACCCGGAATGGGCTCGTGACATCAAGGAAGTCACGATCCACGCCAGCGACGATCAAGGTCGCCCGAGCGAGGTCGAGTTTCGTGCATCAGCACTCGGACGCAGCACTCACTACACGCTTCAATACCGCTACGGCGACGACCCTCGTCTGCTTGGCTGGTCGATGATCCGCGGCGACATCCAACGTTCCATCGATGGCGCGTTCACGTTCATTCCGACAGCTGACGGCAAGACCGAGGTCCGATATGACCTGGCGATCGACCTCGTGGTGCCGCTGCCAGGGTTCGTGAAGCGCCGCGCCGAGGTTCGGATTCTCAATACCGTTCGCGAACTCAAGGTCCGCGCAGAAGCGTGACCGTACGCGTCGGCATCGATGTCGGCGGTACGAAGGCACTTGGCGTCGCACTCGATGCATCGGGGAACGTCGTGGCCGAGGAGCGGCGCCCGACCCCACGCGGCGTGGACAGCCTCGACCCGCTGATCGACACGCTGGTTGAACTCGCAGCGTCGCTGGGTGCTCGGGGGAGTGTCGGCATCGGAGTTCCGGGCCTGGTCAGCCGAGCCGGTGTCCTGCGAGCTGCGCCCAACCTGGACGGAGTTGCCGATTTCGAAGTCGGTAGGCTGCTGGGCGAGCGTCTTGGCCACGACGTTGCGGTCGACAATGACGCGACGTGTGCAGCGGTGGCTGAATGGCAGCTCGGCGCCGGACACGGCGTTCACGACATGCTGTTGGTCACGCTCGGGACCGGGATCGGTGGCGGCGTCGTGGCGCAGGGAACCCTGCAACGGGGCATGAACGGCTTCGCGGGGGAGTTCGGCCACATGGTCGTCGATCTGAACGGTCCGCGATGTCCATGTGGCCGTCGTGGCTGCTGGGAGCGATATGCCTCCGGTTCGGGCCTCGGCATGCTCGCTCGGGAGGCCGCAACCGCTCGCCGGCTGGACGCGGTGGTCGAGCACGCTGGCGGTGACCCCCAGAACGTTCGGGGCGAACACGTGCAGGCCGCGGCCCGCGACGGCGACGATGCTGCGCGTGCGGTCATCGACGACTTCGGACGTTGGGTCGCCTTGGGGTTGGCCAACCTCACCAACGTGCTCGACCCCGAGATGATCGTGCTCGGTGGAGGCCTGGCAGCAGGCGCAGAGCTGTATCTCGAACCGATCACGCGTTGGTACGGCGAGCTGCTGTACCAACCGCATCTGCGACCGTCGCCGCGGATCGAGTTCGCACGCTGGGGTCCGCTCGCTGGAGCCGTGGGCGCAGCGCTGATTCCGGGTCTCGACTGACCGATTTCACACCCCCGATCAGCGGGGAGTGGCGGCTATGGTCGCGCCATGGAGTTCCGCCGAATCGAGAACCTGCCGCCGTACGTCTTTTCGATCATCAACAACTTGAAGATCGAGGCGCGTCAGCAAGGTGCCGACGTGATCGACCTCGGCTTCGGCAACCCCGACATGCCGTCGCCGGACATCGCCGTTGCCAAGCTGGCCGAGGCAGCACAGAACCCGCGCAACCATCGGTACTCGCTGAGCCGCGGGCTGCCGAAGCTGCGTGAGGCCATTGCCGGGTACTACAAGAACAAGTGGGACGTCGACCTCGACACCGAGCTGGAAATCACGAACGTCATCGGCGCAAAGGAAGGCTTCAGTCACCTGATGTGGGTGCTGCTGGAACGTGGTGACGCAGCGATCGTTCCCACGCCGAGCTATCCAATTCACATCTACGGCCCCCTGTTTGCGGGTGCTGACCTGCGCCAGGTGCCGATGAAGTTCCTCGCCGATCCGTCGGACCGTGAAACCTTCACCGAGGACTTCATGGAGAGCCTGCACACTGCCTACGACGTGGGCTGGCCCAAGCCCCGCGTGCTCGTCATCTCCTTTCCGCACAACCCGACCGGCGCGATCGTGGATCTCGATTTCATGCAGCAGGTCGTGGACTTCTGCCGCGAGCGCGACATGGTCGTCGTGAACGACTTCGCCTACGCCGACATCGGCTTCAACGGTCATCAGCCGCCGAGCATCCTGCAGGCCGAGGGTGCCAAGGAGTGCGCAGTCGAGCTGTACTCCATGACCAAGTCATTCCAGATGGCCGGTTGGCGCTCCGCGTTTTTGCTCGGAAACAAAGACGTCGTGCAAGCGCTGGTGAAGCTGAAGAGCTACCTCGACTACGGCATGTTCCAGCCGGTGCAGATCGCGGCCACCGTGACGCTGAACGAGGCCCAGGAGTTTCCGGACCAGGTGCGCGAGATCTATGAGTCCCGCTGCGATTCACTGATCGATGGTCTCGAGCGCATTGGGTGGGACATGCCCAAGCCCGGTGGCTCGATGTTCTGTTGGGGCCCGGTTCCGGAGCCCTATGCCGAGATGAGCTCGGTTGAGTTCTGCTCGCACGTGGTTCGTGAGGCCGACGTTGCATTGTCTCCTGGTGTCGGGTTCGGTCCCGGTGGCGAGGGCTTTGTTCGCTTCGGGTTGATCGAGAACGAGATGCGCATCAATCAAGCGGTGCGAAACCTGAAGCGTGGACTGCCGAAACTCGGCTGACACACGTCGTCGGTACGGTTTGGCGTCATGATCACGGTGGTGGTGCGCGTGTGGATGCCGGATCGTCCTGGTGCGCTCGGCCAAGTGGCCAGCCGGATCGGTGCGGTGCGCGGTGACGTCCTCGGTATCGAGATTCTCGAGCAAGGCGCTGATCGTGTGATCGACGAGTTGACGGTTTCGCTGCCGAGTCCGGACATCGTTGGATTGCTGACCGCTGAAATCGATGCGGTCGACGGTGTCTCGGTGGAAGATGTCCGCATCGTCGACATCGACCGGATCGACCCGAACCTCTCGGCGCTCGCTGCTGGGGCCGCCCTTGCCGAAGCGCCGCCTGGTGAACGTGTCGAGGTGTTGTGCCAGGCCGTTTATCGCCTGGTGGAGTCGGACTGGGCCGTCGTGCTGCGCGCCGACGACGTGGTGTCTCAGGTCGGCGATTCGCCCGACGTGGGATGGTTGCAGGCCTTCCTTGCGGGGAGTGATCATCTGAGCGAAACCGATGAGGCACTGCCGAGCGACCTCGTGTGGGGCCATCTGATCAGGTCCGGGTTGACCGTTGCCGCTGGGCGCTCCGGCCGCACCATCCACGAACGCGAGCGAATTCGTGTGTCGCTGTTCGCTCGGCTGGCGGATGCCCTCGTCTGAGGGAGCTGCGCAACCGGGTGTCTGGCTGTACGTGGCCTTCACCGGTGTCGTATTCGGTGCTGGTGGCCTCGTTGCCAAAGGGCTCATCGACGATGGTGTCGATGCGTTTGCCGCGACCTGGATTCCGTTTCTGATCAGCGGGGTGATCGCTCTGGCCGTCGCTGCGCCGCGAGGTGAGCTCACGGCCGCAGCTGTTGCGCCGGGTGTGCTGCTGGGTGTCTCGGCGTCAGCCGCTCCTGCGCTGCTGTTCAACCTCGGCTTCGAAGAACTCTCGGCGGGCATCGTGACGCTGCTGATCTCGTTGAGTCCGCTGTTCACCGCTGTGGTTGCCCACTTCGTCTTTGCGGACGAACGGTTCAACCGTGTCAAGGGCGGAGGCCTTGCGTTGGCGATTGTCGGTGTAGCAGTGCTTGCAGCGGGGTCGATCGAGGGCGGCGGAGCGCCCGGTCGGTTGGCGCTCGTGGTGGCTGGCGCACTGGCCGCCGGCAGCGCTGCGGTGTTCGCTCGTCGAATGGTGTTGATTCACGGTGCGGCCGCGCTGGTGGGCCCCCAACTACTCACGGCCGGGCTGGTGGCGCTGGCACTGTCGCCGGTACTCGGACGAGAGTTGAGTCCCGAAGGCGGCTACGAGACCTGGCACCTGGTGGCCTTGGCAGCGTTTGGTGTTTCGAGCTATCTCGGCTTTCGCTCGATGCTGATCGCAAACGAGGTCGGCACCACCGGGCAGGTGTCGGTGATTGGTTACTGCATCCCGCTGTTCGGTGTGATCGGCGGCATCGTCGTGTTTGGTGACGAACCGACGATCAGCCTCGTCATCGGAGGGGTGCTGATTTTGGTGTCGGTGTGGGTGATCGCGCTCGGCAGTCGTCCTCAAGACGCTGACGCCGCGGCCTGACCGAGCCGCTCAGGATTCCCAGGAACGCGAGCGCTCCACAGCTCGGAGCCACTGTGTGTGCAGCGTGTCGGCGTTGGAGCGGTCCGCAACCGGCTCGAACTGAGCGTCGAGCGTCCAGGCAGCAGCGATGGCGTCGGTGGACTCCCACACACCCTCAGCCAACCCGGCCAGAAACGCAGCGCCCAGCGCCGTGGTTTCCTGATCGACCGGACGTTGCACCGTGACACCCAATTGGTCTGCCTGGAGCTGACACAGCAGATCCATCACGGAGGCGCCCCCGTCCACACGAAGGTCGACGATCGGTGTGCCACTGGCGGCGGACATGGCGTCGATCACGTCACGCACTTGGTACGCCATCGACTCGACCGTGGCCCGTGCGAGTTCGGCTCGCCCGGTTCCGCGGGTGATGCCCACGATGGCCCCCCGTGCGTACGGGTCCCAGTACGGCGACCCGAGTCCGGCAAATGCCGGCACCATGTAGACGCCTCCGGTGTCGGCAACGGAGGCTGCGAGCGGCCCGGTCTCGGCCGCATCGTCGATGATGTTGATTCCGTCGCGCAACCACTGGATCGCCGCTCCGGTGACGAAGATCGCTCCCTCCAGCGCATAGTGCGTGGTGCCGTCAGCCAGGGTCCACGCCACGGTCGTGAGCATCCCCTCTGTTGGAGGTGGACAGGTCTCGCCGACGTTCAGGAGCACGAACGACCCGGTCCCGTAGGTGTTCTTGGCCATGCCTGGCTCCACGCAGGCCTGTCCGAACAGTGCGGCCTGTTGATCGCCGGCCACACCGCTGATGGGGATCCCTGCAGGAACTCCCCGATCGGCAGCGGTGATGCCGATCCGGCCGCTCGATGCAACGATCTCGGGAAGCGCGTCGATCGGCACGCCGAGCAGTTCACACAGATCGCCGTCCCAGGTTCTCGATCGGATGTCGCACAGCATGGTCCGGCTTGCATTCGTGACGTCGGTGGCGAACACGGTGTCGGTGCCGGTGGCGCCTCCCGTGAGGTTCCAGATCAGCCATGAGTCGATCGTGCCGAGCGCCAAGTCATCATCGACGGTGATGTCTCGGTGCTCGAGCAACCATCCGAACTTCGTGCCGGAGAAGTAAGGATCCAGCACGAGTCCGGTGCGCTCTCGAATCATGGGGAGGTGGCCATCCTCGGCGAGTTGGTCGCACAAGTGGGCTGTGCGCCGGTCTTGCCAGACAATGGCGGTGCCGTGCGGCGTTCCACTGGAGCGGCTCCACGCAACCACGGTCTCGCGTTGGTTGGTGATCCCGATCGCACCGATTCGCTCCGTGCCGACGGCAGCGACGACTTCGTTCAGCGTCTCGACGACTGCGGCCCAGATTTCCTCGGCGTCGTGCTCGACCCATCCCGGCTGCGGATAGTGCTGGGCAAACTCCCGATAGGCCGCCACCGTGGCGTCGTCGCCCGTGAACACGGCCCTACTCCGCACGCCGGTCGTTCCGGCGTCGATGGCAATCACACAGTCAGCAGTCGTCATGACCGGCAATCTAATTCAGCGGCGGCGAGGCTTCGACTTCGGTCGATTGCCACCACCGGACGTGCGTTTGGTGGGAGCGGGACGGGACTTCTGAGGTTGTCCCTCGTCGGCGTCGCTGTCGGCGCGCTGCTTCGACGAGTTGGCCTGCGGCGTTCGCATGTCCTTGAGCGACTTTCGCTGGTAGCCGAGCTTTGCGAGCACGAACCCCAACAGCAAATACAGCGGACCGGAGATCAAGAGGCCAGCGAACGCACCCACCATGTTGTCGTTACGGAACAACAGTGCGAACACGACGGCCATGACGCCGACGTAGATCAGCCACTCGCGAACCAATCGTTGCCACGGAACTGGTCTGCTCGAATCCCACGCCATGCCGGCATTCAATCAGCGGTACCATGCGTCCGCGTGCGTGTGGGGATCTTGACCGGTGGCGGTGACTGCCCAGGACTGAATGCGGTGATCCGCGCTGCGGTGCGCAAGGGTGAACGCGGCTTTGGTGATGAGCTCGTCGGGTTTCTCGATGCATGGGATGGCGTTCGAGATCGACGCACGATCCCACTCACCGTCGAGTCGATGCGCGGGATGCTCCCACGCGGCGGCACCGTGCTCGGAACCCGGCGCGGGAGCCCGTTTGACACCGACGACGGTGTCGACCAGGTCAAACAGACGCTTCATGATCTCGGGATCGACGCGCTGATGGTCATCGGCGGCAACGGCAGCCTCACGGTCGCCTGTCGACTCCATGCCGAGCACGGCTTGCCGGTCATCGGTGTCCCGAAGACCATCGACAACGACATCGAAGGAACCGACCTCACCTTCGGGTTCACCACCGCGGTGCAGATCGCCACCGATGCCATCGATCGGCTGCACACCACCGCAGAGAGCCACGACCGTGTGATGGTCGTGGAGGTGATGGGGCGCCACACGGGTTGGATTGCCACGCATGCGGGAATTGCTGGGGGAGCGACCGCGGTACTGATCCCCGAGATTCCCTTCGATATCGACGAGCTCTGCCAGCGGCTCACTCGACGCCACGATCGCGGTCGCTACGCCTCGATCGTCGTGGTTGCCGAGGGTGCTGAACCCGTGACGGGGTCGCTCGAGATGGAAGAGAAGATCTACGACCGGTTCGGCCACGTAGTGCTCGGTGGTGTGGCCACTCGCATTGCGACCACGATTGCCCAGCGAACCGGATTCGAGACCCGAGTGGTTCAACTCGGGCATGTGCAGCGCGGCGGCACTCCCACGGCCTTCGACCGTGTGCTGTCCACGCGCTTCGGTGTGGCGGCGATCGATGCCGTCCACGAGCAGGCGTGGGGCAAGATGGTCGTGCTGCGTGGCGAGAAGATCGAGCTCGAAGATCTCACCGTTGCCGTGGGCAAGACCCGCACGGTCGACCGCGACCTGTTCGACGGCGTTGCTTCACACTTCTTTGCCTGACACCGTGAAGAAGTGGCACGTCAAGAAGTGCCGCAGTGAAGAAGTGCCTGGCACTTCTTCACTGTTAGGCGGGGAGCGCGGTGAAGTCCGGCTGTGAGGTTTCCAGGAAGCCGGAGTAGTCGTACACGCTCAACGGTTCGTCGGTGACTTCGCCATTGCCTGTCGGCCAGCCCTGGTTCTGTCCGTCGACACGCAAGCGCACCAACTGGACCTGATCGATCTCGGCGGCGGTTGCCACGATCTGTGCCAACGCTTGGCGCAGGCCGAGGTCCGACAACTCGGAGAGTGAGTCGTCGATGTCGATCGTGAGGCGGGCTCCCACGGTACGGGCGTCGATGAACTCGAGGTCGGCCGGGATGGCCGAGCTGAGTCCAATGGCATTCTCGTCCTCGTTCGCGCCATCGCGCAGCAGCCGCAGCAACGCGAGTGGGCTCGACGACTCGACGCGGGCAACAGATCGGAGTTGTGTCTGGCTGTCGGTGCCGATGGAACTGAGCAGGTAGATCCGGTCGCCGCCTTCGGCGACTCCGCCGGTGGCGATCTCACCGAACCGACCGCGATCCTCGAGTCCGATCGCCCGTGGTGCTGGATCCTCCCGGATCGAGCAGCCAGACGCGGCCAGCGCTGCAACGACGAAGCACCACAAGAGCCGTTGCATCAGTCGTCCAAATCCGTTGCCATGAGTTCGATCACGAAGCGAGCACCGGATTCGCCATCGAGGCGATCCTCCACCCACACCCGTCCTCCGTGCATGCGAATGTGTTCATCGACGAGCGACAGGCCAAGCCCTGCGCCTTCGCTTCCGGTGCGTCGCCCGGCACCGCCGCCGCGCGCAAAGCGTTCGAAAATCAGCGAGCGTTCCTCCTCGGCGACTCCGAGCCCGCGGTCCTCAACGGCAATGGTGATGTGAGAGACCGGTTCGGAGTCGAGATTGTTCACCTGCATCGTGATCTCCGGGCTGCCACCGCCGTAGGCGCGGGCGTTGTCGATCAGGTTGGCGATCACGCGTGCGAGTCGTCGCTTGTCCCCGCGAATCAGTGCAGTCTCGGCTCGTTCGCTGACGTTCACCAACGTGTCCGGGAGTGAACTGACCGCAGCTGCTTGGCGCACGAACTCCGCAGCCAACAGCTCCTCCATGTTGAGTCTGATGGCTCCGGCATCGAAGCGGGAGATCTCCAGGAGGTCCTCGACCAGCCCGGAGAATCGCACCACGTCGCTCGACAGCAGATCGAGTGCTGACTGTGCCCGGTCGGGCAGGTCGTCTCGGCGCGCTTCCATCACCTCGACCGACGCCGCCAGTGTCATCAACGGTGAGCGCAACTCGTGCGACACGTCGGATGCGAAGCGAGCATCTCGTTCGACGCGCTGCTCGAGGGCTTCTGCCATGTCGTTGAACGATTCGGTCAGCACGCGCAGGTCAGGATCTTCGGTGCTCTCGAGCCGGGTGTCGAGTCGACCACCAGCGATGGCTGACGCAGCTTGGGCAGCGGTCCCCAGGGGGCGCACCGCTCTTCGCGCCGCGAAGACTCCGACGAGCACACCGAGCCCCGTGGTGATCGCCGCGGCCAATACCAGGGCCACCCGGAGATTGGACAGGTTCGAGTCGACATCATCCAGCTCGAAGAACTCGAAGTAGGCGCCGACGTCGGGGACCGACCAACCCACGACGATGTTCATGGCCCCGTCGATCCGGACGATCTGGCGTGCGGGTTCCCCATCGATGACCACGCGGTCGAACAGTTCGGGAGGAATGTTGTCGCGGGTGTAGGGCGGGGTACCGAACTGGCGATCCCGATACCAGATCATGTAGCGCTGCACCCCGATGCGTTCGAGCGAGTCGCGGGCGCTGGTCGGGTCGGTGGGAAAGGTGGGGCGGAGGTCGCCTTCGACGATGAGCGCATTGCCTCGCGAACTCGAGATCGCTGCTTCGTCGCGCTCGGTCACGAGGTTGGAGCGCGTGAGCCCAAACGTCGTGGTGGCGAGAAACACCGACAGTGCAACCGAGCCGAGCGTGATGATCAACAAGATGCGGCGCCGCAGACCCAGCGCTGCGGGCCGGGATCTGCTGATGAGGCGACGGATCGGACCGGCCATGATGAGACCCCGAACCCGTCGGGTCAGGTCTGGAGGCGGTAGCCGAGTCCGCGTACGGTGACCACGTGGCGGGGGTTCGCCGGGTCGTTCTCGACCTTGGTGCGCAGGCGCCGAATGTGGACATCCACGAGGCGGCCGTCACCGAAGTAGTCGTAGCCCCACACCTTGTCGAGCAAGGCCTCGCGACTCAGCACCTTGCCGGGGCTCTCCGCGAGTTCGCATAGCAGTCGGAACTCGGTCTTGGTGAGGTGGACCTCTGCGCCTTCGCGCAGGACCTTGCCTTCGTCAGGGATGAGTTCGAGCTCACCGAACACCAAACGTGCGTGACCAGGAGCGCCCGGGCGGATGCGGCGCAGCAGCGCACGGATGCGTGCCGACAGTTCTTTCGGGGCAAACGGTTTGGTCAGGTAGTCGTCTGCGCCGGCTTCGAGTCCCGCAACGATGTCGTGGGTGTCATTGCGTGCAGTGACCATGACCACGGGGACATCGCTCGTGCGTCGAAGCGTGCGGCACAGTTCGAATCCGTCGATGCCCGGGAGCATGATGTCGATGAGTACCACGTCGGGGGAGCTGCGTTGGAAGAGCTCGATTGCTTCCTCGCCGCTCTCGGCTTCGTCGACGATCCACCCTTCGTCTTCGAGCGCGAGCTTGACCGCTGAACGGATTCGCTCGTCGTCTTCGACCGCAAGGATTCGTGTACCCACGCCTCCATACTGCCGCATTTCACCTGCTCGCGACGAACATGGTCAGGAATTGGTCATGAAGTGCCGGTGTGGCGGCGAGCAATCCTGCGGGTGTCGTGACATCCATGGTGTCTCCAGTGAATGTCGTGACCGTGCCGCCCGCTTCGGTGACGAGCAGCACACCAGCTGCAACGTCCCACGACTGGATGAACTCCTCGAAATACGCATCGACTCGACCGCTGGCCACGTACGCAAGGTCGAGTGCGGCTGATCCCTGTCGACGGATATCTCGTATCTGAGGGAGCACCCGGGCGATCCGCTCGGCCTGTTCGAGTCGGTGATCGTCGAGGTGGTAGCTGAAACCGGTGGCCGGAAGCGAGGTGGCGAGATCGGTCGAGCCCGACACCGTGATCGCTTGATCGTTGATCGTGGCGCCGCCACCGAGCGCTGCGCTGTACAACTCGTCGACCACCGGCGCATAGATCGCTCCAGCGAACGGTTGACCGTTGCGCAAGACCGCCACCGAGGTGCACCAGCCAGGGAGGTCGTACACGAAGTTGACGGTGCCGTCGATGGGGTCGATGTGCCACTCGAACTCGGACGAGCCGCGATGGTTCGCCCCTTCCTCTCCCACGATCGAGTCGTCTGGGCGCTCGGAACGGAGACGTTCAACGACGAGTGCTTCGGTGGCGCGGTCGAATTCGGTGACGGGGTCGACATCGCTCGATTTGGTGTCGTGTGCCGCTCGTGAGCCGGGTCCCAACCGGCGTCGTTGTTCGAACGCGTACGACCCCGCTTCGCGTGCGATGTCTGCGGCGAGGGAGCGAAGCGCTCCGGAGTCGTCAGAAGGCATGCCCGGCGTCTTCGCGATCATTGGCCTCGCGCCACTCGCCCAACGCCCGCATCACCAGCACGGCAACCACGGCCATACCGCTCGCTGCGACGACTGCGCCGACGAACAGTCCGATGCCGTTCGGTGTTGCGCAGTCACCTTCGCACTGGATGTCGATCAGCGAATAGCCGATCAGAGCCCCCGCAAGTCCGCTCAAGCAAATGGCCACGAATGCTCCGATTCGAGCGCCGACGGGTGGAAGGGCGGACAGCGGCTTGTCGGGAACCGGCGTGGTCATGCTCGAGATCCTACGGGTGGGGGCGCACATGGGGCTCGGCGTGCGACTCGACGGCGGAGGTCGGGTCGTCGATGCCGGCAAACCCGGTCGGGCGTAGTCTCGACCCGTGGCTTTCACCCCACGCGCTGGACAGCGCACGATTCTCCATGCCGACATGGACGCATTCTTCGTGTCGGTGGAGTTGCGCCGGCGCCCTGAGCTGGCCGGCCAACCGGTGGTGGTCGGTGGCACCGGCAACCGTGGTGTGGTCGCGGCAGCGTCGTACGAGGCTCGTCGTTTCGGGGTGCACTCTGCGCTGCCGTCGGCAATCGCCAAGCGGCGCTGCCCACATGCCGTGTTCCTGCCCGGCGACCATGCGCACTACGGCGAAGTGAGTGCCCAGGTCCGCGAGGTGTTCGATCGCTACACGCCGCTGGTGGAGCCGTTGTCGCTCGACGAAGCGTTTCTGGACGTTTCGGGCTCGCTGCGACTCTTCGGCGATGGCGTGACCATCGGGCACCGCATCCGCGACGAGATCCGGCGCGAACTGAACCTTGGATGCACCGTCGGCGTGGCGCCAAACAAGTTCCTGGCCAAGCTTGCTTCTGTCGAAGCCAAACCGCGAGCCCATCGAGACCGAATCGAAGCGGGCGCTGGCGTCACCGAAGTGGAGCCCGGGAGGGAACAGGTCTTCTTGGATCCGCTCCCCGTGAAACGCCTGTGGGGCGTCGGGCCCGCCACGCTCGAAAAGCTCGAACGGATCGGCATCGCAACGGTTCGCGACCTCCGCCACATCGACCTGCCGGTGTTGTCCACGGCGGTGGGTTCCAACCTGGCAACGCACCTTGCCGCACTTGCGGTGGGTGCGGACGATCGACCGGTGGAGACCGATCGAGAAGCCAAGTCGATCGGGCACGAGGAGACCTACGCCCAGAATCTCGACACTCCTGCGGAGATTCGAACCAACCTCGTTCGGCTTGCCGATGCCGTGGCGAGCCGGCTGCGCAAAGCGAGCGTGGGCGCTCGAACCTTGACGTTGAAGGTCCGTTTCGATGACGGATTCACCACGATCACCAGATCGACCACTGCCAGCGAGGCAATCGACAGCGCCGAGGTCATTGTGTCGCTGCTCCACCCGATCTCCGAGACGATCGATCCTTCACCTGGTATCCGCCTGCTCGGCGTGTCCGGGTCCAACCTCGGTCCGGTGTTCCACCAACTCACCCTCGATGAAGCAACCGACGGTGCTCCGGTTCATGGCGCGACCGACAACGCCTTGGATGTGATTCGAGAACGATTCGGTGCCGATGCGATTGGACCAGCCAGTTCGGTGCGCGGCGGCAAGGTACGCAATGCGAAACAAGGCGGTCAGCAGTGGGGGCCGGACCGGTGAGATCGTCGGCCGGTGTCGATCGAGCCGCTCGATGGACACGGGTTCGATGCCGACGCACGCAGGGTTGGGTTCTGCCTGCTGGTTGATGCGGAATCATGGGTGAGTTCGGCGCTGCACTCACCACGTTCGAACCCCCATCGGGGCCGGGTCCGAACGAAGATGTCGCACCGCGTTGAGGATCGGGTTTCCACGTGCGATGATAGAGGGGTGCCACTGTCGGAAGACGAACAGCGCATCCTGCGCCAAATCGAGGAAGAGCTCGAACAGGACCCAACGTTCGCGCAACGCGGGTATCGCGTCTCGCGACGACGTTCGGCGCTGCTCGTTGCTGGACTCGTCATCGGACTCGGCGTCACCGTCGTGTGTCTCGCCATCAGTTTCGTTGCCGCATTTGCGGCCTTCTTGTTCGTACTGTTCATGGCGGTGAAGCTCGAATCAGAGATCCGTCTGCTCGGGCGCGAACAGCTCGGTCAGCTGCCGATCTCGGCTTGGCTCAACGCTCGTCGCCCCGACGAGCAGAGCGACGTCTGATTCGGCGCTCCTCAGGCTCGATCTGAGCAGCTTTGCGCTACCGCTCGTTGCTGTTCGACCGCGTTCAGCTGCGAACGCTGTGAGCTCCGAGGGCTTTCAGCTCCACACGGTGAAGTAGCGGCGCACTCTGCCGAGTGGGCCAACGGTGTCGGCTACCGCTTGTTCGACTTGGCGGCACCAACTGGTGGCGCTCTGCAAGGTCGAGGTACCGAGCACGCCCGATCGCTCCAAGCGGGCGTCGCCGTCGGGAGCGAACGCGACCTCCGTGATGACGTCGGCCAAGGAGTGCATCGGACGGGCCGCCAGCGGGAAACTGGCCGCGGTCGCCGACGCTGCTTCAACCGGTGTGAGGTCAGGTTGGTAGCGCACCCCGACATCGCCGAGCGCGCTGGTTGCGCGGTGCCACAGATGTTCCAGACGAGCGTCAGGAGCCGAGATCGCTGCACGGCGGAGGCGGCGAACCAGCGCGGGCATGGCCAGTGCCAGTGCGATCAGCGCCATCACCGTCAACTGGCGCCAGGGAATGGTGACGCCGTCATCGCTGCCGGCAGCGGTTGGCACTGGCGTGGGAGTTCCCAGGTCCGGTGCTGGTGTTGGCGCGGCGGGAATGGTGGTCGGCACCGGCACGCCGTTCTGATCCACGATCGTCGTGGCTGGCACCGCCGTGGTCGGTGCGGTCGGTGGCTCGTCCTCGGTGAGGGGGCCATCATCTTGCTGTTGGGGGACGCCGGTGTAGTCCTGCGCATTCGGTGCACCGCGTCCAGGCGTGGGTTCGAACGGCACCCACCCGATGTCGTCGAACCACACCTCGGGCCATGCATGCGCATTGCGACCCAGCACCGAATAGCGGCCGGTGCCGTCGTTGGCGCCGGGAGTGAAGCCGACCGCAACGCGAGCTGGAATACCGATCGAGCGCAGCATCGCGGCATACGTGCCGGCGAACTGTTCGCAGTATCCGACCCGGTTGCGAAGGAATGCCTCGATCTCGCTACTGCCGTGGCCCTCCTGGATTTCCAGGCTGTACTCGAACTCGTTGCGCATCCAGTCCTGCAGCGTGCGCGCCACCTCGTAGGTGTTGGCGGCGCCGCTGGTGACCTCTCGCGTCAACTCTGCGATCGACGAGGGGAAATCGTCCGGCAATTCGAAGTAGATCGAATCACCTGGATTGTTCGACGTGGCAGCCGACAGCGTCGCAGCGTCGTAACGAGGTGACGCCGACACGATGTCGAACGTGTTGCCGCGCTCGAGTGGGTCGCCCGTTTTGACGAGTGTTGCGCTGTCCTGGTTGAAGCGCAGATTCTCACGCAGATCGCCAGCGCCCGTGGCGGCGATCGGATCAGCGGCGGCGGGAAGCAACGACCCACCGAGCGCCGCGATGACGATCTGCTGGCGGATCTCGATGGACCCGGCGGTCCCCTGACCAATCGAGCCGTCCGCACGGTCGAGCCCGCGCTCCGGAAGGCCCCACGTGCGGCCATCGAACCGGGGCAGCGCCGACGAGCGCCAGTAGGAGTCGGCGTCTGCCGTGACGGTGAACAGTTCGGTCGTCGAGCGGTTGGTGAGTCGGGACCGAATGTCCACCAGCGGACTGATCACTTCGGTGACGTTGCCACCGCTGTTACCGGTCGTGTCGTACAGCGCCTCGGCCTCGGCGCCGGGAAGCCGCGGCCCGACGAAGCCGGCCACGAGTGCGATCGAGAGTGCCGAGCCGAGCGCAATCGGCATGGCGCGCGCCGCCGCGCTTCGGCGTACACCGATGGTGGCGGCCTGAGCAGGAGCGTGATGATGCCGCAAGAGCACCGTGGCGACCACGCCAGCAGCGACGAGCGCCATCGTGGAGGCCACCCGGCTGCGGTCCGTGCCGAGGGCTGCGACGAACACGAAGAGCACCCCACCGGGCACCAGCGCTTCGGCTCGCGCGAACGCTCGAAAAGCGAACGTGTCTGCCAGCAGCACGGCGGCGGCAACGCCGATGGCGGCGAGTACGTCCCAGCCGGACAAGAACGCCACGGGAGCGACGGCGCTGCGGAACTGGTTGCCGACCACTTCGAGTTCGAGTCGGAACAGGGACCAGGTGTCCGAGGTGGGCAGCAGCAACGAGTACGTGTCGCGGTAGAACATCGCCCCGATGGTCCACACCAGCGCAGCGAGCGTGATGGGGAACGCAATCCACACCGGGACGCGTGCCAAACGAAGCCCCAGTGCCACACCGTGACCGACCAGGGCGATCATGATGAGGTTGTCGAAGAACTCCCACCCGCTGAACACGCGGGCAAACCCGGCAGCCACCACGAGCGAATACACCAAGAGGGCTGCAGTGGCCAGCAGGTCAGAGGTGATGTCGTGTGCGGTGTCGGGTTGAACGCTTCGTTCGCTCTGTGTCATGTCATCCAGTCCGGCGTTCGCCTGCGCTGCCCACGAGGGCTCGCCACGTCGACAAGAACTCTGCCTCAGTGCGCGCTGCTGCACCGATCAGGGCGCGAGAAGTTTCGTCGGTGGTCACCGTGATCGTCGACTGTGTGGGATCGACGATCGAACGAGCCGCGTGGATGCCGCTGCCGCCAGCGGTTCCCGAGATCGCAACGAGGAGACCGACGCCTTCCCCCGGATCGCGGTCCAGGATCGGCAACTGGTCGTCGGTTGGTTGGATCGATGCCAACACGCGCAGTGTGTGAGTTGCCACATCAGGACCGCGCAGGTCCACACCGCCTGCAACGAAGCGCGTCACGAGATCGGCGTGGGTGGCGCTGCGCACCAGGCTGGCAGCAACGGTGACGGCTCGTTCGAACGAGGCGCCGTCGGCATACGAGCCGCGGTCGGAGTCGAGCACCACGAGCATTCGACGCAGCCCCTCCACAGCGTGTTGTTTGACGAGCATCTTGTCGCTGCGCGCTGACGCGCGCCAGTGGATCGACCGTGGTTCGTCGCCGTCGACGTACTCGCGCAGGCTGTGAAACTCCCCGGGGCCGAGGCGTCGTGCCTGCGCCAAGAGGTGCCGACCGAGCGGACCGTTGCCGAGGCTCGGCATGTCGACGAGATGCGCACGCGGCGCAACGGTCACCACGTCCACGCCGGCAACCGTTTTCGATCGGCGGAGCAAGCCGAGCGGATCGCGTAATTCGGACACCAGCGGGCCGAGCGTGATCTCGCCGCGCGTGGTCGTGGGCACCTGGTAGCCGGCGCTTGCTTCGGTGCGCGACGCCAGTGGTTCTACGGTGAGCTGAGCAACATGGTCGGGAGCTCCCAAGCGCCCCACCTGCTCGCGTAGTCCGAAGCGGGCCGAGCGAACCAGCCCACCGTGCTGCAGCCTCAGATCGACGCGGCCGGTGTCGCCCGCAACGAGAATGGTCGGATGCACATGGCGCATGCCGGTGACCCGTGGAGTCCGTGCCAGTACGTACACCGCAGCAGCCAGAACGGCTGCGAGGAAGCCGGCGCCGATGACGAAGAGTTCCACGACGCCGAATGCTCGACCGATGGCGAGCGCCACGAGACCTGCAACGATGGCCAGCAACCCGTAGCGGGTCATGAGCGAGCGACGGGCACCGGTACCGCAGCGAACACCTCGCTGATGGCGTCTTCGTTGGACAGCCGAGCTGCGTGATCGGAACGCAACACGATGCGGTGTGACAACGCCGCCACGCCAACGACCTTCACGTCGTCAGGAGTTGCATAGTTGCGACCCCTCGCAGCGGCATGAGCTTTTGCGGCCGAAGCCAGTTGCAAGGTCGCTCGAGGAGACAGCCCCAACTCGATGGCGGGGTGGCGTCGGCTCGCTTCTGCAATGTCGACGAGGTACGACTTGAGCGCGGTTGCCATATAGATCGAACGAACACCCTCGATCATCGAACGGACCTCGTCGGCTGACACGACGGGGGAGAGCTCGGCGAGCGTGTTCTGAGAGCCCTGGTCGTCGAGCATCTGCAGTTCGGCGTCTCGACCCGGGTAGCCGATCGAGATCCGCAACAAAAAGCGGTCGAGTTGGCTCTCAGGCAGCCGGTAGGTGCCCTCCTGCTCGACGGGGTTCTGTGTCGCGATCACCATGAAGGGTGGTGGAAGCGGTCGACTCACGCCGTCCGCTGTGACCTGGCGTTCCTCCATGGCTTCGAGCAGTGCCGACTGCGTCTTGGGAGACGCACGGTTGATCTCATCGGCCAACACGATGTTGGCAAACAGTGGCCCCGGTTCGAAGCGGAAGGTCTCGGTGGTGCGCGAATAGATGCTGACACCAATCAAGTCCGTCGGCAGCAGATCCGGCGTGAACTGGACGCGCCGCCACGTGCAATCAACCGAAGCGGACAGCGCTTTGGCGAGGCTCGTCTTGCCGACGCCTGGCACATCCTCCACGAGGAGATGCCCCTCGGCAAGGAGCGCGACCACGGCGAGATCGATTGCTTCGCTCTTGCCCCGGATGACCTGGGCGATGTTCGACGAGATGGCGTCGAACATCGTGGCGAAGTTGCGAACCGCTCCGCTCTGTCCGCTGTGGCCCGAACCGTTTTGGCTGGGCGGATCCGCTGCGGTCGTCATGTCCGTCACGACGGGCAGGGTAATCGGCCGTACGCTGCACACGGTGTCGCCCCAAGCACCGGTTCTCGCTGTTGCCATCGAACCAGCGCGTCTCGCAGCGGCCCTCGTCGATGTATCCGGGGCGATCCTCGTTCGCGATCGGGTCACCATGCCGACGCGTGACGTGTGGCGATCGCTCGAACGGTTGATCCGACGGGTGACCGCAGCAGCGCCCGGCACCAGTGCGCCGTTCGACCGCGTCGCGGTGAGTTGCGTCGGGCCCGTCGATGAACAGGCTGGAACGGTGTCGCCGCCGTACGTGCCGTCGTGGACCAGCTTCCCGCTGCGATCCCACGTGGAGGAACTGACCGAGCGCTCCGCGGTGGTGGCCTCTGCCGGAGCCGCCGCAGCCGAGGCCGAACGACAGGTTGGTGAAGCGAGTACCACCAACAGCTTCCTGTTCGTGGTTGCGGACGCCACCATTGATTCGGCCTGCATCGTCGAGGGAAAGCGACTCCGAGGAGCGCACGGCAACGCCGGCTCGATTGCTCACATGACGGTTGACGTCGACGGGCTGGAGTGTTGGTGCGGCTCCAATGGCTGCCTCGAGCCGTATCTGTCGTCGATCGCGCTCGAAGCAGAGATGAACCGGCCGCTGCGGCGCGCCAATCCCTCGACGATCGAGCGGGCCGGGATCATGCTGGGGCGTGCCATCGCGTCGATCTGTGCCACGGTCGACGTGGACACCGTGTTCATCACCGGTGGTGTCATCGATGCATTCGGCGATGAGCTGCTCGATGTGGCCCGGCGAGAGCTGGTCACGCGAACGCGGCTGAGCAACCTCGCTGGTTTGGTGCTGGTCGAACCGGTCGAACATCTCGGTTCCTTGCGTCGAGCCGCTGCGCTCCTCGAACCGATCGGGAGTTCGGCTACCGCGCGGTAACGAGTGCTTGCTAGCGTCGTGCCCATGCAGCCGACCTACACCGAAGAAGCCGAGGCCTACCGAGAGAAAGTCCAGGCCTTCCTCGCAGAAAAGCTGCCGTCGAACTGGAAGGGGATCGGCGCGCTGGAAGGCGAAGAACTCGAGACCTTCGTCGCCGAATGGCGCGTGGTGCTGTACGAGTCGAATTATCTCGCTCCTGGCTGGCCCCAGGAGTTCGGTGGCGCCGGCCTGTCGGCGACCGAGCAGGTCATCCTCGCCGAAGAGTTCACCAAGGCGGGAGTGCCGTCCGGAGGCCCCAACGACGCGTTCAGCATCCAGATGCTGGGCAACACGATCTTGATGTGGGGCACCGAAGAGCAAAAGGCGCACTACATCCCCCGCATCCTCTCCGGCGAAGACACCTGGTGCCAGGGGTATTCCGAGCCGGATGCCGGGTCGGACCTCGGCAACGTCGGGCTCAAGGCTGAACTCGACGGTGACGAATGGGTGCTCAACGGTCAGAAGATCTGGACCTCGGCTGGTCACCTCGCTGACCACATCTTCACCCTCGCTCGCACCGATCCGGATTCGCCGAAGCACAAGGGCATCTCGTTCTTGCTCGTGCCGATGGACCAGCCGGGCATCGAAGTGCGTCCGATCAAGATGATCTCGGGTGACAGCGAATTCAACGAAGTGTTCTACACCGACGCACGCTGCCCGAAAGAGAACGTCATCGGCGGCGTGAACAACGGGTGGGGCGTGGCGATGTCCCTGCTCGGGTACGAGCGTGGAGAAGCCGCCGCAACCGGTCCAATCCGCTTCAAGGCGGAGTACGCACGGCTCGAGGCCATGGCCAAAGAGCGTGGAGTTGCTGACGACCCGGTCATTCGCCAGAAGCTCACGTCGGCTTACACCTCGACCATGATCATGGGGTACCTCGGTCAGCGCGTTCTCACGCAGTTCCTGGCCGGTCACCACCCCGGCCCGGATGCCGCAATCGGAAAGCTCCAGTGGAGCGAACATCACAAGATCATCACGGAACTGGCCATGGATATCTTGGGTGCTGACGGCCTGTTCTGGGACGGCCGCACACCGCCGTCCTCGTTCGGCCCGGACGACGCTGGAGCCGAGAACTCCCAGTCGTCTTGGATTGGAACCTTCCTGAACGCTCGAGCCGGCACGATCTACGCCGGTTCCAGCCAGGTGCAGCGCAACATCATCGGTGAAATGATCCTCGGGCTTCCCAAAGAGCCCAAGCCCGCTCCGAAATGATCCGAGCTGCTGCGGCGGTCGGAGCTCGACCCGGGCTCTGGCTGACCGCAGTGCGTCAGATGCGGCGCACGGTTCCCGCTGGATGGTGGAAGCGCCGTCCGTTTCTGCCGGTGCCCGCGGGGGAGTACCTGCGTTTTCGGCTGATCACGCAGTACGGCGACGGCGATCACGCGTGGGACCCCGGCGACGTGGTTCGGTACCTCGACTGGTGTAAATCCTGGGACTCGGGCGCTCCGAGCGCTCACTAACATCGGCCCATGAACAGCGCGCTCGTTCTCAACGCAAGCTTCGAGCCGCTCAGCGTCGTGTCATCACGGCGAGCCACGTGCCTCGTGCTGGCAGACAAGGCTGAACTGTTGGAGGGCGACGGCACGTTGATGCGATCGGAACGGGCGGCGCTGCCTCGGCCGTCGGTCATCCGCCTGAGATACATGGTGAAGGTCCCGTTCGTTCGGCGCACCGCCATGTCGCGGCGAGCAATCTTTGCCCGCGACGATCATCGCTGTCAGTACTGCGGCGACCGAGCGGACTCCATCGACCACGTGATGCCTCGATCCCGCGGCGGCCCGCACACGTGGGAGAACGTGGCGGCTGCGTGTCGGCCGTGCAACCTCACCAAGCGTGACCGCACGCCAGATGAAGCGGGTATGGCGCTTGCCAAGCCGTGTCGCGCCCCGCGTCAGTCGGCCTGGGTCGTGATGGCCACGAGTGCAGTCCCGGATTCGTGGCGGCAGTACCTGCCGATTGCTTCGTGACGCGCACGTGACTGGGCTGTCTTGGCGTGTTGTGCGGCGACGCTCCGACGCCGCAGCGTTTCACCGCGCGCCGATCCCGGAACCGGCAACACCCGAGATCTGGGTCCACGACGTCACCCGGCCGGCGCTGGTGTTGGGCTCCACACAGCGCGGCGACGGGATTGCCGATGTTGCGGCGTGCGAGCGCGCAGGCGTCGACATCGTGCGGCGTCGCAGCGGGGGCGGGGCGGTGCTGCTCGTGCCCGCTCAGGTGGTGTGGGTCGACGTGATCCTTCCCGCGGGACACCTCGGTTGGTCCAACGACATCCATCGTCCCATGATGTGGCTGGGCGAGCGGATGGCGGCGGCCTTCGCCGCCGCCGGTGTCGCTGGCACCTCGGTACATCGTGGAGCGTTGGTGCAGAGCGACCACTCGCGCCTGATCTGCTTCGACGGGTTGGGCCCCGGCGAACTGACGCTCGACGGTGCGAAGCTCGTGGGGATCAGTCAACGCCGAACGCGTGACGTAGCGCGGCTGCAATGCTGCTGGTACACCAGCTACGAGCCCGGTGAACTGACGGCGTTACTCGTCGACCCGCCAGACCTCGCGCTGCTGAACCCGGTGGCAACCGTTTCGTCGAGCACCGGTCGCGCCGTCGTGGATTGCCTGGCAGAAGAACTCAACGGCTCGTCCTCATCTGCCCCGTAGCGCTCGGCCCCGTAGCTCTCGGCTGCGGCGCGCTCGGCTGCAGTCGTCGATGGGGATGCGCGGGCCCACGTGAGGAAGTGGAGCGCCAGCGTCGCGCTCCCTCACTCCAATTCGTGCGTGGTCGGAGGTGAGCGCGGGAGCTGAACGGGGAAGTTGGGGTGGAATATGGGGGTCAATGGTTGACGGTGGGGGGAAATGGGGGCATAGTGGGGCCGTCTGGGGGAACAACCCTCGGCAATCTCAGTTGGAGAGTCGGTTCCGAGCGTGTTTGTTGGTGTGTACGAGCGACAGCTCGACGAGCGTGGACGAGTGGCATTGCCCACGGCGTTCCGCACCACCATCGGCGAGCAGTGCTACCTCACGTTCGGCGATGACGGATGTGTTCGTCTGATGAGCGCTGACGTGTTTCAGACCGAAGCCCAGGAGATGATCGATGCAGTCAAGGCCGGCACGGTCTCTCGAGCAAAGCAGCGTGCGTTTGCCTCGTCGGTCGTGGTTGCGGGCATCGACAAGCAGGGTCGCATCCTGGTGGATCCTCGCCTGCGGGACCACGCCGGCGTGCAGAGTCAGGCGCCGGTGAAGGTGCTCGGGGCGCTCGACCGCATCGAGATCTGGGAACCGGGCCGCTACGACCAACAAGAAGCCGCTGGGCTGGAGGAACTGTGACCGACACGTTCATGCACGACCCGGTGATGGTCGACGAGATCACGGCGCTGTTCGACGCTGTGCCAGCCGGCACGGTCATCGACGCCACGCTCGGCGGCGGAAGCCACAGCCACGCACTGTTGTCGCGTCGCCCTGACATCGACATTCTCGGTATCGATCAAGACGCTGACGCCATCGCTGCCGCACTCGAGAAACTGTCGGAGTTTGCCGACCGTGTGCGTACCAGTCGCCGCCGATTCGACGAGATCCCCGAGGCAATGGCCGAACACGGCGTTGAAGAGATCAGTGGCGCGCTCTTCGACCTCGGAGTTTCGTCTCCGCAGCTGGATCGCGCCGACCGCGGCTTCTCGTACCGCAACGACGGCCCCGTCGACATGCGGATGAACGCCGATCAACAGTGGTCGGCACACGATGTGGTGAACGGATACCAGCGAGACGACCTGGCTCGCGTCATCCGCCAACACGGCGATGAGCGATTTGCCCGGCGGATCGCGGATGCGATCGTGGCTGCGCGCCCGGTGGAGTCCACCACGCAGCTCTCCGAGATCGTCACCACGGCCATCCCCGCAGCCGCCCGCCGCACCGGAGGACATCCGGCAAAGCGGACGTTCCAAGCGATTCGAATCGAAGTCAACTCCGAGCTCGAGGTGTTGCCGACCGCGCTCGATCAGGCCGTCGAGGCCACGGTGCCCGGTGGGCGAATCGCTGTGCTGTCGTATCACTCGGGCGAGGACCGGATCGCAAAAGAACGCTTTGCACTCGCTGGTGGCGCCTGTGACTGCCCGCACGATCTTCCATGCGTGTGCGGTGCTATTCAGAACGTTCGCATCGTCCGCGGTATCTCGAAGCGTGCGTCTGCTCAGGAGCAGGCCACGAATCGTCGCTCGACGAGCGCGCTGTTGAGAGTTGTCGAGAAAACGGAGCCGATCCCGAAGGGAATCAGCTGATGGCTGCAGCGTCGGCGCGCAGCGCTGCACGTTCCACGCGCTCCGCTCGTCCCGAACGTTCCGAGCGGCGTGAACGCCCCGAACTGAAGGTCGTAACGCGTCAACATCGTCGCGGGCCGGCACTGGTTGGTGGCGTGGTCATCGGCGTCGTGATGGTCGCCATGCTCGGTGCAGCGGTATTTCACACACAACTCGCAGAGCGGCAGTTGGCGATCGACGAACTCGAACGCCAAGTACAGATCGAGCGGGAACGTTTCGATGAGCTTCGGCGCGATCGTGCGGTCCTGCGGTCGCCCCAGCGGATTGCTGACGAGGCGCGAGCGCTGGGCATGATCCCCGGCGTGGCGAACCGATTCATCTCGGTGGACCCGGGCGCGCTCGCAGCGCAACTCGCAGCCGGTGGCGCGACCGATGGCCTTGCCACCTCCGTGGTGGACGATGTCGACCCGCTCGATCAATTCCGTGATGTGAAGTCCGTGTCAGCGGGGCAACCATGAGTCGCAAGCACGCCGCCACGAAGACAAGCAGCGCCGCGAAGCGCTCGACATCAACACGCACGACACCAACACGCACGACACCAACACGCACGGCGCCAGCACGCGGCAACAAACCAGGCCGGGCAGCGACAGGTGGTGGATCGAAGCGCAACGCAGCGAAACGCTCACATCCGCAGAATCGACAACGCGCTGCGCAGCGGCGGCGCGAACCGAGCAGAGCACAGCGGTCCGAGACCGTGCATCGCCGGATCAGCGCGCCGAAACCCGAGATTCGCGCCCACGAGCGCAAATCGGGTGTGCCGCGCCGCCGCCTCATCGCGGCATTGCTGGCATTGGCTTTGCTGCTCCTCGCAATCGTCGTTCGTGTCGCTGTGCTGAAGACCTCGGATGCCGAGTCTTTTCGCTCGGCAGGAACCCAGCAGTGGACGCGGACGCGTGACATCGTGGCGCAGCGCGGGACCATCTTCGATCGGCACGGCAACGAATTGGCCATGTCGGTCCCCGCAGCAGCGGTGTCGATCAACCCGAAGCTGATCGACAATGGTCCTGCCACCGTGCAACTCCTCGACGATCTTCTCGGACTCTCTGAGTCGAAGGTCGACGAACTGCTCGAAGAAGTGGGACGGCCCGAAGGCGATCGACGAGGCTTCGTGTACGTCGCCCGTCAAGTCGATGCCGACATCGCCGCACGGATCGACGCACTGAATCGAGCCGGGATCAACGTGGACGGCGAAGCACGCCGCGAGATGCCGGGAGGGCAGACCGGACAAACAGTGCTCGGCCGAACGAACATCGACGGAGTCGGCATTGCCGGCCTCGAACTGCAGTACGACGACCTGCTCACCGGAACCGGTGGGCAGAGCACACGGGAAATCGCGCCAGGTGGCCGCACGATTCCCGGCTCCGAGACCGTGTCGCAAGCTCCCGTCGCGGGAGACGATCTCGTGTTGACCATCGACCGGTCGATTCAGTTCGCGAGCGAGCAGGTACTGATCGAACAGGTCGAGGAAATCGGCGCACGTGGCGGCTTCATCATCGTGATGGACACCGACACCGGTGAGATCCTCGCGAATGCGTCGGTCCGCCGTGACGACGAATCGAGCCTCCCCGAGGTCACGAGCGGCAACTTCATCGCCACCGAGCCCTACGAGCCCGGATCGGTCGCAAAGGTCATCACCGTGGCAGCGGCGTTCAACGAAGGAACGGTGTCCGAAACCACCACGTTCGAGGTTCCGTGGCGCGAGCAGTACTACGACGACCTGCTCAAGGATTCACACGAACATCCCACCGAGATCATGACGGTCGAGGACATCCTCGTGGAGTCGTCGAACATCGGCACGATCAAGATCCAAGAGACCATGGGACGCGTTGTGCACCACGAGTACATGACAGCGTTCGGTTTGGGTGAAAAGACCGACTTGGACTTTCCCGGCGAGTCTGCCGGAATCTTCAAAGATGTCGGCGAACTGTGGGGCAGCGAACGCGTGACCGTGTCATACGGACAGGGGCTGTCGAGCACGCCACTGCAGATGGCAGCGGCGATCAACGTCGTTGCCAACGACGGCGTCTACGTCGCCCCTCGGCTCGTCCTTTCGACGGTTGGCCCGAACGGCGAGATGACCGAGACGCCCCCGTCGGCAACTCGGCGAGTCATCTCATCGGAGGCCGCGGCGATCACCACTGACATCATGCAGGAAGTGGTGTGCAACCCGAGCGGCACCGCCAAGCGCGCCGCGGTCGACGACCTGCCGATTGCCGGCAAGACCGGAACGGCATTCAAGCCGGCGGCGAACGGAACCTACTTCGACGAGAACGGCGACCGCATCTACTACGCGAGCTTCGCAGGGTTCTTCCCAGCGGACAATCCGCAGGTGACCGTGCTCGTTGCCATCGACGAACCGCCGGCTGGCTCGCGTGACCGGTTCGGTGGCACCGCCTCAGCGCCGCTCTTTGCCGCGCTGACGCCGACGATCATCCACGAAACCGGCCTACAGCCCGCGGAGAACAGTGTCGGCTGCCCCGGCTGACCCGGTCGCGCTCGCGACGATTGCTGAGCGGGTTGCTCTGGCCTCTGGCGGCAACGTCGACGTCATCGGCGTGCCGGTCGACGTGATCGGCGCGGCACACGACTCCCGACGAGTCCTGCCCGGACAGCTGTTCGTGTGCCTTCGAGGGGCATCGTTCGACGGCCACGACCACGCTCGTGCCGCGGTCGACGCTGGCGCGGTCGCACTGCTGGTCGACCATCGGCTCACGGATGTCGACGTGGCCCAGATCATCGTCGACGACACGCGCCGCGCCGTGGGACCTGCTGCTGCATCGGCGTGGGGCGAGCCGGCCACTGCGCTGAAGATGATCGGGATCACGGGAACGAACGGCAAGACCACAACGGCGCAGATCGTTGCTGCAGGCCTCGAGGGTGCCGGGGTGCCAACCGGGGTCATCGGAACGCTGCACGGGCCACGTACGACACCTGAAGCTCCCGAACTCCACCAGATGCTGGCCGAGTTCGTGGCTGCTGGCAAGCAAGCCGTGGTGATGGAAGTGTCCTCACACGCACTCGCACTCCATCGCGTCGACGGCACCCGGTTCGACGTGGTCGGCTTCACGAACTTCGGCCACGACCACCTCGACCTGCACGGCTCTCCCGAAGCGTACTTTCGAGCCAAGTCAGCGCTCTTCACCCCGACCTTCGCGTCCCATGCGGTCGTCAACGTCGACGACCCGCACGGAACGGTGCTCGCCGACGCAGTCGATGACGTGCTCGAAGTGGAGCGGATCACCGTTGGCGAGGTGGCCGATGTCGTCGTGTCGACCTCCCACCACTCGTATCGTTGGAGAGACGTGTCGGTCGAGGTGCCGTTGGGCGGCAGCTTCAACGTTGCGAACTCGCTGATGGCGCTGGAGCTGTTGCGCAAGCTCGACAACGTCGACTTCGTTGCCGCTGCGAACGGCTTGAATTCCCTGGCGCCCGTGCCCGGCCGTTTCGAATTGGTCGAGACAGCAGAGACCGAGCAGCGCGACATTGCAGTCGTCGTGGACTATGCGCACACCCCAGACGGGCTCGAACGACTGTTGGAATCGGCCAGGGGAATCACGAGCGGCCGGGTGATTGCGGTCTTTGGCTGCGCTGGTCGCCGCGACCGGGAGAAGCGGCCCGTGATGGGCGAGATCGCGGGCCGCCTCGCCGACATCGCGATCGCGACCTCGGACAACCCGCGCGGCGAAGACCCGTTGGAGATCATCGATGACGTGATCGACGGGGTCGCAGACAACTACCGTTCACGCGTGACCGCGCAACCCGATCGACGCATCGCCATCAGCGATGCCGTCGCACGTGCCCGAGCCGGTGACACCGTGGTCATCGCAGGCAAGGGGCACGAGACCTACCAGGACTTCGGTTCGTCGGTCGTCGACTTCGACGACCGTGCGGTCGCCCGCGAAGAACTCGCTCGCCAAGAACTGAAGGACCATTCGTCGTGATCTCCATCCTCCTCGCCGGCGCCGTGTCGACACTCGTGTCGCTGTTCGGTACCCGCTACTTGATCAAGTTCTTCCGCACCCGAGGCCAGGGGCAACCAATCCTCGGCAAAGAAGACATGGGCCCCGAGCATCACATGGCCAAGCAGGGCACTCCGACGATGGGTGGGCTGGCGATCGTGATCGCTGCGTTCCTGGGCTGGTTGATCGCCCACGTGCGCCCGGACCTGCCGTTCGCCACGCAGTCGATGATCGTGTGGGCGGGAGTGCTCTTCATGGCGCTGATGGGTTTCCTCGACGACTACATCAAGGTTCGCAAGCGTCACAACCGAGGGATCTTCTGGAAGCAGAAGAACTACATCACCATGGCGGCGAGCTTCGGTATGGCGTGGTGGCTGGTGGTGGGCACGGGGATCTCCGAGACCATCTCGATCACACGCGCTGATCTGGGAATCGAGCTGCCGACCGTATTCTGGATTTTCTGGTCCGGCCTGATCATCTGGGCGACCACCAACGCGGTCAATGTCACCGATGGTCTGGACGGCCTCGCTGCGGGATCAGCGCTGATGGGATTCGGTGCATTCGTCATCATCGGTTACCTCAAGTTCCGCAACGCGGACATCTATCCGGACGTGGTCAACCCACTCGACATGGCGGTGTTCGCTGCAGCCTTTGCGGGCGGTTGTCTCGGCTTTCTCTGGTGGAACGCCGCGCCGGCACGGATCTTCATGGGCGATGTGGGTGCGTTGGCAATCGGTACCGCCCTCGCCTTCATGTCGCTCACGTTGAACACCCATCTGTTGATCGTGTTGCTGTGCGCCATCAACGTGATGGAAGCCGGATCGGTGGCCATCCAGATGGGCGTCTTCAAGGCATCAGGTCGCAAGAAGCGGCTGTTCCGCATGTCGCCGATCCACCACCACTTCGAACTCGTTGGCTGGCCCGAGACCACCGTCATCATCCGGTTCTGGTTGATTGCAGCGATCTCGGTCGGGCTTGCACTGGGCATCTTCATCGCCGACTTCTCCAGCCTGTCGGCGAGTTGATGCGCGCCCTCGTCTACGGCCTCGCGATCGCAGGCGCCGCCACAGTGCGTGCGTTGCAGCGCCACGGGTACGAGGTCATTGCTGCAGACGACGTGATCACCGACGAACGCCGCGGTGTCGCCGCCGAACTGGGTATCGACGTACTCGACAGCCCGGATGACACCGTGCTCGGTGACGTGCTGTCCACCTGCACATTGCTGAGCCCCGCACCGGGTATCCCGGAACGTCACCGCGTGATCCTCGCTGCTCAGGCAGCGGGAGTGGAGATCGTCTCGGAGATCGAGCTGGCGTACCGATGGGAGCAGTCCCGAGCCGGCGGCCCGCGCCCGATGTTGGCCATCACCGGAACCGATGGGAAGACCACGACCACGCTCATGGCCGTTGCCATGCTGCGCGCCGCCGGGCTGTCCACCATCGACGCCGGCAACACCGATACGCCTCTGGTCGATGCAATCGAGGACGACCACGATGCGTTCGTGGTCGAGTGCACCAGCTTCCGGCTGGCCTGGACGCCGTCATTCCGTGCTGATGCCGCCGCGTGGTTGAACCTCGCTCCCGACCATCTGAATTGGCATGAGTCGATGACGACGTACGGGGATGCGAAGGCTCGGATCTGGATCAACCAGCGTGCACAGGACTGCGCGTTGGCCTTCACCGGGTCCGGACCGGTGATGGAGCGGCTCGGGGCGGCTCCATCACGACAGCTGACCTTCGGTGACGGTGGGGACTACCGACTCGACGGCACCACGTTGATGGGGCCCGCCGGGCCGATTGCAGACGCATCGATCATGCGCCGTTCACTTCCCCACGACATCACCAACGCACTCGCCGCAGCGGCGCTGGTGCTCGAAACGGGCCTCGCCGATGTCGCCGCGATCCAGTCCGCACTCGCTCGGTTCGAAGGCCCGCCGCATCGCCTGGAGCGCCTCGGGTCCTGGGCCGGCGTCGACTGGTTCAACGACTCCAAAGCCACCACCCCGCATGCAGCAGCGGTGGCGATCCACGCATTCGACGACATCGTTCTGATCGCTGGTGGCAAGGACAAGTTTGTGGACCTCACCGAAATGGCCACCGAGCCTCACCGGATCACGGCGGTCATCGCCATTGGACAAACGCGCAATGCCATTGCGGCGGCGTTTGCCGAGGTGGGAACCGTCGAAACCACCGAATTTCTCCCGGCAGCAGTAGCGCGCGCAGCGCAGCTCGCCTTGCCGGGTTCGACCGTGTTGCTGTCGCCTGGTTGCGCCAGCCTCGATCAGTACACATCGTTCGAAGCGCGCGGCGATCACTTTCGTGAGCTCGTTGCGCAGATCGTGCTCGACACCGACCAGAGGGACACCTGATGGCCTCCACGCTCTCCGTCAACGATCGCCGCCAGGCGACACTCGATCGCATTGCTGACAAGCCTCGCATCGGCACCAAGCAGGCGGGCGGTCCAGCACGGAGCGCTCGCGCTCCACGTACCCCGATCGCTCGTCGGAGCCGGACTCGGCGGGCCAAGCCCGCATCAGTGGAACTCGGCCCACCGCCCGGGGTGTGGTACGGAATCCTGGGCGTGGTGCTCGTGTTCGTGACGCTCGGATTGGTGATGGTGCTGTCCGCATCAGCAGTCACCGAGGCGAACCGTGGCAACTGGGCGTACGGCGTGTTCTTGCGCCAGGCAATGTGGGCCGGGCTCGGCCTCGTCGGTCTGATGGCGATGGCAAAGATCCCGTACACGGTCTGGCAGCGGCTCGCGATTCCCATCGCGTTGCTCGGCGTGCTCGCAATGCTCGGACCGTTCGCCCCGGTTGTCGGCGGTGCGGTCAACGGTGCACGTGCGTGGGTGCGCGTCGGCGGCTTCAGCGCGCAACCCTCCGAATTCCTCAAGCTCGCAGCGATCATCGTCACCGCCGACCTCCTCACCCGCCGGTTGGGTGAGATGAACCACCGGCGCAACACGCTGTACCCGCTCGCCGGAATCGGTGCGATCGGCGCCGGGCTGTGCATGGCCCAAGGCGACCTCGGCTCGGCAATCGTGCTCGGAGCCATCGTGTTCTCGATCGGCTGGATTGCCGGCGTGCCATTCGTGCCGCTCTCGATCGGTGCCTCCGTTGCCACCGCTGCCGGGCTGTTCTTCGTGGTGTCGAGTCAGACCCGAACCGACCGATTCACTGCCTTCCTCGACGTGGAGGGAAACAAGGATCGGCTGGCCTGGCAGACGTATCAGGGCTTCGTCAGCATGGCGTCGGGCGGCATGAGCGGGTCGGGCATCGGCGGCAGCAAGACCAAGCTCGGCTACCTGCCCTATGCCCACAGCGACTTCATCTTTGCGATCATCGCCGACGAGTTGGGCATGATCGGCGCAATCGCAGTGATCCTCGGGTTCTTCATGCTCGTGCTGTTCGGCGTGCAGACTGCGATCGCGGCGCCGGATCGATTCGGGATGCTCGTGGCCGGTGGCATCGCGTCGTGGTTCGGTGTCCAGGCAGTCGTCAACCTCGGAGGGATCACGGGGCTGATGCCCGTCACAGGACTCACGCTGCCGTTCTTCTCCGCCGGTGGCAGTTCGTTGTTCGTCTCGATGGCGGCTGTTGGATTGCTGCTGAGCGTTGCCCGCCGCATCGGTGTTCGTCGATCATGAGCACGTTCGCCGTGGTGACAGGTGGCGGAACGGCGGGTCACGTCCTGCCTGCGCTCGCTGTTGCCGAGGCGCTGACTGCGTCGGGGCACGACGCAACCAATGTGCACTACGTCGGGTGCACCCGAGGCATGGAAACGCGCCTGGTTCCCGAGACCGAGTACCCGCACACCTTCTTCGACGTCGTCGGGTTCCAGCGATCACTCAGTCGTCGCAACCTCTCCTTCGTCCCCAAGATGTTGCGTGCTCGTCGAGACGCGGTAGCCCTGCTCCGCCGTCTCGACCCGAAGGTGGTCGTGAGCGTCGGTGGCTACGCCAGCATGCCGGCGGTGTTCGCCGCGCGAAAGCTGAACATCCCGGTGGTCGTGGTCTCCTACGACCGACAGCCGGGAAGGGCGAGTCAACTGTCGGCTCGCACCGCAGCAGCATGTGCGGTGGCGTTCGAGAACTCGCCGCTGCCGCATGCCGAGGTAACCGGAGCGCCCGTCCGACAGGAGATCCTGCGGTTGAATCGCGACCGTGACCGCTCGGCAGCCCGAACGAGGCTGGGCATCCCTGCCGACCGGTATCTGGTGGCGGTGATGGGCGGATCACTCGGGTCGGGCGTGCTGAACAACGAAATTGCCGCCTATGTCGAGCGACATCGCAATGATTCCGGAGTCGCAGTGCGTCAAGTTGCGGGCGAACGCTTCGTTGAGACGATCACCGAACTCGGCGTCGTCGAGAACGGCATCATCCATCAAGTCGTCGGCTACGAGCCGGACATGGCAGCCGTCTACGCAGCTGCAGACGTGCTGATTGGGCGTGGGGGAGCGAGCACGGTGCACGAGGTGGCCGTGACAGGAGTGCCGGCGGTCCTCGTGCCGTGGTCGGGTGCCGCCGACGATCACCAGACCGGCAACGTCGAATGGCTGAGCGAGGTCGGTGCAGCGGTGCTGATGACCGAAGCCGAGCTCGGCGACCTGGGCGACGAGATCGAGCGCCTCCGCGCCGATTCGGCCAGGTCAGCTGCGCTGTCCGCCGCGGCGTTGCAGCGAGGCGAGGTTCACCGATCGGGCGCATTGGCCCGATTGATCGAGCGAGTCGCTCTAACCTCACCAACGTCATGAATGTGCCCACCGCACCCCTCGACCTGTCCATCCCACATCGCCTTCACGTCGTTGGCGTCGGCGGCCCGGGAATGAGTGCCATCGCCATTGCTCTGGCGGAGATGGGCCACGACGTCTCCGGATCGGATCTTCGTGAGCATCCGGTGCTCGAGCGGGTCCGTGCGGCTCGGGCAGCGGTGACCATCGGACATGACCGTGCGCTCGTCCACGGAGTCGATGCCGTCACGGCGTCCACAGCGATCCCCGAGCGCAACATCGAGTTGGACGAAGCCCGCAGCACCGGTGTCACCGTCCTGCGTCGAGCCGGCATGCTCGCGTCGATCTGCGCGCAAGCGAAGTCGTTGGCCGTGGCTGGGACACACGGCAAGACCACGACCACGTCGATGCTGATGCTGATGCTTGCCGAAGGTGGACTTCGACCCAGTTTCGTTGTTGGTGGCGATGTCACCGATGTCGGCACAGGAGCACAATGGACCGGCGGCGAATGGCTTGTCGTGGAAGCCGACGAGAGTGACGGAACCCATCTCGAACTGCCGCTGCACGGCACGGTGCTCACCAACGTCGAAGTCGATCACCTCGATCACTACGGCTCGTTCGACGCCATCATCGACAGCTTCGGTACCTACCTCGCCCAGGTGCCCGGCCCGAAGGTCGTGTGCGGCGACGACAAGGTCGCTGCGGAGCTGGCATCACGCCACGACGCAGTCACATATGGGCGCAGCGATGGTTGCGATGTGCAAGCGGTCGACGTGCGCGCAGACAACGGAGCCTTCGTGTTCGGCATCGAACGCAATGCAACGCCACTCGGCGAGATCGAGTTGCCGATGCGCGGGATCCACAACGTCATCAATGCGACCGGCGCGATCGCAATGGCGCTCGAAGTTGGCGTGGCGTTCCCCGACATCCAGCAGGCGCTCGCCAAGTTCGGTGGCGTCGCTCGACGCTTCGATGTGCGTGGCGTCGATGACGGTGCGACCTTCGTGGACGACTATGCGCACCTGCCCTCCGAGATCTCGGCGGTGTTGGCTGCAACCCGCCACAGCGGGGATGCATGGCGCCGTGTCGTCGCGGTTTTCCAGCCGAACCGGTACAACCGGATCTCGGAGATCTGGCAGGACTACGGGAACGCGTTCGAAGACGCCGACCTGGTGGTCCTGACCGACATCTACGCCTCCGGTACCACGCCGATTCCGGGAGTGACGGGCAAGCTGATCGTCAACGCCGTCACCGAGACGGATCCCTCGAAGCGGGTGGTGTGGCTTCCGAACCGCCAAGAACTGATCGATTTCGTGGCCCGTGAAGCCCGCGACGGCGACGTGGTCGTGTCGATGGGCTGCGGTGACATCGCCACCCTTCCGGCCGAGGTGCTCGATGCCCGCTCCCGCCGCTGACTCCGCTGCTGACCGGATCGCCCGGGCGGTTTCGGTGCTCGGCGACCTCGCAGCGCGCGACGTGTCGCTTGCGGCCATGACCACGTATCGAGTTGGTGGAGCTGCCGATGTGTTCGTTCGGGTGCGCGAGATCTCGGATCTTGCACTCGTTGCGCGGGCATCTCGTGAGAGCGGGCTGCCAGTGCTCGTGGTCGGTCGCGGGTCCAACCTGCTGGTCGCCGATGCCGGATACCGGGGAATCGCAGTGTCGCTTGCCGAGGTTGCTGGCCTCGTCGAGATCGATCACGACTCCAGCATCGTGGAGGCGGGAAGCGCCGTGCTGCTGCCCGTGCTGGCGCGTCAACTCGCCACTGCCGGCCTGACCGGGTTCGAGTGGGCGGTCGGGGTGCCTGGGTCGATCGGCGGCGCCGTGCGGATGAATGCAGGTGGTCACGGTTCGGATCTTTCGGAATCGCTGATCGATGCTCGGATCGTCGATCTCGTCAGCGGTGCGGATCAGGTGGTTCCCGCATCCGAGTTGGGTTTGCGATTTCGGGGAAGCGGCCTGCAGTCGCACCAGGTCGTGGTGTCAGCGCGCCTGCAGTTGGCGGTCGGGGACCCCGACGCTGCCCGCTCGTCGCTGAGCGACATCGTGGCGTGGCGTCGAGCCAACCAACCGGGAGGCCAGAACGCCGGCTCGGTCTTCGTGAACCCGGTTCCAGGCGAAGTGAGCGCCGGGCAACTCGTCGACGAGGTCGGGCTGCGCGGGCTGCGTCACGGTTCGGCCACGGTGTCCGACAAGCACGCCAACTTCATTCAGGCCGATGACGGCGGGAGCGCGGACGACGTTCGAGAGTTGATGCGACTCGTGAGTGCGCAAGTGGAATCCAAGACCGGGTACGCGCTGCGCAGTGAGATTCGCCTGATCGGATTCGATTCGTGAGCCGCTGGCGACGCAAGCCCGACGAGGCCGCTGATGCCGCGCCGGTCGCCAGCGAATTCGGCGATGTCCGCATCGTCGGCCCGGCGCCCAAGTCGGCGGCGGCGAGCGCCACGACCACGAGCTCGGTCGGCGCCGATGTCGTCGAGTCCGACGTTGAGACCGATGCGGATGACGCTGATGATGCCGGTGGTGATGCCGCGGCCGACAGTGGGGGTATCGCAGCAGAGCTGTCCGAAGCGTTTGCTGACGAACCATCTCCTGCTCGCACGACGATCGCGATCGGTGGTGACCTGGACGTCCCGGATGCGGTGTACCTCGATGACGAGCTCGGATCGAGCGACGCAGGAACGGTCTTCATCGACGACGATGGAACCGGCGATGCCATCGCTGCCAAGGATGCAACAGGTCGGGGCATCGAGCCACGGCTCCGTCAGCGTCGGATCGGCGTGCGCCGTGCCGAAGGACGCCGTCGTCTCAAGTGGGCAGCGATCGTCGTTGGCGTGTTCGTCGTGGTCGTCGGTGCTCTCGCAGTGCTCGGGTCGTCGCTGTTTTCGGTGAACAGCGTGGACGTGGCGGGGCTGCAGAATGCTGATCGGGCAGCGGTTGAGGCGGTCATCGACGACATCACGGGCCGTCCGGTGCTCATGGTCGACACCGATGCAGCTGAGGACCGACTCGAGTCGATTGCGTTCGTCGAGAGCGCCCGGGTCCGCACCGACTTTCCGAGCGGTGCAACGATCGAGCTTCGTGAGCGAACCCCGGTGGCAACGGTGCAGGGCACCGATCAGGCGTTTCGGATTCTGGACGCTGAAGGTCGTGTGTTAGACGTCATCGCGGGCCAGCCCGTGGCATTCGTCTTGATCACCGGGACGGTGCCGTTGGACCTGGTCGAAGGCCAGTTTGCGTCGGTGGGCTACGCGTCGGCGTCGTCGATCGTGACCAAGTTGACGCCCGCTGTCAGATCGCGACTGGTGTCGATGTCGGTGACGCCGGACGGGGCAGATCTTCGCTTCGTGTTGTCCAACGATCCGGGGGAGAACATCGAAGTCCGCCTCGGTGAAGCAATCACCGACGACGACCAACTCCAGCGTCTGGTGCGCCTCGAACGTCAGCTCGACGATGTGCTCGGGTCGGACGTGACCGTGCTCGACGTGTCCACCAGCGAAACCACGCAGCGGTGAGCGAACGATGAAGTCTGCATCGCTCCAGCTAGCGTCCCTGCGCGGTGGCGATGTATCTGGCAGACTCCCCACCAACATGTACACAGCCATGAACATCCACGAGAGGACCCTTTGATGGTCGGTACACCTCAGAACTATCTCGCCGTCATCAAGGTCATCGGAGTCGGCGGCGGCGGCGTCAACGCCGTCAACCGAATGATCGATGCGGGACTCAAAGGCGTCGAATTCATCGCCGTGAACACCGATGCGCAGGCGCTGCTGATGAGCGACGCCGACGTCAAGCTCGACATCGGTCGAGACCTCACACGCGGTCTCGGCGCCGGCAGCGATCCGGAAGTCGGTCGTGAAGCCGCCGAGTCGCACCGTGACGAGATCGAAGAGATGGTCCGCGGGGCGGACATGGTGTTCATCACCGCGGGCGAAGGTGGCGGCACCGGCACCGGTGCCGCGCCGGTCATTGCCGAGATCTCTCGCGAAGCAGGTGCGCTCACCATTGGTGTGGTCACCCGTCCGTTCTCCTTCGAAGGGCGTCGTCGTTCGGTCCAGGCCGACAATGGCGTGCAGAAGCTGAAGGAGAAGGTCGACACACTGATCGTCATCCCGAACGATCGTCTGCTGTCGGTTGCCAACGACAAGACCAGCGTGCTCAATGCCTTCAAGATGGCCGACGAGGTGCTGTTGCAGGGCGTTTCAGGCATCACCGGGTTGATCACCACCCCGGGGCTGATCAACACCGACTTCGCCGACGTGAAGGCGGTGCTGAAGGATGCCGGAACCGCACTCATGGGCATTGGCCAGGCCAGTGGCGACGAACGCGCCGTGTCAGCTGCCAAAGCGGCGATCTCGAGCCCGCTGCTCGAATCTGCGATCGACGGTGCTCGCGGCGTGTTGCTCAACATCACCGGACCGTCCAGCATGGGCTTGTTCGAAATGAACGCTGCTGCTGAAATCATCCACGGCGTTGCCCATGAAGACGCGCTGATCATCTTCGGTACGGTCGTCGACGACGAAATGGGCGATGAGGTTCGTGTCACGGTGATCTCTGCAGGGTTCGATCGAACCGACGGCACCGCATCGGGATCGTCGAGTGCTCCGAGCGCCGGCTTGTCCGGAGCGTCGGATACACAGCCGCGTACCTCGCCGACACGGATCACCGAACTGTTCGGTGACGTGGACGACGATGATCCGCTCGCCGACGATGACGACGATTTCGACGTCCCGTCGTTCCTCAAGTGAGTCGAGCGGGTGACCTACCCGCTGATTGACCGCTTGATCGGTGATCGACGGTTGCGTGCGGTGGCGACCGAGCGTGCCGATGGTGATGTCCACCCGAACCGGGTGGCGTCGGCGGACCTGCACGCACGTCAGCGTGCCGCGACCGGACGCACGTGGACCATGCTGGACCAGGTGCATGGCACAACGGTTCGCCATGCGCGGGCAGCGGGAGTCGGCGATGTCGTGGTCACGACCGATGACAACGCCCATATCGCAGTGTGGGCTGCTGACTGTGCTCCCTTGATCCTGGCGGCCGATGACGGCACGCTCGTTGCCGCGCATGGCGGCTGGAGAGGTTTGGCCGCCGGCGTGGTCGGCACCGCAGTACAGGCCGCCCACGCAAACGGGGGGATCATCGTCGCAGCGCTGCTCGGACCGGTGATCGGACCGTGCTGCTACGAGTTCGGCGCCGACGAGCTCGCCATGATTCCCGACGCTGTTCGCGCCGAGACTTCCACGGGGGAGTCCGCGCTCGACGTGAACGCAACGATCGCTGCGATGTTGCGCCACCATGATGTGGAACTCGATGTTGCCGGCCCGTGCACGGGGTGCGACGACCGTTGGTTCTCGCACCGAGTTCGCTCCGAGCCGGGCCGCCATGCTGTGGTTGCGTGGTGGGAGACGCCATGACGCACGACGTGGATGCGGTGATCGCTCGCCTCGCGGCACTTCGAGACCGAATCGACGCAGTCGACCGGACCTGGACCCACGCG
Organism: Ilumatobacter sp.; assembly: GCA_045106645.1. GTDB lineage: Bacteria > Actinomycetota > Acidimicrobiia > Acidimicrobiales > Ilumatobacteraceae > Ilumatobacter_A. The sequence continues at coordinate 180,802 of JBGCEY010000035.1, forward strand.
GTCGAGATCGTTGCGGTCACCAAGGCATTCGACCCGTCGATCATCGATGTTGCCGTGCGGTCGGGGTGCGCGGCGATTGGCGAAAACTATGCCCAGGACCTGCTCTCGAAGCGAGATGCCATCGAGCAGATCGCGCCGGAGTCGCGCCCTCGCATCGACTTCATTGGACATCTGCAGTCAAACAAGGTCCGCCAGCTCGCCGGACTGGTCGATCGCTGGTGCACCGTGGATCGGATCTCGCTCGCCCGCGAAATCGCTCGTCGCGACCCGGGTGCAGAGGTCCTGGTGCAGGTCAACGCCACGGGAGAAGCCGACAAGTCCGGGTGTGTGCCGAGCGACGTCGCGGAGCTCGCCCGGGCGTGCACGGACAGTGGATTGCGGGTGGGTGGACTGTTGACCATCGGTCCTACCAACGAGCCGGTCGAAGCAGCCCGCAGCGGGTTCCGGGAGGTTCGTGAATTGGTCGACGCAATGGGGTTGGCGGTGTGTTCCATGGGCATGACCGGTGATCTCGAAGTCGGTGTTGCATGCGGCGCATCGTCGGTTCGCGTCGGTTCCGCACTCTTTGGACCACGACCGGTCCACCAACAACCGCATGGGCGCGGCTAACCTCCGGCGCTCAGGAGGAAGACATGTCACTCTGGAAGAAGACCATGGACTACCTGGGTCTTGGTCCCGACGATGCTTACGACGACTACGACGACGACTACGGACAGGAACCCCCTGCCCGACAGCAACGCGCTCAGCGCGAGCCTGAGCCGCGTTGGGAGCCGGAAGGCGAACCAACCGTTCGCACCGTCGCACCCCGTCCAAGCTTTCCGTCACGGGACTTCGATGCCTCGGCTGCCTCGCGTCGCCCACCACAGGCCCAACAAGCATCCAACGGTCGCTCGAGCGACTCGTCGGGGGTGCAGATTCGCCCCAACGTGAGCGAACCACCACCGCAGCAACCACAACTCCGCAGCATCCCGGGAGGCGCCATGGAGCCCCACACTGTCCGACCCCGCCGTTTCGATCAGGCGCAGGAGGTGGCAGACGCTTTCAAGAGCGGCACGCCGGTGATCATGAACCTCGAAGGAACCGAACGAGATGTTGCGCGCCGTTTGATCGATTTCGGCAGCGGCATCTGCTACGCCTTGGACGGCACGATGGAGAAGGTCGCCACCGGCGTCTACCTCCTCAAGCCCCCAGCGCCTCGCCAGCAACGCTACGACGAATACGACGACTGACCCGCGGGCACGCACCCTTTCGACAACACGGAGAACGACATGGACATCAGCCCACAGCGAGTACGTACCGCCGAGTTCAAAACGGTGAAGCGAGGTCTCGACCCCGACGAGGTCCGAGCGTTTCTCTCCGAAGTCGCGACCGAACTCGAGCGCGCCCAGAATCAATCCACCGCAATGGAGGCACGAGCCCGAGCTGCGGTGGCACGTCTCCAGGAGATGTCCGAAGGCGCCGCCGCGCTTCCCGTCGCCACGAGCGAGCCAGCCGCGGTGCCGGCAGTGGCCCCTGCGCCCGAACCGGTCGCTGCGGCGGAGCCGTCAGGCCCGGTCACACCATCTGTCGACGAGGCCGAGACCATCAGTCGTACGCTCCTGCTCGCACAACGCACGGCTGACATGACCGTTGCGGAGGCAGAGGCGGATGCGGAGCGAATCGCCGCGGAGGCGAGCGCAGAAGCCACCAAGACCCTCGAGTCCACACGGGAACTCTCCGAGCGTCTCGTCGAGGAAGCACGACAGGAGGCTCGTCGCGAAGGCGAGACGGAGCGCAACGCTGTCAAGACCGAGGTGGAGTCGCTCAAGGCCCGACGCGACTTCCTCGAGTCCGATGTGGATCACCTCGAAGGTCACCTGGTCGACGAACGCTCTCGTCTGCGCGAAGCAGCCACCACGCTGTTGGAGTTGACCGAGCGAGTCCCCGGAGGGCTCGGGGAAGTGCGCCGACCGTTGCTGTCGGCATCAGATGACGGTGGCGGCGCTGACGAGACCAGCGAGCCGGCCCCAGTCGCGTCGAGTGATCCGACCCCGGCCGAGTCGCCCCGTCTCCCTGACGACGAGGATGCGTTGTTCATCCGTACCGACCTCGACGCTGGTGGAAGCACTGGCGACGCGGTGAAACGCAGCGACTTCGGGGACTGACGCGTCGATAGCCTCTGGGGCGTGCGATACCCCGACGTCGACCCGCAACCTGACTTCCCAACGCTGGAATCGAAGATTCTCGAGCGTTGGGAGCGCACGGGAGCGTTCCAGGCGTCGGTCGACCAGCGCGACGCCGGGGCCAACGGCGACAACGAGTTCGTCTTCTACGACGGCCCTCCGTTCGCGAACGGGTTGCCGCACTACGGCCACCTCCTGACCGGCTACGTCAAGGACGCCATCCCGCGGTACCAGACCATGCGCGGCAAGCGCGTCGAGCGTCGATTCGGCTGGGACTGCCACGGCCTGCCAGCCGAAGTGAAGGCGGAGCAAGAACTCGGCATCTCCGGTCACCCCGAGATCATCGACTTCGGCATCGACAAGTTCAACGACGCGTGCCGCTCGAGCGTGTTGCAGTACACCTCGGACTGGGAGGAGTACGTCACTCGCCAGGCCCGTTGGGTCGACTTCGACAATGACTACAAGACGCTCGATCTGTCCTACATGGAGAGCGTCATGTGGGCGTTCAAGACGCTGTACGACAAGGGGCTCGTGTACGAGGGCTTCCGTGTGCTGGCCTACTGCTGGCGCTGTGAGACGCCGCTGGCGAACACCGAGACGCGGATGGACGACACCTATCAGGATCGACAAGATCCCGCGCTGACCGTTGCCTTCACGCTCGAGAGCGGCGAAAAGATGGTGGCGTGGACCACCACGCCGTGGACACTGCCGTCGAACCTGGCGCTCGCTGTCGGCCCGGACATCGACTACGCCATCTTGGAACTCGACGGTGAGCGCTACATCATCGCCGAAGCGCTCGTCGGCGCCCACGAAGCAGAATTCGGCGAGGCGACCCAGGTCGGCTCCTACAAGGGCACCGACCTCGTCGGGCAGCGCTACGCGCCGCTGTTCCCGTACTTCGCTGACACCGAACTGTTCGGAACCGAACAGGCATTCCAAGTGCTGTCGGCTGATTTCGTATCCGTCGAGGACGGCACCGGCATCGTGCACATGGCGCCAGGATTCGGTGAAGACGACCAGATCGTCTCGAACGCAGCGGGCATCCCCACGCTGTGTCCGATGGACGAACAGGGGTGCTACACCGCCGAGGTGTCCGACTACGTCGGTACGCACGTGTTCGATGCCAACAAGGCCATCATCACGGCCCTCAAGGAGCGAGGTCTGGTGGTGCGTCACGCCACCTACGACCACTCGTATCCGCACTGTTGGCGATGCGCCCAGCCGCTCGTGTACCGAGCGGTGTCGTCGTGGTTCGTCGAGGTCACCAAGTTCCGCGACCGCATGGTGGAGCTGAACCAGCAGATCACGTGGCAGCCAGCCCACATCAAGGACGGCAGCTTCGGCAAGTGGCTCGAGAACGCTCGAGATTGGGCCATCAGCCGCAACCGTTTCTGGGGCTCGCCGATCCCTGTGTGGCGATCGGACAACCCTGACTATCCGCGCCTCGACGTGTACGGCTCGATCGAGCAACTCGAAGCCGACTTCGGGACCACGGTCACCGACCTGCATCGACCAGAGGTGGACGATCTGGTGCGACCGAACCCTGATGACCCGACGGGCCAATCGATGATGCGTCGCGTCCCCGAAGTGTTGGACTGCTGGTTCGAGTCAGGTTCCATGCCCTTTGCCCAGGTGCACTATCCGTTCGAGAACACCGAGTGGTTCGAGGACCACTACCCGGGCGATTTCATCGTCGAGTACATCGGCCAGACCCGCGGTTGGTTCTACACGTTGCACGTATTGGCCACGGCGTTGTTCGACCGGCCGGCGTTCTCGAACTGCGTCAGCCACGGCATCGTGCTCGGCGACGACGGCGCAAAGATGTCCAAGTCGCTGAACAACTACCCCGACCCGATGGACATGTTCCAGACCCACGGTGCGGATGCAATGCGGTGGCACCTGCTCAGCTCCACGCTGCTGCGCGGCGGCGACGGCATGGTGACCGAGTCGGGCATGCGCGAGACGGTTCGTCAGATCCTGTTGCCGCTGTGGAACTCGTGGTACTTCTTGACGCTGTACGCCAACGCCGGCGACCATCACGGCTCGGTCGGGACGGAGTCGACCAACGTGCTCGACCGGTACATCCTTGCCAAGACACGTGACCTCGTTGAAGACATGACTGCGTCGATGGACGACTACGACCTGTTCGGGGCGTGTCAACACGTGCGCTCCTACCTCGACGTGCTGACCAACTGGTACGTGCGCCGAAGCCGCAGCAGGTTCTGGGAGGGCGATCACGAGGCAATCGACACGATGCACACGGTGCTGTCGGTCGTGACTCGGTTGACCTCGCCATTGCTGCCGTTCATCTCCGAAGCAATCCACGCAGGACTCCACGGCAACGACGCCGACAGCGTGCACCTCGGTGACTGGCCCAGCGTCGACGAACTGCCTGCTGACAGCGAACTCGTTGCATCGATGGATCTCGCTCGCGATGTGTGTTCGGCGACGCTGTCGGTGCGCAAGGCTCATCAACGACGCGTGCGGCTGCCGCTCACGTCGCTCACGGTGGCGTCTCCCGACGCCGATCGACTCGCAGAGTTCACCGAGCTGATCGCAGACGAAGTCAACGTGCGTGCGGTCGAGCTGACCACCGATGTTGCCTCGGTGGCGAGCGAGGAACTCAAGCTCGTACCGGCCAAGCTGGGCCCGCGGTTGGGTAAAGACGTCCAGAACGTCATCAAGGCCCACAAGCAGGGCGACTGGGGTGTCGACGCCGACACGGTCACCGTTGGCGGGTTCGTGCTCGAGGCTGGCGAATTCACCCTGGAACAAGTGGCGTCAGAGGATCAGGCAAGCGCAGGTCTCAACCAGCACGCCGGCGTCGTGGCACTCGACATCGTCGTCACCGACGAACTCGAGACCGAAGGGCGAGCGCGCGACCTCATCCGGTCGATCCAGCAGGCACGCCGAGATGCGGATCTCGACGTCTCAGATCGCATCGACCTGTCCGTCTCGGCGCCTGCGCTGATCGCTGACGCACTGCGCCAACATGAGGACCTGGTGCTGGGCGAGACGCTCGGCGAGCGGGTCGAGGTGACGGTGTTGGATGACGACGCTGGCGAACCGGTCGTGGTCGTCACTCGCTCGAACCGGTAGAGTCCGGCGCTCACACCGCCACACCAACGGAGCGCTCATGGCCGCAGCCAAGAAGTCAGCGAAGAAGAAGACCGCCGCGAAGAAGGCGGCGGCCAAGAAGACCGCGGCCAAGAAGGCGCCCGCGAAGAAGGCCACCGGAGCAAAGCAACCCGCAGTCAAGAAGACCGCGACGAAGAAGACCGCGACGAAGAAGACCGCAACGAAGAAAGCCGTAGCGACGAAACCAGCGGCGAAGAAGAAGGTGGCCTCGAAGCAGGCCGCCAGCAAGCCAGCTGCCGCCAAGAGCGTTGCAGCAAAGAAATCGCCATCCACGAAGACGCCTGCCAAGAAGGTTGCCACCAAGAAGGCAGCCAGCAAGAAGGCAGCAGCCAAGAAAGCCGTTGTGAACAAACCCGCACCGAAGAAGCCCGTGTCCAAGAAGGCCACCACCAAGAAATCATCGTCTCGCAACTCGCCGCTGCTGTCCAACGAAGTTCCCGACGTGCATGAGATCCCGGCACCTCGCGGTACGACCAAGGACGGCATTGCCTACACCAAGGACTTCGATGTGAAGTTCTTGAAGGTTCAGCGCGATGAGCTGTTGGCCCGCAAGGCCTCAGAGATCAAGCGCGCCACCCGGCTCGAAGACGAAGCCGAGAGTCTCATCGAAGACGGCGAAATGGGCGACGTGCAATTCGACGACGAAGGCGGCGAAGGCGACACCATGGTGGTGCAGCGCGACCTCGACCGACTGCTGTCGAGCCAGGCCCGCCAGACCGTTGAAGAGATCGACTTGGCGTTGGCACGGATCGAAGCCGGCACGTACGGATACTCCGAAGTCTCGGGTCTGCCGATTCCTCGTGAGCGGCTCGAAGCACTGCCGGAAACCACCGTGCTTGCTGCTGAGAAGGTCAGTGGCGCAGGACGTCGATAGTCCGAATCGCACCTGGGGGGCGCCGGTTGCGCTCGCTGTCGGTGTCGTTCTCGCGGACCAACTCTCGAAGCACTGGGCACTGAACCGCCTCAGCGACAATCGAACCATCGACATCATTGGTTCGTTGCGCTTCAATCTCGCGTTCAATCGGGGGATGGCATTCAGCCAGGGGCAAGGCCTCGGCCCGTTGATCGCGATATTGGCAACCGCCGTGATCGTGTGGCTGCTCGTGTCACTGCGCACTGCGGGCGGACGAGTCAACACACTGGGGATTGGATTCGTCATCGGGGGAGCGGCGGGAAACTTGGTGGACCGCGTGTTCCGCCAAGAGGCCTGGCTCCGGGGTGCAGTGGTCGACTTCATCGACCTGCAGTGGTTTCCGATCTTCAACATTGCCGACATGGCGATCAACGTTGGCGCAGCGCTGCTCATCTTGAACGCAATCATCGGGGCTCGACGCTCGAAGTCGCTGGCGGGCGAAGCATGATCACCGAAGAAGTTCCCGCAGCGTTGGACGGTCAGCGCCTCGACCGCATCGTGGCGCTCATCGGTGACATCAGCCGCTCCGACGCGGCCAAGACCATCGACGCCGGTGGTGTCACGGTCGACGCGGTGGCTGCGCCTTCCGGCAAGATCCGGTTGGTGTCCGGCCAGATCATCACGATCGATCCCAACACGTTCCCCACCGTCGAAATGCCCGGACCTGATGCGTCCGTCGAGTTCGGGGTCGTGCACGAAGACGAGCACGTCATCGTCGTCGACAAGCCGCCGGGGCTGGTGGTTCATCCCGGAGCGGGCAACATGTTCGCCACGCTCGCGAACGGTCTGCTCCACCGATTCCCGGACATCGAAGACGTGGGTGATCGCATGCGACCCGGCATCGTGCATCGGCTCGACGCGGGCAGCTCAGGCCTTCTCGTCGTGGCTCGCACGCAGCATGCTGCTGATCGACTCATCGAGCAGTTCGCGGATCACAGCGCCACGCGCGTCTACGACGCCATGGTGTGGGGCGTTCCAGATGCGCCACACGGGATCATCGATGCCCCGCTGGGACGGAGCCGCAACGATCCGCTGCGCATGGCCGTCGTGGCCGATGGGCGCCCGTCTCGCACCGACTACCAGGTCGTGGGCACCTTCAGTACACCGGCCACGATCTCCCGGCTCGAATGCCGACTCGAAACCGGCCGCACACATCAGATTCGTGTGCACCTGTCATCGATCAACCATCCGTTGCTGGGTGACCCCACCTACGGACAGCGTCGAGCGACGCACGGGCTCGAGCGACCGTTCCTCCACGCTGCACAGTTGCAGTTCGTGCATCCGGGGAGCGGCGAACGTGTCACCCACCACAGTCCGCTCGCACCTGACCTCCAGGCCTGGCTCGACACCTGCGCCGTGTGACCGGCCCGCAGCCGGCGGTGTCCGGCTGTGCTCCTCAGTGGGTGTGGTCAGGAATGGTCGGCCACTCGGCCTCACCGCGTGTGATCTCGGCGATCGAGGCAAGCGTGTATCCGTCCAGGTGCTGGCGCATGTGCGCACCCGCCTGATCCCAGATGGCCAACAGCACACACTGGCCTTCGTGATCACATGACCCGTCCTGGTGCGGCTGGCCGAAGTCGCCCAATGTGATGGGTCCATCGACGGCCGAGACGATCTCGGAGAGTCGGATCTCCGCCGGTAGCCGATTCAGGATGTACCCCCCACCCACGCCGCGCTTGGATCGAACGAGTCCCGCTCCCTTGAGGGCGAGCAGGATCTGTTCCAGGTAGGGCTGGGGCAGGCCCGTGCGTTCAGCGATGTCGCGCACCGATGTCGGTGCGGGAGGCTGTGCTGAGTCGGCACGCAACGCCAACGACAAGAGGGCTCGACAGGCATAGTCGCCGCGGGTGGAGATGCGCACGTGCTGCACTGTAGGCGCTACGTACACTGTTCCCGAATGAGCCCGATCATCCCGGACTATGCCGGCGCCAACGTACGCGGGATCATCCCGGCCCTGCTCGGTCCGTCGAGCTGGGCGAACACCGTGCCGAACTGGATGCCAGATGCTGTTCGCGTCGCTGATGCAGTGGTGCTCTTGGTGCTGGACGGGCTTGGCTGGGATCAGTTGCAGGAGCACGCTGAGCTTGCTCCGACGATGATGTCGATGCAGGGCCGGTCGATTCACACCGTTGCTCCCACCACTACTGCGACTGCGCTGAGTTCGATCACCACGGGGCTGACCCCCGGTGAACACGGGCTCGTCGGCTACCGGATGGCGCTGGGTGGCGAAGTGATCAACGTGTTGCGTTGGGCCGTTGGAACTCAGCAGGTTCGGCGGTCACACCCGCCGCGTGACGTGCAGACCTTCGACCCGTTTCTCGGACAGTGCGTGCCGGTCGTTGCGCAAGGGGAGCTGCAGAACTCAGCGTTCAGCGAAGCGCATCTTCGTGGCTGCGACCCGGTCGGCTGGCGCTCACCGTCGAGCATCGCAGTCGAAGCAGCAGCACAGGTCGAGGCAGGGGAACGGTTCGTGTACTGCTACTACAACGGCGTCGACAAGATCGCACACGAGCGAGGCTTCGGGCCGTTCTACGACGCCGAGCTTCGCTTCGCCGACTCGTTGGTTGCCGAACTGATCGATGCGCTTCCGGCCGGCACGGCGGTGCTGGTCACTGCCGACCACGGCCAAGTCGATGTGGGTGACCGTCTTGTGCACCCGTCCCCCGAGTTGCTCGCTCCGGTCACCATGCAGTCGGGAGAAGGTCGTTTCCGTTGGTTGCATTGCCGGCCGGGCGATGTCGCTGCCGTGGCAGACACCGCAGCGAGCGCTCATGGCGACGTTGCCTGGGTTGTCACCAAAGAGCAGATGCTCGATGAGCAGTGGTTCGGACCCGTGGTGTCACCACCGATTCAACGCCGCTTGGGCGATGTTGCGCTGTGTCCGTTCGAACCAGTGAGCTTCCACGAGGACGCCGACTCTGGGCCGTTCGAGCTGGTGTGTCGCCATGGGTCGCTCACTTCTGCGGAAGTGAATGTGCCGCTGCTTGGGGCGTTGGTCGACTGACACGCCAGACTGTTGCCCATGTCAGAGACCCCTGAAGCTGCTGTGAGTGACGCACCGAACGAGGCGCCAGAGGTGGTGACTGACGCCGACGGTGGAACCGCCGACGAGCAACCCAGCATCACGGAGCCGGGCAAGGTCATGAGGATCGGCTCGATGGTGAAGCAGCTACTCGAAGAGGTACGTGCTGCCGATTTGGACGAGGCGTCACGAGAGCGCCTTGCCGAGGTCTACGAGCGCTCGATCGTCGAGCTGTCCGAAGCGCTGTCGCCCGACCTGCAAGAAGAGTTGCGCACGTTGTCACTGCCGTTCGACGAGGAGGGCGTGCCGAGCGAAGCCGAACTGCGCGTGGCCAAGGCGCAACTGGTTGGTTGGCTCGAAGGTCTGTTCCACGGAATCCAGGCGAGTCTGATGGCACAGCAGTTCGCTGCGCAGCAGCAGCTTCAGCAGATGAAGCAGATCCCACCAGGGCAAGGGCAACCCCAGGCGCAGCCGCAGCCAGGAACCGCAATACCACCCCAAACGGGCACGTACCTCTGAGTCGACCAGCCCCGACCGTCAAGCGGTGAACGGGGCTGGGCTGATCAGATTGCTTCGTTGGCCCGTCGCTGAGCCATTGCCTGGATCAGATCGAGCGAGAATTCGGAGTTCGACTTGATCAACGGGGTGATCGCACCGCGTCCGATGGCGAACAGCTCGGTGGGTCGTGTCGCTGTGACGGTCGCTGTTCGCTTGCCGCCGGAGAGCATGGCGATCTCGCCGAAGAAGTCACCGGACTCCAGAACCGAGACCTCGGTGCCGAACCGCGTGACGCTCACGGTGCCATCGACGATCAAGAAGAACGCCGTGGCGTTGCTTCCCTCGGTGACACCGACTTTTCCTTCGGCCCACACGACCTTCTTGCCGAGCTCGGCGATCATCATGCGGTGCTTGGTCTTGAGTGTGGAGAAGATCGGCACTGTTCCGAGTTGCTTGGCCAGCTGCTTCGTTGTGTTCGCCATGTGATCGCCCTTTCGCTGCGTCAACGGCCGACGGTAGTCGACGTAGTGCGTGTCAACCCGAACCCGCACCGTCGATGGGTGGCGCCAACGTGGCCCACGAGCACCTCGATGATCGCCCAGGCGCAGACCGATTTCGCTGCGAAAGACCGTGTGGGAAATCTGGTCCTGACGCCCGACCGCTAAGGTCGAAACTCCCTCTCCTGCTCACGCTCGTCACTCGCCTCACCCGCCGTACTCACCACCTGGATCAAGAGCTCACATGGCCGACTCGTTCACTCATCTTCACGTCCACACCGAGTTCTCGATGCTCGATGGGGCGTCGCGACTCGACGAGATGGTGGCCAAAGCAGTGCAGGACGGACAGCCGGCGATCGGCATGACCGATCACGGCAACATGTACGGCACGTTGGACTTCTACAAGGAGTGCAACAGCCAGGGAATCAAGCCGATCATCGGGACCGAGGCGTACATGGCGCACGATCACCGGAGCGAACGACCGTCGCGGCGAGGGCGGGTCGACGATTCGGGCGGCGAGACCCAAAGCGGCAACAAGCTCTACTACCACCTGATCTTGCTCGCCGAGAACAACGAGGGCTACAAGAACCTCATCCAGCTCTCGTCGCTTGCGTTCATGGAGGGCTACTACTACAAGCCGCGAATGGACTGGGAGCTGCTCGAGAAGTACTCGAGCGGCCTCATTGCAACGAGTGGCTGCCTCGGTGGTCACGTGTTGCAGTCGCTGCTCAATGGTGACGAAGCCGGAGCGCTCGAGAAGGCAGCACGCCTGCAGGACATCTTCGGTCGGGACAATTTCTTCATCGAGATCCAAGACCACGGCATTCCCGAGCAACTCGAGACCAATCCGAAACTGCTCGAGATCGCCAAGAAGATCAAGGCCCCGTTGCTCGCCACCAACGACAGCCACTACACCCACCAGCACGATCACGATTCACACGACGCGCTGCTCTGTGTCCAGACCGGGTCGCTCATGTCTGACCCGAAGCGATTCAAGTTCTCCGGTACCGACCACTACCTGAAGACAGCGGCCGAGATGCGGTACCTGTTTCGTGAGGTCCCCACCGCGTGCGACAACTCGCTGTGGATTGCAGAACGGGCGAACGTCGAGATCGAGTTCGGCAAGCCACTGTTGCCCAACTTCCCGCTGCCCGAGGGCTTTGCGGACGACGAGGCGTATCTCCGGTTCCTCACCCAGGAAGGCGCCGAGAAGCGCTGGGGCAAAGAGGTGCCTGCCGCAGCCGTCGAACGCTTGGCCTATGAGTTGTCGGTCATCTGTGACATGGGGTTCGCGTCGTACTTCCTGATCACCTGGGACCTCATCAAGCACGCCCGTGACAACAACATTCGAGTGGGCCCCGGACGTGGCTCGGCAGCCGGCTGTGCGGTGGCCTACTGCCTGTGGATCACCGACCTCGATCCCATCGAGTACGACCTCCTGTTCGAGCGGTTTCTCAACCCCAGCCGTATCTCGATGCCCGACATCGACATGGACTTCGAGACGCGCTACCGCGACGAGATGATCAGCTACGCCGCCGAACGGTACGGCCGGGAACACGTGGCGCAGATCGTCACCTTCGGGTCGATCAAGGCGCGCAACGCTGCCAAGGATGCGGCGCGCGTGCTCGGGTTCCCGTACGGAATGGGTGACAAGATCGCCAAGGCGATGCCGCCGCTCGTGATGGGACGCGACACGCCACTCAAGTACTGCTTCGAAGAGATCCCCAAGTACGCCGATGGCTACAAGGCTGCCGCCGATCTGCGGGCCATGTACGACACCGATCCCGATGTGAAGAAGGTGATCGACGTCGCCAAGGGGCTCGAAGGCCTCAAGCGTTCTGACGGCATCCATGCAGCAGCGGTGGTCATCACCAAAGACCCGGTCACCGAGTACGTCCCGATTCAACGCAAGCCGAAGGCCGGGACCGACCCCGAAGACGCACCAGTCGTCACGCAGTACGAAATGCACGGCGTGGAAGAGCTCGGGTTGCTCAAGATGGACTTCCTCGGTCTGAGAAACCTCGACGTGATCTCAGACGCCGAGATCATGATCAAGGAGCGTCACGACCCGAGTTTCGATATCGAGACGACCGCGCTCGATGACAAGAAGACCTACGAGTTGCTCGCTCGTGGCGACACGATTGGCATCTTCCAGCTCGAATCGCCGCCGATGCGCCAGTTGCTCAAGGCAATGGAGCCCACCACGTTCCCCCACATCGCCGCGGTGTTGGCGCTCTATCGGCCAGGCCCGATGTCGGTGAACATGCACTACGACTTCGCCGATCGGATGAACGGGCGACAAGACGTCACGTTCTTCCACGAGGATGCAAAAGAGGTGCTCGGCGACACCTTCGGATTGATGATCTACCAGGAGAGCGTGATGCGCGTGGCGCAGAAGTTCGCCGGGTACTCGCTTGCCGAGGCGGACAACCTGCGAAAGGCCATGGGCAAGAAGTCCCGCGAAGTCATGGCCAAAGCGCGCCAAGCGTTCGAGGACGGCGTTGTCACCGAGGGCTACGGCGACGAGATGGGTCCGATGCTGTTCGACATCATCGAGAAGTTCGCCGACTACGCATTCAACAAGAGCCACACGTTCGGCTACGGGCTCATCACGTACCAGACCGCCTACATGAAGGCGCACTACCCGGTCGAGTACATCGCTTCGTTGCTCACGTCGGTGAAGAACAACCTGGACAAGGCCGCCACGTACCTCGCTGACTGTCGATCGATGGGCATCAAGGTGCTGCCGCCCGACGTCAACCGTTCGCTGCTCAACTTCGGCGCCCTGTCACCCGACGAGTTGCCCGTTGGGGTGACGCTGCCGGTGGGCAGCCCAGGTGCGATCACGTTCGGATTGTCGGCAGTGCGCAACGTCGGCGAAGCGCTGGTGGAAGACCTGATCGCAGAACGCACCGAGAACGGGATCTTCGAGAGCTTCCACGACTTCGTCGAGCGAGTACCGGAATCGGTGCTCAACAAGCGCACGATCGAGTCGCTGATCAAGGGCGGCGGCTTCGACACGCTCGGACACGACCGCCGCGCGCTGCTGACGGTGTTCGAACACATCATCGACACGACCGTCAAGCGACGTCGAGAAGCCGAGAAGGGAGTGATGTCGCTGTTCGGAGACTGGGGCGATGGGGACGATGCCGAGCAGGCCCCGGCGGGTGACGCCTTCAGCGAGCGCACGCCGATTCCCGACGACATGGAGTTCGACAAGTCGGACAAGCTCCGCTACGAAAAAGAGATGCTCGGGCTCTACGTGTCCGACCATCCGCTGTTCGGCGTGGAGGCCGCACTGAAGCGCAAGGTCGAACACAACCTCATCGACCTGCCGAACATGGAGGACGGCACCCCCGTCGTCGTCGGCGGTGTCATCACGAATCTCGCCCGCAAGTTCACCAAGAAGGGCGACCAGATGGCAGTTTTCGTGCTGGAAGACCTCGATGCATCGATCGAGATCACGATTTTTCCTCGAACTCTTGCGGAGCAAGGACACAAGCTCGAAGACGATCTGATCGTCTCGGTGAAGGGTCGCCTCGACCGTCGCGACGAGTCCCGATTCGGGATCATCGGCCAAACCGTTACGGTGCTGCAGGGGCTCGACGATGGGGCGAGTGCCCCGTTGCGACTACGCCTGCATGCTTCGTCGCTCGATGAGCTGAAGATTCAGCGACTCAAGCGGATCGTGAAGGAGCACCCCGGTGAGTCCGTCGTGATGGTCGACATCGGCCAGCAGAAGGTACTCAAGTTGTCCGACGAGTTCCGTGTGGATCTCGATCGAGTGGTCGGCGAGTTGAGGATGGCATTCGGACACGACGCAGTCCTCCTGTAGAATTGCCCCAATGGCTCTGGATGTAGTGACAAATGACGCTTCCGCGCTCTCCGAAGAAGATCTCGAAGAACTCGCGGGAATGGATGAAGCGTTCAGTGCAGAGCAGTTGCTGCAAGCGCAGGAGGACTGGGTGCTCATCACGACCGCCCGGTTCGGAAATGCGCTGCAGGGATTCACGTTCTCCACGCTCGAGCGGATTGGTGGCACCCCGTGTGTCCTCATCGGCATCATGAGCGTGAAGCGCTCCAGCAAGCGTGATCAGGTGCTGCGCGGACTCATGGGCGAGGCCTACCACCGTGCGCTCATGGCATTCCCAGATGAAGATGTGGTCGTGGGGTCACGGTTCATCAATGCTGATGCCCGCGAAGCATTCAAGGATCTGGACGGGCTGACTCCGTCGCCAGGTGAGGACGCTGTTGGCGAGGAGCGTGCCTGGGGCCGTCGCCTCGCCAAGCGGTTCAGCATCGACAAGAAGTACGACGCCAAGGTCTTCACCGCCAGTGCCGGGGCCCAGAGTGGCTACATCGACTTCGAGTCGGCCAAGCCCGAGAAGCTTGACGCTGAACTCGTTGACATGATGAGCAAGATTCCGGTTGCCAAGGGCGGCGCCATGGTGGTCTACGGCTGGACGATGGCCGAAGACCTCGTCAAGCTCGGCAAAAGAACATAATCCCGCCCGCCCACCCGCAGCGCTCCAAGGCTCGCTGCGCTCGCCGTCGCTTTCAGACCCGGCGGCCGCACACTTTTTCTCGGGGGCTCCTGCCATGACTGAGTTTTCTGAGGTCGTTCGCAATCGGCGGATGACGCGGGCGTACTCGACTCGTCCGATCGACGCCGATGTGCTCGACCGGATGGTCGATCTGGCGGCTCGGGCGCCGAGCGCTGGAAAAACCCAGGGCTGGCATCTCGTCGTGCTCGAAGGCGCCGACACCGCCAGGTACTGGGACATCACGTTGCCTGAGCCGAAGCGGTCGTCGTTTCGCTGGCAGCGCTTGCTCGATGCGCCGGTGCTGATGGTCGTGTTGGCTGATCCCGATGCGTACGTCGAGCGTTACGCCGAGCCCGACAAGGCGCGAACTGGGCTCGGTGAATCGATTGATGCGTGGCCGACGCCCTACTGGACGGTCGATGCGTCGATGTCGGCCATGACGTTGCTGCATGCAGCCGAGGACGAAGGGCTCGGAGCGCTGTTCTTCGGCGTGTTCCAGCGTGAAGCGGAGGTGCGCTCGGAGTTGGGGATTCCGGATCGGATGCAGATCATTGGAGCCATCACGCTCGGCCATCTACTCGGTCGCGATGGCGACGGCCCGGTCGGTCCCGGTGAGGTCGCGCAGCCGGGCGATGGTCGCTCAGCGCAACGACGTCGACGCAAGGCTCAGGAGATCATTCACCGCGCTCGATTCGTTCCGCCGCGCTGACCTCTCCTGCACCGAACCCTGCCGGCGTGGCCCGTTGGATCAGTCGGCCGGGTCGGCCGGAGCGCTCGGTGCGTCGTCAGCGGATACCGCAGCACGGGCGCCACCGGTGATCGCCTGGATGAGTGCCTCGGTGGTGGTTGCGGGAGCAGCACACACGTGGTCCTTGCACACATAGGCGTGTCCCGGCTTGCGTCCCTCCCACAGCGGCGAGTCGTAGGGCTCGCCCCATGCCAGCACCGCGTCGGGGCGCCAGATCGTCTGGGCGATCCGCACGAACTCGGTCATGTCGTGCTCGACACCATCGTCATCGGTCCCGCCGACGATCACGATCTCGGTGGTGCCACGGCGCTTCAGGTCGGTGGCCAACAGTGCATGAGAGAACATCCCGACCTTGTCGTCCACCTGAGGCTGGAGCAACTGCAGGATGCGCTCGGCCTGGTTCGCATAGCGCAGTTCGCCGGTCAGCGCCGCAAGTCGCTGGAGCGCCATGGCGGCCATGGAGTTCGCGGAGGGAGTGGCGTTGTCGGCAATGTCCTTCTGGCGTGCCACGAGATGTTCGCCGTCCTCGGCGGTGGTGTACAGCCCACCGAGCCCGGGGTCGAAGAACCAATCGAGCAGGGTGTCCGCAGTGGCGCGTGCTTCGTCGATCCAACGTGCTTTGCCGGTTGCCTCACCCAAGCGGGTGAAACCATCGATCAACGCGGCATGGTCCGCAGCCAGGGCATCGTGGCGAGCGGGCGGATTGCCGTGCTCTTGCCACGAGCGGTACCAGCGACCGTTGCCGCCGCGCATGTTGTCGATCAGGAATTCGGCGTTCAGTTCTGCGGCATCCAGCCACGGTTGGTGGCCGAACACGGCGCCGGCCTGGGCGAGCGTGGACATGAACATGGCGTTCCACTCCAGCAGGACCTTGTCGTCCAGCCCCGGTCGCGGCCGCTTGGAGCGCGCCTGAGCCATTCTCATTCGGGCGAAGCTCATGGCATCGGGACGCACGAGTTCGCCTCGCTCGGCAGAACGATTGGGGATGCTGCGCCCCTCGCCTCCTTCAGCCCAGTTCCCCTCGTCGGTGATGTCCCAGTACGCGAGCGCCTGTTCGTACACCTCGGGCTTGGCATTGCCGAGCGCATCGCGAACTTCGTCGGGGGTCCAGGTGTAGAAGGCACCTTCCACGCTGTTGCCATCGGCATCGAGGGAGTCGGCGTCCTCGGCGGAGTAGAAGCCGCCCTCCGGGTGCGTCAGCGTGTTGAGGACGTACTCGATGGTGTCCTGCACCACGTGGCGCCACTGCGGTTCACGCAGCACGACGAGGCCGTGCAGATAGGTCTGCGCAATGAGTGCTTGGTCGTAGAGCATCTTCTCGAAGTGCGGCACGAGCCATTCGCGATCGGTCGAGTAGCGAGCGAACCCGCCGCCGATGTGGTCGTACATTCCGCCTGATGCCATGGCGTCGAGGGTCGTCGTGATGATCTTGCGAGCAGCATCGGATGCACTCGTCATGTAGGCGCGCAGCATCAGTTCGATGTTGAACGATGACGGGAACTTCGGTGCGCCGCCGAAACCGCCGTGCTCGGAGTCGAACGCTCGACCCAAGGTCTGCACGGCGTTGTTCAACTGTTCGACCGAGGGAATGTCCTTGCCCGGCTTCAGCAGCGCGGTGGCGTTGATCGCCGTCATCATCTGCTTGGCGTTCTGGGCCACGTCTTCGGGCTTGTTGCGATACACCTCGTCGATCGCAGTCAACAGCTTCAAGAAGTTGTCCTTCGGGAAGTACGTCCCCCCGTAGAAGGGCTGTCCGTCGGGTGACATGAACACCGTCATCGGCCAGCCACCCCGACCGGTCATTGCCTGCACTGCATCCATGTACAGCGAGTCGACGTCGGGGCGCTCTTCGCGGTCCACCTTCACGTTGACGAACTTCGCGTTCATCTCCGCGGCGACCTCGTGGTCTTCGAAGCACTCGTGGGCCATCACATGGCACCAATGGCATGCGGAGTACCCCACCGAGAGCAGGATCGGCACGTTGCGCTCCCGCGCAGCGGCAAAGGCTTCGTCTCCCCAGGCATACCAGTCGACCGGGTTGTCCCGGTGTTGGCGCAGATATGGCGACGTCTCGTCAGCGAGTCGGTTCACGGCTCGGAGCGTACCGACGAGACGTAGACCCAGCGATCCAGTCATCTCTCGCTTCCGCGCCCCGCTACCGGGTCGCTGTCTGGGTACGTTGACAGAGATGGGGATCGTTGGTTGGATCGGCGTGGGGTTGTTGGCTGGCGTGATCGCTCGATGGATCGTGAAAGACGATCGCAGCGGCTGCATCTACACCATGGTCGTCGGGGTGCTCGGTGCGTTGATCGGCGGCGCCCTCATGAACGCCGTCGACAGCAGGGGAGTGGACGAGTTCTCCATTCGCAGCGTGCTCGTCGCTGCGCTCGGTGCGGTGCTGTTGCTGCTGGCACTCCAGGCGTTGGCTGGGCGCGACACCCGGTCCCGCTGAAGCTGCGTTTTCGAGTCGACGGCGTTTCGTCGGAGACTGAGCTGTCGCGAGATTCGTCGCGGTTCACGCGGCCGTGCGGCTGTCCGCCCGCTCGGCGACCATGTCCGGCAGGCAGCGGCTGTGCAGGCTGCCGTCGGGGAGAAACACGCTGAGTTGTCGGGTGCTCGGCTCGAGTTGCAATCGCCATCGACCTTCATGCGCTCGGTGGTGATGGAAACTGCACACCGGAACCAGATTCTCGAGATCGGTGTCGCCGAGATCGTTCCACTCGACGAGGTGATGCATCTCGCAGCGGTCGAATCCGGTATCGCAGCCATCCACACCGCAGGTTCGATACATCGCCCGAAGCGCGGTTCGTTGAGCGAGTGTCGCGTGGCGTGCTCCACGCCCGACATCGAGTGGCATGCCAATCGAGTCGAGGACGGCCGGGATGATCTTGGCGTCACAGGCGTGACGTCGAGCGGTTTCGGCCGGCAACGGATTGCCATCGGAGTATTCACACACCGTGTCGGCGTGTGGGCCGCTGGAGAGTGTCTGGTGGTCGATCAGCAAGCTGACTTCGGCTGGCACACGTGACGCGGCTCGCCCGCCAGTGACGAGTGCGACGAGCGCATCGGCACCGAGTTGCTCGTAGCGGCGCCCCTCGTGCTTGGGCAGACGCTTCATGGCGTTCACCTCGGCATCGAGTCGCCGCTTGACCTTCTGATAGTCGTCGGGGTGTAGCTCGGCTCGGATCCATCCCATGCCGGTGTCGGCGTTGATGCCATGCGACAACGTGGCGGCCCGCCGTTGCTGCTCGGAGCGCTCGATGCCGTCATCGAGCGAGATCTCCGCTGCAGCCTTCGAGAGCGTGCGTGCGAATTGTGCTGGTGTTTGCGATGCTGCCCGCCTGGCGAGTTGCTCATCGCGTTCGAACAGTGCGGACCGCTGTTCATCGTCGAGCTTGCCCGCAGCGGTGGCGAGTGCATCGGCGTGTTCGGTCGAGATCCGCCCAGCAGCCAGTTGCTGTTCCACACCGGGGGCTTGTGCAAGTGCAGCGCCCCGTCGCTGCGTCTTTTCAGCCGATCGGCGTGAGGTCTTCGTTCCTCGTGAGATCAGATCGGCTGCTGACGACGCTTGCCCCGAGCGTTCCAGCTCGCCGGCGCGATGAGCGGCGGCTGCTTCGGTGGAGCCGACCCAACCCTTCAACCGGCCGAGGTCGCCCATGACCGACGCCAGCTCACCAACCGATGCGCTCGCCACGTCGACCCGCTCAATGCGTTCGATCAGCCGGGCAACGTCCATGAGCTAACGATACCGAGCTGGTTCATTAAAGCAAACATATGTTCGTTTATCTTGGCAAGATCTTCTCCGCTTGCGATGCTGAGTTACGGTCCGCAACCGATGGACGCTTCAGCCCTGACAGCAGCACTGGATCATCTCGAGGTGCAACGCATGGCGTTTGGCATGCCGGTTCCACCTCTTGGGATGGAGGCCCCAGGGGGACGCAGAGTTTGAGCGCGCCGGCAGTGTGCTGTCGTGTGGCGTGCCAGAACAAGTTCGCGAGTGGTGCAGATTGCGTAACGGGATTCCGTTTAGTACCGGTGTGAGGTTTGCGAATCGGCTGTTAGTGCTGCCGTGGGAGCACTTGTCGCTCGGCGAGGCCGTTGAGATGCTGGAGATGCTGTTGGATATCCACGAAGAGGAAGGACTCCCGTCGCATGAGCTTGATGGATGGTTCCGCTGCTGATGGCTGACTCCATGTTCGTGATGGTCGACGTCACCGATCCCGAACTGAGAGTGAAGAGGTATGACGAAGGGGAGTTGTTCGAGCTCGACGAAGGCGCAACGCTGTTGGCGTTCGTCGAAGGCTTGGCCCGTTCACTCCAGTAGTGGGTGCGTCGATGCCCCCAGTTGTGCGGTTGTTCGGTTGGTGACTGCCAGCGGCGGTGGCAGTAGTGAGAGGGTCGCTGCTGTCGTGATGCGACGCGGTCGCTAGCGGCTCAACTCCATGGATCGAGGACATCGAGGTCGTTGAATCGCTCGAAGTCCTTGAGGTCTCGGCTAACGACGGTCATGTTGTGAACTGCGGCTGTTGCTCCAATGAGGGCGTCGCGGAACGGCGCCGGATCGGGAACGTGAAACACTGCGGCGCTACGTGCCACGTTTTCATCGACGGCGAGTACTCGGTTCTCGAACGCAGCCATGACGCTCTGGTCGAGCCACTCTCGCAGGAGTGCCCCTTGGGTGGGGTTGGAGCGCTCCTTGAGCAGCACGCCGTGTTCGAGTTCGTGGATGGTGATCGCAGAAATGAACATCGACGCCGAGGGCGCGCTTTGCGCCCAGGTGGCGACCCCGGGGTTCGCCTTGCCGGAACGGACCTTGCGGAGTTCGGACACGACGTTCGTATCGACCACAAACATCATTCGAACGTTGCGGGCCGCGCCGGTTCGGCGTGTTTCGGCGCGGAGAACGCGACGTCAGCCACGCCAACCGGCTGGGCGAGGAGGTCGAGGGTGCGATGGGTCCCGATGAGGCGCTCGTAGGCGTCAAACGTCAGCAGCACGTGTGCCGGCCGACCGCGATCGGTGATGTACACCGGGCCAGCCTCGGCCGCCTTTTTGGCGCCGCTCGTATCCTGGTTGAATTCTCTGCTGCTCATCTGCTTCGACATCGCGCCTCCATGTAGGTACATCTCTACATTAGGACACGATGTGGTGCCGCCGCACCCGGATCGAGGTGGCCGAATGCGCTCAGGCCCCGATGGAGTGATAGCCGCCGTCGACGTGGATGATCTCGCCGGTTGTGGCAGGGAACCAGTCGCTGAGCATCGCAACCACCGAGCGGGCTACCGGCTCGGAGTCGGTGACGTCCCAACCGAGGGGTGCGCGGCCATCCCACGGTTCTTCGAACGCTGCGAACCCGGGGATGGACTTGGCCGCCATGGTCTTGATCGGTCCGGCCGCAATGAGGTTGGAGCGGATGCCCTGCGGGCCGAGCTCGCGGGCGAGGTAACGCGACACCGACTGCAGTGCGGACTTCGCAACACCCATCCAGTTGTACGCGGGCCACGCCTGGCGATTGTCGAAGTCCAGTCCGACGAATGATCCACCCTCGCTCATGAGCGGTACGAACGCGTCAGCGAGTGCTTTGAGTGAATAGGCCGAGATGTGCATTGCGGTGGCGACGTCCTCCCACGGGGCGCCCATGAAGTCCTCGCCGAGGCACGACTCGGGGGCGAACGCAACGGCGTGCAGCACTCCGTCGACCCGACCCCACTTGGCATCGAGTGCCTCGCGAACGGCCACGCCGTGTTCCGGCACAGTCACATCGAGTTCGAACACCTCGATCTCGCCGCCGTCGGGCACGTTCAGCTTGCGGGCGGTTCGTTGTGTGAGGCGCAACGCCCGCCCGGCACCGGTGAGGACGATGTCTGCTCCTTCGTCGAGTGCGATCTGCGCCACCCCGAATGCGAGTGATGCGTCGGTCAGAACGCCGGTGATCACGATCTTCTTGCCGTCGAGAATTCCCATGCGTGGCAACGTAGTTCGCGGCGGCGGGGAATCAATACAGCTCCAGCCTGGTTGACTTGCCTTCGATGCAGCTCTACGACACCGCCCGCCGCGCCATCGTTCCCTTCGCCCCGAACGAAGAGGTCCTGATGTACACCTGCGGCATCACGCCGTACGACGCCACGCACTTGGGCCACGCCGCGACGTTCATTGCCTACGACACCCTGCAGCGCAGGCTGATCGATATGGGCCACACGGTGAAGTGCGTGCGCAACGTCACCGACGTGGACGACCCGTTGTTCGCCAAGGCACGTGAGTTGGGCGTGCACTACCTCGACCTCGCAGCAGGCGAAGAAGCCCGCTTCGAGCGTGACATGGTCGCGCTCAACGCGCTCCCGGTCGCGTCGTCACCTCGAGCATCGTCGGCGATTCCCGACATCCGCGGCTTCATCGGCATGGTCATGGATCGCGGCTACGCGTACGAAGCGGGCGGCTCGGTCTATTTCGACGTCAGCAAGTTCGAGTCGTTCGGCTCCATGAGCAACTACTCCGAAGCCGAGATGCTCGAGTTCGCCAAGCAGCGTGGCGGAAAGATCGAGGACCCGAACAAGCGCAACCCGCTCGATTTCGTGCTGTGGCATCCGTCGGCATCCGATGAGCCGGCGTGGGACACGCTCTGGGGAGCGGGGCGTCCGGGGTGGCATATCGAGTGTTCGGCGCTGGCGCTGCGCGAGCTCGGCACCACCATCGACCTGCACGGCGGCGGCGCCGACCTGATCTTTCCGCACCACGAGTGTGAACGGGCCCAGTCCGAAGCGGCAACGGGGGAGCAGTTCGTGAAGCACTGGATGCATACGGCGCTCATCTCGATGGACGGCCAGAAGATGTCGAAGAGCCTGGGGAATCTGGTGTTCATCGACAAGCTGCGCGAAACGTGGGACCCCCGAGCGATTCGCCTCGGCATCGTGGAACACCACTACCGAACGGAATGGGAGTGGGATGACGAGCTGATGCCTCGCAATCAGGCCCGTCTGGATGCCTGGAACGCCAATGCCACACCGAACCCCGAGCTTCTCGACGGCGTGCGCGAGCGCCTCGACGATGACCTCGACACGCCCGGTGCGTTCGCGTTGATCGACGCAGCAGCGGCTGCAGGTTCAGGGGTGCGC
Source organism: Ilumatobacter sp. (assembly GCA_045106645.1). GTDB lineage: Bacteria > Actinomycetota > Acidimicrobiia > Acidimicrobiales > Ilumatobacteraceae > Ilumatobacter_A. The sequence goes on from JBGCEY010000035.1 coordinate 203,436, forward strand.
GAAGCGAGTGAGTTGCTCGGCGTCGACCTCGATTGAGATCGCCTGTTTACCGAGTCGTCATCTGCCGATGACGGAATCGTGATGCAAATCGTCTACTATCCACGTTATGAGTTCTTCTCCGGGGGCCGGCGCACTGCAGCGACGCACCCGACGTGTGCTCAAGCCAGCGATCACTCGCCTCTGGGATATCGAGATGACCGGGTACGAGCGTCTTCCTGACGAGGGCCCGGCAATCCTGTGTCCGAATCACATCAGCTTCTTCGACTCGGCAATCCTCACGCTCACCGCGCCCCGCAACATCTCATTCGTCGGCAAGGCGGAGTACATGGATTCTTGGAAGACCAAGTTCCTGTTCCCCGCCATGGGAATGATCCCCATCGACCGTTCGGGTGGTGGCAAGAGCGATGGTGCGCTGGACGCTGCTCGCGAGGTGCTCGGACGCGGCGAGCTCTTTGGCATCTATCCCGAAGGCACCCGGAGCCGCAACGGTGACCTGCACAAGGGCCGCACCGGAGCAGCTCGCCTCGCGATGCAGATCGGCTGTCCGATCTATCCCGTTGGCATCATCGGAACCGATCAGATCCAGCCTCCTGGTGCTCGTGCCCCAAAGCCGGGCAAGTCCTGCTCGGTGCACATCGGTCGACCGATCCGCCCGGAGCGTTACGCCAACCGAACCGCCGAGCATCTCGCATGGCGTTCGATGATGGACGAAGTGATGTACGAGATCCGGGAAATGACCGGACAGGTCTACGTGCACCACTACGCCGGCCAGGAACCCGCTCAGGACACCGAGCCGCTCGTCCCTGGCCGGGTCGCCACGGTGACCGACATCGCCAGCCGCACGCCGGCTGTCGAGACCGAGCGGAAACTGGTCGCCGCCGCAGGGAGCTGAGGCCCGTATCATCGGGCCGATGATCAGCGTTTCGCTTCCGGACGGCTCCGTACGGGAACTCCCCGACGGTGCCACGGCCCTCGACCTGGCCGCATCCATCGGCTCAGGACTCAAGAAGGCGGCGGTTGCGGCCACGGTCAACGGAGACGACACCGATCTCACGGCGCAGGTCGCAGATGGTGACGTGGTTGCGATCATCACGAACAACACCGATGCAGGTCGCCATGTGCTGCGTCACTCCACTGCCCACGTGCTCGCTCAAGCGGTCACGGTGTTGTACCCAGGAGCGAAGTTCTCCGTGGGGCCTGCGATCGAGAACGGCTTCTACTACGACTTCGATCTGCCCGACGGTCAGACCTTTGCCGAAGAGGACCTGGGCACGATCGAAAAGAAGATGAAGGAGATCGTGAAGGCGAATCAGCCCTTCGTTCGATCTGAGCACTCGATGGCTGAGGCCAAGGAACTCTTTGCTGACCAGCCGTACAAGGTCGAGATCATCGAGCGGGTCGAGTCCGCAGGCGCCGATGATCTCGATGCTGGCGAGGTGTCGGGGGAGATCATCAGCGCCTACCGCAACACCGATGAGTTCGTCGACATGTGTGTCGGACCGCACGTACCGTCCACCGGCAAGCTCCCGTGGTTCAAGCTACAAAAGGTGGCTGGGGCCCATTGGCGTGGAAACGAGAGCGGCAAGATGCTCCAACGGCTCTACGGCACAGCCTGGGAGTCCAAGCAGGCGCTCGCGGAACACCTCACGCAGCTCGAAGAGGCAGCCAAACGCGACCATCGCAAGCTGGCCAACGAACTCGACTTGCTCAGCTTCCCCCAAGAGCTCGGTGGCGGCTTGGCGGTGTGGCATCCGAAAGGCGCGATCATTCGCAAGTTGATGGAGGACTACAGCCGCCTTCGTCACGAGACCGGCGGCTACGAGTTCGTGTATACGCCGCACCTGGCAAACGGCAAGCTGTTCGAGACCTCCGGACATCTCGATTTCTACGCCGAAGGCATGTACCCGCCGATGGAGATGGACAACGGCACGTACTACATGAAGCCGATGAACTGCCCGATGCACTGCTTGATCTTCAAGAGTCGGCAGCGCAGCTACCGCGAGCTTCCGCTGCGGCTGTTCGAACTCGGCAACGTGTACCGCTATGAGCGCGCCGGAACCCTGCACGGCTTGTTGCGAATCCGTGGGTTCACGCAGGACGACAGCCACATCTACGTCACCAAGGAGCAGATGGCCGACGAGGTGGCGGGTTTGCTCGACTTCGTGCTGTCCGTGCTGCGCGCCTTTGGCTTCGACGACTTCACGTTCAACCTGTCCACCAAGGATCCGGTGAAATACGTCGGTTCGGACGAGATCTGGGACGAGGCGACCGACGCGCTTCGTGAAGCACTCGATGCGCACGGCCTCGACTACGCCGTCAAGGATGGTGATGCGGCGTTTTACGGTCCCAAGATCGACATCGACGTTCGTGACGCGATCGGACGCTCGTGGCAGCTCTCGACCATCCAGGCCGACTTCAACCTTCCCGAGCGCTTCGAACTTGAATACGTCGGCGCCGACAACGAGCGCCACCGTCCCATCATGTTGCACCGAGCGCTGTTCGGGTCGATCGAGCGCTTCTTCGGGGTGCTCATCGAGCACTACGCCGGCAACTTCCCCACGTGGCTCGCACCGCTGCAAGTTCGTGTGCTGCCCGTTGCCGAACCGCACGAAGCTCATGTCGAAAAAATCGTTGCCGAGCTCGAAGCCGCCGGAGCTCGTGTCGACTGGGTCAAGGCCGACGTCGGCCTCGGCAAGCGCATCCGTACCGCCAAGATGGAGAAGATCCCGTACGTGCTCGTTGTCGGCGACGACGACGTCGCTGCCGACACGGTCGGTGTGAACCTTCGACACGACATGGTGCCGCCCAACGACGACGGCAGCGCTGGCGAAGATGTCGAGCGGGACGTGGCACTGTCCACGTTCATCGAACGGTTCAAGGCAGAAGTGGACAACGCAGCCACTGCGGCGCTGTCGGCCTGACGGTGCTCGAACACATCTGGTCAGGGTGGCGCGCCGCATACGTGGCCGACGCCCCGGCCAAGACCGACCCTGATGCCGTTGACGGCAGCGTGTTCACGCGCATCCTCGCGTCCGGGGAATCCGATGAACAGACCCACATCGTCCACCGCGGTGAACTCGTCTTCGCCATCATGAACATCCACCCGTACACGTCGGGGCACGTGCTGGTGCTGCCGTATCGAGAGGTGCCGGACCTCGCCGACCTCACGGCGGAGGAAACCGCCGAGCTGTGGGCGACCGTCACCGACGCCGTCGCAGCGGTTCGATCCGCCTATGTCCCGGATGGCATCAACGTCGGACTGAACCTCGGCCGTCCGGCCGGAGGCTCGGTGCCCACCCACCTGCACGCCCATGTGGTGCCGCGCTGGACGGGCGACTCGAACTTCATGTCGGCGATCGCCAATACCCAGACCTTGCCGGAATCGCTCGAAACAAGCGCGCAGCGCCTCCGCGCCGCCTGGCCCGCCTGAGCGTTCGTTACAGGCCTGGCCCGTAACGAACGCGTTGTTCGTTACGGGCCTGGCCCGTAACGAACAGCGGTGGTGGCCGTAGCCTGAACGCCATGAGTGACGACATTCGCGACGAGTTGCCGGACGACCTCCAGCCGAGCGAGTTCGTAGGGGCCTACATGTTCCCCGACAACAGTCGTCGGCGGATCCCCGGCTACATCTATCTGGGTCTCGCTGCTGCGTGTCTGGCGATTCGATTTGCCTTCCCCGATGCCGCTGTCGTCAACGATGGTTGGCTGCTCGGAGCGCTCCTGTTGATCGTCGCCGGCGCCGTTGCGATCACGTCCGGTTGGCGGATGGACATCGATGAAAAAGATGCGCTGGTGAAAGCGCAGCAAGCGGTCGGCTTCGCGGTCGGCCACGCATCAGCGCAGCAGGTCTGGCGCGGCTTTCGGAGCCGTCCCACGTGGCGCGTGCTCTGCTACTCGGCCGAAGATCCGCCTGCCGAACGCGGGCTCGTGCTCGTGGACGCCGTTGACGGCTCCATCGTGGAACAACTCGTCGAGTCGAATCCCGAAGCTCAACTCTCGGCCGACGTCGCCGACACCGCTGCCGAGTAACCTGGCCCGAATGTTCGACGGCACCTTCAGAAAGCCGGTCGACGCTGCGGTCAAGCCCATCGGCAACGCCTTGCGGCGAACCGGCCTGAGCCCTGATCACCTCACGATCATCGGGTTGCTCGTCGGCATCTTGGCTGGCGTGGCGATCGGTGCCGGGCGACTCTGGCTCGGTGCCGGCCTCGTGGTGCTTGCAGCGCTCCCCGATCTGCTCGACGGCGCGCTTGCCAAAGCGTCAGGGCTGTCCAGTCAGCGCGGCGCCTTTTTCGACTCCACCGTCGACCGGGTCACCGACATGTTCTTGCTCGGCGGGATCTCGTGGTACTTCGCCACGGACCCTGACGCTGCGCCCGAACTACCGATGCTTCCGTTTGCGATCGCTGGCGTGTCATCGCTGGTGAGCTATCAGCGGGCCAAGGCCGAGTCCTTGGGCATCGATGCCAAGGGCGGACTGATGGAGCGAGCGGAGCGGATCATCGCGATCCTCATCGGCCTGGTCATCAACGTGCTGCTCGTGCCGATCCTGTGGCTGATGCTCGTGCTCACGACCATCACTGCGTGCCAGCGGTTTTGGAAGGTGTGGAGCCAAGCCGCCGTCGCTCCGGTCGCTCAAGAACGCATCGAGATGCGCCGGTCGCGCCGGGCCAGTCGTCGGGTGGCGCGCACCGAACGTCGGCGCACGAGTGTGCCGCGCCGCCGCCCCTGATGGCTGAACTGTCCAACGCCGTCACCACGAACGGATACAAGCTCGCCGCGCTCGCTGCACGCGTGACCCCGGGTGTGGTTGCCGCAGGCTTGGCAACACCCGTCGGTGCCGGTGCGAACATGTGGAGTCCGGAGCGGCGGGAGATGATCGAGCGTCATCTGCGCCGCGTCGATCCGTCGCTGCGCGGATTGCGGATGCGACGCGCGAGCCAGCGTGCGTTTGACTTCTACGTTCGCTACTGGATCGAGAGCTTTCGCCTGCCGAACCTGTCGAAACGAGCCGTAGACCGCGGATTCACCGACGACGGTTACCCCCAGATCGTCGAAGCCCTCCAGGAGGGCAATGGTGCAATCCTTGCCCTGCCGCACCTCGGTGGATGGGAATGGGCAGGCCGTTGGATTGCCGACCAGGGGCATGAGATCACCGTTGTCGTCGAGCATCTCGATCCGCCCGAGCTCTTCGAATGGTTCGTGGACCTGCGCTCGAAACTCGGGATGCATGTGGTTCCGCTCGGCCCCACCGCAGGCTCCGCTGTCATCAAAGCCCTGCGCAACAACCACATCGTGTGTCTGCTGTCGGACCGCGACATCGGCCAGGGTGGCCCGTCGGTCGAGTTCTTCGGCGAAACCACCACGCTGCCGGGCGGAGCGGCCACGGTGTCGCTGCGCACCGGTGCTCCGATCTTCCCGACCGCGGTGTACTTCACCGACCGCTTTGATGCACACCTCGGTTGGGTGCGTGCCCCCATGCGCCCGCAACGTCAGAGCAAACGGCTCCGCGACGACGTTGGCCGAATCACCCAGGAATTGGCGGTCGAGCTGGAAACGCTCATTCGTCGTGCCCCCTCACAGTGGCACCTGTTTCAACCGAACTGGCCTTCTGATCCGGGTTACTCAACTTTGGCATCCAAGTTGCCGAAACCATGAGCATCTTCCGTTCCCCGCGTTTCCTCTTGCTCGGCCTTGCTGTCGCGCTGGCGCTCGCATACGTGCTCGCGCCTGCGTCCAATGGCTTGGAGTCGCTGCGCGTGGTCTCGCCGGTGATCGCCATCGGTGCGGTCCTGCTCGGCATGGTGAGCCATCGCCCCGCCAGGTCGGGAGCATGGGCCTTGGTGGCCGTGGCGCTCGGTGTGCTCGTTGGCGCACACACGGTATGGGCAAGCCTCTCCTCAGGTGACGCGGTGAGCTTTCCGACGCTTGCTGACGGCCTCCATGCGGGCTTCTGGTTCGTGATGTTCTTCGCCATGCTCATGTTGAGCTGGCAGACGAGATCGGACAATGACGCGTTCGGTGGCTTCGAGATCGGCATCATCGCGATCGCCGTCGGTGTTGGTGTGTGGCTGGTGGTGGCCGAGCCGTATCTCTCCGACCGGGATCTCGGATTCTCCGCGACAGCTTGGGCAGCAGCGGCGCCCTTGATTGGCGGACTTGCGTTTGCTGCGGCTGTGCGCGGCGCCGCCGCCGGAGCGTTCCGACAGTTCTCGCCGGTGATGCTGATGGCTGGCATCGCGCTGCAACTGATCGCTGACGTCGTTCGCGGAGCTCAGCAGATCCAGGGCGAATTCGAAGCCGGGGGAGTGGTGGCAGGCCTCGGTGTCGCAGCGCCGCTCGTGCTCGCATCCGCCGCACTCGATCGCTCGATGGCGCCTGATCAGCGGATCAGTACCCCGAATGCTGCACTCGGCGTCGAACGCACGATTGGCCTCAGTGTCGCCGTGCTGACGCCGCTGACCGTTCTCGTCGCACTCATCGTGAGCGACCTCGGAAGCTCCGCCACGATCCTTGCCGTCTCGATCGCCGCAGTGGTCTCGGTCGTGCTCGCGTTGGCCCGCATGTGGGGCCTCCTCGATGCCGTGCGAACGCTCACCGAGCGTCGCGGGCAGGACCGTCTTGCTGCGATGGTCGAGCATTCGAGCGACGTCGTGATGCTGGTCGATGAAGCGGGCGACATCAAGTACGCCAGCCCCGGCCTCGCAGGAACACTCGGTCACCGATCAGCAGACTGGATTGGGCGACCGCTCGTCGACCTCATTGCCGAAGAAGACCGCAACAACGCATCGAGTGAACTCTCGCAACTGTTCGAAGACGGCCGAGACGGAACGGTTCGCTTCGAGTCGAGCCTCGTGCGCGTGGATGGTCAACGCCGCCGCATGGAGGCCACGTTCGCCAATCTCATCGGCGGAGATGCCGTCGACGGCATCGTTGCCACGTTCCGCGACGTCACCGAGCAACGTGACCTCGAACGCAAGCTGAGTCACCGGGCGTTTCACGACGAGCTGACGGGCCTCGCAAACCGTGCGCTGTTCCTCGATCGCATGGACCATGCGCTGCGTGTCGCTCGATCCGACGCGGATCCCGTCGTGGTGCTGTTTGTCGATCTCGACGACTTCAAATCCGTCAACGATGCACTCGGCCATGGCGTTGGTGACCAATTGCTGCGCACCATTGCCGATCGCATTCGGTCCACCGCCGGCAGCGGCGACACACCCGCACGACTGGGTGGCGACGAGTTCGCGCTGCTCCTCGAAGACCGAGGCGGCGTGGACCGTGCGATCGACGTTGCCGAGCGGCTGCTCGACGAACTTCGCGAACCGGTTCGCCTGGCCGGCTACGACCTCGCGGTCCTCGCCAGCGTCGGAGTCGCCGTGGCCGCTCCCGGCATGACCACGTCGAGCTTGTTGCGCGACGCGGACATTGCCATGTACGAGGCAAAACGTGCGGGCAAGGGCCAGATCAAGATCTTCGACCCGGCGATGCGCCTGGGCGCCACCACGCAACTCGAGTATCGCTCGGAGCTGTCATCGGCTTTGGAAAACCGTCAGATGCGACTGGTCTTCCAGCCGCTCGTCGATCTGCGCACCGGCGAAGTCACGGGCGCAGAAGCGCTCATTCGCTGGCAGCACCCCACCCGCGGTGACGTGTCGCCGGCAGAGTTCATCCCGATTGCCGAACGGTCCGGACTGATCAAAGAGATCGGTCACTGGGTGCTGCACCAAGCCATGCGTGAAGCCGCCACCTGGCAGGCCCGCGGAGATCGATACATCAGCATCAACGTGTCGGCAGTGCAGCTTCGGTCCGAACAGTTCGTCGATCAGGTCGCCGAGGCGCTCGAACTCAGTGGGTTGCCCGCTGCTCAGGTGCTGCTCGAGGTCACCGAAACCGTCCTCGTGGACGAAATCGAGTCGGCGTCGAGCGCGCTCGAAGCCATCCGCGCCCTTGGTGTCCGAATTGCCATCGACGACTTCGGAACCGGATACTGCTCGCTGTCGTACTTGCAGAAGTTCCCGGTTGATGTGGTGAAGATCGACCGTCAATTCGTCGACGAGGTCGATGGTGACGCACAACGGTCGAGTCTCGCGCGCATGATCTTGCAGATGACATCGAGCATGGGGGTCACGAGTGTGGCCGAGGGAATCGAACGACCCGGACAGATCTCAGCGCTCCAACAGTTCGGCTGTGACATCGGACAGGGCTACCTCCTGTCTCGACCGCTGGAACTCGACGTCATCCGCGAACGTTTCGGTGTCGACCTGGTTGCATCGCACTGAACATGCGCGTCGGCATCATCTGCCCATACAGCTTGACCGTGCCCGGTGGGGTGCAGATGCAGGTGCTCGGGCTGGCTCGAGAGCTGCGTAGCCGCGGCATCGAAGCCAGGGTGCTGGGTCCGTGCGACGGGCCACCACCGGAGAGCTTCGTCACGCCGCTGGGGAACTCGCTCCCGACCTCGGCGAACGGCTCGATCGCGCCGCTTGCTCCCGACCCTCCCGCAATGTTCCGAACGCTGCAGGTGCTGGCCGCGGAACGCTTCGACGTGTTGCACCTGCACGAGCCGATGGTTCCAGGACCAACACTCACCGCTGCGGTGACCCACCGTTTCCCCACGGTCGGAACGTTCCACGCTGCGGGACGATCGTCGAGCTACAAACTGATCAAGCCGTGGCTCCTGTCGTGGATCAAGCGGATCGACCACAAGGTGGTGGTGAGCAAGGACGCCTTGGCGCTCGTGCAATCGCATCTCGGCGGAGAGTACGAAGTGCTGTTCAACGGTGTGGAAGTCAATCAGATACGGCGTACGCCGGCATTGGCGCTCGGACCTGATCAGCCTCCCGCGATCTTCTTCTGCGGTCGCCACGAAGAACGCAAGGGTCTTGCGGTGCTGATCGACGCATTCGAGCGCCTGGACGTGCCAGCCCAAGTGTGGGTGGCCAGCACCGGCCCGGACACCGCAGCCTTGATGCGGCGCACGGAATCCGATGGCCGGATCCGCTGGCTCGGCCGGATCTCCGACGAGGAGAAGTTCGCCAGGCTGCGCGCAGCGAGCGTGTTCTGCGCTCCATCGCTCGGTGGGGAATCGTTCGGAGTCGTGCTCATCGAGGCAATGGCCGGCGGCGCCACGGTGGTCGCAAGCAGTCTCGATGGCTATCAGAACGTGGCGACCCACGAGCAGGACTCGCTGCTGAGCCCCGCTGGTGATGTCGATGCGTTGGCGGCGCAGTTGCGGCGCGCCCTCACCGATGACGTGTTGGCGCAGCGGCTCCGAAACGCGGGCGCAGAACGCGCCGAGCGCTTCGCGATGTCGGCCTTGGCGGACCGCTACATCGAGATCTATCACGATCTCGCGCGACGCTGATCCCGTACACTCGCCGAGCATGATCGCCCTCATCATCATCCTCGTGATCGCCGTCGTGGTGATCGTCGTGGGCGTCGCCCTCTACAACGGACTGATCCGCAGCAAGAACCAGGTCGAGAACGCCTGGTCGCAGATCGACGTGCAACTCAAGCGACGCCTCGACCTCATTCCGAACCTCGTCGAGACCGTGAAGGGATACGCAGCGCACGAGCAAGAAACCCTCGAGCAGGTCATCAACGCTCGCCAAGCAGCAATTCAGGCTCCCGACACGCCCGATGGACAAAAGGCGCCCAACGACATGCTGTCCGGGGCGCTCGGCAAGCTGTTTGCGCTCAGCGAGGCCTACCCGGATCTGAAGGCAAACACGAACTACCTCGCTCTGCAAGAAGAACTGTCTGCCACCGAGGGGCGTGTGGCGTATGCGCGCCAGTTCTACAACGACGCGGTGCTGGGCTACAACAACAAGATCGAGTCGGTGCCGTCCGTGTTCGTCGCCAAGATGCTGAACTACGAGCAGCGTGAGTACTTCGAGGCGAGCGAGTCGGCGCGTTCTGTCCCGAACGTCGAATTCTGAGCTCGATGTTCGACATCATTCGTTCAAACAAGCGTCGCAGCATCGCCCTGGTGGCCGGGTTCGTCGTCATCGTTGCGCTCGTCGGAGCTGTCATTGGATTCCTCGTCGGGAACGGCCCGCTGTTCACGATCATCGCCCTGCTCGTCAGTGGTGCCATTGCCTTCGGCTCGTACTGGAAGGCGGACGCGATCGCGCTGCGCGTCAGCCGAGCTGAGCCGGCAGATCCCGCGCAATACCAACGGCTCCACAACCTCGTCGAAGGACTCTGCATCGCCGGCGGCCTGCCGAAGCCGGGGGTGTACATCGTCGATGATCCCGCGCCGAACGCCTTTGCAACCGGACGCAACCCGAATCACGCAGCCATCGCAGTCACCACGGGGCTGCTCGACAAGCTGAACCGAGTGGAACTCGAAGGCGTGGTCGCCCATGAGTTGAGCCACATCCGCAACTACGACATTCTCGTCTCCACCCTTGCGGTCACGATGGTCGGTGCCGTGGCGCTGATGTCGGACCTGGCGATTCGAATGATGTGGTGGAACGGCGGTCGTGTGTCACGCCGCGGTGACCAGGCTGACTCCAGCAACCCGCTCGCCTTTCTGGGCTTCGGGTTGTTGATCCTGGCGCCACTGCTCGCCAAAGCCATGCAGGCCACGATTTCGCGAAGCCGAGAGACGCTTGCGGACATCAGCGCATGTCAGATGACGCGGTACCCGCCGGGCCTCATCTCGGCGCTCGAGAAGTTGCAAGAAGACACGACGGTGACGCATTCGGCGTCGACGGCCACGGCACACTTGTGGATCGAACAACCCTTGAGCGGAGTCGGCGACGATGGTCGCTTGCCGGGCGTGCACAAGCTGTTCGATACCCACCCGCCGCTGGATGAGCGCATTGCTCTACTGAGAGAACTCTGATGATCAAGAAGTTTGCTGTCGTGACCACTGTTGGCTTACTCGCCGCCGCGTGCGGCGGAGGCGGTGAGGACACGATCGACACCACGCCCACCACCGAAGCCACAACGACGACGACCGAAGTCGCAGAGACCACGACCACGACGACCACCGAGCCGGCCGAGTCGACCACCACGACCACGCTCGTGCCGGGCGATGATTCGATCCGCCAGCCGCTGACCGGCGAGATCGTCGAGTCCACGGATGAATTGGTCGCGCTTCCCGCGCTGATCGTGAAGATCGACAACAACGACGCCAACGCTCGCCAGAACCACTCGGGGCTCGCGGTTGCCGACATCGTGTTCGAAGAAATCGTTGAGGGCGACACCCGCTTCGCAGCGGTGTTCCACACCGAAGGTTCCGATCCTGTTGGTCCGATTCGCTCGGGCCGCGAGCAGGACGTGAACCTGCTGTCGTCATTCAACGAACCGCTGCTCGCATGGAGTGGTGGCAACCCGGGCGTCACCCGACTCATCGCATCATCGTTCCTCACCGACCTGAATGCGCAGCGCAACAGTGGCAGCTACTTCCGGGGACCCGGGCGCAGCCCGCACGACCTGTACAGCACGACCGAGCGGCTGTACGAGTTGACTCCAGACGATCACCCCGGCCCGCCGGCCCAGCAGTTCACGTACGTGCCTCCCGGCGAGGAGTTCGAAGGCATGGCGCATTCCGAGGTCCAGCTGTCGTTGGACGGCAAAAGCGTCCGGTGGGAGTGGGACGACGCCGCCGGTGGGTACGCACGATTCCAATCGGGGAGTCGCCACACCGATGTGGTGCACGGTGACATCTTTGCCTCCAACGTGATCGTCCTCGGCGTGGACTACATCCCCAGCACGATCGATGCAGCGGCTCCCGACGGCCAGACGCTCGGCTCTGGTCCGGTGTTCGTGTTCAGCAACGGTCAGGTGCAGACGGGACGTTGGGCTCGTGAACTCGCTGTTGGCCCGTTCCGACTGACCGATGCCGATGGCGAACCAATCGGGCTCACGCCGGGCAATACCTGGGTCGAACTGGCCGACAATGACGACGCCTCGTTCACCACACGCGTCGGTGACGACATCGACACGGCCACGATCCCGCAACTGGATCTCGGCACGCCCGACGCATTCCCCATCGACATCACCATCTCCTGAACGTGAAGAAGTGCCAGGCACTTCTTCACGGGACGCGGAGGCTGTCACCGATGACACCTGGCACTTCCTCGAATTGGACCTGACACAACGCGGGTGCGGGAAAGTACGCTGCGCCCCATGAGCGAAACCGGCACCTTCCCCGTCAAGCGTGGCTTGGCCGAGATGATGAAGGGCGGCGTCATCATGGACGTCGTCAACCCCGAGCAGGCGAAAATCGCCGAGGATGCGGGAGCCGTTGCCGTGATGGCGCTCGAGCGCGTGCCAGCCGACATCCGCAAGGACGGCGGCGTCGCCCGCATGTCGGACCCGGAGATGATTCAGGGCATCCAGGAGATCTGCTCGATCCCGGTCATGGCCAAGGCTCGCATCGGCCACTTCGTGGAAGCCCAGATCCTGCAGGCTCTCGACGTCGACTTCATCGACGACTCCGAAGTGCTGACGCCCGCCGACGAGGCGTACCACATCGACAAGATGGCGTTCGACGTACCGTTCGTGTGCGGCGCCACCAACCTCGGAGAAGCGCTGCGTCGCATCTCCGAAGGAGCAGCGATGATCCGCTCGAAGGGCGAGGCGGGCACTGGCAACGTCGTCGAAGCCGTTCGCCATCTTCGCGCGATCATCGGCGACATGAAGCGCATCACCCAGGCTGACGAGGCGGAACTCTTTGGTTGGGCGAAGGATCTGCAGGCACCGCTGCCGCTCATCCAAGAGATCGCGGAGACCGGAAAGCTCCCCGTCCCGCTGTTCTGTGCTGGTGGACTGGCGACGCCGGCTGACGCTGCGTTGGCCATGCAGCTGGGTGCCGATGCCGTGTTCGTCGGCTCCGGCATCTTCAAGTCTGACGACCCGTCACCGCGGGCCAAGGCAATCGTCGAGGCGACCACGCACTTCGACAACCCGGACATCCTCGCGAAGGTCAGCAGTGGTCTGGGCGCGCCGATGACGGGCATCGGCATGGACGAAGTCAACGTCCACTACGCCGAGCGCGGCTGGTGATCGTCGGCGTTCTTGCGCTGCAGGGCGCTTTTGCTGCCCATCAGGAACGCCTCACGGCGCTCGACGTTGACGCACCTGCGGTGCGCACGCGAGCTGGGCTGGACCGTGTCGATGCGCTCGTCGTGCCAGGCGGTGAGAGCACGACGATGTCGCACTTGCTGCGGACCAATGACCTGTTCGATCCCATCAGGGAACGTCTGGTCGATGGTTTGCCCGTGTTCGGAACGTGTGCGGGCATGATCATGTGCTGTTCTGATGTGCTTGACGGCCGTCCCGACCAGCGCTCGTTCGGCGTGATCGACGCCACGGTTCGGCGCAACGGGTACGGACGCCAGCTCGCGAGCTTCGAAGCGGACCTGGATGTGAAGGGACTCGATGACCCGTTCCACGCCGTGTTCATTCGCGCCCCGCTCGTCGAGCGAGTGGGCGAACACGTCGAGGTGCTGGCCGAGCTGGACGGTGTGCCTGTTCTCGTGCGCAACAGAACCTGTACGGTGGCATCGTTCCATCCGGAGCTGACACCCGACGTCCGTTTGCACGAGGCGTTCGTCAACTCGATTTCTGTGAACCTGTAGCGAGGAGCCGCCATGTCAGGCCATTCCAAGTGGGCAACGATTAAGCACAAGAAGGGCGCGGCGGACGCGAAGCGCGGCAAGGTCTTCAACAAGCTGGCGCGCCAGGTCGAGGTTGCTGCTAAGGGCGGCGGCGACCCGGAGATGAATGCGTCGCTGCGCACCGCAGTGCAAAAGGCCAAGGCGGCGTCGATGCCGAACGATGCCATCGAGCGCGCCATCAAGCGCGGTACCGGTGAAGGTTCGGATGGCGTCGTCTACGAAACCATCATGTACGAGGGGTACGCGCCCGGGGGAGTGGCGCTGTTGATCGACGTGCTCACCGACAACCGGAACCGCATCAGCGCCGACGTGCGCCAGGTGTTCTCCAAACTCGGTGGATCGATGGCCGAGCCGGGCGCCGTCGGGTGGCAGTTCGGACGCCGAGGTGTGATCATCACCGAGGATGGGGTGACCGAGGACGACGTGATGATGGCCGCGCTCGAAGCCGGAGCTGACGACATCGTTGCCGAGGGCGACGCTTGGCGGATCATGACAGAAGCGTCTGACGTGTACACGGTGAAAGATCAGCTCGAAGCGGCTGGTATCGCGACGATTTCCGCGGACTCGCCGATGGTCGCGGAGAACCTGGTGCCGGTGACCGAGTTGAAAGACGCCCGAGCGATCATGAAGATCATGGACGCATTGGAAGAGAACGACGACGTTCAGGACGTCTTTTCGAACTTCGACATCAGTGATGAATTGATGGAAGCAGCTGCGGCCGAATGAGTCTTTCGGTTGGGGATCGGGCCCCCGATTTCACCCTCGAGGGCACGAACCGATCTACCCACTCGCTTGGTGACTACGCCGGGGCGCCGCTGGTGCTGGTGTTCTATCCGGGCGACGACACACCGGTGTGTACGCGCCAACTCAACAGCTACAACGACGGCATCGAGCAGTTCACCGAATTGAATGCGCAGGTCATCGGGATCTCAGCGCAGAGCGTGGCCAGCCACGACACGTTCTCCAGTAAGCACGGCTTCGACTTTCCGCTGCTTGCGGACGTGGACAAAGAAGTCGCCGGTGCGTACGGAACGCTCGGCCCCATCGGCTTTCCCCGGCGCAGCGTGTTCATCATCGATGCCGACGGCGTGGTCCGGTATGCGCATCGAGCGATCGCCGGGCTCACGTTCCGTCCGGTCTCTGAGCTGATCGAAGCCCTCGAGAAGCTCGTCACCTAGGTCGACCGGCAGGCGTTCGATCACATCTCGGTGGACGCTCGGCCATGCCGTGCAATGAACCCGGCGGTGGACAAGCCTGGGTGTACACTACGAACCTGTGTTCGCAAACGGGTCAAATTCCGCAACGGGGAACGTTGCTCGAGTGCTGGGGATCGACCCAGGGCTCACCCGTTGTGGCTATGCGGTGATCGAGGGCAAGAGCATGGGCTCGGCCCGGGCGGTCTCTCTGGGCGTCATCAAGACCTCACCGGCGGATCCGCTGGCATCACGATTGGCGACGTTGCGCCTCGAGTTCACCTCGCTGATTGCTGACTTCGAACCCGATGCGGTCGCTGTCGAGCAAGTGTTCTTCCAAGTGAACGTGCGCACTGCAATGGCAACTGGACAAGCCAGCGGGCTGGCGCTTGCCGAAGCGGCACTCGCTGGCTGCGAGGTCATTCAATACACCCCGAACCAGGTGAAAGATGCCATTGCCGGGTGGGGCGGCGCTGGTAAGGAACAGGTGCAGAAAATGGTGCAAGCCCGACTCAAGCTGGCCTCCTTGCCCAAGCCGGCTGATGCAGCCGATGCTGCGGCCATCGCACTCACCCATCTGGCGATGTCGCCGATCGGTCGCCAACTGCGACAGGCGGCCAGTTCATGATCGGTTCCCTGCGTGGCGAGGTGTTGGATCGTGACCTCGATGGTTCGGTGCTGGTCGAAGTCGCTGGCGTCGGGTACAACGTCGCTGTCACCGAACGCACGCTCTCCGAGCTGGAACCCGGCACGGAAACGTTCCTGTACGTCCACCACCATGTGACCGAGACCGCGGAGACACTCTTCGGATTTCGGGCCAAGGACGAGCGGATCACGTTTCAGACGTTGATCAAGACGAACGGCGTGGGTCCGTCGATCGCCATGGCGGTGTTGGCCACCCACCCGCCCACTGCACTCGTTGACATCGTGGCCAACAACGACATCGCCGCACTCACCTTGGTGTCGGGCATCGGCAAGAAGACCGCCGAGCGGATGATGGTGGAACTGCGCGACCGGTTGTCGTTGCCGATGCTCGATACATCAGGGGCCAGCTCGGGCGGTTCTGCTGTTGCCGAGGTGCGCGAAGCGTTGGCGGGACTTGGCTATGGCACCGACGAGATCCGTGATGTGCTGCGTGATCTGCCCAGCGATGCGCCGAGTGCATCGCTGCTGCGCGATGCACTGAAGTCGTTGGGAGCGAAGCGTGCGTGAAGAGTTCCTCGACCCGAACATCAGGGAATCGGATCGAGAAGACGACGCAGGGCTGGAACAATCCGTGTCCGCGGTGCTCGACTCGGAGTCGGGGTTGCGTCCCCAGGCCCTGGATGAGTTCGTTGGGCAACGGGAACTCAAAGAGCACCTCGACATCGTGCTCGAGGCGGCTCGCAAGCGCGAGCAGTCGGTTGACCATCTGCTGTTTGCCGGGCCGCCCGGGCTCGGCAAGACCACGCTTGCCGGCATCATCGCCACCGAGATGGGGGTGCAGTTGCACGTCACCTCCGGTCCAGCACTGGAGCGCGCTGGTGACCTCGCCGCGATCCTGACCAAGCTCGAAGACGGCGACGTGTTGTTCATCGATGAGATTCATCGGCTGTCGCGCTCGGTGGAAGAAATCCTGTATGCGGCAATGGAGGACTTTCAGCTGGACATCGTGGTCGGAAAGGGACCGGCTGCGTCGAGCATCCGCCTCACCATGGCGCCCTTCACGCTCGTTGGCGCAACCACTCGCACCGGCATGATCACCGGCCCGCTGCGTGACCGATTCGGCCTCGTTGCCCGGCTCGACTACTACGACACCGACGAGCTGCGAATGATCGTCGAGCGGGCGGCCGGAATCTTCGACATCGCCATCGACACCGAGGGTGCCCATCAGATCGCTCGCCGCTCGCGGGGCACCCCGCGAATTGCCAACCGCCTGCTGCGGCGTGTTCGGGACTTTGCCGAGGTGCGCGCCGATGGTGAGATCACCGCCGAGGTCGCATCGGAGGGGCTCGCGCTGTTCGGGGTCGACGACCTTGGGCTCGACAAGGTCGACCGAGCAATCCTCTCCAACCTGTGCACACAGTTCGGGGGAGGTCCAGTGGGACTCTCCACGCTTGCGATCAGTGTGGGGGAGCAGCCGGAAACGCTCGAGGACGTCTACGAACCGTTCCTCATCACGCAGGGCATGATCGCCCGTACCCCACGTGGTCGAGTGGCGCTTCAGGCGGCGTACTCGCACATCGGAATTCGCCCGCCAGCGTCCGATCAGCAGCTCTTTGACTCGTGAGCCGGGCCGGGTAACGCTCGGATAACGCGACGCCCGTACGGTTCGTCACATGAATTCACCTCGCCGACTCGTCGCTCTGTCTGCTGTCGCAGCGCTCTCGTTCAGCGCATGCGGCGGAGGAAGCGATGGAGCTTCCCCGTTCGAGACCGATGTCCCGGTCGCCACGCTTCCCACCACTACGGTCGCGCCGGCGACCACCGCTGCACCGACGACCGCTGCGCCCACCACGGCAGCACCGACCACGGCAGCACCCACCACGGCAGCACCCACCACGGCGGCACCGACCACTGCACCTCCAGCAACGGTGCCGGCGGTGCCAGCGGGCCTCGTGGACTATTGCAGCGACGTCGAGCTGCTGCACAGCTCGGGTGAGGCGCTCGACCTCCTCGACCTCGAAGACCCAGCGATCTTCCGTCGCGGCTACCTCCTGGTTGCGGTGCAGATTCGCCCCGTGCTCGATGCCGCTCCGTCGGCTGCTGACGCGCAACTCGTCGACGATCTGCGCAACCTGCTGGTGGCGACCACACCGCTCATCAACATCGATTTCGACCTCACCCGGGCAGCCGAGCTCGACGACGGCCCAGCGGTTGGCCAGGCGCTCATCGACGTGAGCGACAAGTTCGATGAAATCGGTGCGTACCTCGTTTCGCGGTGTGGCGCAGATCCCGCCGATCTGGCCGTGTTCGCTCAGGAGGTCGCCGACAGCGTGACCGATGACGTGGCAACGAACCCCGGGCCTGCGACCACGACCACCACGACGATTCCTCCTGCTGCTGGCGAGGTCCCCGACGGTTTCACCAGCGTGGAGAGTGTGTCGGGGGAATTGATCGCAAACGTCCCCGCCGGATGGAGCCAGGTCGATGGGAGCCCTGACGGCGAGCTGCTGCGCCTCACCGCAGCACCGGACATCGAGACATTTCTTGCGAGCTACACCCAACCGGGCATGTTCCTGCTGTCGGGAGCATCGGGCACGCCCGATGCATGGCGAGACGCGATTTCAGGGCTGGTCGAGTTCGCCCAGGCTGACGGGTGCATTGTCATCGACACCTCGGACTACGACGACGGCCTCTACACGGGCCTCGAAAACGTGATGGATTGTGGCTCCACGTTGTCCACCCTCCACTTGATCGGTGGTCGCAACGAAGACGGAAGCCGGTTCTTCCTGCTGGCAATCGTGCGCCCCGCTGACCAACCGGTCGTGCGAGATGAGATCGTCAGAAGCTTCTTCATCGACTGATCTCGGCATAAGGTCCGCCGGATGACGTCACATTGTACCGCCGTCGCGATCGTGTCGACGCTCCTGCTCGCTGCCTGCGGTGGCGGCGGGAGCGATGACACAGCAGCTGGCGACACCACTCCAGCCGGTATCGAGACAGGCACGGCGGCTCCGGTACCCACGGCCTCGGTCGAGACCACGATCCCGACGGCGGTTGCCACCGAGGCAACGGTGCCGGTCGAAACCGTCGAGGTCGTCGAGACCGTCGAGACCGTTGCCGTCGAACCCGACGCCGCATTTTGCGAAGCGGCCGAGAACTTCTTCGTTCCCGCCCGGGCCCTCGATTTCGGCGACATCAACGACCCGGCAGTGCTCGGCACCGTGATCACCCTGTTGGATGGCCTGGCGCAACCGGCCATCGATGCCGCACCGACCGACGCAGACGCGAGGATTCTGGTCGACTCCAAGGCACTGCTCGACCTGGCCGCTCCAGCGCTCACGTCGATCGGCTTCGACCTCGATCGATCCGGCGAGTTGGACAACGGAGCCGAAGTCGGCCAGGCGCTCATCGACTTCGGTGCATTGCTCGGCGAGTTGCAGGTGTTCCTCGTCGACCGGTGTTCCAGCAGCATCGCCGACCTCGATGAGCGGGCCATGTCGATCGCTGATGGAATCGTCACGACGCCCGCAACCTCGGCCCCCGAAAGCGTTCCGGTCACCACCCCGACGGCCGAGGAGTTCACGGCAATCCAGAACGACACGGGCGACCTGCGCGCCGAAGTGCCGTCGGCCTGGACCGACGTGACCGGGACGCCAGACGGCGTCTTGCAACAACTTGCGGCTGCTCCGAACCTCCAGGCGTTCCTCGACAGCTACATCCAGCCCGGGATGTTGCTCATCACTGGCGATGCAGCGAACCCTGATGCCTGGCGCGACGGACTGTCCACCACCGTGGGGATTGCGCTCGAGGATGGTTGCACCATCAGCGACACGGCCGACTACGACGATGGCGTCTACACCGGCGAAGAAAACCTGCTGAGCTGCGGTGATGCAACGTCGGTTGCGCACATCATTGGAGGGCGTAACAGCGAGGGCTCACTGTTCTTCCTGCTGGCGATCGTGCGTCCCGTCGACGACCCAGGCGTGCGCGATCAGATCGTCCAGAGCTTCTTCATCGACTGACCGTGCACGTCAGCGACTTCGACTATCACCTGCCCGACGATCGTGTCGCGCAGGTTCCCATCGAGCCTCGGGACGCGGCAAGGCTCCTGGTCGACCGTGGTGACACGGTGGACCACGTGCGTGTCCGTGATCTGCCATCGCTGCTGCGTCGGGGAGACCTCGTTGTACTCAACGAGACGCGGGTGATTCCCGCACGGCTGCGCTTGCGCCGGCCGACGGGCGGCAGCGCCGAAGTGCTGCTCCTGGATGCGCTCGATGACGAGCGCCGGAGATGGGAAGCGCTTGCTCGCCCGGGTGGCAAACTCCGCGTCGGTGAGGTGCTGAACCAGAACGGCATCGACGTGGTGGTGATGGGGGAACGCACCGCAGCCGGCGACACGTTCGTGGTGGATCTGATCGGTGACGATGACCCGCTTGCAATCCTCGAGCGGCATGGCGAGATGCCGCTGCCGCCCTACATCGAGACCCGACTCGAGGACCCGGAGCGCTACCAGACGGTATTTGCAAACGAGCCGGGCTCGGCTGCTGCCCCGACAGCGGGGCTGCATCTCACGTCCGAGGTCTTCGACGCGCTCGACGCTGCGGGTGTCAGCGTGGCCACGGTGGAACTCGTGGTCGGGCTCGACACGTTTCAGCCGATCAGCACCGAGGATCCGCTGGAGCACCCGATGCATACAGAGCGGTATCGAGTGCCGCAAGCGACCTGGAACGCATGCGCTGAGACACACGCCAGCGGGGGGCGCGTCGTTGCGGTCGGCACGACGGCGGTTCGTGCGTTGGAGTCGGCCGCCGCACGGAATTCGCTTGCGGGGCGCACCGACATCTTCATCCACGATGGCTTCGACTGGCAGATCGTGGACGCGATGATGACCAATTTCCACCTTCCCAAGACCACACTGCTGATGATGATCGACGCATTCATCGGCAACCGCTGGCGCACCCTGTACGACGAGGCATTGGCCGGCGACTACCGATTCTTGAGTTTCGGCGACGCCATGTTGCTCGAGCGGACTCGCTGATGCATGCAGTCGACGTCACGGTCGAAGCAACCGATGGAGCCGCTCGCGCCACCACGGCAACGACCGCTCGCGGGAGCTACACCACGCCGCTGTTCATGCCGGTCGGCACCAAGGGCGCCATCAAGTACCTCAGCGCGGCGGACTACGAGCGCCTCGATGCCCAGATCGTGCTCGGCAACACCTATCACTTGATGTTGCGCCCCGGACCGGACGTCGTCGAGCGATTCGGTGGCCTCGGTCGTTTCGCTGGATGGGGTGGCTTGACGCTCACCGATTCGGGCGGCTTCCAGGTGTTCTCGCTCGATCCGAAGGTCGATGACGATGGCGTGACCTTCAAGAGCACCTACGACGGGTCGACCATCCGTTTCACGCCCGAAGACGCAATCCGCGTGCAGCAACAACTCGGGGCCGACATCCAAATGGTGCTGGACCAGTGTCCACCGCTTCCCAGCACGCCGGATGTGGTGCGTACCGCAATGGACCGGACCCACGCGTGGGCGCAACGAGCCAAAGATGCCCACACGCGCTCGGATCAGGCACTGTTTGGCATCGTGCAGGGTGGCATCTCGGAGGTCATGCGGGCCGAAAGCGCTCAGGCCATCGTGGAAATCGGCTTCGACGGGTACGGCATCGGCGGCCTCTCGGTCGGCGAAACCCGTGAACAAATGCTTCCGGCGCTCGCTGCCGCACTCGAGCACCTTCCCACCGATCGTCCTCGCTACCTGATGGGTGTCGGGGACCCGGCATCGCTCGTGGAAGCTGTTGGCTTGGGAGTCGACCAGTTCGACTGCGTCATGCAGACCCGCCTGGGGCGCCACGGAAGTGCGCTGACTTCGACCGGCCGCTTTCAGGCAAAGGCCCTGCGTAACGCCGAGATGGACGATCCGTTGGATGCCGACTGCCCATGCGAGGTGTGTGCGCGACACTCACGCGGCTACATCCGACATCTGCTGCAGGTCGGTGAACCAACGGCGTCGAGGTTGCTGTCCATCCACAACGTGGCGTGGACGATGGACCTCATGTCGCGGATGCGCACGGCGATCTCAAACGGCACCTTCGACGTGTTGCGCCGCCAGGTGCTCGACGTGTGGGGATAGCATCGCCAACCGCCATGACCATTCTCACATTCCTCGTCTCCTCCGCAGGCTCCGAGTCCTCCAGCGAAGGCGGCAGCGCGCTGTCTTTCCTGTTGCTGCCGCTCATGCTGCTGGCGATGTACTTCCTGATCATCCGGCCGAACAGCAAGAAGCGCAAGGAGCAGGTCAAGCTCCAGTCCGCGCTGGGCGTGGGCGATGAGGTCATCACCACAGCGGGGATCATCGGCACCATCACCGGCGAGGACGGCCCGACACGGTTCTGGCTCGAGATCGACAGTGACGTGCAAGTGCGTATCGCACGCGGCGGCATCGCCGGCCGCCTCGACCCCGACGAGCCCGAGGTGTCGAACGACGACGAAGATGACGACGCCGTCGCTGCTGATTCCGATTCCGACGAAGCTGCCGACAGCGAGTCATGAAGCGTCGCCTCTGGCTGTCGCTCATTGCGACGGTGCTCATCGTGCTCGCTGCATTCGGCGGCAACCTCGCCACGTCGAACACGCCACTGCTGGGTCTGGACCTGCAGGGTGGCGCCTCGGTCATCCTCGAACCGGCCGAGGACGCAACAGGTGAGGACCTCACGATCGTGCGTGACCTCATCCGTGACGAACTGGAACGCTCCGGCATCGCGGAGCCGAACGTACGCGTGCAGGGCCAGACCATCGTCGTCGAACTACCGGGTGTGAAAGACCAGCAGGAAGCGCTGGAAGCGGTCGACGTGTCGGGCATCGTCGAACTGCGACCGGTCGTGTTCTTCTCCCAATGCAGCGACAGCCCGCTGCTGTCGGGTGGCGACACGAATCCAATCACCGTGACCCAGGACGGAACGGTCTCGGGCGACATCGATGGTGACGCACCGCTCGGTGTCGAGGTTCCGGACGCCACCGAAGGTGTTCGCCGCAATCGCGCCGTCGTTGCGACGCCCACCACTGACGAACCGGTCACCAGCGAGGCTCCCGCAACGACGGACGAGCCCGCAACGACGGACGAGCCGGCCACCGACGATGAGCCCGCCACCGACGATGAGCCGGCCGACTCGGTGCCACCGCTCGACCAGCCCATCGATGAGATCGCGCCCGACTTCTCCGAGACCGTGCTGGCGTCGGGGAACGATTTGCTCCTCACTCGTGAAGGACAGCCGCTGTGTCTGGGGCCGGCGCAAGGCACCGGCGAAGTGTTCGAGCGTCAGAGCGCGCTCGTTGACAACCAGCTCGGCTTCCAAGTCATCGTCGGTCTGCGCAGTGGTGAGGGCGAGGCCGTGTGGAACAACCTCGCCGGGCAGTGCTTCCGCGGAGACATCACGTGTCCTCGCCAGGACCAGAGTGGCAACGGCCAGCTGGCCATTGTTCTCGACGGTGTCATTCAGTCGGCTCCGCAGGTGAACGCTCCGAGCTTCGACGACACCGTGTCGATCACCGGTCAGTTCAGCCAGGACGAAGCCGAAGACCTGGCCAACATCTTGAACCGTGGTGCCTTCCCGGTGGAGATGGTGGCGCAGGACTCCGAGACCATCTCGCCCGCAGCCGGCCAGGAGTCGCTGCGCGCCTCCATCATTGCCGGACTGCTCGGTGTGGCGATCGTTCTGACGTTCCTCATCGCGTACTACCGCTGGATCGCCCTCGTGATCTTGGGCGGCATGACCATGTGGGGTCTCACGGTGTTCAGCGTTGCGGCCTTCGTGTCAGGTGCGACCAACTACTCACTCAGCCTGGCTGGTGTCACGGGCATCATCGTGGCGGTCGGTGTGACGGTGGACAGCTACGTGGTGTTCTTCGAACGAATGAAGGACGAGATCCGCAATGGCCGCACCCTCAAGAATGCTGCGCCGCGCAGCTTCAAGATGACGTGGCGAACGATCTGGACTGCGGACCTCGTGTCGGTCATGGGCGCAGCAATCCTGTTCTGGCTCAGCGTTGGTTCTGTGCGCGGGTTCGCGCTGTTCCTCGGCATCACCACGCTCTGCGATCTGTTCGTGTGTTACTTCTTCACCCGCCCATCGGTCCTGCTGCTCGCTCGCAGCAAGTTCATGGCCGGCAAACGGGCCTTCGGGCTGGAGGTCGCGTCGTCATGAGGCACCAGATGCGTTCAACGAGCATGGCCGGCGCCGGAAAGGTCGCGTCGTCATGAGCCGCGCAGATCAGATCGCACCGACCGGGCCAGGTCGTTTGTACCGCGGTCAAACCGCTGTCGACTTCTATGGTCACCGCCGCATTGGACTGATCGTGGCCATCTTCGTGGTACTCGTGACGGTCGGGTCGCTGTTTGCTCAGGGTCTGGACCTCGGTCTGGACTTCGAGGGTGGGCAGGCGTGGGATGTCCCTGCGGGCGAGACGTTCGGTGTGGATGAGGCCGAACAGGTCCTTGTCGACAACGGTGTGGAGACTGCAGGCGCCAAGATCCAGCTTCGCGAGTCGGCAGAGCGCTCGGTGGTGGCCGTCCAGATCGAAGTGGTGGCGCCGGAGTTGGCGGAGCAGATCTCTGTTGACTTCGCCTCGGCGTCGGGTGTGGCTGCCGATGATCTCGGGTTCGAGTTCACGAGTGCATCGTGGGGCTCGGACATCACGAACCAGGCAGCTCGGGCGCTCGTGATCTTCTTGATCATCGTGGCGATCTTCATCTCGATCCGATTCGAGTGGCGCATGGCGGTCGCCGCGCTCACCGCAATGGTGCACGACGTACTCGTGGCCGTTGGTGTGTACACGGTGTTCCAGTTCGAGGTCACGCCCGCAACCGTCATTGCGTTCCTGACGATCCTCGGGTACTCGCTGTACGACACGATTGTCGTGTTCGACCGGGTGCAGGAGAACGAAGGCAAGTACGCAGGCGTGAGGATGCCGTATCAGGACGTGGTGAACATCTCGATGAACCAGGTGTTGATGCGTTCGATCAACACCAGCATTTCGTCGATTCTTCCGGTGGCATCGCTGTTGCTCGTCGGGTCCGGGTTCCTCGGCGCTGTTGCATTGCGCGAATTCGCACTCGCACTCCTGGTTGGCATGATCGCTGGCGTGTACTCATCGATCTTCGTTGCGTCGCCGCTGTTGGCCACGCTGCGGGCCAACGTCGGACGAACGTCGCGGCGTGAGCGCCTCACCGGCGATGATTTGCGTGCAGCAGTCGTCGGCGCCGGGGTCACCGGGCGTGTGGTCACCGAAGATGCTGACGAGACCGGCGAGGTCAAGGTTTCGGCAGTCGTCGAACCCGACCGGGTGCACCAGCCCGCCGAACGGATCCTCAGCCACCCGCCGAGGCCGCGCAAGAAGAAGAAGCGCTGAGTATCCTCAGCACATGGATCACGGCTCGTTGCGTCACCTCGTCCGCGATGTAGCGGACTATCCCACCGAGGGCGTGATGTTCAAAGACATCACACCCTTGCTCGGCGATGCCAGTGCGTTTGCTCAGGCCGTGAGCGGGATCGTCGAGGAATTCGCCGGCGTCGCTGTCGATCGAGTCGTGGGCGTCGAGTCCCGAGGCTTCATCTTCGGTGCGGCGGTTGCGTACCGAATCGGGGCGGGGTTCGTCCCGGTTCGCAAGCCAGGCAAGCTGCCGTGGGCGGTGGTCCGCGAGGAATACGACCTGGAGTACGGATCGGACAAGCTCGAGATCCACCGTGACGCCATCCACCCGGGTGAGCGAATCCTCATCGTGGATGACGTGCTTGCCACTGGTGGCACTGCAGCGGCAACAGCAACGCTCGTGGAAACCCTCGGCGGGGTCATTGCCGGGCTGGGATTCCTGCTGGAACTCGATGATCTGCAGGGTCGTGCCAAATTGGGCGACCGTCCAGTCCGGTCCCTTCTGCACTTCACCTGATCCGCTACACCTGACACATGGCCACCGTCGACCGAGTACTCCCGTGGCGACGACACCAGCCCACCGCGCTCGGTGCGTCTGGCGCAAGCGGAGAGCTTGCGCCGCTGCTGCAGACCTATCGCCGCCGCCATCCCAAGGCATCGATCGGGGACATCAATCGGGCGTATCGTGTGGCGTCGGATGCGCACCGGTCCCAGATGCGCAAGTCGGGTGAGAGTTACATCAATCATCCGCTCGCCGTTGCGCAGATCGTTGCCGAGATCGGGCTCGACGAAATCTCGGTCGCAGCGGCGCTGCTGCATGATGCGGTGGAGGACACCGAGATCACCCTCGACGATGTTGAACGCGACTTCGGCTCCCAAGTTGCCACGATCGTCGATGGCGTCACCAAGCTCGAACGAATCAGGTTCGACAGTCGTGAAGAGCAGCAAGCAGCCACGATGCGCAAGATGCTCGTGGCCATGGCCAAGGATCTTCGGGTACTGGTCATCAAGCTGGCCGACCGACTCCACAACATGCGCACGATCGCCGCGATGCCGATCGAGAAGCAGCAGCGAATTGCCCAGGAAACACTGGATATCTACGCACCGCTCGCCCACCGTCTGGGCATGCAGGAGATCAAGCAGCAGCTCGAAGACCTGTCGTTCGCGTCGTTGCATCCAAAGCGGTTCTCCGAACTCGACCATCTGGTGCGTGTCCGCACCCCTGAGCGTGACGTCTATCTGGCCAAGACCGTTGCCGAGGTCCGGGGACGCCTCTCGGAACTGAAGATTGATGCAGAGGTGACGGGGCGCGGCAAACACCTGTGGAGCATCTACGAAAAGATGGTCGTGAAGGGTCTCGAGTTCGACGACATTTTCGACCTGGTTGCGGTCCGAGTCGTGGTGCCCACGATGAAGGACTGCTACGCCGCGCTGGGCTGTATCCACGGGCGGTGGCGTCCTGTGGTCGGGCGGTTCAAGGACTACATCGCCATGCCGAAATTCAACCTGTATCAGAGCTTGCACACCACAGTGGTCGGGCCGTCGGGGAAGCCGATCGAAGTACAGATCCGTACCGTCGAGATGCATCAGCGTGCCGAATGGGGCGTCGCCGCCCATTGGGCCTACAAAGACAAATCGGGGGCGAACAACAGCGAGGCCGACTGGCTCACACGGATCATCGATTGGCAAGAGGAGGTCTCAGATCCTGCGCAGTTCATGCAGAGCTTGAAGACCGACCTCGAACAAGACGAGGTGTACGTGTTCACACCGAAGGGGAGAGTCATCAGCTTGCCGGTTGGCTCGACCGCCGTCGATTTTGCGTACACGGTGCACACCGAGGTCGGTCACGCCTGTATCGGCGCAAAGATCAACGGACGCCTCGTTGGGCTCGACCACGTGATGCAGAGTGGCGATTCCTGCGAGATCTTCACCTCCAAGGTCGAGTCGGCTGGTCCGTCACAGGACTGGCTGGGGTTCGTTGCGTCCCCGCGTGCACGCAACAAGATCCGCCAGTGGTTCAGCCGCGAGCGTCGGATCGACATGATCGAAGCCGGGCGTGACGAACTCCACGACGAGTTCCGACGCGAATCGTTGCCGGTCCAGCAGGTGTGGAAGTCGGAGCAGCTCGAACACGTCGTGGTCGAGATGGGCTACGTCGACCTCGAGTCGCTGCTTGCCGCGATTGGAGAACACCATGTGTCGGGACGCGGTGTTGCTCAGCGTGTCGGGCGGGGATACCGCTCAGGGGACGAGGACGTGCAGTTGCCCGCAACCGTCGAGCGGCCGCGTCGTGAGCGACGCGAGGGCGGCAGCCAAACCGTCGGCGTCCACGTGGAGGGCCTCGACGACATGCTGGTTCGGCTCGCACAGTGCTGCACGCCGGTCCCTGGCGACGAGATCACTGGATTCGTCACCCGCGGTCGTGGCGTCAGTGTGCATCGTGCGGATTGTGCGAACGCCGTGTCGCTCATGGCTGAGCAAGCCACCCGAATGATCGAAGTGGACTGGGACGGAGAGGGTCAGTTCAACAACACGTTCACGGCGGGTATCGAAGTCGTTGCGCTCGACCGGTCAAAGCTGCTTGCTGATGTCGCAATGGCGCTGGTGGACCAGCGGGTCAACATCGTTTCGTGTGAGACCATCACCGGAGCGGACCGCGAAGCTCGAATGCGTTTCGAGTTCGAGTTGGCCAACGGCGCACACCTCGACGCGGTGATCAACACGATCAAGAACATTGCATCGGTCTACGACGCGTATCGCACGGTCCCTGGCGCTGCCGTCCGCTGATGTAGAACTTTGGGTCTGACCCAAAGTTCTACATGTAGAGGTTGGGGTCAGACCCAAAGTTCTACATGGGTCCATCGCAGCCATGGCCGTAGGTGCTGGGTAGCCTGACGGGCCGTGCCAGCCTTCCAGACCAGTCCCGGCATGCGGGACATCTTGCCCTCCGACACCCCTCGTTGGCGTGCACTCAACGCCGTCTTTGCCGACGTGGTGGGTGCTGCGGGCTACGGCCAGATCATGACGCCGCTCCTCGAGGACCTCGGTGTGTTCACCAGGATTGGTGACGCCACCGACGTGGTGACCAAGGAGATGTACGACTTCCACGACAAGGGCGACCGCCACGTGTCGCTGCGTCCGGAGATGACCGCCAGCGTGTGCCGGTCCTTTGCGGAGCATCGTCCGGTGGTGCCATGGAAGGTGTGGTATTCGGGCTCGAACTTCCGCTACGAGAAGCCGCAGCGGGGTCGGTTTCGTCAGTTCGATCAGGTCGGCATCGAGGTGTTGGGCGTCGACGATGCTCACCTGGACGTCGAGGTGATTGCACTGGCCTGGGAGTTCTACCGACGGCTCGGGCTGACGAAGGTCAAACTCATCGTGAACAGCCTGGGCGAACCCGAGGACCGGGCAGCGTACGTTTCTGCGCTCGAGGCGTACTTCGCCGACGCCGAACTCACCGAGCAGAGCCGTGCGACGCTGGCGAAGAACCCGCTTCGCGTCCTGGATTCGAAGCGACGAGAAGATGCTGCTGCCATCGCAGGTGCACCCCAGATCAGTGAGTTCTATTCCGACGACGCTGCAGCGCATTTCGACACAGTGCAAGCAGGACTCACCCGATTGAACATCGACTTCGTGGTCGAGCCCAAGCTGGTCCGCGGCCTCGACTACTACCGGCGCACCATCTTCGAGTTTCAGGGCGGCACGCTCGACTCCGCCCAGAACGCGCTCGGCGGCGGCGGTCGTTACGACGGCCTCGTGGAAGCACTCGGTGGGCCTGCAACCGCTGGCATCGGTTTTGCACTCGGTGTCGACCGCACGCTGTTGGCGTGCGAGGACGAAGGCGTGTTCGCCGATGCTGCTGCGCCGCTCGACGTCTTCGTCGTCGATGTCGTTGGCGGACAAGAGGCCGCAGCGATCACCTCCGAGCTCCGCCGGGCGGGGCTCAGCTGTGATCGCGGCTACGACAACCGATCGATGAAGGCCCAGATGAAGCTCGCCAACCGTTCCGGTGCCCGGTTCTCGGTCATCGTTGGTGAGAACGAACACGCCACCAGCACGGTGCAACTGCGGCCAATGGCTCGCGACGCCGGCGACCAACAGACCATTTCTCGATCCGACCTGATTTCCCACTTGAAGGACACCCTCGATCTCCCATGAGCTCCACATCAATGCGCACCCATCTCTGCGGCGACCTTCGCCCGGAGCACATCGGCCAGACCGTCAGTGTCTGCGGTTGGGTCGGGCGCCGTCGTGAGCACGGTGAACACTTGGCGTTCGTTGACCTGCGCGACCACTCGGGCATCGTCCAGTGCGTCATCAACGACGATGTCGACGTGCGCAGCGAATACGTCTTGAAGATCACCGGCATCGTTCGGGTCCGACCTGACGGAACCATCAACGACAACCTCCCCACCGGCGGCGTAGAAATCGGCGAGTGCGAAGTGGAGATCTTGCGGGTCGCCACGCCGCCGCCGTTCCCCATCGATGCGCGAGCTGACGATGTCGACGAGAACATTCGCCTGCAGTACCGCTACCTCGACCTGCGTCGTGAGCGCATGCAGAAGAACCTGCGGATCCGGTCCAAGGTCAACGCTGCAGTACGCAACTCCATGGATGCACAGGGGTTCGTGGAGGTCGAGACGCCGATGCTCGTGCCGTCCACCCCCGAAGGTGCCCGTGAGTTCCTCGTGCCGTCGCGCAAGGAGCCCGGATCGTTCTACGCCTTGCCGCAGTCGCCGCAGCTGTTCAAGCAGTTGCTGATGGTCGGCGGCATGGACCGCTACTACCAGATCGCTCGTTGCCTGCGCGACGAGG
>JBGCEY010000036.1:0-58241 GCA_045106645.1 Ilumatobacter sp.
GATCGGAGCGTTCCTCTTCCCGTCCGGCGAGGTCTTCTCGGTGTTCACGATCTCGGCCGTGCTCGGGGTCGGCATCTGGCGGGGGCCGGAGAGTGGCCTGACCGCCGGCGCGCTGATCGGCCTCATCTTTCTGACGTATCGCTTCCTGGAACCGATCGCAGGCATCACCGAGGTGCTCGACCAGACACAGACAGCGGTCGCAGGTCTGCGCCGCGTGTTGTCGGTGCTCGACATGCCGGTCGGACCTCCCGACCCGGTGGACCCGATACCGCTCCCCGCAGGAACGTTGCGCATCGATGTCCGTGACGTCACGTTCGCATATCGCAGCCGCAACAGCATCGAGCCCGATGCCGCCGTGCTCAAACACGTCGACGTGACCATCCCCGCAGGCCAACAGGTGGCACTCGTCGGTGCGACCGGTTCGGGCAAGACGACGCTGGCGCGGTTGATGGCGCGCTTCGCCGACCCCACGATCGGCGAGATCGAACTCGGTGGGGTGCCGCTCACCCTCGTGTCACGTGACGACCTGAGGAGCCGCCTGGTGGTCGTTTCACAGGAACCGTTCCTGTTCGACGACACGATCGAGGCGAACATCGGGTTTGCGAAACCCGATGCCACTGCTGACGACATCGCCGCCGTCATCTCCGATCTTGGAGCAACCGAGTGGATTGATGCACTCGACGGGGGCGTGCGGACCATGGTCGGCGAGCGCGGTGATGGGCTCTCTGCCGGCGAACGTCAACTGATCGCCCTGATCCGCGCAGGTCTCGCCGATCCCGACGTGTTGATTCTGGACGAAGCAACGTCGTCGGTCGATGCGCTCACCGAGGTACGGATCGCCCGCGCACTCGAGCGCCTCGCGTCGGGACGCACCACGATCGCCATAGCGCACCGGCTGTCGACGGCGGCGCGGGCCGACCGGGTGCTCGTGCTCGACGACGGTGTGCTCGTCGAAGACGGCCATCACGACGACCTGGTCGCAGCGGGCGGCGTGTACCGCGGGCTGCACGACGCCTGGATCTCAGCAACGACGCTCTGAGTCCGTCAGGAATCGAGGCCAAACGGCTGCGGGCCCTTGACCTCGATGATCGAGCAGTCGAGTTCGGCGAAGCGAAGGTCCTCGTCGATGTCGAAGGAGCGCAACGCTCCCGGCGGGACATCGTCGACGGTTCCCGTTGCCGCTTGCTCGCCGTCGAAGGTGACTTCGATGGTGTAGGAGCGCTCCTCGTCATCGAGGTTGGTGATGGTGCCCGACGCGCGCGTGACGCCATCCACCTCGCCGCATCCGACCAACTGCGCTTCATGAGGCCCGGGGTCCTCGAACTGCGCCACCGCCTGGACGAGTGCCACGCTCAACCAGGTGCCGACTGCGCAGAACGCCAGGCCGACCAATCCGGTGACGATGCCCGCAGTGGCGGCGCCTCGTGCGCTCTCGAAGCGGCGCCGGCGCAGGCCGATGGTGACCGCAGCAATGGCAAAGACCGCGGCCACGAAACAGACGAATGGGATCCACCCGATGGTCATCGAGATCACGCCGAATACGAGGGCCACGGTGGCACTCACGGCATTGTCCGGTGCTGGCATCGGCGCAGCGCCGCCGGCGTCGGGCAACGGGGACACCTGACGGATTCCATTCGACGCGACGTCGCCCGTCCACTCGCTGCCGTTGTGATACCGGAGCTCGTGGACGCCCACGGGATCCGAATACCAACCTGACTGCACAACCTCACGCTACTGGCGCGCACCTGATGGTTACGGTGAGGGAGTGCAGATCGTCTTCATCCGACATGGCCAGCCCGAGTGGACCCGCGATGGTCTCAACGTGGAGAACCCACCGTTGACCGACCTCGGCCACGCCCAGGCCCAGGCAATGGCCGACTCCCTCGCCAACGAGCACTTCGACGAGGTGTTTGCCTCACCGCTCGTACGCGCACGTCAGACTGCCGCGCCGCTGTTCGAGGCGTTGGGTCGCGAGGAGCAGATCGCTCCGTGGCTCGAAGAGATCGGTGACCCCGCCTGGCACGGAACCCCCCAGGAGAAGGCCCAAGCTGCCTATGAGGAACTGGTCGGGCGTCCGGTGGACGATCGGTGGGAAGGTCTCGAGGGAGGCGAGTCGATTCGCCAGTTCACCGCACGCATTCGTTCCGGCGGAACCGAGTTCTGGGAACAGCGCTCGATTGTGCGCACCGATGCACACCTGCCCATTTGGAACATCGCCGAGCCCGACAAGCGGATTGCACTGGTGGCGCACATCGGAACGAACTCGGTTGCCATCGGCCATCTGCTCGGGCTCGAACCCACCCCATTCGAATGGGACCGCTTCGTGCTCGGACATGCGTCGATCAGCCGCCTGGAGTCGATCCCGGTGAACGGTGGACACCACTTCAGCGTCACGAAGTTGAGTGACGTCGAGCACCTCGGGCAGGACCAGCGCACCCGTTGACGCCTACGGTCTGGTCGATGAGCCAGATTGACGAAATCGATCCCGACCGCCTGAAGATGTTCTCCTTCGGGGTGTTCAGTCAGCTGAGCGGCGCAGTCACCGCCGGCATGATCCATCTGGGGGACAAGCTCGGGTTGTTCGGTGCGCTGGCTTCGATTGCTGGCCCCGCCACGACCCAGCAGCTGGCCGACGAGGTCGGGC
Source organism: Ilumatobacter sp. (assembly GCA_045106645.1). Taxonomy (GTDB): domain Bacteria; phylum Actinomycetota; class Acidimicrobiia; order Acidimicrobiales; family Ilumatobacteraceae; genus Ilumatobacter_A. The sequence goes on from JBGCEY010000036.1 coordinate 2,645, forward strand.
TCGACGAACGTTGGGTGCGTGAGTGGGCCCACAACCAAGCTGCGGCCAAGATCATCGAGGTCGACACCGCATCGAGTCCCGAGCGGTTTTCGCTCTCGCCCGAAGCCACCGCCGTGCTCGCATCCCCAGATCACGTGGCATTCGGGATGGGAATGTTCCATCGTTTTCCGCAGACGATGGGAGCGCTGGAGCACATGCCCGAGAGCTTTCGCACCGGACTCGGACACGACTACGACAGCCACGGTTGCGAAGGCGCGGTGGGTATCGAGAAGAGCTTCGAGCCGTGGATGCGCCACCATCTCCTCGACACCGTGATTCCTGCGCTCGACGGCGTGGACGACATGCTCACGGCGGGCGCCAAGGTGATCGACATCGGTTGCGGCGCCGGTGGTGCGGTGTTGATGCTGGCGCAGCGCTATCCGAACTCCACATTCGTGGGATACGACATCTCTGAGTTCGCGCTGGAACGGGCCAACGCACGGCTTCGAGATGCCGACGTGTCGAACGCCCGATTCGTCGATCCGCGAACCGAGGCCATGCCGGCGGACGGATCCTGTGATGTCGTCACCACGTTCGACTGCATCCACGACATGACTCGACCGCAGGAGATGATCGACGCGATCCGCTCGGCGATCACCGACACGGGGACCTGGCTGCTCGTGGACATCAAGGGCCGTGACAGCTTTGCCGAGAACCTCGAGAAGAACCCGATGGCCGCGCTGATGTACGGCATCAGCGTCCTGTCGTGCATGAGTTCAGCACTGTCGGAGCCAGACGGCGCAGGGCTCGGCACGCTCGGGTTGCCCGCCTCCAAAGCGCATGCAATGGCGCAGGCGTCCGGGTTCTCGCGGTTCGAACAACTCCCGATCGACCATTCCGTGAACAGCTTCTACGAAGTCCGCGTCTAAGTTCAGGCCCATGAACGAGGACTGCACACTCGATGACATCAAGGCGTTTGCGACCAACCTGAGCCCGTGGGCGCACATCGCGACGGTGGGCCCGGACGACGAGCCCGATGTCGTTCCCATCCACCCCTGCTGGGACGGCGACACGTTGTGGACGATGCTCGGGACCACATCGGTCAAGGCCCACAACGTTGCGCACAATCCAAAGGTTGCGCTTCACTGGCAGGTCACGGAGAACGGCGACGGTGTCGAGGTGTGGGGGACCGGTGAGCTGTTCACCGATGTCGACGTCAAGCGTCGGATGTGGAACGACGTGTTCGACTACGACTTGAGCGCCTTTGCTCCGGGCGGGCCAGACAACTCTCCCGACACCGCATTCCTCGCGATCACTCCGACGCGAGCGTTGATCCTGCATCAGTACGGGATGGGCGGTTTGCAGCGATGGCGCGCCTGACGGCCCTCAGCCGATCGATCGACGGCCACGTCGCCATCGTCACCGGCGCCGCGAGCGGCATGGGCCGAGCAACCGCGCAGCTCTTTGCTGACGAAGGGGCCCGCGTCGTGGTGGCCGATCTCGGAGCGGATCGCGTCCGTGCAGCGGTCGAAGAGATCAGCGCGGCTCACGGTGCCGACGCCGTGCTCGGCGTGGTGACCGACGTCGGAGAAGCCGAACAACTCGAGCGTCTGGTAGCCGACACGTTGTCGTGGGCGGGGCGGCTGGACATCGTCGTCAACAACGCCGGCGTCTCGGTGATCAACTCACCGTTCCAAGACGCTGCGGATTTCGAATCGAGCTGGGCACACACGCTCGATGTCAACCTCACCGCACATGCGCGCCTGGTTCGCGTTGCGCTCCCTCACCTGTTGGAATCTCCGGCGGGGCGAATCGTGAACATCGCCTCGACCGAAGCGCTCGTGAGTACGGCTGGGCTCGGGGCCTATGCCGCCACGAAGGCGGGGGTCATTGGCCTCACACAATCACTCGCCGTCGAACTCGGCCGACACGGCCTCACCGTGAACGCCATCTGCCCCGGACCGATCGACACTGCCATGACCGAGGGCATCGAGGCTGACGCAAAGGCCACCTACGCGCGCCGACGCGTGCCGATCCGCCGCTACGGCCGCCCAGAAGAGGTAGCGCAGATGACACTCAACCTGTGTCTGCCGGCATCGAGCTTCGTGAACGGTGTGCACATCCCCGTGGACGGCGGCATGTCGATCCGACACACCTGACCCGGCATCTGGATCGGGGACCCATCTGGATCGGGGGACCGTCTGGATCGGGGAACTGGGGTTCAGGCCGGCTCGTAGCCGTCGAACATGCCGGTGAGTCCGGACGGGTCATGGCGGCCGATCACGAGCGCTTCGAGAATGCCGAGGCCTTCGTGTACGCCGACGGCACCGGAGGTGGTTGCCTTCACCATCGTCTGAACGTGAACGTGATGCGGCGCGGTGATGTTGTCCACGGGCAGATCCCAACGGTCTCCGCCCACGGCAAGTTCGCCCTTCCACACGCCGTGACTCCACTCGGGATGGGTGTAGCCGATCCCGAGCATGTGAAAATCGAACAGCGGCTCCAAGCGAATGGTCGATCCTTCGCCAGACCACGGAATCATCTCGATGGTGCATGCTGCGGGCGCTCGCGTGCCCGGACGCCACTCGATCTCGTAGTCGACAGCGCGCATTGCCTCGGCAGGTTCGACACCGCCTTCGTTGGTCGGAACGAGTGAGACGAAACCCGAATCGTGCCAGCGACGTCCGTCGAAGTGCTCGTTGACGTCGAAGTGCGTGGAGAACCCCTGGAAGTTGATTGGCGCCCACAGCCAGTAGAACTGTGGGTCGGCGACCGGCGCTCCAACGGGTGCTCGTTCACCGACGGGGCGGATTCCCCACGATCGATCCCGAGAACCCAGCGTTTCGCCCGGCTCCAGATGCGTCAACTCGCCATCGACTTCGATCCAGCCTTCCCAACCACCGAATTGCGTCATCCTGGTCGAGTCCATGATCGTGCGTTGACCGACCTGGTGAAAGAAGTGGGGCTCCTCGATGGGTGCCGATCGGCGCACGAAGGTCAGGTCGCACCGGATCCCGTGCTCGGGGGCCTCCACCGTGATGCGTAGTGCATGTAACGGCTCGAGCACCTCGACCTCGATCGGGCCGACCTGGTTGGCTTCGCCACGGTCGCTTGGTGCACGCCGCGATGCATGCACGTTGATCTGGCGTGCGTCGGGGGTTCCGCCATCGACCACGACACTGAACGCAGCATCGGCCACGTGCCGGTTCGGATACAGTCCCATCGCCGCGGCGAAGTACAGCCGGGTATCGCGGGTGTAGCCGTTGAAGAAGTAGCGGTCGTAGTGGTTGAGATCGCTGGACCCGGTTCGCGCAACCGGGTGTGACGTCTGATGGATCGGAAAGTCGTCGAACGAACTCAGCACCCTGTCGACGGTAGCCGTACCATGGTCCTCGATGACGTTCAGGCGGTATCGACAGCTCGCGATCGTGACGACCGTTGGAGTGTGCGTGCTCGTGGTGGCGGGCGGCATCGTGCGCCTCACCGGCAGCGGTTTGGGTTGCGACGACTGGCCTGCGTGCAACAACGAGCGCTTCATCGACGTGTCGACCGGGCATGCTGCGATCGAGCAGCTCAATCGACTGCTCAGCGGGGTGATCGGCCTGCCCACACTGTTGCTTGCCATCGCGGGGTTTCGAGCGGGGCCGCGAGGTCTCGGGCTCAGGTGGCCAGCAATGGGCGTGCTGATCTCGGTGCTGGCAAACGGAGTGGTGGGCGGCTTTGCGGTGCTCACCGAACTCCATCCAGCACTCGTGCAGTCGCACTTCCTGTTGGCGATGGTGTCGATTGCCTTCGGCATGATCGCGTTCCACCGCGGCTCGGGACGAGACCTCATCTTCCCGGGCTGGTTGCCGATCGGGCTGTGCGTCACCATGGCGGTGTCGCTCATCACGGGGACCGTCGTGACCGGAACCGGCCCGCACGCCGGTGAAGAAGACGTTCGGCGCTTCGGCTTTGACATCTCCAATGTCGCTCGCACGCACAGCATCTCGGTGATCCTCGCCATCGGGGTCGGCCTGCTACTGGCGCGTCAGTTGAAGCACCATCCGGCGATGCAGAGCTGGCTGTTCGTTGCGGTGTCGCAAGCTGCGATTGGCTATGCGCAGTACTTCACCGGGGTACCCGAACTCCTGGTAGGAGTGCATATTGCGGGCGCAACGCTGCTGTGGGTGGCGACACTGCGGCTTGCGCTCGCACCGGCGACAGCCGATGTTGTCGAGCCGGCTGAAGGTTTCTTCACCGGTGCCTCCTCGAGGGTCTAGAGTACCCGGCCGTGCCACGTAGAAGATTGAGACCAGCGGAGCGTCCCGGATGGATCAGACTCCTCCTCGCCGCCACCATTGCGGTTCTGGGCGTCTTCTCGCTCGGCTCGCCGACGGCTGCCCAAGATGAAGGCGAAGGCGGTGCCACCGAGTCGATCGGTGGAACCCTGCAAGCCGAAGACGCAGAAGGGGAGCGAATCTTCATCGAAGGGGTCACGTTCATCGTCTTTGATTCAGACGGCAACGAGGTCGGCAGCGCCGTCACCGATTCCGATGGTGTGTGGTCGGTCGGTCTGCCCTCATCCGGTGTGTACTCGGTGCAGTTGGACGAAGCGACACTCGGTGAGGGCTTGTCGTTGCGCAACCCTGACCGCAACCCGCTGACCGAGATCGAGGTGCAGCCGAATACGGACCGGGCGACGTTGTTTCCACTGGGCGAACGTGCTGAAAGCACCAACAACTCGTGGAAGATCGCCCAGCTGCTGGTCGACGGCATCAAGCTCGGCTTGATCATCGCCATGTGCGCCATCGGGCTGTCCCTGATCTTCGGTACCACCGGGCTCACGAACTTCGCTCACGGCGAGTCGGTCACGTTCGGAGCGATGATCGCGTTCATGTTCCACATGGTCTATGGCGCTGCGGCCGACTTCGAGTTCTTCGGGATCTTCAAGATCTGGAGCAACGGGCGTCTGCTCGGTGTGCCCGGCACGAACTCGCTGATTTTCGCCGGCATCGTGGCGGTCATCATCTCGGGTCTTTCCGGCTGGCTGTTCAACGAGTTCGTCTGGAAGCGGCTGCGCAACCGGGGAGCGAGTCTCATCTCGGCACTCGTGGTGTCGATTGGCCTCTCGATCTTCTTTCGCTACGTGTTCTTGTTTCAGTACCGCGGCCGTGCGCGCTTCTACCGGGACTTCCAGATTCAGCCGGCGCGTGACTACGGGGTGTTCTCGCTCGCTGACAAGGATCTGTTCATCATCTTGTTCTCCATCTTCGTGCTGGTCTGTGTGGGCCTGGCGCTGCAGAAGACTCGTGCTGGCAAGGCAATGCGCGCGGTTGCTGACAACCGCGACCTCGCAGAGTCGTCGGGCATCGATGTGGAATCCGTCATCAAATGGGTGTGGATCACGGGCTCTGCGCTGGCCGGCCTGGGCGGCGTGCTGTTCGGGATGACCGAGAACGTCAACTGGGAGATGGGATTCCGTTTGTTGCTGTTGATGTTCGCCGGCGTCACGCTCGGCGGGCTCGGCACCGCCTATGGCGCCCTCGCTGGCAGTCTCATCGTCGGGGTGTTCATCCAGGTCATCACTTGGCCGGAATGGTTCCCGAACGACATGAAGAACGTGGGTGCACTCGCGGCACTGGTACTGATTCTGCTGGTGAGGCCACAGGGTCTCCTCGGCCGCAGCGAGCGGATTGGATAGGGGCACGCCATGGATTTCGGAGCACTTGTTGACATTGGTTGGGGCAGCATCCTCGACAACACGCTGCGTGGCTTGATCGGCGAGCAGTTCATCTACTTTGCGCTTGCCGCAATCGGGCTGAATCTGCACTTCGGTTACACCGGGTTGCTGAACTTCGGCCAGGCGGCGTTCATGGCTGCAGGCGCCTACGGCCTCGCCATCATCGTCACCACCGTGTCACCACTCCTCAACGATGACGAGGGCACCTTCCAGCTCTCGATATCGGAAGGGTGGATGTTTGTCATCGGTGTGTTCTTCGGCGTGATCGTCTTCCCGGTCGTGCTCGCATTGCTGATGGGTATCCCAACCCTTCGACTGCGAGCGGACTATCTGGCCATCGTCACCATCGCGGTCGCCGAGATCATCCGCATCACGATGCGGTCGCCTCGTTGGGACTGGCTCACCGGCTCGTCTGACGGCCTCGGCGGTTTCTCGGGCACGTTCTACGACCTGAGCCCATTCGATCCGGGCGGGCGTTACTTCTTCAACCTCTTCATCGGGAACCAGATGTTCCTGGTGATCGTTGGCTGGGTCGTGCTGGCGTTCTCGGTGCTGCTGTGCTGGTTGATCATCCGCAGTCCGTGGGGGCGGGTGCTGAAGGCGATTCGCGAGGACGAGGATGCAGTCCGAGCACTCGGCAAGAATGCCTACTCGTACAAGATGCAGGCGCTGATCTTGGGTGGCATCTTCGGAGCGCTCGGTGGCATGTTCCGTGCCGTCGGATTCTCCCTGGCGCAGCCGGACAACTTCATCACCGATGTCACGTTCTTCGTATGGGTAGCGTTGATCCTCGGCGGTGCCGGCAAGGTCTTTGCGCCGGTCATCGGAGCATCGTTGCTGTACGGGGTGCTGAACTTCACCGACGTGTTCCTCCGCGAGTCGGTCCGTACCGGCTTTGTCGATGACAACATCTTGTCCGGCACCCAGGTCGGCCAGGTGCGCTTCATGCTCATCGGCCTCGGCCTCGCACTCCTTGCGGCATTCCGCCCGCAGGGAATCTTCGGCAACAAGGAAGAGATGGCCCTCGATGACCGATGATCTCAACCCCGACGTGGCGTTCAAGCAAGCCGTTGCTGTGGAGAACGTGGATCCAGATGCGGCGCGAGCTGCACTTGCCGATGTGGCGTGGGAACCTGGAGCGGCCAAGCCCGATCCGATCCTCATTGCCGACAATGTCGTGCGTCGTTTCGGGGGCCTCACGGCAGTCGACGTCGACCACGTCGAAGTTCAGCGTGGTGTGATCACGGCGCTCATCGGGCCGAACGGTGCGGGCAAGACCACGCTGTTCAACCTGCTCACCAACTTCGACAACCCCGACACTGGCACGCGAACCTTCGACGATCAACCGATCGACAAGGTTCCTGCTCACCGGATTGCGAACTACGGCATGGTTCGAACATTCCAGCTCACCAAGGCGCTGTCGAAGATGACCGTGATCGAGAACATGAAGCTTGGTGCCACAGGCCAGAAGGGCGAGTCGCTCTTCCGCTCGATCTTCCCGTTCATGTGGTCCAAGCAGGAGAAAGAGATCGAGGAACGCGCTGACGAGTTGTTGGTGCACTTCAAGATGGATCACATGCGCAACGAGTTTGCCGGCACGCTGTCCGGTGGGCAGCGCAAGCTGCTCGAGATGGCGCGTTCGCTGATGGTGGAACCAAAGATGGTGATGCTCGACGAGCCGATGGCGGGTGTGAACCCGGCGCTGACACAGTCATTGCTCGGGCACGTGACGGGACTGCGTGACCAGGGCATGACGGTGCTGTTCGTCGAACATGACATGGACATGGTGCAAGAGATCAGTGACTGGGTGATCGTGATGGCCGAAGGAAAGATCATTGCCGAGGGTCCTCCGGCCTCGATTGGCCAGAACAAGGCCGTCGTCGATGCGTACCTCGGGTCGAGCCATGACTCGGCGCTCGACCTCGAACGGGAGATGTGATGGCGGACAACACCAACACCGAGAGCGCGAGCGTCGACGCGGAGCCGTTGCTGGTCGCTGACGCACTCACCGCTGGCTACGTGCCTGGCGTCAATATCTTGAACGATTGCAGCCTGACGCTTTCTGAGGGTGAACTCGTTGCCATCATCGGACCCAATGGAGCGGGGAAATCCACGCTCGTGAAGTCGATGTTCGGGCTCGTGAACATCCGAGATGGACAGGTTCGGTTGCGCGGTGAGGATGTCACGAACATGAAGGCGCACTCCCTCGTGAGTCGTGGGATCGGGTATGTCCCACAGACGAACAACGTCTTTCCTGCACTGACCATTGTCGAGAACCTCGAGATGGGCTGCTTCTTGGACCAGAAGCGCTTCAAGGAGCGCTACGAGGTCGTGGGGGACATGTTCCCTCGGTTGGTGGAACGAAAGGATCAGCGCGCAGGCGCACTTTCGGGTGGTGAGCGACAGATGCTCGCCATGGGTCGAGCACTGATGATGGATCCTTCTGTGCTGCTGCTCGATGAGCCGTCTGCTGGTCTGTCGCCTGCGCTGCAGGACGAAGTGTTCATCCGCTGCTACAAGATCAACAAGGCCGGTGTTTCGATCGTGATGGTCGAGCAGAACGCCAGTCGTTGTCTGCAAATCTGTGATCGTGGCTACGTGCTCGATCAGGGTGCCAATGCCTACACCGGCACGGGCGGCGAGTTGTTGAAGGACCCCAAGGTCATCGAGTTGTACCTCGGCACCCTGGTCAAAGACCATCAGGAGTAAGTCACGCAGCCACGTCCTGCAACGGTTCCCAGCTGACGTTCCCGGCTGCTGGTGGGGCGCCGGACAGCAGTGAGCACGTCCGACACGTCGTTGCATTCTGTGGATCGGCGCCGACAAATCGCACATGACCGAACCGCTCGGGCCGATCGCTTGCGACCAGTGCGAACGCACCGCACGCGGTGACGCCTCGCCCGCTTGAGTCCCGGTGGCCGCTCACTACGTCGCCGAACTCACGCATCGCATGAATGCGGGCGCTCGTGGTGGCGCGGATGGGGCGCGGGTGGCGCCGAGTCGACATGGGAACAACCCGGCGTTGTTCGCAGCGGTGGCGATAGGCCCGCTGCTTGCAACTGTTTGTGCAGTAGACGCGATGCCGTCCCGCTTGCCAGCGCCGAGGCAGCGGAGTGCTGCACATCGGACAGGTCCATGAGGCAATCACACGACTGCAGGGTGCAGCGCCGCACAGCATCGCTGCCCGGCGGTGCGGCTCGATGCGCCAGACCAGCGCTCGGGGCGTCCTTGTTGGACGGTTCGCCTCGATTGCCGACTGATGTGGTGGAGGGGGAGCGGTGTAGCGCAGTTGGCCGGAACGAAACATGCTGCGATTGTGCGCAGCGGGGTACCTCAGAGTTGGGTGTGCTGGAGCGTTCGCCTGTCCTCGAGCAGCTCAGAGGTTGGCGTCGGGCTGCTCAGAACTCGGCGTAGGGGCACATCGCCGAATCGTCTCGCCGGGCGCACTTGAGACCACATCGGTGAATCGTCTCGCCGGGTGCGCTTGAGTCTGTATCGGTGAATCGTCTCACCCGCGTGCACTTGAGTCTGTACCAGGAATCGTCACACCAGAGGGGGAGCGCTGAGTACTCCCAGCTCATTCCGTGTGTGACGATTCGTCGACGTCTGCGGCTCGTTGGGTAGATGAGACGATTCACCGACGTGGGCGAGGGCGCGGTCTGGGTGCTGGTCTCGTCTGTTCAGGGTCGTAGTGGTCGTCGTCTGGGCATCGGTGGTATCCCGTCCCGTGGCGCTCTGGCGCGTGGGCTCGTGAAGACGTCGCTCGGCCCAGCGATGGAGGGAACAGCAGAGTCCTGTGGAAGCTGGCCCGGACGCGACAGAGCCCGGGACCGAAGCCCCGGGCTCTGCACGCAATCAGATGTTCAGTTGTTCAGTATTCGAAGCTGATCCGAAGATCAGACCTCCACCGAACCCTGGACTGCACCGACGGTCTGGAGTGCGCCTTCGGCGTCGAATTCCAGCGTGAGGATCGAAGCCTGAGTCGGCTCGCCCTCGTCACGGAACTCGAGCGGGCCGGAGACACCGTCGTAGTCGAGGTCGGTACCAGCTTCGGCGAGTGCGAGGCAGTCGGCGAACGTGGTGCACTTCTCGCCACCACGGGTCACGTCGTTGATTGCTGCGCCCATGGCGACACCGTCATCGGAACCGGCGACGGTTGCCGCAAGTGCCATGACGACGATGGCGTCGTAGGACTCGGCCGAGTACGAGAAGTCGACCAGTTCGGGGTCGATTGCCTCGAGGCTGGCACGGAAGTCAGCGAACTCGTTGGCGACGTCGACACCCGGGAGGGTGCCGCGCATGCCGGCGAGAACGCTCGGGTCGTCGAATGCCTCGGCGAGGGCGTTGCCCATGTTGCCGTCGGTGCCGTACACGCTCTTGGCGTCCGGTCCGATACCAGCCTCGATGAGACCGGTGAGGATCTTCGAGGTCTCGTCGAATCCGATGATCACGATGGCGTCGGAGTCAGCTTCGACAGCAACAGCAACGACGTCGTCGAAGTTCTCTGCCTTCGGGTCGTAGATGTTGGTGGCGTCAACAACGCCGCCAGCAGCTTCGAACGGGCCGGAGGTGAACTCGAGCAGGCCGGTGCCGTAGGCATCGTTGAGCACGAGGAAGGTGGCCGAGGCATTGCCGTCGCCGATCATGATGTCAGCGAGTGCAGCACCCTGCACGACGTCGGACGGTGCGGTACGGAAGTACAGACCGTTGTCGTCGTAGTCGGTGAACGCCGGGGAGGTGTTCGCCGGCGAGAAGTGGACCTTGCCAGCCTGGGTGATCTTGTCGATCACGGTCAGGGAGACACCGGAGCTTGCTGCACCGATGAACGCATCAACGTCCTCAGCGAGCAGGCGGTCAACCGTTGCGTTGGCCACATCGCCATTGTCGCCGGAGTCACCGGGCAGGTACACGACGTCCTGTCCGAGCACGCCGCCGGCAGCGTTGATGTCCTGAACTGCGAGGTTCACGCCTGCGATCTCGGGCGGGCCGAGGAATGCGAGGTTGCCGGTCTCGGGCAGCAGACCGCCGATGACGAGCTGGCCTTCGGTGTCGCCAGCCGGAGCCTCTTCCTCCATGGCTTCTTCTTCCATGGCTTCTTCTTCCATGGCTTCTTCTTCCATGGCTTCTTCTTCCATGGCTTCTTCTTCCATGGCTTCTTCTTCCATGGCTTCTTCTTCGGGCGCTTCTTCTTCGGCCTCTTCTTCGGCGGCCTCAGTGGTCGGGGCTTCTTCCTCGACGGGCGTCTCGTCATCGCTGCCACAAGCGGCTGCGGTGAGCGAAAGTCCGACGAGCAGTGCGCCGACGCGCTTCACACGTGCTTTCTGCATATTGATTTCTCCCCCTGTCCAGGTGAGGCGGGATTGCCTACACGTTTCAGGTCTCGAAAGTGTAGACGCAGTGATAGCCAAAGGCGAGACACCCTGCGATTCGGTGCCAGCGTTAATCTGACGTTCATGCCTTTGGTTGCCGGCGTCGATTCCAGCACGCAAGCCACAAAAGTCGAGATTCGAGACCTCTCGAGCGGGGATGTGGTCAACGCGTCGCGAGCTGACCACGAACCTGTGCATCCGCCAATCAGCGAACAGCACCCGGAGTCGTGGTGGGCGGCGTTCAGCGAGGCCTGGAAGCACGTTGGTTCACCGGCGGTCGACGGAATCAGCATCGGTGGCCAGCAGCACGCAATGGTGGCACTCGACGCAGCTGACCGTCCGGTACATCCGGCAAAGCTGTGGAACGACATGGAGTCATCCCATGACGCCGAGTGGCTGATCGATCAGCTCGGCGGTGCAACCGCGTGGGCCGAAGCAGTGGGCAGCGTGCCCGTTGCCGCATTCACGATCACGAAGCTGTCGTGGCTGCATCGCACGCACCCCGATCGCTGGGGTCAGATCAAGCGGATTCTGTTGCCCCACGACGAAATCACGAGGCGATTGACCGGTCGGTACACCACCGATCGCGGTGACGCATCTGGCACCGGCTACTGGTCACCGGCAGACGGCTCGTACCGTTGGGACCTGTTGTCGCTGGTCGACACCGATCGAGATTGGGAGCAGGTGGTTCCTGACGTACTCGGGCCATTCGATGTCGCCGGCGAGTGGAACGGCGCCGTCGTGGCCCCCGGCACCGGCGACAACATGGCGGCCGCCTTGGGCGTCGGCTTGCGGCCTGGTGATGCCGTGATCTCGATCGGGACATCCGGCACCGTGTACGCGGTGTCGGAAACACCGACCGCGGACTCCACCGGTGCGGTGGCCGGATTCGCCGATGCCACGGGACGATTCCTGCCGCTCGTGTGCACATCCAACGCGGCCAAGGTGCTCGACGCGGCGCGGCGGCTGTTGGGCGTCGACCATGTCGAATTCGATGCGCTTGCGCTCAGCGCTGAGCCGAACGGTCCAGTACTCCTGCCGTACTTCGACGGCGAACGCACGCCCAACCGACCTGAGGCTCGCGGACAGATCGCAGGGCTGCGGACCGACGTGAGTCGGGCGCAGCTCGCACGAGCGGCCGTGGACGGGGTGGCATGTGGGCTCCTGGACGGTCTGGACGCCTTACGTGCCCAGACCACCGTGAACGGGCGCCTCATCCTCGTGGGTGGAGGTGCTCAATCGTCGGCGATGCAGCGCGTCATCGCCGGCCTCGTGGATATGCCGGTCGTGGTCAGCAACGTGGCCGAGGCGGTCGCGACGGGAGCGTGCGTTCAAGCCGCTGCGGTGCTCGAGCAGGTCGACCACTCGGTGATCCAGCAGCGCTGGGCGCTCGGAGCCGGCACCGCTGTCGACGGCGTCGACGGGGCAGACATCCGTGCTCGATATGCAGCACTTCGCGACGCATGACCGACGATGCCTTCCGCCTGCTCGGTCTGACCGACCAGGCCACACCCGCCGAGGTTCGCACCGCTCGCCGTGAACTCGCCCGAACCCTGCATCCCGACGTTGGTGGTGATGCTGCGGCCATGCAACGAGTGAACGCCGCCGCAGCCGACGCACTGCGCTTCCTTGCGCGACCCGACGTGGAGCAAACACCAGCGCCATATTCATCAGGGCCCGCAACGAGTGGTTCCGACCCTGGCCGTTCTGGGATGGGTGGAACCAACGACTGGATCGGCACGACACGTGACGTCCCGTCGTTCACGATCGAGGCACTTCCCGTCGAGGCGTTCGAAGCACTGCTGGTGGCAGCCGCCGAGCTCGGAGAAGTCGAAGACGATGACCCGCCCTATGTGTTGCGGACGTTGCTGGCGGCCCCGCTGACCTGCTGGTGCCAGCTCGACGTCGTGCCCGATGCGGGTGCATCGACGGTGAGTGTGTCGATCGCCGCAGTCGACGGGTGGGTGCTCCCCGCGATCGTCGACGTGCGCAACGCGTGGATCGTGGCGCTCAACGGTCTCGACTGGTCCGCGCTCTGACGACGTCAGCGCGGTGCGGCGGCTTTCGTCAGTCGATCTCGCACCGCATGCCCGAGTCCATCTGGCTCGGGCAGGACCGCAATGAGCGTTCGGATGCCGTCGGCGTCGGCCCGGCGCAGTTCGGCGTAGAGGTCGCGCGCATATTTGCCGACGTCATGGGTGAGGTCGAGCACTCGTGAACCGGGCGATCCGGCTCGCAACGCAACGGCATCATCGGCGGTGTCGACCACTCGCACATCGCAGGCCGGGGCGTAGTGAGACAGCAGCATGCCGCTCGCTCGGGCAGGGCCACGAGCCGGCGCCACCTCGGCCGCGATGATCGAGCGAACCTGTGTGTGGGTCACGGCCCCGGCGCGAAGGATCTGGACGGGGTCGACGGTCGTGTCGACGATCGTGCTCTCGACGCCGACTGGGCACGGCCCGCCGTCGAGCAGTACATCGAGCCCTGGATCGAGGACGTCGCCGAGGTCGAGGCGGACGTGCTCGATCGTCGTCGGGCTCACCGCCCCGAATCGATTCGCCGACGGCGCGGCGAGTGGTACTCCCGCCTCGCGAATAAGGGCACGAGCGATTGGATGTGCGGGAACCCGGAGGCCAACGGTGCTGCGTCCGCCGGCTACGTCCGAGGGCAGTCGTGACGACCGTGGAACGATCAGCGTCAGCGGCCCAGGCCAGGCCGTGGCCGCGAGCAGCCGTGCGGTGGGTGACGCCTCTGGCGCCCATTCTGCGAGATCGTCTGGATCGGCCAGATGCACGATCAGGGGGTGATCCGATGGACGCGCCTTCGCAGCGAAGACCCGTGCGAGTGCGGCTGGATTGGTTGCATCAGCAGCAAGGCCATAGACGGTCTCGGTTGGCATGGCCACCAAACCTCCGGTCTGAATGGCCCCCACCGCACGGTCCAAGTCGCCGCGCACCAGGCGCTGTGTCACCCGAGCGCTCCGACGAATTCCAGGGCAGCGTCGAAGAACCCGAATGATTCGGTGGTTGCGAAGTGGTCGGTGCGCGGGAGCGACAGACAGGAACCGTGTGGGAATGCAGCAGCCAGCTCGTCGCCCGGATGCACGAAGTCGTCGGCACCGACCACGACCAACACGGGGCAAGTGACCGCTGCAAGATCGGCCGGAGCCAGAACGGCGCCCGCGGGGCGACGCATCACGGCGTGCAGCGCCTCGAGATCGTTGCCTGGTTGCTGCGCGTATTGGGCAAACAGTCGAGCGGTCTGGGGCAGCGACGAGGGGGCGGCGCCGTCGATGAGGGCCTGGAGTCCGTCAGCGATCTGTGTGGCGCCCGAGTGATCTCGCTCGAACACGTTGCGTCCGATACCGGCGAGCACGATCCGCTCGAACCGGTCGGGGTGTGCCAGTGCGGTACGCAGCAGCGTGAGGGCTCCGAGGGAAAACCCGATTGCAGCGACGGGCTCGGGTGGCAGTGCGTCGATCACACGCTCGGTCAGGTCTGCATACGCCTCGGGTTCGTGCGGCTTCGGGGCCTCACCGTGCCCGAGCAGGTCGACACCGAGCACGGTCTTGCCCCCGTCCTCCAGGAGCGCGGTGAACCCGCTGCGTTGCCAGGTGGACTCGAACGAGCCACCCCAGCCGTGGACCAGCATCACTGAAGACATCTGACGGAGCGTAGAACGCAATAGCATCGCTCACCCATGCGCATGCTCCACGCTGATCCGGGCCACGACCTCACGTACAACGACGTCTTCATGGTGCCGAGCCTGTCCGACGTTGCTTCACGAATGGACGTCGACCTCACCACACCCGATGGAGTCGGCACCACGATCCCACTGATCGTCTCGAATATGACCGCCGTGTCCGGCCGTCGAATGGCGGAGACGATCGCACGCCGCGGCGGGATGGCGATCCTGCCGCAGGACATTCCGCTCGACGTGGTGGAGACGGTGATCGCAAGCGTCAAGGCCTGCCACCCGGTCTTCGAGACGCCGATCACGTTGACGCCAGACGCGACCATCGGCGATGCCCTCACTCTGATCAACAAACGTTCTCATGGTGCGGTCGTGGTGGTGGACGACGGACGACCGGTGGGCGTGTTCGTCGGCAAGGACGGCGATGGCTTCGACCGATTCACCCAGTTGCGTCATGTGATGTCGTCGAGCGTCCACATCTTGGACGAGCACGTGGACGTGCAGACCGCGCACGCACAGCTGGGCGAGCAGCGCTTACACGTTGCCCCGGTCGTTGGTTCCGACGAACGACTGCTCGGTGTCATCACCCGCAAAGGTGCGTTGCGCTCCACGATCTACACGCCGGCATTGGACGGTGCCGGCCGTCTGCTCGTCGGCGTTGCCGTCGGCATCAACGGTGACCCTGCCGCACGAGCGTCGGAATTGGTTCGCATGGGCGCCGATGTCTTGGTGATCGACACCGCGCACGGTCACCAAACCCGCACGCTGCATGCCATCGAGGCCGTCCGAGCAGCGTTGCCAGAGGCAAAGATCGTGGCGGGCAACGTGGTGACTGCCGCAGGAACCCGCGAGCTGATCGAAGCCGGCGCCGATGTCATCAAGGTCGGAGTCGGCCCCGGCGCCATGTGCACGACACGGATGATGACCGGGGTCGGACGGCCGCAGTTCTCCGCTGTGGTGGAATGCGCCGAGGAGGCAACTCGACTGGGTGGGCACGTTTGGGCCGATGGTGGTGTGAAGTTCCCTCGTGACGTGGCGCTCGCACTGGCGGGCGGTGCGGCGAACGTGATGCTGGGTTCTTGGCTCGCAGGCACACACGAATCGGCAGCGGACGTGCGCAGCGATACCGACGGACGCCTCTACAAGGAGAACTTTGGCATGGCGTCGAACCGGGCGGTGAAAAACCGGACCCAGAGCGACGCCGAGTTCGATCGGGCCCGCAAGGAGTTGTTCGAGGAGGGAATCAGCACCTCGCGCATGTACCTGGACCCCGAGCGCCCCGGTGTGGAAGACATCGTCGATCAGATCGTCGCGGGGCTGCGCTCGTCATGCACCTACGCCGGCGCGGCATCGATCCCTCAATTCAACGAACGAGCGATCGTCGGGGTGCAGGGTGCTGCGGGCTACGACGAAGGCCGCCCGCAGGGGGTGTCGTGGTGACCAACGCAACCGGCCAACCATCTGGCGGGACCGCCACGGTGATCGCGATCGACGGGCCGGCGGGCGCCGGAAAATCGACGGTTGGTCGTGCGGTGGCTGCACGTCTGAATGTCGGCTACCTCGACACCGGAGCGATGTATCGGGCGGTGACCTTTGCCGTGCTGCGGCGTGGGGTGGACCCGAGTGACGTCGATGCCGTCGGTGCGGTCTCCAGAACAATCGACCTCGACATCCGCGATGTCGACGGGGGAGCGGTCGTGGTCGTCGACGGCGAGGATGCCACCATCGATATTCGCGGTCGAGAAGTCACGGGCTCGGTCAGTGCCGTGGCGGCAAACAGCGTTGTTCGAGCGGAGCTGGTGCGTCGCCAGCGCGCTTGGATCGACACCCATGGCGGCGGTGTGGTCGAAGGCCGAGACATCGGCTCAGTGGTGTTTCCCGATGCGGACCTGAAGTTGTTCGTCACGGCGTCTGCTCGCAGGCGAGCAGAACGCCGCGTTGCCGAGATCGGCGGCGACGTCGACGAGGTGGAGGCTTCCATCATCGAGCGGGACCGCAAGGACTCCAGCCGTGCTGACAGTCCACTCGTCGAGGCGTCCGGCGCGACGATCGTTGATACGACGGGGATGACGATCACCGAGGTCGTGGATCACGTGTTGGAGATGCTGTGAGCGAGCCCGCTGCGGCGAAGAAGATCGTCACCAAGCCGGGACGCGACACCCGCTGGAATCGGATTCTGTACGCGTTCTGGCGGCTGGTCGTGGCCAACACGCTGCGCTTGTACACACGCGGCACGGTGGCGGGGCGACAGAACCTGCCCGACGGGGCCTTCGTGCTCGCTCCGGTGCACCGCAGCTACATCGATACCCCGATCACCACATGGGTGCAGTTCCGCCGGATGCGCTACCTCGGCAAGGATTCCATGTGGAAGTTCGAGCGGCTCGGCAAGATGTTCACGGCGATGGGTGCGATCCCGGTGAGCCGAGGTGCGATCGATCGCGAAGCACTGAAGCGCTGTATCGATGTGTTGACCAGTGGCCAGCCGTTGGTGCTGTTTCCCGAAGGTGAACGCAAGGACGGCCTGACCGTCCAGCCGTTGATGGACGGCGCAGCGTTTCTTGCGGCAAAGGCCGGTGTGCCACTCGTTCCGGTCGGCATCGGCGGATCGGACAAGGCCATGCCGCGCGGCGCGAAGTTCGTGTTTCCGCGCAAGGTGCACGTGATCATCGGCGAGCCGTTCATGGTCGAAACGAACGACAAGGGCCGCGCCAACCGTGAGCAACTCGCCGCGGCAACCGAGCGGCTGCACGCAGAGATTCAGGCGCTCTACGACGAAGCGCTTGCGGCCGTCAGCTGACGCGCAAACAGGCGAAGCGAATCAGTGGGGCGGGTCAGTCGAAGAAGGCCCCGAGTGCACGTGCGAGATGCTCGGTGTCATCGACGCCGCACAGCTCGCGAGCGGAGTGCATCGAGAGTTGAGGTATGCCGACATCGACGGTGTCGATGCCGAGCTGCGTTGCGGTGATCGGCCCGATCGTGGACCCGCAGGGCATGTTGTTGCGCGACACGAACACCTGCCACGGCACGCCAGCTGATTCGCACGCACGCTGGAACATCGCAGCGGTGGTGGCCGAGGTGGCATAGCGCTGATTGGCATTGACCTTGATTGCTGGCCCGGCGTTGACGACTGGGCGGTGGTCCGGGTCGTGGCGCTCGACGTAGTTCGGGTGGACCGCGTGCGCGTTGTCGGCCGACACGCAAGCGGAGTCTGCGAGTGCCCGATGGAAGTCGTCTGGTGAACCCCCGCGGGCATCCACGATGCGGCTCAGCACGGTCTCCAGCAGCGGCCCCTGTGCGCCGGTATTGCTCGATGACCCGACTTCTTCGTGGTCGTTGAGCACGATCACCGCGATGTGGTCGATCGGGGTTGCGCCCTCGAGTGCCACGGTTGCTGCCCAGCACGACAGCTGGTTGTCCAGGCGAGCCGACGTGAGCAGCGACTTGTCGACCCCGACAACGGATGCCCCCTGCACGTCGTACAGGCACAGATCCCACCAAGTCGGAGCGGAGGACATGCCAGCGCGCTCGCCGATCCACGAGGCGAACTCGCCGGGTGTCGACGCGCCGATTCCCCACACGGGAGCGAGGTGGCGTTGACGATCGAGCGTCAGCCCTTCGTCGTTCACTCCACGATCCAAATGCACTGCGAGCTGCGGCACACGGGCCACCGGCTCAGCGACGTTCACCAACACCTGAGCGCCGTCGGCGGCCACCAGGCGCCCGGCGATGCCGAGGTCGCGGTCGAGCCACGTGTTGTTCAAGATTCCGCCGTAGACCTCAACACCCAGCTGTTTCCAGCCGACGCTGGAGCGATCAGGATTGGGCTTGATGCGCAGGCACGGCGAATCCGTGTGAGCGCCCCCGATGCGGAATCCGGTCGAGGGTGAGGCACCTGCGGGGATCGACCAAGCAACCAGTGCGCCATCGCGAACCACAACGCCCCGATCGGGGACGCCATCCCATGCGGCTCGTTCATCGAGCTGTTCGAAACCGTTCAGTCGGGCCATCGTTGACGCAACTGCGTGCCACGGTGACGGCGACGAATCGAGGTAGTCGATGAGGTCGTCGAGCATCGTCATCCCTTCTGGAAGAGACCCATCGGGAGTCCGGTTCCTCGCAGATGGCTGGTCTCGTTCACCGTGACGACCGAACGTTCGCCGCTCGATGCCGCGGCAACTCGATGGATCGAGGTGTAGTTGGGGTAGAAGAAGCCGCGCTGGCCGTTGTCGACCTCGAGCAGATGCGACAGGTAGGCGTTGATCACGCCGCCGTGGCACACGACCGCAACACGGTGCCCACGATGGGCGTCGATGATGCGCTCGATGCCGGCAATGCAACGGGCAGCGAACGCCTCGTGACCTTCCGAACCCTCGAAGTCACCGTCGAGCATCGCCTTCCAGCGAGGGTCGTTCGCTGCCTTGAGCTCTTCGACGGGGACATACTCGGGGCTGTCCTTGTCGAACTCGGCGACATCGGGTTCGATCTGGATCTCCAGATCGCGGCCGTCGGCCACGGGAATGGCGGTTTGACGTGCCCGCTGCAACGAGCTGGCGTACACCGCATCGAGGGGTTCCGGGGCCAGGTATGCACCGAGAAAGGCCGCTTGTTCGAGTCCTTCGGGAGCCAGCTCGGGGTCGGCGATCCCTTCGCTCAACTCGCGGCGCACGGGCAAGGCATGTCTGATCAGCAAGAGTTCCATCTGGTGATAGACAAGCAGACATGACACGTCGAACAAAGATCGTGGCGACCGTCGGTCCTGCAAGTGAGTCGGTTCCCATGCTCCGCAAGCTGTTCGACGCGGGTCTCGACGTGGTGCGACTGAATCTCAGCCACGGTGAATTGGACGAGCACCTCGCGAAGCTGGCGAGTGTTCGCGAAGCTGCAGCGGACGCCGGGCGACCCATTGCGGTGCTCGCCGATCTGCCTGGCCCCAAGATTCGCTCCGGTCGGTTCCCCGAGGGCGGTGCCATGCTCGAAGCGGGCGCAAAGATCCGCCTTCTTCCCGGCGACAGGGCGAGCAACGCAGACACGATGTACGTCCAGTACGACACGCTGCTCGAGGATCTGCGGATGGGTGCCCGAGTCGTGCTCGGCGACGGAGCGATCTCGATGGTCGTGCTCGACGTCGATGACGACGGAGCGATCGCCCAGATCGAAACCGGCGGCCGAGCCAACGGCCAACCTGGGGTGAATCTCCAGTCGGACATGTTGCGTCTCACCACGCCGACCGACGAGGACCTGATGCTTGCTGAAGCCATGGCCCAAGCGGGTGTGGAGTTCATGGCGGTGTCGTTCGTGCGCGAGGCCGTGGACATGCAGCGCGTTCGCGACGTTGTCGGCGACCGGGCCCAGTTGGTGGCCAAGATCGAGACGCAGGCGTCGCTCGACAACCTCGAGGCAATCGTTGCGGTGTCCGATGCAGTGATGGTGGCCCGCGGCGACTTGGGCATCGACTGTCCGATCGAAGACGTGCCGCACCTCCAGAAACGGATCATCCGACACTGCGTCGAGCTCGGTTGCCCGGTGATCACGGCGACGCAGATGCTCGAATCGATGATTTCGGGAACCTCGCCCACTCGGGCCGAGGTCAGCGACGTGGCCAACGCGGTGTTCGACGGCACCGACGCAGTGATGCTCTCGGGTGAAACCGCGATCGGCCGTGACCCGGTCGGCGTGGTGCAGACCATGAGCGCAATTGCGCAGCGAGCCGAATCCGAGGCCAGCTATCGCCAGTGGGCCAACCGTTTGGGGCGTGTGCAGCTGCAGCAAGGCGAAGAGGTGTCGTCGGAAACCCGCATCACACGTGCGCTGTCGCATGCGGCGTCACAGGCCGCGATCAACGCCGAGGTCGCGGCGATTCTGTGTTGCACTCGTACTGGACGAACAGCCCGCGCAATCGCTCGCTTTCGACCCGAAGCCCGCATGATCGGCTTGTCACCAGACCCGAAGATGGTGCGCACGATGGCACTCACGTGGGGGGTCGAGCCGTTGCAGGTCGAGACCTACGCATCGACGGACGAGATGGTCTGGTTCGCAGTGGAAACCGCCGTACAGCTCGGCGCTGCGAAGTCGGGGGACACGGTGCTGGTGCTCGCTGGAGCGCCCGATATCGATCGCAATATCACGGCGACCGACGTGTTGCGCTTGGTTCGCGTCGACTGACGACGAAGCAGATCGTGGCGATCGTGACGGCCACCGCGGAGAGCCCGAGCGTTCCCTCGATACCCCAGCGAGTGAACAGCCACCCGCTGGCGATGGTGCCCGAACCACGAGCAACGGTGCCAACGCCGTTGGAGAGTGCAATGGTGACACCACGCGAGTCCGGCGTGGCCTCGGTCACCAGGGACAACGACGTGACGAAGGCGAACTCGAACCCTCCGAGGAACACCAGGATCGCGAGCACGCCGAGCCAGAGTCGATCGTTCGCCAGCACCATCAGCACCTGACCGGCGATCAAGAATGCGATGCCGATCAGCGTCGACTTGAGCTTGCCGAGGCGATCGACGAGCCCGGCCGACGCCGTGGATCCGAGCAGCTCGATCGCACCGAATCCCATCGCGACCAGGCCGAGTCCGCCGGTCGAGACGCCGAAGTCGTCGTCGAGCCAACTCCCCGAGATGGCGAATACCGAGAGCCCGGACATGGCCAACAGCGCTGAGCCGACGATGACCGCCCAGGCCCGAGCGGGAAGCGACGACCAACCGCTCGCAGCTGCGGCTGGCGACGTCGGCAGTGCGGGTGCCGCGTCGGCGACCGCAGCGTTGCGCGCTCCAGCGACCCAGATCCATGCCGCCATCGCTGCCGAAGCAACGGCGAGCATCACGTACGGACCCCGCCAGCCGAAGATCGAGATGAGAATCGCGATGATGGGTGCGCCGATCAGCAGGCCGATGGCCCATGACGTCTCGTACAACCCGAGGGCGCGGCCGCGTTCGGCGTAGGGGACGAATCGACTGATGGTCGAGTGCCCGGCGACGGTGAGGTTGGCCACGCCGAGCACGACCAGGAGAAAGCCGATCGCGAACGTGAAGCTCGATCCGACCAGGGTCACCATCGACGAGAGCGAAATGACCATCAGGGCAACCGTCATGACCAAGCGCTCCCGACCGCGGTCGAGTTGCTTGCCGACCGCAATCGTCGACAGTCCGGCCATCTCCCCGAATCCGAGGATCGTGGTCATCTGGCCCGTCGTGGCACCGAATGCTCGTTCCAGCGTGGGAAGAAACGGAGGAACCCAGCGCAGCGCGGTGTTGGAAACGGCTTTCGCGGCCGTGAGCCGAGCGAGCCTCACCCCTGAACGTCAGCGGGGTCTTGCCGAGGATCCGAAATGGTGATGGTGGTACCGAAGAAGGAGCAATCCGTATCGATCAATCGAGCACCCGCTGCATCGACCTCGAAGGCATCTTTCACCTTGTCGGCGCAGTCCTGCAGCGAGGTGCGCTGGGTAAACACCGCAAAGGCGAGCAACGCAAGTACGCCGGCCATCAGCGCTTTCTGGATGATCGTCTTCATGAGCCAGGCCGACGCCACCGAGCCGACAGCGAACACACCGACGAGCGCAATGGCGATGGTCTTGGCTTGAGACAGTGTGATGGCGAGCACGGCGCAAACTTACCCGCCCGCGTACGATCGTGGGGGTGAGCGACCAACCGATTCAATTCTCCAGCGGCATTCCCACCACCGTCATTCCGGCCCCAGACGCCGTCGACGCCGACCGTTTGGCGGCTGCGTTGGCACTGTCCGGCAACGAACGCCGAAGTGCCGTGGCCGACGTGGTGGCTGCGTCGCCGCGTTTTCTCGCCGGCTGGGCTGAGCTCGGCGACCTCGGACGCGACACGATCGAGAGATACGCGGCGTATCGGGTCGGATACCACCGCGGCCTCGACACGCTGCGTGCAAACGGATGGCGAGGTTCTGGATACGTGCGATGGGCTGAGCCGACCAACCACGGTTTCCTGCGTTCGCTGCGCGGTCTTGGCCTGATGGCTGCCGAGATCGGCGAGGACGACGAGGCAGAGCGCTGCGCGCAATTCCTGTTGCAGCTCGACCCGTCCGGCACGCCGAATTCATGACCCTCGCGGCTGCGGTGCTGGCGGGCGGCGCGAGCAGTCGGATGGGGCGAACCAAGGCGCTGATCGACGTCGACGGCGTGGCGATGGGGGACCGGGTGATCGCTGCGTGTCGGGGGCTTGGAGCGGATCCTGTGGTGTTGTACGGAGGCGATGTCGAAGAGTTGGCGGGCCTCGACGCCTCCGTCGTCGCCGAAGCGTTCCCGGGTGAGGGGCCGGTCGGAGGAGTGCTCGGCGCGTTGCAGCACTTCTCCGGCAGAGCTGATCGAGTGATCGTGCTCGCTTGCGACCTTGCGCTCGTCACGTCCGACATGTTGTTTCCGCTGCTCGAAGCCGAAGCTGGTGATGGGCACTCGGTTGTCTGGGTGGCTGCCACCGATCGGCTCGAGCCGCTGTGCGCGGTGTGGTCGATCGACGCGCTCCCACGCGTTCAGGAACTGTTCGACGGCGCGGAGCGGGCGTTGCATCGGGTGATCCGTGAGTTGCCACATGTGGCGGTCACCGTGGATGAGCGTGGACTGACGAACATGAATGCGCCCGGCGACCTGCCTGAGTAGGGTCGACCTCCGTGAGTATCGAAGAAATCTCTGTGGCTGACCTGCATGCGCTGGGGCCCGACGTGGTGTTGATCGACGTTCGCGAGGACGACGAGTGGGCTGATGCCCACGTCCCCTACGCCACCCACGTTCCACTCGGCACCGTCCCGGAGCGACTGGATCAGTTCTCGGGTGCCCCCACCTACGTGATCTGCAAGGTCGGTGGCCGAAGTCGAGGTGCGTGCGACTACGCAGCGGCGCATGGTCACCATGTCGTGAACGTCGCTGGCGGAATGCTGGCCTGGCTCGAAGCAGGGTTTGCCACCGATGTCTGAGCAGCGGCCCCCACACATCGAGTTCGGATGGATCGATGACCAGGAGGGCCTGGTGGAACTCGTCGATGAGCTCATCGACATGCCGCGCTATGCGCTGGATACCGAGTTCCACCGCGAGCGCACGTACTTTCCCAAACTCGCTCTGATTCAGATCGCCTGGTGGCCCGAGGGGACGCCTGACAAGCAGGAATTGGTGCTGATCGATCCGCTGGGGCTCGATGTGTCCGACCTCGGCCGGCTGTTCGACACCGAGTCGCTCTGCGTGATTCATGCCGCGCAGCAAGATCTCGACGTGTTGACACACGCGGTGGGGTCGATCCCTCGTCGTATGTTCGACACGCAGCTTGCAGCTGGGTTCCTCGGCTATGGAACGCCGTCGCTCGTGTCGCTGTTGCAGGGCGAGGTGGGAATCAGCCCCGCCAAGGGCGACCGGTTGACGGATTGGTTGCGGCGGCCGCTGACGGACAATCAGTGCCAGTACGCAGCGGCCGATGTCGAGTACCTGCTCGGCGTGCACGATTCGCTGGTGCAGAAGCTGACCGACGTCGGTCGCCTCGAATGGGCCGAAGATGCCTGTGAGGATCTTCGAACTCGGCCCGTGAGCGGGTCGGTTCCCGCCGATGCGTGGTTGCGACTCAAAGACGCGCGATCGCTGCGGCCGAAGGGTCGCGCCGTGGCTCAGGCGGTGGCGGCGTGGCGCGAACAGCGCGCGATGCGGGTGGACATTCCCGTTCGACAGGTCCTGCCTGATCTCGCCATCCTCGGCATCTCCCAACGTGCACCGAGTAGTGCCACCGAGCTTCGCCAGGCTCGCGGGGTGGATGAGCGACACACCAAGGGCGGCATCGCAGACGAAATCTTGGCGGCGGTCAAGGCAGGAGCCGCCGCATCGCCTCCGGAGTCACCAAAGTCCACCGACGACCTCGACAAATCGCTGCGCCCAGCGATCACGCTGGTCTCGGCATGGGTGTCGCAGATGGCTCGCGACGAACGGATCGACACGGCAATGCTGGCCACCAAGGCCGACATCGTGGCCCTCTTGCGTGACGACCCGGCCGCTCGTTTGGCGACGGGGTGGCGTGCGGACCTGCTCGGCCAGGGCATTCGGGACTTGGTGTCCGGCAAGGCGGGGCTCACGTTCGACCCCCAGGGCCGTTTGACCCTCATGCCCGTGTGATCAGTCTTTGACCGTCCGGCGCAGCTTCGCCCACAGTTTGTCGAACACCTCGATCGGGTCGGTCGCTCGGCTGGCATAGGAGTGAATGGGGCGGCGTTCGCCGACGGCCTGGTTCAAGATCACCCGCGCCGGCACCGCTGGTTTCCAGATCGCCTGGCGCCCCACGATTCGGCGCAGCTCGTCGATACGCCGCTCGGCTTCGCTCGAGATGGCCGGAACACGGTTCAGGATCACCCCGGACAGCTCCAACTCGGTGTTGTAGGAATCCCAGACCTCGTCGATCGCGTCAGCCACACCGCCGATCCCGCGCAAGCCGAGTGCCGACGGCTCGACCACGATCACCGCGTGGCGCACGGCAGCGAGTGCATTGGTGGTGAGGTTTCCCAATGACGGCGGACAGTCGATCAGCACCGCGTCGTATTCCTCGAGGGCGGTTCCCGCTTGGGCGAACGCGGCTGCAAGGCGTGTGGCATCTCCCTCCTCGAAGTCCTGGAGGCGGGGCCCGGCGGGCACGACGTCGACGAATTCGGACCACGTCGAGGCAACGATGGCGCTGCTCAACGGGCGCCCCGCCATCACGTCGCCGACGGAGTCGCCGTCGTGTTCGGAGTCGACGCCGAGCACCCAGCTCGTGGACCCTTGCGGGTCCAGATCGACAACCAGCACGCGACGCCTCGCCTGAGCGGCTGCTGATGCAAGGCCCAGCGTGACCGTTGTCTTGCCGACGCCGCCTTTTTGGTTCAGAACTGCCACCGTGTGCATCCGTTCATGGTGACACACGGCAGCGATCCGCAAAAGACCAGCTCTTGCCGCTATCATCGAGTCTCATTGTCCACCGTCCAGTGAGGGAGCCCTGTCGTGAAGAAGGGTCGTCATCGCCGATTTGAAGAGGCGAGAAAACTGAAGCAGTCGGGGCCTGGGGCCTTCGACCTCGGACTCGGGGAGCGTGAGCTCGACGAGAAAGACGATGATGGTGATGACGAGGATGACGAGTACGCAGCGCTCGCTGCGAAGTACGGCGTGACCTTCGACGAAGACGAGGACGACTCCGAAGAGGAGTGAGTTCAGTCTCGCTGGCGTACAGCGGGGTGAGGGATCGGAACCGCTGTGGGCAGTTCCAGCACCTCGACCATCAAGTCATAGATCGGCTGACCGATCATTGCCACGATGTCGTCGCGCGCCGACTCATAGAGCGGCGAAGCGCCCACGAATGCTTCGGGTTCCTCCGTGCACCACCAGGCAAAATCGTCGCCGCCTTCGCCCCAGTCTCGGCGTTTCCATTCCCGGAGGCGTGAGATCACGTGGCCCGAGTCGTCCGTGCTGTCTTCGAGGCGCAGCGGCACCTGCCAGCACACCTGCGGCTTCCAATCGATCGGGCGTTCGCCCGCTGCGACCGCAGCGATGTGCAATGCGCATCCAGCGCCGGCCGGGAATCCGGGCCGATTGAGAAACACACACGCGTCGTCGACCAGCGTGCTGACAACCGTTGGCTCGCCGTTGCTGTCGAGGTCGCCACGTCGAGTGACGCCGTCGGCCAGCGCAACCCCATGGAACTGCATGTGTTCCGGACTCACCCGATCGAAACGCCGCTCCACGTTCGCAACGTCGTCGGCGTCCACGAAGTGCGCCCCGTAACTGCAGCACCCCTGCTCCAGCTCCGGCGCGGCGCGGTCCAGAATGCCCTTGCATCCACAGCCGTAGATGCACATGTAGTTCGAGAGCAGGAAGGTCTTGTCGAAGATCCACGTGCGGTGCTCGTGGGGGTCTTCGAAGCTGATCCACTCGTGCAGGTCCTCGTGGCGTGTCACTGCGGCGAAGTTACCGCAGCGGCACGCTGTTGCTCGTCTGTTGGGCCAGACCCTCTATTCTGCGGATTGTGTTTGACGGGTACGGGGACGAACTATTGATCGGCGAAGGCGGCCTCGGTCGCGTGTATCGGGCGACGCGCACGTCGACGGGGGGCACGGTGGCGATCAAAACGCTGCGTGACGTGGAGGACTCTTCGCCCGCATGGCATCGCGCCAACCGTGAACTGGAAGCGATGTTGCGGGTGAAGGGGCACCCGTACGTGGTGACCGTCGAGGAGATCTTCCGCGGCCCGGAGGGGCCATGCCTCGTGATGGAGTATCTCGATGGCGGAGCCATTTCGGATCGCATGAGTGGCGAACCGCTGGCGGGTCCCGACGTGGTGCTCATTGGACAGCATGTCTCTCAGGCGCTGATCGCAGCGCACGAGGTCGGCATCGTGCACCGTGACATCAAACCGGCGAACCTGATGGTCGGCGGGTTCGGGCAGGTCAAGGTCGGCGATTTCGGTATCTCCGCGTTGGCTCGTGGTGACGATCAGACCAAGACGGCGTCATTGACGTTGGCCTATGCGAGCCCAGAGGAACTCGACGGGAACCAGCGAGTGGGCGCCCCCGCTGATGTGTTCTCACTGGCTGCCACGATGCACCACCTGCTCTCGGGCGTGCGGCCCACCTTCAGTTCTCGAGTGCACGGCTGGCCGCCACTCGATTCGAGCGATCCTGCGATGGTGCCGGTGATCAACGCCATCGAAGCCGGGCTGACGGAGAGCATCGAGCAACGCCCCAGCATGGAAGATATGTCGGGGGCGTTCGACCGTTCGGCAACGCTCCTCGGAGATCGGGCGATCAAGCGGCTTGCCACCGCAGTGCGCGCAGACGACAGCGTCACCGTGGCGCGCAGTACCGGCAGTGCGCTGTCGTCGAGCGAACCAGTCGTCGCCGAGTCGTCGCCGCAGCGTCCAATCGGCCTCATCGTCGCCGCGGTCGCTGGCCTTGTAGCGCTCGCAGTCGGCGCACTCGTGGTGCTCGGAGGTCGGGGCGACGACGAGTCAGACGCTGGTGCCACGACGGTCGCAGAGGCGCCGCTGGATTCCTCCGCGTCAACCCCGACTCCGGCGCAAAGCGAGACGCCGCCTGCTTCTACGCCGGCGAGCGATTCGCCGGCTGACACGGTGTTGCCTGCCTCCTCGCCGCCGACGACGCTGGCACCGCTCGTTGCCGACGGCACGCTCACGATTGCGGGGTTGTTCCCGTCGTCGGGCGACATGGCCGAGGTAGCGATTGCACCCAACACTGGCGCGCAATTGGCTGTCGACGACATCAATGCAGCCGGCGGTGTGCTCGGACAACCGGTCGAGCTGTCGATCGTGTCATCCATCGACCCCGATCCGACCGGTGCTGACGTGGTGCTCGGTCCGCTCACCAGCGATGATGAGGCCATCGACACAGCGCGAGCAGCAGGCTCGCTCGTGATCACCCCGGCAGTGCCGGATGATCGCTTTACCGGCGATGGTTTCGTCCGTCTCGTCGCGTCGAATTCGATGCAGGCGCGAGCGATCGTCACGCAAATGATCGATGACGGCGTACAAAGCGTGGGCATCGTCGGGATCGCGGACGGGGCGCCACGCACGATCACCGATGCCGCTGCGGACGCCGCGAGCGCCGCAGGCTTGGACGTTGTACACGAGCGTGGGTACGACCCCGGTGACGAAGACGATCTCGCCTCGATTGCCCAAGAGTTGCTCGATGACGGACCGGACGCCGTGTTGATTGCCGGGTTCGAGGAAGACACCGCAGCGGTGATCTCCGCGATCGCTGCCGGAAACGATGGTTCCGTTCCCTTCGCTCTGTACGGAACAGCGGCGAACACCGGCGGCGGACTGGTGGACCTGGTTGGGTCGCCCGAGGTCGTTTCGGGGATGGTCGGCACCTTTCTCGCTGCCCCTGCAGATGCGGAATTCCTGACGCGCCTCGGCGATCTCTCGGACCCGACGTATGGCGCCGAGAGCTACGACGCGGTGATCCTCGTGGCGCTCGCTGCGGTCGCCGACGACTCCGACGCACCCGCAAGCCTTGCGGACCAGATCGTCGACGTCTCGCGTAGCGGAATCGAATGCACGGAGTTCGCCGAATGTGCAGCGCTTCTGGATGCGGGCGAAGACATCGACTACCAAGGGCGTTCGGGGGCGGTGGACCTCACGGACGACTTCGAACTGGCCACTGCGTCTGTTCTCGTGTTCCGCTACGACACCGCCGGCGAGTTCCAGTTCGAACGCATGATCGGCCAGGCCTGACACCTCGGTAGCATCATCGCGATGTCGATGACGGCCGATCAACTCCGAGACTCCTTTACCGGGTTCTTTGCTGAGAAGGGGCACCAGGTGGTGCCGTCCGCGAGCCTGATTCCGCACGATCCCACGGTGATGTTCAACGTGGCCGGCATGGTCCCGTTCAAGTCGTACTTCACCGGTGATGAGCAGGCTCCCTACGAGCGGGCCGTCACGTCGCAGAAGTGCGCTCGGGCGGGCGGCAAACACAACGATCTCGACGATGTCGGGCGCACCAAGCGCCACCTCGTGTTCTTCGAGATGTTGGGCAATTTCAGCTTCGGTGACTACTTCAAGACCGACGCCATTCCGTGGTCGTGGGAGCTGGTCACGGAAAAGTGGGGAATCGACGGCGACCAGATCTGGGTGACCGTCCACGAGTCCGACGACGAAGCCGAGGCGATCTGGCACGAGCAGGTCGGTGTGCCGATGAGCCGGATCCAGCGTCTTGGCGACAAGGACAATTACTGGCAGATGGGCGAAACCGGCCCCTGCGGACCGTGTAGCGAGTTGCACATCGATCGAGGCCCGGCGTTCGGACCCGACGGCGGCCCATTGGGCGACCCGTTCGGTGACCGATTCATGGAGTTCTGGAACCTCGTGTTCATGCAGTTCAACCAGTCGTCGGATGGCACGCGTACCCCACTGCCGAAGCCGTCGATCGACACCGGTGCCGGGCTCGAACGCATCCTCGCGTTGAAGCAGGGTGTCGATTCCGTGTGGGAAACCGACCTGATGCAGCCGCTGATCGATCAGGCACAGTCGCTCACGGGCAAGACCTACCGTGTCGGCGACTACGACGACCGAGACAGCTTCGGGCTGCGCGTGCTCGCCGAGCATGCCCGTTCGGGTGCAATGCTGGTGAATGACGGCGTGTTCCCGTCGAACGAGGGTCGTGGCTACGTGCTGCGGCGCATCCTTCGCCGTGCGGTGCGATTTGCCTACCTGCTCGGTACCGACAAGCTGGTGATGCCGTCACTGACCGAAACGGCGATCTCGGTGATGGGCAACGCCTACCCCGATCTCGTGAAGAACCAGGATTTCATCCAGAACGTCATCACCCGTGAAGAAGAGAGCTTCCGCCACACCCTGAAGAACGGGCTGTCGATTCTCGATACAGCGCTGGAAGACGATCCGCAGGCGCTGAGCGGATCCACCACGTTCCTGCTGCATGACACGTACGGCTTTCCGCTCGAACTCACCCAGGAGATTGCATCCGAACGCGAAGTCGCGGTCGACCTCGATGGTTTCAACGCCGAGATGAACGAGCAGCGCTCACGCGCCAAGGCAGCAGCCAAGGGTGCAGTCGACGACGCGACGCTCGATCAGTATCGACACGTGGCGACCCAGTTCGGCACCACCGAATTCTTGGGCTACACCGATGACGCCGCCGAAGCGCACGTGCTGGCGGTACTGGACGGCGGTGAGGAAGGGATCGTCGAGATCTTCCTCGACCGCACACCGTTCTACGCCGAGTCCGGCGGCCAGATCGGCGACACCGGCACGATCACCACCGAGTCGGGTGCCGCCGAAGTACTCGACTGCACGTTTGCCATTCCGAACCTTCGCCGCCACACCGCACGCATCATCGAGGGCACCGTCACTGCTGGCCAGACCGCTCAGGCCGCGATCGACATCGATCGCCGCGAGAAGATCCGGCGCAACCACACCGGCACGCACTTGCTGCACGATGCGTTGCGACGAGTGCTGGGTGAGCACGTGAAGCAGGCTGGCTCGTGGGTTGGCCCCGACCGCTTGCGCTTCGACTTCTCGCACTACGAAGCGGTCACAGCGGACCAGATTGCCGAGATCGAAGCGATTGCGAACGGCCAGACCTTGGCGAGCACCGCCACTCGTTCGTTCGAGACCACGAAGGACGAAGCCGAGGCGCTGGGAGCCATTGCGTTCTTCGGGGACAAGTACGGCGACATCGTGCGCGTACTCGAAGCCGGCGACACCATCGAACTGTGCGGTGGCACCCACGTGCGCTCCACCGGCGACATCGGGATGATCAAGGTGGTCAGCGAGTCGTCGATCGGCTCGAACCTACGCCGTATCGAAGCATTCACCGGAGCGGGCTCGGTGGCCCTCCTGCAACAAGACGAAGCACTGATCGGTGAAATCGCCACGCTCGTCGGTACCGGCACCGACGAGATCCGCGACGGCGTGCAGCGCAAGCTCGACGAGATCAAAGCACTGCAAGGTGAAGTAAAGGCGCTGCGGTCACAGCTCGCCATGGGGCGAGCGGTCGAGATCGCGCAGATTGCCAACGACGGCGTGGTGGTGACTCAGGTCGATCAGCTCGACCCGGGCGAGCTACGCGAGTTGGCCATTGCTGTGCGCAACCAGCCTGACGTCCACACGGTCGTCATCGCTGGCGAGACGCCCACGGGCGGCGTGGCGATCGTGGCAGCAGTTCCCAAGGACTCCAAGAGTCCAGCGTCGCTGCTGTTGAAGGACGCCGCAAAAGCGGTCGGCGGCGGTGGTGGCGGCAAGGGTGACGTCGCTCAGGCCGGCGGCAAGGACCCGGCGGGGATCCCCAAGGCGCTCGGCATCGCAGCCGCAGCCATTCCCGACTTCTCGTGACCCGTGTTCCCGGCGTTCGCGCGCTCGGTGTAGATCTCGGATCGAAGCGGGTCGGCATTGCCGTGTCGGACATTTCCGGCACGATTGCGTCGGCGCTCACCACCGTGCACCGGTCCAAGAGCCGTCGCCACGACCACACCGAGATTGCGAAGCTGGTGAAGCTCGAGGAGTGCGAGGTCGTGGTGGTCGGTCTGCCCTTGTCGCTCGATGGCACCCATGGCCCGGCGGCCAAGGGAGCGATCAAAGAGGCCAAACAACTCGAAGCAACCGTTGGTGTGCCCGTGGAGATGTACGACGAGCGTTTCACCACGGTGACGGCCGAGCGACACATGATGGAGGTCGGCCTCGACGCCAAGCAGCGACGCAAGGTGGTCGACAAGGCCGCAGCGGCCGTGATTCTCCAGGCGTGGCTTGACCACCGTCGCAACACCTGGCCAACTACGCTTTCCACATGACCCAGCTCGACCCGCTCCTTCCCGAGTCCGAGGTCGATGCAGAGAACCGCCCGGCGATCGACTGGCCGACGGACCCGTGGGACAACGCCGACCGCACGGGCACGGTGGAGCGCCTGCGACATCAGACGCGTCCGTTCAAGTGGACGGTGTACGCGGTGATGTGTCTGACGATCGTGGCAATCCTCATCGCAGGAGCGGTGGGCTGGTGGTACCTGCAGCGCATCAACCCGCCAGGCGAAGCCGGTCCAGTGCAGGGTTTCACCGTTGCCGAGGGGGAGACGCTCGAATCGCTGGCGGATCGCCTGGAGGACGAAGGCTTCGTGTCCGACTCTGGGGTGTTCGTGCAGTACGTGGAGAACAAGGGCGGCATCGACCTGGTTCCGGGCTACTACGAGATCCGCCCCGATGATCACATGGGCAACGTGATGGGTCGCTTTGGAGTCCCGCCGGCGCAGACGTCGAAGAACGTCACGTTCCCCGAGGGTTTCACCATTGCGCAGATGGCGCGTCGTGTCGACACCGAGTTCGAGCGACTCACCTCGGAGGGGTTCCTCGCTGCGTCACAAGAGGAGTACACCTCGCTGTTCGAGCCGGCAGGTGGCGCAGCCTCGCTCGAAGGCTTGCTCTTCCCGGACACGTATCAGGTCTCGAACGCCGACAGCGAGAGCCAGTTGATCGAGCGGATGATCGGCATCATGGAGCGTGTTGGCAACCAGGAAGACATCATCACCAAGAGCGCCGCACTCGGGCGCACCCCCTACGAGATCTTGATCATCGCGTCGATGATCGAGAAAGAGGCCAAGGTCGCTGAGGACCGAGCGAAGATCTCGCGTGTCATTCACAACCGTCTCTTCGTCACCCAGAGCAACCCCGATGACCCGCCGTTCCGGCTCCAGATCGATGCGGCCGTGCTCTACGGCCGCAACCAACTGGGTATCGATCCGGACACGCCATTCTCTGAACTGCGCCAGATTCCGAGTGCGTGGAACACGTACATGATCCCGGGTTTGCCCTCCACACCGATCGCCAGCCCAGGACGCGCCTCCATCACCGCAGCGCTGAACCCTGCGCCCAACCCGCCGCCGGGCGACCCGATCTGTCGGGATCTCCCACGCCCGGATGAGTGCTTCTACTTCTTCTACGTGCTCGCTGACGAAGATGGCAGCCACGTGTTCGCCGCCACCGGCGAACAGCATGAGGCCAACGTCGAGATCTCTCGCCAAGCAGGCCTGCTCTGACTCGTTTGGCGGCGGTCATTGGATCGCCCGTGGCCCACAGCCTGTCGCCGGCAATACATCGCGCGGCCTTCGACGCGGCCGGTGTCGACTGGACCTATGCCGCGCTCGACGTTGCGACAGGACACGCGTCGGAAGCGCTCGATGCGATGCGGACGCTGGGCATCTCGGGGCTGTCGGTCACGATGCCGCACAAGGAAGCCGTTGCCGACGCGGTGGACCGGCTCGACCCGGCAGCGTGGTCACTGCAGTCGGTGAACACCGTGAGTTGGGATGGCGATCAACTCGTGGGTTCCTCCACCGACGGTGCCGGTTTCGTGGCGTCGCTGGTCGAATCAGGCGTCGACGTCGTAGGCGCCAAGGTGGCCATCATCGGTGCCGGTGGTGCCGCGCGTGCCGTCATCGACGCGCTCGCACGCGCGGGTGCGGTGGACATCACGGTGCTGAACCGATCCCAAGATCGAGCGGAAGCAGCCGCTGCGCTTGCGAGTGTGGCGTCTCCCGGGATCATGAGCGACATCGGTCGTGCCGATGTGGTGGTCAATGCCACCAGCGTGGGGATGGGCGACGACGACGCACTGCCGTGCGACCCTGCGCTGTTGCGCGGAGATCACGTGGTGGCCGACTTGATCTACCACCCGCTCGAAACGAACTGGTTGCGCGCCGCGGGTGAACGAGGAGCCACCACCGTTGACGGGCTCGGGATGCTGGTGCACCAAGCAGCGCTCCAGCAGCGGATCTGGCTTGGCGACGATGCGGTGATCGACACCACTGCAATGCGTGATGCGGCGCTCTCAGCGCTGGCGCACCGGTCTTAGCGTTCCCACCAGGGTGCAGCGGGCCAGGAACCAGAGCCTTCCCACGACAGCTGGAAGTTCGCTTCGGGGCCACGCTGGCCGAGCGGATACAACGAGGCCAGATCGATGATCGGCCCGTGCAGGTCCGGATCCGGACAGGGCACGAGTGGTGTGGCACCTGCCGACACCGGCTCGGGACATGGGGAGCCGTCCAGATGTGCCATCTTGCGTGAGATGTAGTCGCCAGCGGCGTACACGCCCGTGGTTCTCAGGTGGATGCCGTCATTGGCGAACCACGTCACCTCATCGCGGGCGTAGGTGGCCCAGTCCGCGACGACGAGTTCCGGGTAGGTGCCGCTCGCAGCGACCTGTTGCAACGTGGCGTTGCTGCGCTCGAACACTTCGCCGAACCCTGCGTTGCCGGGCGACGTGTAGCTGACATTCGAACGCAACGTGAGCCAGACGATGCGCTCGTATCCGGTGGAACGGGCTTGCGCGACGATGTCGGCGATGTCTTGTTCGAAGTTGCGGTCGTCGTCGTTGTAGCCGGTGGCCACGATCAGCGTGGTGTAGCCGAGCGGATGATTCTCGAGTTCTTCGAGGAGCGGGATGGGTATGAACCCATCGAAGTTGGTGCATGACGTGGCCACACGGCGCCGACACGAGGCCAGCGCGAGCGTGTGATCGAATCCCTGCACCGAATCCATTGCCCCGTACAACTTGAAGCTCAGCCAGGCGGAATCGCTGATGAGGAGCGCACGGTCGGCGATGTTGATGCGTTCGGCCTGCTGTTGCGTGCCGGTGGCCGCTCCGTCGATGACGAGCGCCGGAGATGCCGCAATGGTGACCGAGGTAGCAATCGCGGCTGTGGCTGCGAGTGCGAGCGCGATCCGGCGGAGCATCCTCACAGTATGGGGCCAGGAGCGCCCGAGCTGGTGGCGGTAGCCTCGGAACAATGCTCAGGTACCTCACCGCTGGCGAATCGCACGGCCAAGCCCTCGTGGTCATCATCGAGGGATTGCCTGCCGGCCTCGAGATCACCGTCGAGCAGATCCAGGCCGAAATGGGCCGACGCCGTCTCGGCTATGGCCGAGGCCCCCGTCAGCGTTTCGAGGCCGACGAGCTGACATTGATCGGTGGTGTGCGACACGGACGCACACTCGGTTCGCCGGTGGCGATCGAGATCAAGAACTCCGAGTGGTTCCGCTCGGACAAATGGCACGACGAGATGGATCCGGCACCCGGTGCGACCAAGGCACCACTCACCCAGGTCCGCCCGGGCCACGCTGACCTGACCGGTATGCAGAAGTACGGCTTCACCGATGCCCGCGATGTGTTGGAGCGGGCGAGCGCCAGAGAAACAGCGGCGCGTGTGGCCGCTGGCGCCGTTGCGAAGCAACTCCTGAAGCCCCTCGGCGTCGAGATTCTCTCCCACGTCATCCAAATGGGCCATGTGCGAGTGCCGAACGACGCGGCGCGGCCCACGCCGGCGGAACTGGATCGCGTCGATGACAACCAGGTGCGGTGCTTCGACCTGGCGACCAGCGAGGACATGATCACCGAGATCAAGGCGTGTGCCAAAGAGGGCGACTCGCTGGGTGGTGTGGTGGAAGTGCTCGGATTCGGTGTTCCTGTCGGGCTCGGCTCCCACGTGCACTGGGATCGCAAGATCGATGGCATGTTGGCCCAGGGTCTGATGAGTATTCAGGCCATCAAAGCAGTGGAGATCGGCGACGGGTTCGACGTGGCCGGGCGCCGTGGCAGCAAGGCACACGATCCCATTTCGTGGGATTCTGATGCGTCGAAGTACCGGCGCGGCAGCACGTTGTCAGGCGGTACCGAAGGTGGCATGACCACGGGCGAGTTGCTGGTGGTGCGAGCAGCGATGAAGCCGCTCGCCACGCTGAACAAGCCGACGTTGGAAACCGTCGACACCGCCACGAAGGAATCGGGGGTGTCGTTCAAGGAACGCACCGACGTGACCGCGGTGCCGGCAATGGGCGTCGTTGCCGAAACCATGGTGGCGCTCACACTCGCAGGAGAAGCGCAGCGCAAGTTCGGCGGTGACTCGGTCGACGAGTTCGTCCGCAACGCCGAGCACTTCGCTGCCACGCTCTGATGGACGGCTGCACCGACAGCCACATCGTGCTGGTCGGGATGATGGGCGCAGGTAAGTCCTCGGTCGGTCGCGTCTTGGCGAAGCGTCTCGATCGTTCGCTGCTCGACAGCGACGACATGGTCGAGGCACGGACCGGCCGAACCGTTCGCGAGATTTGGCGCGAGGATGGCGAGCCCGCGTTTCGCGCGCTCGAGACCGACGTACTGCGCGACGCAGTGTCGTCAACCACGCCGTCGGTCATCGCGGCTGCAGGCGGGGTGGTACTCAACGAGTCCAATCGAACGGTGCTCAAAGGCGCGGGAGCGCACGTCGTCTGGCTGCTGGCCGATGTCGATCTGCTCGTGGCGCGAGTCCAAGCAGGTATGCATCGCCCGCTGCTGGATGACGACCCGGAAGGCACGCTGCGGACCATGTACGAGGAGCGTGCCGAGCTGTACCAGGACGTGGCCGACGCAATCGTGTCGGTCGACAACCGTTCGATCAACGATGTCGCCGGGGCGGTGCTGCGATGCGCCGGGTGACGGTTCCACTGCCAGACCGGAGCTACGAGGTCGTCGTCGGCAGTGGCGCCATTGCCGAACTCACGGACCTCGTGCCGGCCTCTGCCACACGCGTTGCGGTGGTCACTCAACCCGGCATACCCGTGCAATTCCGCGAGATCGGTGCGTACCTGCCCGACCATGACGTCGTGGTGTTCGAGATCGGCGTCGGGGAACAGGCCAAGACCCTCACCACCATCGCCACCCTCATGAGCGGCTTCGCACAGATGGGTCTGACCCGCAATGACGTGGTGATCGGTGTCGGTGGCGGCATGGTCACCGACGTCGCCGGGTTCGCGGCAGCGTCGTGGCATCGAGGGATTCCCGTGGTGCACGTGTCCACCTCGCTGCTCGGGATGGTCGACGCCGCGATCGGCGGCAAGACGGGCGTCAATCTGCCCGAAGGCAAGAACCTCGTCGGCGCCTTCTGGCAGCCCTCGGGAGTGGTGTGTGATCTCGATGCGCTGGCGTCGCTTCCACCACGAGAGATGCGCTGCGGGCTCGGAGAGATGGCGAAGTACCACTTCCTCACGGGCGATGACCTGCTGGCCATGGATCTGGAGGAACGGATTGCTCGCTGTGTCGAGATCAAGGCGGAGGTCGTGGCGGCCGACGAACGCGAGGGTGGTCGACGGGCGCTCCTGAACTACGGACACACGCTCGCTCACGCGCTCGAGATCGCCACGGATCACGAACTGGCGCACGGCGAGGCGGTGGCGATTGGTTTGATCTACGCCGCGGAACTCGGCTTCGAGATGGGTCGCATCGATGCAGCGCGCGTCCGCCAACACATCGATGTGGTGGCGGGGGAGTACGACCTGATGACGCGTCCGCCATCGGGCCTCGCCGTCGATGATCTCGTGGCACTCATGCACCGAGACAAGAAGGCGCTGACCGGCTTGACCTTCATCGTCGACGGGTCCGAAGGAGTCGAAGTCGTCACCGGCGTCGACGAGGCGCCGGTACGTGCAGCGCTGGAGCGCTTTCTGGCGTGACCCCGATCGATCACCGCGACCGTGTACGCCGTGTTGCGCAGCGCGTTGGCTCCCACGCGTTGTTGGTCGACGACCTGTCCGACCTTCGTTGGTTGACCGGGTTCGTGACCACCAACGGATGGGCGGTGGTTCGCAATGGTGAGCTGCACGTGGGCACCGATGGGCGCTACGGCGACAAGGCGGTTGCCGAGACAGCTGGCATCGATGCCGACATCATCGTCGAGCAGCAGTCGGGCAAGCTTGCAGAACGCCTCGACGCCATCGTTGCTGGTGCGGCCATGTTCGACCGAGGTCTCATCTCCACCCTTCGTCAGGTGAAAGACGGCGCCGAACTGGAGCGAATCACCGAGGCGGCACGAATCGCGGACGTGGCGCTCGGCGAAGTGGAACCCCTGCTCGGCACAGGCGTCACCGAGTTGGAGGTACGAGCTGAGCTCGAGTTTCGCATGGTGCGCCACGGCGCGGACGACCGCAGCTATCCAACGATCGTCGCCAGTGGCCCGGAGCACGGAGCGCGTCCGCACCACGGTGCGGTGCGGCGGGTGATTGGTGAAGGGGACACGGTCATCATCGATGTCGGTGCACTGGTTGATGGCTATCACTCCGACATGACTCGATCCTGGGTGGTTGGCTCGTCGACCGAAGAGCAGCGCGACACGTATGAACTGGTTCGGCGCTCGCAAGTGGCGGGGCTGCAGACGGTTCGAGCCGGTGGGTCCTCGCTCGAGGTCGACCGTGCGTGTCGAGATGTGTTCGACGAAGCGGGCCGACTCAACGAGTACGTCCACGGGACCGGCCACGGCGTCGGTCTCGACATCCACGAGCTGCCGTTTCACAATCAGGCAACCGACGTGGCACTGGATGCCGGGATGGTGGTGACGGTGGAGCCCGGCCTCTATCGTGGGGGCTTCGGCGGCTTCCGGATCGAGGATCTGGTCCTCGTCACCGAGACCGGCCACCGAGTGCTCACGCATTCACCCAAACGAGAGTTGAATTGACATGCCCCAGATCTCCGTGAACGACCTGAAGAACGGCATCACGCTCGAACTCGACAGCAACCTCTTCCAGGTCATCGAGTTTCAGCACGTCAAGCCTGGCAAGGGCGGCGCGTTCGTGCGGTCCAAGATCCGCAACGTGCGCACCGGGGCGGTCATCGACAAGACGTTCAATGCCGGCATCAAAGTGGAGCAGGCCATTGTCCAGCGCGAGGACATGCAGTACCTGTACCACGATGGGAACGACTACGTGTTCATGAACACCAAGACCTACGACCAGACCAACGTCGCCGAAGTCGCTCTGGGCGACGCCAAGGACTATCTGATCGAGCAGATGATCGCGCAGATTGCGTTCTACAACGGCGAGATCATCGGCGTCGAGATCCCCGCATCGGTCGAGTTGACGATCCAGCTCACCGAGCCCGGCCTGCAGGGAGACCGTTCGAGCGGCGGTACGAAGCCCGCCACGCTCGAAACGGGCAAAGAGATCAAGGTGCCGCTGTTCATCGACACCGGTGACAAGGTGCGCGTGGACACGCGCACCGGCGAATACATGACGCGCGTCTGATGGTGTCGATTCCCCGGCCTGATGAGCGGTCCGAAGGGCGCGAGCGTGCGCTGTATCTGCTCTACGAAGCAGCATCGAAGGGCATCACACCGGTGGAGGCTCTCGAGCTGCAGGTGCTCGAACCCGATGAACTGACCCAGGTGCTCGTTCGTGGCGTCGCCGAACATCGCGATCGCCTGGATGCAGCCATCGATGACAAGGCCACGGGCTGGACGCTGGAACGGATGCCCGTGATCGATCTCAATGTGTTGCGGATCGGTGCGTTCGAACTGGCTGAACGTTGCGATGTGCCGACTGCTGTGGTGCTCGACGAAGCGGTGCGATTGGTGAAGCAGTTCTCCACCGACGACAGCAGTCGCTTCGTCAACGGCGTGCTCGCCGCGCTGGTTGCCGACCTTCGCGACTGAGCAGCGGCCAAACTGTGGGGGTGACCCTGCTCGAACGCGAGATCGCGGCGCCTGATGCGGTGGCATCCGTCCCGCGTTGGCGTCACGTCACCACACCCCAGGTCATCATCGTGGGGCTCGTGGTGTTGTACATCACGTACTTCACACAGCGGTCGTTGAACATCCACCACGCTCTCGGCACGGCGTCGTACGACTCGGCGCTGTACGACCAGGGCATCTGGTTGCTCTCACGTGGCGATGCGCCGTTCGTGACGCTGATGGGCCGCAACATGTTCGGCGACCACACGTCGTTCGTGTTGTTGCTGCTCGTTCCGTTCTATTGGGTGTGGCCGTCAGCGGGAGTGTTGTTCTTTGCCCAGTCCGCTGCCATCGGGGCGGGGGCGCTCCCCGTGTTTCTCGTCGGGAGAACTCGACTGCGCAGCGAGTGGCTCGCACTGGTTCCGGCCGCTGCGTATCTCGTCCACCCGGCAGTGGGGCACACCAACCTGGAGAACTTCCACCCCGATGCTTTTCTCGGCGTGTTCGTTGGTGCAGCGATTTGGGCGGCGCTCGATCGCAAGTGGAAGACGTACCTGGTGTTCTTGCTGCTGTCTCTGTCGGTGAAGGAGGACGCCTCGTTGGTGCTCGTGCCGCTCGGTGTGTGGGTGTTCGCACGACGCGATCGCCGCATTGGCGTAGCAACCATCGTGGGCTGCATCGGGTTCATGGCATTTGCGATGTTCGTGGTGATGCGCGGCTTGATCGGCGTGCCGACCCGCAATGCCTGGCGTTTCCCCTTCAGCAGCGCAGGCGACTCCACCTTTGGGGCGGCGTTCGGCGTGATCCGAACGACGTTCACCGACCCGAAGGCGATGTTCGACCACCTCACCAACGATGATCGTCCCTGGTATCTCGTGCAGATGACGGCGCCGTTCGCCTGGCTCTTCCTTCGCAAGCCCTGGGTGGCAGCGATCAGTGCGCTCGTGCTGTTCACGAACATCTTGAGCACCTTCTGGTACCAGTATCAGATCGAGTTCCACTATGGACTCATTGCGGTCCCGGCGCTGAGCATCGGCACGGTCTGTGCGATCGCAGCGATGCGAGAGGAGTTCGAGTTCCGTTCGTTCAACATTCGCGTCCGCGAACTCGCCGTGGGCGTGGTGGCGCTTGCAGCGTTGGCCTCGTCGTTCCTGTGGGCGCCGGTTCCATGGGGACGAACGCCGCTGTTCTACGGACAACCCGACAACCCGTGGGCCAACTCGGCCCGCGACATCATCGAATTGGTTCCCGACGACGCAGTGGTGGCAGCGCACTATCGAATCACGCCACACATTGCTCACCGTCGCGAGATCTACCAGTTCCCGACTCCGTTTCGATCCGTGCTCTACGGCGCGAACGGCATCGTCGATGGCCCTCGGATCGTGGATCGTGCCGAGCGTGTCGACTACGTCGTGCTGCCGGTCCCAGGCGCAGGCCCCACATCGTTTCCGGCAGAAGACTGGGCCGTGGTCCGCCCAGCGTTCGACCTCGTCGAGGCGAACGAGTTCTGGGCGATCTACGTGCGCGACCGAAGCATCGCGCTCCCGGAGTGAAGCGGCACGGCTGTCGTCGCACGCCAGAGATTCGAACGACGGGCTTGACCTGGAGTGCGCTCCAGGTTGTTCACTGGGTTCCATGACCACCACCACCCTGACCCCAGCCGAAATGGCGGGACGCACCGGTGTCACGATCGACACCCTTCGCTACTACGAACGCGAAGGCCTGCTGAACAACGTTGCGCGCGCCGACAGCGGCCATCGGCGCTACAGCGAGAACGACGCGCTGTGGGTCGAAGTGCTGCGTTGCCTGCGAGACACCGGCATGACCATCGAGCAGTTGCGCACGTACTGTGATCTCGGAGCCCAGGGCGACCACACCGCCCCCGAGCGACAGCGGATCTTGCTCGAACATCGATCGCTGATCGAGGGGCAGATCGCCGAGCGCGAGGCCGCTCTCGAACTGATTGATCACAAGCTCAGCTTCTACGCCCACGACGAGGCACGAGAGCAACGCTGAAGGCGCGCCGACGACTTCGCCGTCTCTGCAGGTCGGCACGAGCGGCGACGCTCAGCGAGCCCCGATGGTGTGACGAGTGGCGCCGCCACGGCGGAATACACACGAGCGAATCGGTGCTCTATCACGCATGGCTCGCTATATCGTTCGCGTCCGGACCCCGAAGTCGCCTGCCGAGGCGTTCTCCTACATGGCTGACTTGCGCAACTTCGCTGAATGGGACCCGGGCGTGGCCCGAGTGAAGCAGATCGACGGCGATGGTGCAGGCCTGGATGCGTCGTTCGATGTCGACGTCAAGGTGCCGGGGCGGCCATTGACGTTGCGCTACCGCACCACTGCATTCGATGATGAGTCGACCCGTATGACGGCGTACGCAAAGAGCGTGATGTTCAGCTCCGAAGATGTCATCACCGTCGAGGCCGATGACGAGGGAACGATCGTCACCTACGACGCGGAACTCAAACTCAACGGCCTGCTCGCCCTGTGGGACCCGATCTTGAAGTTGTCCTTCAACCGGATCGGTGATCGCGCCGCCAACGGCCTCATCACCGCGCTCGCAGGCGAGCGTCTGCCGGCTCTCGTCGGATGATGGTGCGCCAGATCGCCGATGCGTTCATCGAGGCTCCCATCGTCACGAGCTTCACACGTTTCGGCTACGAGAGTCGCCGACGTCTCGCTGGTTGGGTGCCGCTCGACGGCTACGACCTCACCGATCGCGTCATCGTTCTCACCGGTGCAACCTCGGGTTTGGGCTACGCGGCCGCGGAGCAGTTGGCTCGATGCGGAGCGACGTTGGTGCTGGTTGGCAGAACCGACGAGCGCAACGAGCGTGCCGTTGCCGACCTCGTGGAAGCAACCGGAAACCAATCCATCACCCAGGTCGCTGCCGACATGGGGGACCTGGAACAGGTTCGGCATCTCGCGAATCGGATCCTTGCCGATCATGATCGCCTCGATGTGTTGATCCACAACGCCGGCGCGCTGGATCCTGAATTTCGCCTCAATGCGAATGGAGTAGAGGCCACGGTTGCCAGCCAGGTGGTCGGGCCGTTTCTTCTGACACAGCTGCTCCTGGAACGACTGGGTGAAGCGGAATCCGCGCGAGTGCTCACCATGTCCTCAGGTGGTATGTATGCCAGCGCCCTCACCGTGTCCGACATGGAGATGACTCCTGACGGCTACAACGGCACCGAGCAGTACGCCCGCGCCAAACGCGCACAGGTAACACTCAACGAGATGTGGGCGCAGCGCCACGGCGACCTCGGCATCCAGTTTCATGCGCTGCACCCGGGGTGGGCCGACACTCCGGGCGTCGATGCCGGCCTTCCGACGTTCGCGAAGGTCATGGGCCCGCTGCTTCGAACGCCTTCCCAAGGAGCGGACACGCTGGTGTGGCTCGCAGCCGACGATGAGGCATTGGACTCGAATGGCGGGTTCTGGCTCGATCGCCGTCAGCGCTCGATCCACAAGCTCCCGACCACATCGTTGCGTGACACATCTGAGCGCCGTGAACGACTCTGGGCCCGGGTCGCCGAGCTTGCTGCTTCGGTGAACTGACAGCGCCGAAACGCTGAGTGAGCTCGACGACTGATCGCCTCAGTACCGCGGTTCGGGCCGGGGTAGCTCGAAAGCCTGTGTCCAGCGTTCGCTGCGCTCGATGTCGCGCTGCTCGTACTCGGCAACGGCATCTTCGAGTGACAGGTCGAATGTGGCGTCTCGCTGCTCACCAATCGCCGTGAGGCGCATGGTGTACCACGCCGTGACGCCGCCGACCGGGGGAGCGGTGAACGTCGGGAACGCCGGGTCATCGTGGGGAGAACGCAACCAGCGAGATGGCGCATCGGGGTCGACCACCATTGCTCGGGCGAGGCCAACGGCGTCGGCCGCGCCAGATCGCAGGGCCGACTCGACCTCGACGCCCTGCTTGAATCCGCCGGTGACCATGACGGGCACGCCGGTGGCGGCCCGGGCACGCTGCGCGAACTCGAGAAAGTATGGGCCCGAGGATCGTCGATCGGAGCTCGCTGGAGCGCCGGGAAAGTACGTGCCGCCGCTGATGTCGAACAGATCGAGCCCCTGCGCTCCCAGTATCTCGATCGCGGTGAGTGCCGCGCCTTCGTCCAAGCCGCCATCGAGCTGATCGGCCGAGTTGATCTTCATGCCCACGGCGAAGCTCGGAGCGACCGCTGCTCGAATGGCACGAACCACGTCCACGAGGAGTCGAGATCGAGCTTCGATCGATCCGCCGTACTGGTCGAGGCGTTGATTGAACAGCGGCGACAGAAACTGACTCAGCAGAAACCCGTGGCCAGCATGAATCTGCACACCGGAGAAGCCGACCGCTGCAGCGTGTTGCGCAGCCCGGGCATACGCGTCGGGCAGCGCTTCGATCTCGGCCACGGACATCGCTCGGCACCGCAAGCCGTCGAGATCGAGCGCTGAGGGGCCGGCCGGGTCCGAGATCGGTGCGTGCGCCAGCGCTCCAGCGTGTCCGAGCTGTGGCCAGATGCGTGC
The DNA here is from genome assembly GCA_045106645.1 of Ilumatobacter sp. GTDB lineage: Bacteria > Actinomycetota > Acidimicrobiia > Acidimicrobiales > Ilumatobacteraceae > Ilumatobacter_A. The sequence continues at coordinate 46,901 of JBGCEY010000036.1, forward strand.
GCCGTGCTCAGAACCAGCGTCGGCGAGCTGGCGAAGCAGCGAATCATCGGATTGTGGGCCAAGCACCAGGTTGCCGGGCTTTTCGGGGCAGCGGTGGTCGATCTGCACTTCGCCAATGAGTGACAGCGCAGTCCCGCCGGCTGCCCACCTGCGGTACAGCTCGATCTGCTCCTGGGTCGGTTGGCCTGCGCCATTGCCCAACGAGTCCGACATTGCCGACTTGATGAGTCGGTTCTTCAGGACGAGCCCGCACGGCAGCTCGAGGGGCGACGCAAGCAGCGACTCATGGCCGTCATCGGCTGTGTTGCTCATGTCGATGGCCATTGCCACAACCTATGCATCCGTTGCACGTCGCCACCGGCACGGCGTCACGTCGGGGCACCTCAACGCTGGGCCATGGTTGCGATGTTCGATCCAGCAGCATCACGTCCGTCGCGGTCACCCCGAGTTCTCGAAGCGCTGCATGAGCCAGTCGAAGGTCGGACACCGGTGAAGTCTGGCGCGACGTGGCACGATCGGGCGATGACGTTTGCAACCGAGATCAGCCGCGGCGACGACAACACATTGACGGGTCCGTTCCGGATGCCCGCCCAGATGCTGCACGACCAGGAATATGGCGGCCACGCAAGCGTCCACGACGACGCCGAAGCAGCCAAGCTCGGCCTTGCCGGAGCGCCGATCGAAGGACCGACACACTTCAGTCAGTTCGACGCCTTGGCAGTGGAGCAGTGGGGGCAGGCTTGGTTCGAATCGGGCTGCGTGTCATCACACTTTTTGAACATGGTCGTGGAAGGTGAGCAAGTGCGGGCAGCGTTGACGCCGAGCGCAGCAGACGCTGCGACGATCGGTGCAGTGAAAGGCGATGGCACACCGGTGTTGGCGGGAACCGCCACGATTGGGCGCGATGCCGAGACCGAGTTGGATCGGCGGCGCCAGCGAGGGCTTGGCGACCCCGGCGAGCTGTTCATCGTCGATCAGCTCGAGATCGGGATGAACTCGGATCCGGTCGTGGTCACGATGCGTGCCGACTCCCACAACGGAGCGCTCTACCCGTTCACGCTGAGCCAGAAGCTGGATCAGATCACGGAGCGATCCGGTTGGTATGACGGCGAGTCGCCGTGGGGCGGCCCGATCGTGCCGACCGAGATGATCAGCGTGCTCGCCCACCAAGCGGGAGCTCACTTCCCAGTGCGCGGACCGGCAATCGGGTTGTTCATCGACTTGGAGGTCCGGTTCGTCGATGGTCCGGTCTTCGTGGACACCCCCTATGAGGTTCGCCACACGCTGGTCGGCATCGGCCAGAGTCGAGCGGTCGAGTCGTACTGGACCGAGTCGACCATCATCGAGCCCGAGTCGGGCCGCCACGCGGCAACGGTGCTGTTGCACCAGGGGGTGTTCAAGGCGTCGTACGCCGGCTATCCGACCTCGGAGGGATAGAACACGCCGATCTGGCGACGGATCTCGTCCATCAGTTCCATGTTCGCGAGTGTCGCCGCGAACGTCTGAATGTCAGACTCCGTCCTGCCAGCCCGGATGCACTCCATCGTGTGCTCGGCTTCGTGAGCGAGGCCGCGATTGGGTACCTCGACCGTTTCGGAATCGCCACCCGCGGTGATGGTGAACGACGACGGAAACCAGAACGGCGCATGCACGACGATCGAGCCAGCGGTGCCGACGATCCTTGCTGACAGGTCGGATTGGCCGTCGAGGGACGTGGAGAACGTGGAGACCGCTCCGGAGTCGTGCAGGAGCGATCCCGCAACCGCCGCGTCGATGCCGGCGGCGGTGAGGCGTCCGAGCGCTCGCACCTCGGTTGGCTCACCGAGCAGGAACCGTGCGATCGAGAGCGGGTAGATCCCCAGGTCCAACAACGCTCCGCCACCGAGGTCGATGCGACGATGCCGGCCGTCGGGGTCGAGGATCGGAATCGAAAAGTTCGCATCGAGCGACACGACGTCGCCGACCACCCCAGCGTGGATGCGCTCCCGAAGCTCGTGCCAAGCCGGCATGAACCAGCTCCACATGGCTTCCATCAGGAACCGATCGGCCGAGCGCGCTGCTTCGATCATGTCGTTGGCTTCTGAGGCGTTGAGTGCGAATGCCTTCTCGCACAGCACGTGCTTGCCCGCTTCGAGCGCTTCGATGGTCATCGATCGGTGCTCGTTGTGCGGTGAGCCGATGTAGATGACGTCCACGTCCGGGTCAGCACACAACGAGGTGTGCGAACCGTGCGCATTGGCTATCGAGTGTTTGGTTGCGAACGCGTCCGCACGCTCCTGTGTGCGAGATCCGATGGCAACGACGTCAGCGCCGTCGATGCCGGCAAGCGCGGTTGCCATGGAGTTCGAGATGTTTCCGGTCGACGCAATGCCCCAGCGAATCGGTGTCATCCACGAAACCTACTGCTGCGGCGCTGCTCCCGGATCTCGAGCTGCTCGCGGGTGCACGAGCGCGTTCGTGAGGAGCTCGATCCCGAGACCGATGTTCCTGTGGCGCAACGTTGGCGCATGTTCGCAGGGCCCACTCGACAAACCAGTCCCCGAGTACCCCCGAGGCAGGGGAGAGCGGCGCCGAGAGATGAGGGAGCTCAGCTACTCCAGGAGCAGCCGTTCGATGTACTCCGCTACCGAGTGATCACGATGATGGCCGATCACTTCGTCCGCTGCGGCCTGTGCGGCCTCGACGGCGTTGCCGACTGCAACACCACGGCCCGCCCATTGGAGCATTGCGACGTCGTTGTGGTTGTCGCCGAATGCCACGACATCTGCTCGCGACGCCCCCAGCGGCTCGATCACGTGCGCCAGGGCGTGCGCTTTGTTCACACCGGCTCCGGTGATCTCCACGAATGACACACCGGAACAACCCAAGCTGAGGTCGCCCGGCAGGAAGGGCTCGATCTGCGCAGCGAGTTCCTCGCCGGAAGCGTCTGGATGGCTGGCCATGATCTTGGTGACGAGCGTGGGTGGCTTCGGGCGCCGGCCGGCGCCGAACATGAGGAGATCCTCGTGCTGACGAGCTATCGCCTCGAACCCAGGATCCCACGACGAGCGCTCGGTCATCTCCCAGCAGAACGAGAGACCGGCGAGACCGGCATCGAGCGCGTCGAACACGCTTGCGACGTGATCGTCGGCAATCGGAAATCGATGCACGGTGACATCGGTGTGCGGATCGTGCACCAACGAACCGTTTGACCCGATCAACATGTCGATCACGTCGTGTCGTCTCAGCCGTTCCATTGCCGAGATCGGGTTGCGACCGGTCGCTGCAATGATCATCCAGCCCGCTCGTCGGGCCGCACGCAGCGCCTCGACGGTGCGTTGTGCCAGCTCATGGTCAGGTCCGAACAGCGTGCCATCGAGGTCGCTCGCGATGATCTTCACTGCGAGCGCCGTCCTGTCAGCCGCAACGTACTCAGGAGCTTGGTCAGCCCCTCGAACGCCTTGATCGAGCCGGCTCCACCGCTCATCGACACCAAGAACCGCAATGGGGCCTCTCGAATCATTCGTTCGGTGAGCTTCGCAAGCACCGGATCAGGGTCCGCTCCGAGCAGTTTTTCGCTCTGGCGCTGGGAGATCTTGAGGAAACCTCGCTGTGCGACGCTGCCGAGGCGGGTGGCACCGAGTTCCTCGATCACCGTGTTCAGCGTGAACGGCAACACCGGTACGGGTTTCGGGATGCCGTGACCGAGCATTGCCTCGAACTCGGTTGCGGTAGCGACGAAGCGGCGACGACCTGGTCCGAGAGCACCCCTCGGTGCATGGTCGAGGGTTTCGCCGACGATGTCGATACTCACCGTGTGGCGAACATCAATGGCCGACGACGCAACGATGAGATCGAACCTGCCGGTCTCGACTCGCCATCGAGACTGTTCGACGTCATAGAACGCGAACGCTCGATCGTTCAACTGGAGCACGACTTCGATCGATTCACCCGGTGCCAGGTGCACCTTGTCGAACGCCTTGAGCTCCTTGTCGGGCCGGTACACCGTCGACTCCTGATCCCGCACGTACAGTTGCACGACGTCGCTACCGAACCGATTTCCCGTGTTGGTCACGGTGATCGAGACGTTCAGATCGCAACCCTCACCGTGCACTCGAGGTTCGCTCCACTCGAAGGTTGTGTACGACAGCCCGTGGCCGAAGGCAAAGCGTGGCGCGACTCCCGCCGTGTCGTGGAACCTGTACCCGACGTAGAGACCCTCGCGATACTGGACCTGTCGGCGCTGATCGTCGAAGTGCTCCTGTGCTGGGAAGACCACCGATGCCGGGAACGTCTCGGCCAAGCGGCCACCGGGTTCGAGTTCGCCGAGGAGCACGGCGGCAACCGCGCTTGCGCCGGCTTGGCCACCGAGATACCCCTCGAGAATGGCCGCTGGCTGGTCTGCCCAGGGCATGAACACGGGGGCACCGTTTGCGAGAACCACCACGGTTCGAGGGTTGGCTGCGCAGACTGCGGTGACGAGTGCATCGTGTTCCGGGGGCAGCGCGAGCGATGATCGGTCACACCCCTCGGCTTCGTCGAGCGCTGGCAATCCAACGAACACGACGGCGACGTCGGCGTCGCCAGCGAGTTCAGCGGCACTGCGGATGTCGTCGTATCCGGCCGCGAATCGGACCCGTCCGGTGAGGTGTTCCTCGAGCTGACGTCGAGCGTTGTCGAGGCGCGTCGGCACGACCTGGGAACTGCCAGCGCCCTGATATCGAGGCACCTCTGCAAGTGACCCGATGATCGCCACGTCGAGTGCTGCGCTCAGTGGCAGCACGCCGTTGTTCGTGAGGAGGACCGTCCCCGCTGCTGCGGCCCGGCGAGCAATGCGATGATGTTCCACTTCGTCGACGGCTACTGGGGGAGCGGTGGGTGAAGTACTGAGGAGCGCCGCAACGGCGGTTGCCCGATCCGTCACGTGCGACGGGTCCAGATCGCCCCGTTCGATTGCAGCGGCCACCACACCGTCGTTCGCGCCCCCAGACGACGGCATCTCGAGATCCAGGCCGGCGTGCACACCTGCGGCACGGTCGTTGACGCCACCCCAATCGGACACGACCAACCCGTCGAAGCCCCACTCGTTGCGCAACACGTCGGTCAGCAGCCTCGGGTCATCGCTGACGTAGCGACCATTGACGAGGTTGTACGAGGTCATGATGGTGCGCGGTGCCGACTCGTTGACAGCGATTTCGAAGCCACGCAGATACAACTCGCGCAGCGTTCGCTCATCGACGATCACGTCACACACCATCCGATACGACTCGTGGTTGTTCGCCACGAAGTGCTTGGGACATGCAGCGACGCCCGTCGACTGGATGCCGTCGATCATGGCCGCAGCAAGGTGCCCTGACAGGTGCGGATCCTCTGAGAAGTACTCGAAGTTGCGCCCTCCACCGGGGTGACGCTTGATGTTCATGCCCGGCCCGAGCAGCACCGAGACTCCGCCCGCTCGGGCCTCGCGGCCAAGGGCAACGCCGACCTCAGTCAGCAGCCTGCGGTCCCAACTGGCAGCGAGGTTGGACGCGGTCGGGAAGCATGTGGCGGGAACCGAGTCACCGATGCCGAGGTGATCCGCGTCTGCAGGTTGGCGGCGAATTCCGTGCGGTCCATCGGTGAGTGTGATCGCCGCAAGACCGAGTTCAGGAATCGCTTCGCTCGACCAGAACCCGCTGCCGGACAGCAGCTGGATCTGGCGCTCGATGGGGAGTTCAGCCAGCACGGCGCGCAGATCGTTCACCGCCACGGTCTAGTGCAGGCCTCGCATGCCGTACCAGCCAAGTGTGACCAGGGTGATCCCGACCACGAGCAGCACCAGCGAGGATTCTCTGCGAACCAGCACGCCGACGATGAGGGCGATCAGGATCGTCACCACGACCTGGACCACCACGCCAGCATCGGTTTCGGGGAACCACCAGCTGGCGAGCATCAGAATCGCTTGGCGATGCGGCCGCGGACCATGGCGAACCACTCCTTGGGCAACGAGCGGTAGGTGTCCTGGGCGAACTGATCGGCGATTTGACCGATGGCTTGGGAATATGACGGGTACGGATGCACCTGGCCGAACAGCTTGCGAAGCCCGATGCCGTGATCGATGGCCATCGTGAGCATGCCGATCATCTCGCCGGCTGCGGGAGCAACGATCGCCGCTCGCAGGATCTTGCCGGTGAAGCGTTCGGCGTCGATCACCACCACGCCGTGCTCCACGTCATCGGTGTAGCCCCGATCGATGTCTGCAAGCTGCTTCACATACCGCTTGCGACCCGACGTGGGCAGTGCGTCGAGATCCTCGATGGACAGCCCGACGGACGCGATCTCCGGGCGGGAGTACACCGCATTGGCCTGGACGCGCGCATTGCCGACCATCGGCAACGGGAGCGCGATCGCTCGGATGCATCGACGTCCGATGGAATTCGCCCCGTGCGTGGTCAAGGTATTGCCCGTGACGTCGCCCACCGCCCAGATGTTGTCGACGCTCGTCTTGCCCCAGCTGTCGGCCACGATGCCACGCTGGTACGTCTCCACACCCGCCGCGTCGAGGCCGAGATCGTGATGGCGAGCACGCCGCCCCACCGCCATCAACACCTTGGACACGTCCGGAATCGTCGTGCCGTTCGCGAGGTGAGCGGTGGTGCCGTCGAATCGTTCGATCGAGGTGGCGGTGTGGATCTGCACGCCACGATCGGCAAGCGCTCCAGCGATCGCCGCTGATACGAGCGGATCATCGTTGCCCATCAGTCGTTCCTGAAGCTCGACGATCGCCACCTCTGCACCGAGGTCACGGAATGCAGTGGCCATTTCCAGCGAGATCGCGCCACCACCGATCAGCACGATCTTCGACGGCACCTCGGTGATCTCGAAGAGCGACTCGTTGGTGAGCAGCATCGTCGGGTCGAGACCGTCGATCGGGAACTCGACCGGTTGCGACCCGGCACACACGATCACGTGTTCCGCAGTGACCTCCACGATCGTTCCGTCGGCCGCAGTGACCTGGACAACGTGCGGATCGCTGAGGCTGGTCAGTCTGGCGTGACCACGGACGAGGTGGATCTGCTCGTGCTCCACCATTTCTTCGTCTTCGCGCTCGTTGAGATCGTCACGCCGCTCGCGGACGTACCCGAACGGGTCGTCCAGTCCGGCCGACGCTGCGTGCAGTAGCGCTTTGGAGGGCACGCAGCCGACGTTGGTGCAGTCGCCTCCGACCTTGCCTGCTTCGATGAGTGCGATGTCGTGGCCGAACCCAGCCAAACCAATGGCCAGGGTAAGGCCGCCGGAGCCGGCGCCGATCACCGCTGCCTTGTAGGTCTTCGATGGATCGAATCGGGGGTCGTGTTGCGTCATGTCTGCCTCTTTCGAAGGACTCGGGAAATGGCGATACTCGCCAAGAAGATGATCACGCTGGCCACGATCGCCAGCGGATTGATGCCGTCCAGGCCCTGATCGATGCGCTCGAGTGATGCGCCGAGCAGCACGAACGAGATGGTGCCGGGCAACGACCCGAGCGCGGTGGCGAGCAGGAACGACGTCCATTTGATGCGGAGCGCGCCGCACACGTAGTTCACGAGGTCGTACGGCAAGAACAGCAGCCGCATCACGAAGACCGTTTCGAAGCTGTTCTCGCGCAACCGATTGCTCCAGCGAGCAACGAACGACTCGCCAGTGTCGTCGCCGTCACCGTCGCTGCCCGGAGCCTTGCCCAGCAATCGGCCCACACCGAACGCGATCATTGCCGAGGTGTTTGCTGCCACGACCACCACGATCACGCCGACGACCGGGCCGAACAGCACTCCGCCCATGATCGTGAGAATGGACGCCGGGAACAGCACGATCGGTCGCACCAGATACACCCCGAGGTAGGCAAGGATGCCCCACCATGCCGCGTCGACGGTGTCGATGAATCGCTGCCCGGCCTCGGTGGTGGAGAGATCATTCGAGGTTTGATAATTACGCCACAGCAGAAACGAGACCAGCCAGATGCTGGCCACGACACCGCGTTGGATCCACGTTCTCGTCGCTGGACTCATACCAACCTCCTCGATGCCCAATGCAGGCGTTCGAATGCAGTGAAGAGCACCGCCGTGGCCATCACGGCCCAGATGAACGGCGCCACATCGGGGAGTGCCAGGGCCAGCGTGAAGAACACGATGGTCTCGGTCCCTTCGACCAACCCTCGGGGCAGGACCACACTCGTGGCGCTGTGCACGGCGGACCCCTGCACTGTGGCCCCCTGAACTGTGGTGCCGTGCCCCCTGGTGCCACGCTTCTCGATCAGTGCCGAGACGTACCCGAGCGACACCGAGTTGACGTAGAAACTGGCCAACAACACCGCGGTCACGATCCAGCCGACCCGTGTGTCGACCCCGAAGGCGAGCCCGATCGGGATCGATGCGTAGCCGATCGTGTCGAACATGAAGTCCAAGAGTCCACCAACGTCGGTTGCTCGATCGGTGCGTCGCGCGGCGAGTCCATCGATGCCGTCAGCGGTGCGCCCGCCGAGCCACAGCAACACCGCCAGCACCGGGAGGCGCTGCGATGCCGATACCGCTGCACCGAGGGTCAAGGCCAGACCAACGATCGAGATGGTCGTGGGGTGCACGCGCCCGAGACGCGTCGCCACGAGTGGAGCGAAAATCCGGTCCTTGACCGGTCGGAGCGCAGAGTCGAGCATCGAGAAGTTCAAACCTCCCACATCCGCGCACCCTTCCGCTGGACATCGGTGTTTCTGAATCGGTCACCTGGTCGGTGATCTCACAACCGTGATGTACCCCCTCGGTAGTGTCCAACCGACCGACTCCCTCCACGAACCCGAACAACTCCGTGGAGCCATCACATGCATCACCCGTCAAACCTCGTCGTCCTGCAAGGGACCGTCACGCTTGAACCAATGCTTCGAGAGTTGCAGAGCGGCACTGTTCTCCAATTCGACCTGTCGACCTCGCTGAACGACGCCGGCACCACCTCGGTCCCGATTGCGTGGCACGACCCGGCGCCAGCTCGTTCGGCATCGTTGAGTGCAGGCGATGATGTGGTCGTGGTCGGCACCGTACGACGGCGGTTCTTTCGCTCCGGCGGGCAGACTCAGAGTCGCACGGAGGTCATCGTCACCACGCTGGTGCCGGCGCGCAGAAAGAAGTCGGTGAGTTCGCTTCTCGCTGCAGCATCCGCAACGATCAGTCGACCGGACGAATGACCAGACCGGTGAGCAGCTTGGGGGTGAAGAACGTCGACTTCGGCGGCATCACCACACCCTCGCGAGCGGTCCGTTCGATCTCGGCAACACTCACCGGGCGGATGAGTACCCCTGCCAGCGCATCGCCGCCTGTGACAGCAGCAACCACTCGGTCGACGCCGTGCTGGTACGTCACGGAATGATCGATCTCGGCAAGCAACCCTTCGAGCCACAGTCCATCGAGTGACCGGACGCCATCAAACGCCCCTGGCTTCGGCGTCAACCACTCGGCCGAGCCGTCGGCACGGACGAGGCACAGCGCTTCGCGCTCGTTCATCTCCGCCAAGGTCGCCGTGGTGGCAGGCTCCGCTGACGATCGGTCGAACCCGCGGTCCAACGCAGCCAACAGGGCGGCCTCGTCGACGTCGGAGTACAGCCGATGAATGGCTTCCACGCTCAGTTGGTCTGCAACGAGTTCACTCACGAAGACCAAGGTGTCCTCGGCTGCTGTGTCGTCACGACCCGTTGCTGAGCGCGTCTCATCTCGGAACTTCTGGGCGACGCCGAACCGGTGATGACCGTCCGCGATCAACACGTCATCGGTTGCCATTTTCGCACTGATTGCATCGATACGTGCCGGGTCGGTGACTCGTTCGACGGTGTGGGTCACGCCGTCGATCGTGACGCTGGCGATCGGTTCACCCGGCGCTTGGAGGAGTTCGGTCAAGCCGTGTGCGAGCGACAGCCCCCAAACGGGTGACATGTTCGCTCGAGTGGAGCGGGTGAGGTCCAAGCGGTCGGTCGACGCTTTCGGGGTGATCCGTTCGTGCGGAAGCACGCCGCACTCACCGTAGGGACCGACTTCGAGGCCGCCGAGCACGCCGACGATATTGCGCGCTGCTCCGCTGGCATCGGTGAACTCGAGCCGGTACAGCGTGTATGTCGGGGCATCGTCGTATGCCATCACACCGGCATCGATCCACTGTCGCAGCGTGTCGCCGGCAACGTCGTAGCGCCCGTCTCCATCGCGCTCACGCGGCACGTCGACGTGGGTGATGTTGAACCTGTGGCGCTCATTGAGCGCGTCGAGATCGGCCTCGGACAGCACGTCATAGGGCGGGGCGATCAGATCATCGATGGTCGAGTCGCTGTAGCGGAGGGCGGGGAAGGGAGTGAACCGTGGCACGCTCACAGGATGCCACGCGAATTCCACACCGTGCTCTGCGATCTGGATGGAGTGGTGTGGTTGGCGCACCAACCCATTCCGGGATCGGTGGACGCTGTGGCCGCCCTGCGAGCTGCTGGGCGCCGAGTGCTGTTCGTCACGAACAACTCGTCGGCCACCATTGCCGACCACGAACGAGCACTCGCCCAGGTGGGCATCGATGCCGTCGGTGACGTCGTGTCGTCGTCGATGGCAGCAGCGACACTGCTCCGCTCGGGGGAGCGGGTGCTCGTGGCAGGGGGACCCGGCGTGGTCGAGGCGGTCGATGGAGCGGGGGCCGAGGTGGTTCACAACACAGGTGCGGCGTTGGTGGCGCCGGTCGACGCAGTGGTCGTGGGGCTCCATCGTGAGTTCGACTACGGCCGCCTGAGCGTTGCTGGGCGGGCTGTTCTCGACGGTGCGCGGCTCATTGCAACGAACAGCGACACCACGTATCCCACGCCGACAGGACTCGAGCCCGGGGGTGGATCGATCGCCGCCGCTATCGGTGCAGTCGGCGGCGTCGAACCGGACTTTGCGGGAAAGCCGGAACAGCCGATGGCCGACCTCGTGCTCGGCATGGTCGACGGGGATCGCAACGGCGTGCTCATGGTGGGTGACCGCCCCGACACCGACGGGCTCTTTGCCGAGCGGATCGGTTGTGCGTTCGCATTGGTGGAGTCCGGCGTGACTGCCAAAGGTGACGGAACCCACGCCGACCTGGCTGGCGTTGCGCGCGGACTGGATTAGCCTGACGCGATGGCTCAATCATCCCTCCAACGTCTCCTCGATGCCGGCGTGCAGTTCGGCGAAATGTCGCGCAAGCAGGCCGAAGGCGTTGTCCGCCAACTGGTCAAGGCTGGCGATGTACAGCGTCGTGACACCGAGAAGCTGGTCGCCAGCCTGGTCGAGCGCGGCAAGGACACGTCCGATCGACTCAGCGACATCATCCAGCGGGAGGTGTCCAAGCAGGTGAGTTGGATGTC
>JBGCEY010000037.1:0-85083 GCA_045106645.1 Ilumatobacter sp.
GGAGTTGGTGCCTCTGTCTTGTCTTGTTTGCTACTCACCTCACCCCCCGAAGACGTTGCTGATCGATTGGAATGACCGCACCAGGATCGATTCGACGGTGTTCGGCAGCGCCACCACCGTGATGCTGAGCAGACCGAACGCAATGAAGGTCTTGGCGGCGAAGCCGATCACCAAGATGTTCATCTGCGGCGCAGCTTTACCGAGCAGGCCGAGCGAGATCTCGGCGACGAAGAGCGCAGCCAACACCGGGAGGCCGATCTCGACCGCGGCGATGCTGAACGCCGTGAAGAGCCCGATCATCTCTTGGACCAGTTCGGAGAAGCTGAACTCGCCGAGCGGCACGGCCTCGACCGAACGCATGTAGCCGCGGATCACGAGGGTGTGACCGTCGATCGCGAACAGAATCGTCACCGCCAAGAGCTGATGGAAACGTCCAATCGGTGCTGCCGAGGTTCCACTGAGCGGGTCGAGCACGGCACCGAGCGCGAAACCGACCTGGAGATCGATCAATTCGCCGGCGGCTTGGATGACGCCGAAGAGCATGAAGACGATGAATCCAAGCGCGAGACCAGCTCCCACCTGGGTGAACGCCAGCAGCAAGAACTCGCCGGTGCTCGCATTGACGTCGACCGATTCGCTCACCTTGGTGGCGAGGAGCAAGGAGATCGCCGTGGCCAACCCGACGCGGATCCGCTTGGGGATCGCCGGCGAATTGAACGGCGGACAAATGGAGATCCAGGCGGTCGTGCGAATCAGAGCGAGCGCGAACCCCATCAGCTGCGGAGCAGGAATCGCGAGGTCCATCGATCAGGGTCGTGTGCGGCGGTTGGGAACGAAGCGGTTCAGGACTGCAGCAGGTCGGGAACGCGTGCCATGAGTTCGTTGCCGAATCCAACGAGTTCGTCGAGCATCCACGGTCCAGCGACCGCCATCACGAGGGCGGCACCGATGAGTTTGGGAACGAATGCCAATGTCGGTTCCTGGATCTGGGTCACGGACTGCATGAGCCCCACGACGAGACCAACGGCGAGCACCACGAGCAGGAATGGGGCGGCGACCTTGGCCATGAGGATCAGGGCGTCGGTTGCGATGTCGGTGGCGGTGGAAGGGGTCATCGTGAACTCGGTTCTGCGAGGCGAATGGAAGAGATCGAGGCGCGCCAGGGCGCTAACTCGAACTGAGCAACGTGCCGATCACGAGCGTCCAGCCATCCAGCAGGATGAACAGGAGCAGCTTCATCGGCAGCGACACGAAGGTCGGCGGCAACATCATCATGCCGAGCGACACCAGCACTGCTGACACGACCAGGTCGATCACGAGGAACGGCACGAAGATGATGAAGCCGAGAATGAACGCCGCTTTCAGCTCCGAGAGGACGAATGCCGGAATCAGTGCGGTGAGCGGCACCTCGTCTCGGCTGATCGGTGTGTTGATGTCGCTGGCGTCGAGGAACAGGTTCAGTTCCGCCTCACGGGTCGACTCGAGCATGAACTCGCGAATCGGGGCTTCGGCCGCTTTGAGCGCTTCACCCAATTCGATGTCGCCGGCCAGCAGCGGCTGCAGTGCGTCGTTGTTCATCATCTCGAGGGTTGGCCCCATGACGAACAGCGTCAGGAAGATGCTCAGCCCGACGATCACCTGCTGGGGTGGCAGCTGCGGAATGCCGAGCGCGTTGCGGGTCAGCGACAGCACGATCACGATGCGGGTGAACGACGTCATCAAGATCAAGACGCTGGGAGCGACCGACAGCACGGTCAGCAACAAGATGATCACCACGACGTTCGAGGAGTCCTCGCCGCCGGGTACGTCGATGGCAAAGGTGGTTCCGTCGCCGTCGTCGTCGCCGTCGGGACTCTGGAAGAAGTCGTCCGGGCTGATCGGGGTCGGGCTGGGCGTGTCGACCCCATCGGTCGGGTCCGGGACGTCGATGGGTTGGATGGGCACGATCGGTGCCGGCTCGCCGTCAGGGGCAGCACTGGCCTCGGTGGGTGACAGCAACAGCACTGCGGCCATGGCGGCAATGCACAAGATGATCGTGCCCACCAGGCGCGACGGTGCTGAACGCCTGACGGGAAGTCGTGGAGAAAGAGGAGGGGCGGAGGCGGCGGAGGCGGTCATCGGAGTGGGTGTTCAGGGGCGACGGCTGGTCGCGGTGCGGAGCGCTTCGACGAAGGTGGGTCGTTGCGACACGATTCCGTTCGGGTCGAAGGGGGTGTGTTTGGCGGATCCCCCAGAAGGGACCAACAGGTCGTGGAGCGACGCCGTGCCGGTGCCGAACGGGGAGCGGACGGGCCGTACATCACGGCGATCGGTCGCCTCGTCGAGGGCTGGTAGCTCGGCTTGTGCATCCCACTGATGGGCTGGCACCTCTGCCAGCACGGAGGACGGTGCGCCGTCGTTGACGCCGACGAGCACGATGCGGTCCCCGAAACGGACCGCCACTGCCGCCGAACCTCGCGCCAGACCGGTTCGGGCCTCGACTTCCAGCCGAGCCACCGTGGCCGGACGTGTGTTGCGTCGAAGCAACGTGTTGAGCGAGGCGCCGCTCTGTCGCCGACGGGCAACGTGGTAGGCAACGAAGACGAATGCCAGGACGATGGCCAACGAGACGACCATCCGCAGCAGCAAGCCACCGACTCCCGACATCATCGTCCTCCGGCGGTTTCCGAAACGATCTCGGTGATGCGAAGTCCGAACTGGTCGTCGAGCACCACGACTTCGCCGCGTGCGAGGAGACGACCGTTGACATACACGTCGATCGCCGCGCCCGCCTGGCGGTCGAGCCGAACGACCATCCCCGGCTGCAACGACAGCAGCTCACGCATCGGCAGCTTGGTTCGACCGAGTTCGACGGTCACGTGCATGTCGACGTCAGAGAGCAGCGTGATCGGAGCACCCATCGATTGGGTGCTGCCGACACCGTGCCCCGTTGCGGACAGCTGCGTTGGCTCGAAGGCCGCCGCGACCGCCTCGTCTGATTCTGGGAGGTCGATCGTGACGCCGAAGGCAACGATGCGATCGTCGCTGCGAGCAACGACGTGCGCTGCGGGAAGATCGTCGGAGTGTCGAAACGGTGCGGTGAAGACCGAGTCGGGCGAGATTCCGATGGCGGCGACGAGATCACGGACCACCGTGGTCGCCCCATCTGGGTCGTCGAGCAGTCGCTGGACATCGGCGTCTGCCAAGGACAGATACACGCGGCCTTGCACGTCGCCGTGGAAGTCAGAGGTGACGCTCTTCTGTCCGACATCGATCGGCCACGGGGAACCCCGCTCCGGATCAGAGGTGATGCCCATCGACGTTGCGAGCTCACGGGTCGCGTCGATCAGGCTCTGGTAGTCGACCTGTGAGTCAAGGCTCGTGTCGACTGACTGTGCATTCTTTGTCATGTGCGCTTGCCTCGCCCGGAGTGTCCGGTGGTTCGTTCGAATCGGCCGAAGTGGCCTCAGGAACGACCGTCCGCAAGTTCAGCGAACGTCAAGCAGGTTGATGCAGATCTTCAGGCGTTGATCGTGTCCGGCGACGAGCCGGCGGGGATCCGCACGAGTCGATTCGGGCGACGAGCCTGCGCTGGAGCCGGGCCCAGCACCTCTGCAGCGAGGTTTCGCTTGACTTGACCGATCGAGATGTCGTGGACGGCGATCCCACCGATTTCGAGGATCAGCGGCGTCTCGATCGAGTGCTCGAGACACAGCACATCACCGACGGCGAGACCCATCAGGTCACCTGACGTTGCGATGACCGGGTCGAAGCGAGCAACGGCGTCGACATCCACGCTGGCGATCTCTTCTGCGACCAAACGCTCGATGGCGGCGCGTTCTTCAGGGTGGCCTGGCGATTCTTCGGCGCTGACGTTCAGTTCATCGAGGAGCGGACGCAGCGCAGACGAGGGAACGACCAGGCGGAGGTAGCCGCGAACGGCATCGACTCCGATGTCGAGCACAAAGGACACCACCATGTCGGTGGCGGGTGCGATCTGTACGAAGGTGGGGTCCGACTCCTGTGCCACAACGGATGATTCGACCGGGGCGAGTGGAGCGAACGCTTCGTCGATCGACGGGCGCATCTGGTCGATGAGACCAAGCAGCAGCGCTTCTTCGACTTCGGTATGGGCCCGATTCGGGTGTGGCCCGGTGCCCGGGCCGCCGAGCAGCAGCTCGACGAGCGAGAACGAGAGTTCTGGGTCGATCTGGAGCAGCGCGTTCGGCCCGATTGGATCCAAACGCATCAGGGCCAGAGCCGACGGGTTGGGGGCACGACGCACGACCTCGATGAACGGGGTCTGTTCGATGTTCTTGATCTGCACGTCGATCGATGCCCGAACCGCAGACGCGAGCATCGTGGCGATGCCGTGGGCCATCGTCTCTTGCAGCACCTGGAGAGTGCGCGCATCGTCGCGCGACAGCGTGGAAGGGTGCCGGAAGTCGAACAGACGCGCCGGACTGGTTTCGGGGGTGACAGGATCTGACATGAGCGTTCGTGATGACCACGGTGCCGTTCGTCATCCGGCGGCAGACGCCGCCGGATGACCAACGATCAGCGGCGGAGGTTCACGACCTCCTGAAGGACTTCGTCGGACGCCGAGATGATCCGGGCGTTGCCCTGGAATCCGCGCTGCGCAACGATCAGGTGGGTGAACTCCTCGGCGAGGTCGACGTTCGACATCTCCAGGGTGCCGGCCGAGATTGCACCACGGCCGCCGGTGCCGGCAGCGCCGAGCTGGGCGAGTCCGGAGTTGACCGAACGACGCCAGGATCCGCCAACACGCTCGAGACCTTCGGGGTTGGTGAACGAGGCAAGTGCGATCTGGCCGATCGTGCCGATGCGCCCGTTCGAGTAGGTGCCCACGATCTGGCCGTCCTGGCCGATGTCGAACGAGTTCAACACGCCGGCGGGGCTGCCGTTCTGCGTGAGCACGGTCGCCGTGCTCTCGCTGGAGTACTGGGTGATGCGTTGGGGCTCGCCCGGTCCACCGAGTTCGACCTCGATGGCGCCGCCGAGTCCGGGGATCAGCCCGCCAGCGATGTCGATCGTGCCGTCGGCCGGACCGGTGATCTCGCCGTCGGTGCCGAACGACAGCACCGAATCGGTCATCGCAACGGCGACACCAGGCGATCCGTGCGTTGCCGTGGCGGTCCACTCGTCGGCGTTGGTCTTTTCGAAGTTGACCGTCAGGAGGATCTCTTCGCCAGTGTCGCTGTACACCGTGACACCGATGGTGACGACCTCACCAACGGCAGCGCCGCGGTCGAGGTTGCCGGCAGCGGTCACCGTCGAGGTCGACACGGGAGCGAGCAGGTTGCCCGACTGGATTTCGATGTTCTCGGGGGTCCGGCTGGTGTCGATCGAGCCGTCGGGCTCGGCCTGCCAGCCCTGCACCAGGGCTCCGTCGATCGTCGCAACACGCGCTTGCGCATCGAGCACGAACGAACCGTTGCGAGTGAACAGCTCCTCGTTGCCATTGGCCACCACGAAGAAGCCATCGCCCTGAATGGCCAGGTCCGTTGAACGGCCGGTGCGCTGCAGTGCGCCTTGCGCCTGGTTCTGCAGCGTGCCGATCAGGCGGCTACCGAGGCCGACCTGAGCCGGGTTGCTGCCAGCGGTCTGGCCGCCGGATTCGGTGGCGCCGCTGAGCGTCTGGGACAGCACGTCGGAGAAAACCGCAGTGCTTCCCTTGAAGCCGTTGGTCGACACGTTGGCGATGTCGTTACCGATGACATCGATTTGTAGCTGGTGGTTGCGCAGTCCGGAGAGTGCGCTGGACATTGATCGAATCACGATGGGTACTCCTGGTTTGGTGTGTTGGGAACTGTCCGCTCGACTCGAAATTGCGCACTGAGGTGCACCTTCGAGCCAGGCGATCAGCGGGGGGTGTCAGTTGGCATGGTCGTGCACGATCAAGGACTCGAGCTCGTCTGATGCGTCGGGTCCATCGGCAACGGTCGGTGCAACGGCGACGGGGGCCGGTGCGGTGAAGGTCGGCGCGGTTGCTGCTGCGCCCTTCACTTCGAGCAGCGCGGCGAGTGGGATCTCGTGGCCGCCCGCAGACAGCACCACGTCACCATCGACGAGACGCACAGCATCCACCGTTGCAGTGACCGGTTCGAAGCCACCCGTGTCGAACACGACCTCGCGTCCGAGCATCGAGGCAGCCGACGACAGCGGGGCGCCGCCACCGAGTCGCTCGATGCCTTCGGCGATCTGATCGAGGCGTTCGACCATCGACAGCGATGACGTCTGGGCCATCATCTGCGACACGTCCGTGGGGGCGCTGGGGTCCTGGTACTTCAGTTGCGCGACCAGGAGCTTCAAGAAGGCGTCTTTGTCGAGTGAGGTGTTTGCCGGGGCCTCGCCGATCTCGGCGATGGGTGCAGTGAGTGTTGGCGATGCAACAGCGGTGATGGGGTCCATGTGATGGCGTCCTGTCTGAGTGAGTAGATCGATGTGGTGCGGTGGTCAGAGCTTCAGGTCGAGTCGGCCTGCGCCCGAGCTGCGCGCGACGCGGTCAGTGGTGTTGCCGTCGTCGTCGTTGCCGTCGAACTCGCGGCGCGCCGCGGTGTCATCGGCGCTGTCTGCGTCGCCTTGCGCTCCGTTGCGCTCACCGACGTCGAGCCCGGCGAGGTCGACACCGTTGCGTTCGAACTCTTGACGGAGCTCGTCAGCGAGGTCGGCGAGCGCTCGATCGTCGCCGCTACCACGCAGCGAGAGGTGCACACCGTCACGGCCTTCGGCTGCTTCGATGCGGATCGATCCGAAGCGCTCGGTGAGGATTTCCATCTCGATCGATCCGTCGAGCGAGTTGCGGTGCCGCTCGATGCGATCGAACATCTCGCGCATCGCAACGTGGTCACTCAGACGAGCGGTCGCCTGCGCGACGCGGGGAGCAGAGAGCGGGGCGAGATCGGGAGCGGGTTGCTCGTTCGATGCAGCGTCCACGCCCGTCAGATCACCACTCGGGCTCACACTGCCAGCGGGTTCGACCACGCGGCGAGCACCGGCTTGCACTTTCGGGTCGACGCCGACCTTGTCGGTGGCGTCAGCGAGCACTGCTTGCAGTGCATCGGCGTCTACGCCAGCGTCAGCGTCGGTCGTTGTGGCGTTCTGCGCGCCGGCCGGTGTTGCCGTGCCCGAGGCCCGCTGCTGTCCAGCGGGTGTGTCGTTGCCTGAATCGGTGGTGGAATCGCCAGCTTGCGCCTGAGCATCGTCCATCGAGGCGTCGGCGGGTGGTACGGCGTCAGCCGTTTCGTCCAACACCGTTGCATCCGTTGCATCCGCTGTGGTCGTTGTGGCGGCAGTCGTTGTCGCGGCAGTCGTTGTCGCCGCTGTCGCGGCGGTTGCTGTTGCTGCTTCGGTTGGCGCAGCCGCCTCTGCGGCGTCGACGGCTCCCTCGGTCGCCGCGGCACCGTCGGCGGTATCGGTGGCGTCCGCCTCGACATGCTGGATCGCCACTGGCGCCTCCAGCGTGAGGTCGATCGCGCCCTTGATCAGGGCTCCAGCGTCAGCAGCCGCCACATCGCCGTCCAGCGTGGCGACATCGTTACCGGCGCTGTCGTCACCGGCGTTGTCGGTGGTGGCGTTGTCGGCCGAGACCTGATTGGTTCCGTTGCGTGTGGTCAGTCGGCGAAACGAGTTCGCCAGCGGCGACTCGTCGGCGCTTCCGGTCGATTCTTCAGACTCAGGCGACTCGGCCGGCGCGTTGTTCGACTCGCGTCCACGCACCGATCGCTCGCTGGCCGTCTGTGCGAACACATCATCGAACGATGAACCGGACGACGCCGCCGAGTCCGATGACGATTGACGGGACCGGGCGTTCGCTGCTTCGACGGTTCGGTGGTTGGGCTGAGGGGTCGAATGCGCAATGGTGTCGAGACCGTTCATCGCTGCTCCTTGTCAATCGCCGCGTTGCGGCCGTGTCGGACGACCACGAGGTCGTCGAGTTCCAGTTGGGCGAGCCGAGCTGTTTCCTCGGCGTCTGCTTCTCGCAGCCGGGTGTCCAGACGTTCGACGGCCTCGTGGCGTTGGTGGGCCACGTGCCAGGCGGCTTCTGCCGTTTTGAACACGCCCGAGGCGTGATCGAGGCGCTCGTGGCGGCGGCCGATGTCGACGACCGCGTTGTCGATTGCGGTGCGATGGCCGACGAGCGACGACACCGATGACATCTCCGCGCCGTGGGCGTCACGCTCTGCGAGGTCGCGATACGCACCGTCGAGTGCGTTGCGATGCGCCTCGACATTGCGGCGCCGTGCTCCAGCTTCTGCTTCGGCAACGCGTTCCTGCAGCGCTCTGATCCGGACAACCGAGTCGGTTCGGCGCCGTGTGCTCACGACGCTCCTTCTTGTCGACCCAGCAGCGCTGCGAGTCGTGCGCTGGTGTCCTCGGACGACGTCGGGTCGTTCACTGCTTGGCGCAAGAAGCCATCGATCTGGGGTTTCAACGCCACGGAACGATCCACGGTGGGGTTCGAGCCTGGCACGTAGGCACCGATTTCGATCAGGTCGCGTGCTTCGGCATGAGCAGCCAGCAGCGACCGGAGTTCTCGGGCGGCCAGCTGCTCTGGCTCGGACGTCACGGCGTTCTGGACACGGCTGACCGACGCCAGTACGTCGATGGCTGGGTAGTGCCCTGCGTGCGCGAGATCGCGAGTCAGCACCACGTGACCGTCGAGGATCGAACGCACTGCGTCTGCGACTGGTTCGTTGTGGTCATCGCCGTCGACGAGCACGGTGTACAGGCCCGTGATGGAGCCGACGTCGGAGGTGCCGGCACGTTCGAGCAGCCGGGGCAGCATGGCAAACACGCTCGGCGGATACCCGCGTGAGGTCGGCGGTTCGCCAGCGGCCAACCCGATCTCGCGTTGGGCCATGCAGTAGCGAGTCAGCGAGTCCATCATCAACATCACGTCGTCGCCGCGGTCGCGGAACCACTCGGCGATCCTGGTGGCAGCATCTGCAGCGCGAAGCCGCACGAGTGCTGGCATGTCCGATGTTGCGACGACCACGACCGAGCGAGCGAGCCCTTCGGCGCCAAGTTCTTCTTCGACGAACTCACGGATCTCTCGTCCGCGTTCACCGATCAACGCCACCACGTTCACATCGGCCCGCGAGCCGCGTGCGACCATGCCCATGAGCGTCGACTTGCCGACGCCGGATCCGGCGAACACGCCGACGCGTTGACCGCGGCCCATCGGGGCCATCGAGTCCCACGCACGTACCCCCAGCGAAAGTCGTTCGTTCACCCGTTCTCTGCGCAGCGGGTGCGGCGGTTCCCCGTCGATTCCCACCAGTGAGATCCCGCGTAGTGGCGGACCATCGTCGAGCGGATTGCCGAACGCATCGATCACTCGGCCAAGGAGCGACTCCCCTACGGGAATGCTGGGCCCGGATGCACTCGGATACACGAACGTTCCAACGCACAACCCACGGAGCGTCCCGAAGGGGACGCACGTGATCGTGCCGGTCGAGCAAGCAACCACTTCGGCGCCGAGCATCTGGCCGCCGAGGTCCACGTCGACGTACGACCCGATGGGAAGGTCCAATCCGCCCACTTCGAATCCGAGCCCGACGACACGCTCCACGCGTCCAATGACGAGCGGTCCCGACGCAGCGCTGGCGATCGACACCCGGCGGCGGGCAGCAACGAGTGCGGTATCGATCGTCATTCGACGAACTCCTCGGTGCCACGGCTGATGACGATGTCGCCAGCCTCTTCCAGCGTACGGATTGCCTGCACCACCACGCCTTGAGCTTCTTGCACATCGGCAAGGCGAACCTGGCCGAGCATGTCGATCTCGTCGATGAGGTTCGTGGCGGCACGTTCCGACATGTTGCCGGAGACCTTGTCGCGCACTTCCGGCTTGACGCCCTTGAGCGCGGTTGCCAGCACACTGTTGTCCACGTTGCGCAAGATCAGCTGCACCGAGCGATCGTCGAGATCCAAGATGTCCTCGAAGAGGAACATCCGCGAACGCACCGTCAGAGCCAACTCGGTCTCGAACGACTCGAGTGCTTCGAAGATGGACTTCTCGGTGTTGCGATCGCTGCGGTTCAAAATGTCGATGAGGCGCTGCACGCCATCGGCGGTGTCGGTCTCGCGTCGTTCCGACATGCCCGAACCGAAGCGACGCTCCAGCACGTTCACGATCTCTGCGACGACATGGCTCGAGATCCGCTCGAGCTGCGCCAAACGGACCGATGCCTCGCGCTGCATCTCCTCGCTGAGTCCTGCGACCAGCTGTGCCGCAGCCTCGGCTGGAAGGTTGGCCACGACGACCGCAACGGTTTGCGGGTGTTCGTTGGCCAAGAAGTTCACCACTTGTCGCGGTTCCACTCGGGACAGAAATTCGAATGGTGAGGGGGCGGCTTCAGCAACCAGTCCGTCGAGAATCGCCGACGCTCGCTCTGGCCCGACCGATGCTTCCAGCATCTTTCGGGCGTTGGCGAGGCCGCCCATCGTGGGCGACTGTCCGGAGCGAACCAATGCCGCGAACTCGCGCATCGAACGTTCTGCGTCATTGGCTTGGATGGTCCCGGAGCGAGCAATGATGCTCGAGATCTCCGTCACCTCCTGGTCGCCGAGGAGCTTCAGCACTTCCGCCGAGCGGTCGGTGCCGAGCTCGAGCAGCACGATCGCTGCCTTTTCCGCACCGCTGAGTGCACGCCCCGGGGAGTCGACGGCGTTCGCGTCGATCACGCTCACGAAGGCTGCCTCTCATCGGCCAGCCAACCCTGCAGGATCTTCGCCACGTCTTCGGGGTTGCTATCAGCCATCGCGCTCAGCTCATCGAGCGCAGCGTTCGGGCCCATCTCAAGAGGGGTGATTGCCTGTGTGGGTGACTCCGCTGCAACCAACTCTCCGGGAGCTGCTGCTTCTTTGAGCCCAGCCAGGTCGATCGGCGTGGAAACTTCTCGCCGTGACTTGCGACTGCTGCGGTAAGCGAGGAACAGGGCGATCAGCACCACGAATCCGATGATTGCGGTGCGGATCATCGACATCTGCTGTTCAGCCGCCACTGCTGCTGCCTGCTCGGCAACCACGTCGACATCTTCTTCGAGTACTTCGGGGACCTCGAACGGCAGCGCTGTCACGGTCACCAGGTCACCTCGAGCGGGGTCGACACCTGCTGCGGTCGACACCAGTTCTTCGAGCGACGCAAGCTGTTCGGGTGTCACCGCTGCTTCATCGACGAGCACCGCAACCGACAGTTGGTTCACGTCGCCTGCGGCGTAGGTGATCTGCTCGACGGTGCGATCCACGGCAAACGTGCGCTCGGCGTCATCTTTGAGGTACGAGGATTCGCCGTCGCCGCCGGTTGTGGCTGCAACGGGAGCACCGTCGGGGCCGAGCACGCCGGCATCGCCGGGCAGCGCACCTTCACCCGTGTAGGTCTCGGTCGACGTCCGCTCAGCCATCACGACGCCGTCTTCGACATCACCGGACGCAAACCGTTCGGTGGTCTCGAGGCGCTCAGACTGTTCGAGGTCTGCCTTGACGCTCACGGCGACGTTGTCCATTCCCGTGACGCGACCGACCATGGTCCGCAGCGATGCGGCCAGTTCCTGTTCGAAGTCGTCGACGGCATCGCTCCCCGTGCTTCCCATCGGGTCGGCAGAGCCGTCGGTGAGCACGCGGCCGGTCGCATCGGCGATCGTGACGTTCTCCGGAGTCATGTCCTTGATCGAGGACGACACGAGGTGAACCATGGCAGCGACCTGTTCGCGCCCCACGCCAGCATTCGTGTCGGTGGTGACCAGCACGGAAGCCGTTGGTTGTGAGGGCTCATCGACAAAGATCGAATCTTCGGGGAGCGCGAGATGAACCGTTGCAGCCGAAACGCCGTCGATCGAGCGGAGTGTCCGCGACAGCTCGCCCTCGAGGGCGCGCTGATAGTCGATTCGCTGACGGAACTCCGACGTGGTGAGACCCTGGCGGTCCAACAGCGCATAGCCCTCGCTCGACGACGGAAGACCTTCGCCGGACAGCTCCACGCGCACGTCATACAACTCGTCGCGCGGCACCAAGATGGTCCGGCCGCCGTCGGCGAGTTCGTAGGCGACGTTGCGAGCAATCAACTCGTCGGTCACCGCTGCGGCGTCGGCGGCATCGAGGTCGGTGTACGCCGCTGCCATCGTTGTTTCGGCGCCGCCCGAGCCGAGCAGGAACACGCCACCGACCAACGTCAGCACCGCGGCCCCAACGGCCACCTTCTGGAGTGGGGTGACGCGGGCCAACATGTCGTTCGCCCGGTTCGTGCCCCGTGGGTCCGGTGCCACCATTAGACCTGCATCCGCATGATCTCGTTGAACGCCTCAACCGCACGGTTGCGTACCTCGACGGTCAGCTGCGTCAGCAGCTGCGCCTCGGCGGTAGCCATCGTGAGTTGGTGCACTGCAGTGAGATCGCCCGTGGCCGCTGCGACCGAGAGTTCGTCGACTTTGGCGTGGGCATCGCTGACCGCGCTGAGCGCGTCGGAGATCGACGACATGAAGTCGCCGCTGCCGGTTGCTGGTCCAGCGGTCGTCGGCGCTGCGGCACCAACCGACACCGTCGGGATCGAGACGGGGGAAATGGGGGCGATACTCATCGTGAGGTTCCAATCGAGAGTGCGGCTTCGTAGGCCTCGCGGGCCCGTTCGAAGGTTCGGATGTTGGCTTGGTATCCGCGCTGGGCAACCTGCATGAAGACCATCTGTTCGGTGAGGTCGATGTCAGGTCGGCGGATCATCCCTTGCTCGTCGGCAAGGGGGTGGTTGGGTTCGTAGGCAATGACGCCATTCGGATCACCGAAGAGCGTTCCGGCCACCTGGACACCGGAGCCGAACTCGCCCTGGTCGGCGCTTTCGACCACGAGGAAGCGTTCCTGGAACGCCGGTTGATCCGTCGTGGTGACGTTGTCCATGTTCGAGATGTTGTCCGACACGGCGTCGAGCCAGAGTTTGTACGCGCCCATTCCCGAGCGGGCTGCGTTGAAGCTTGCAAACATCGTCGACATGGCGGATCAGCGTCCCGAGATCGCCGTGCGCATCATGGAGTACTTGCTCGAGAGGCTCTGGGTCAGCAGCCGCTGGACGAGCACGGTCTGCGAGCTCTCCATCAGCTCGACGTCGAGGTTGACGTTGTTGCCGTTGAGTCGCGTCGGCGCCATCGAGCGATCGGTCTCGATCGAGGAAGACAGCGGGTTACCCGAGCGGAAGGCCGCTCTGAGGCTGTCCTCGAATCGAACGACGCGGGCTTGGTAGCCGGGTGTCTCGATGTTGGCAACGTTGGAAGCGGTGGCTTGCTGGCGAGCATCGAGTCCGTCGAGTGCTCGACCGAGCGCACGGCTGGTCGTATCGGAGATTGCGAAGATGGTCACGTCCTGAACTGTGCGGACTTTCCCGAATCCGCAAGCAGGTCACCGACCGGTTTTCGCTGCGAATCAGGTCCCGAGAGTGCGGTGCGTACGCGCTGAACCGCTGGGGCCAGCTGAGCGTCGAAGCGACTCGACCCTGCATCGAGCACGCATCCACCGCGCTGTACGGCGGGGTCGGCGACCAGCTCGAATGCTGTCACGCCACCGATCAGCCCGGCACGCCGGGCGTCTTGCGCGCACTTCAAATCATCGGGATGCACTCGTGCCGTCGGGTTCTCGCTGCGGTGCAGTTGCAGACAGTGCGCAATCACGTCGATCACGGCACTGTGGTCCGTGATCTCGCGATGCACGATCGATTCAGCGATCTCCATCGACATTTCGATGACGGTCTGTTCGATGTTGGCGATCGAATCCTGCTCGTGCTGACGGGTCTGGGACAGCGCCTGCTCGAGTGCCTCGCACAGTGCACTCAGGCGCTCAGCGCTGCTGCGGTGGTCCGCAATCGCGGCATCCACTTCAGCCTGTCCAGCGAGGTAGCCGGCTTCGCGGCCTTCCTGGAACCCGAGATCAAATCGGCGTCGTTCTGCGGTTGCATCGTGACGAGTTACCGCACGAAGCGTGTCGGTGCTCGCCAGGATCGGAGCGTCGAAACGTCGAGGCACCGTCTGTTCGTTGATGGTCTGCGCGTTCACTTCGTTCCTCACTCCCATGTGGGATCCTGCTGATCTTCGGCCAGCATCTGCTCGATGGCGTCGGCGACGCGCTTCGGGTCGTCTTGGAGCGCATGCTCGATGACCCGTTGCGATTCCTCGACACCCAGGCGTTGCCGCTTGTACCGGAGAAGGTCCGGACGAAACGGGAGATGTCGACCAGGTGGCCGCCGATGACCGAGCCGATCCGCCGCTGCTGCGCCGGTCACCACGCGCCGGCGCGGAACCGCTGGTTCGGGCACCGATTCCGCTGGTGGCGTGTGATGCGGCGCGGGTTTCCACCACTGCCACCATTGCGGCGGTCGAAGCTTGTGGGTCATCGCAACCCAGCACGCGAGCAACCCAACCGCCCCGATGATCAAGGCCGCCAGTGCTGGCAGCGACGAATCGGCCATCGTCAGGCGCGTGCCTCGAACCGCGATCGACGAAACGCCAGTTGCGGTTGCGAGGAGCGCGCCAAGCTCGGTTGCTGGCTGTCCATCACGCGACGGACTTCTGCTTCGAGCTCGTTCTGGTCGTCGACCAGTGAGCGAGCTTCGTCGACACATGCCAACGGCATTCCGGGGAGGCCACTCGGCACAGCGAACGGAGCGATCCGGTCGAGGTCTCCTTCGTCGAGCGCTTGGCGGATGTCGCTCAGGTGCGAGCGAAGGTCACCCATTGCGTCGTTCCACTGTTGTTCGGGACTCATGCAAGCACCGAGAATCCTGGTCGTGGAGCTTGTGCCGGGACATCGTCCGGTCGAGCTGCAGGCGCATCGAACATCGACGGCGCCGACGCCGGAGGTGGGGTCGCTGCCGGTGCCGGGCTTCCCGCCGGCCGCCGGTCGACTTCTTCGGCTGCTGTTCGAAAGGCGCTGCCGAGCTCGGCGAGCACCGTCTGTGCTTCGCGGACCGGATCCGCCTTCTTCTGGATGTTGGCAGCACCGATCAGGCGCAGGGCGTAGTCGTAGAGCGACAGCAAGGCACCGCTGTGTTCCCACTTGTCGGGTTCCAGCATGCCGACCACTTCGCTCAAGAGATCCTGCGCATGGCACAACAGTCGATTGGTGGTCTCGTGGTCCTTTTCGGTGATCGCGGTCAGAGCATGACCGAGGTCGGCGTCGAGGCGGTCGAAACACTTCACGAGTACGCGGGCCGGCGACGCCGTGGCGACGTCGCCATCGCTGAATGCCGATCGTGCAGCGAGCAGTGAGTTGTTGTTGAGCATGTGATGGTCCTGTTCGCGTTCGTCAGTTCGAGTTGGTCGGCAGGCCGGCGATTTGACTCGACAGCCAGCCGCTCTGTTGCTGGAGTCCCTCGAGGAGGGTCTGGAGGCTCGACCACTGACGGCGCAGGTTGGTCTCGCGGGTGAACAGACGATCTTCGAAACGCTCGATCTGATCGTTGAAGTCTTCGATCCGACGTTCCTGTGCGCTGTCGGCACTTTCGAAGGTGCCTTCGTCGCTCAGCATCTGGGTCGTGATCTCGGCAACGCGTGCAGCGAGCCCGGGCTGGTACTCGAGTGCGCCGAGCACTCCCGAAACACCGCCGTCGATGTCGACGCTGAGGCCAGCGGCGTTGGAGTCGACGAGTTCGTTCAGTGACAGTGTGCGTCCGATTCCCGTGGCGGCGATTCCATCGATCGTGCCCGCCACGTTCACGCCATCGACGTCATCCCAGGTGCCAACACCGTTGACATCCAGGTTCAGGTCGAAGCTGCCGCCTTCGCCCCACTGAGTGGAGCGCAATACCAGTCCACCGGCCGACACTTCAGCCACAACCGAGAGTCCGGCGTCGCCGATGACCTCGTTCAAGCTGTCGACGATCTGAGCTGCCGTGCGACCCGCTGCGATGTCGATGTTGACAACGGTGTCGCCGACTTGCACGCCGACTCGGGTTGCGCTGGCGCTCCCGCCGTCGAAGGCGAGTGCGCTCGTGGCCTGTGTGGCAGCGGTGGTGACTTCGATGTCGTACGAGCCGGTCACGGTGATCGCAGCGGCATCGTTGAACGTTGCTCCGACAGGAGGCGTGGCGTCGCGTCCGAAGTATCGGGCGACCGATGCGGGGTCTTCTTCCATGGCAGCGATGAACGTTGCCTGATCGAAGGTGAACGTGCCGTCGCGTGCGGTTTGGATCCCGACGTCGGCGCCGATCATGCCGGTCACACCGTCGACGGGGCGACCGAGAGCGGAACGGATCCCGTCGGCGACCTGGCGCATGGCGCTGTTTCCTGCCAGTGCACCGTTGCCGGTGCCCTCCACGCCGTAGCGAGTCTGCACGCCGATCTGGGTGAGGGCGGTGTTCGCGGCGGTCACGAGTGACTGCACATCGGCAGCGAGGCCGCTGTTGTCGCGGGTGACCGACACCGTGACCGGGTCGGTGGTCACCGCAGCAACGGTCAGCGACGTTCCGGCGAGCACATCGCTGAACGTGTTGGTCGACGAGTTGACGGTGTAGGCACCGATGCCATCGCCGATCTCGATCTGTGCATTCTGAGCAGCAGATGATTCCACGAGGCCACCGATTGCGGCGAGCACCGAGTCGTCGACGAGGAGCTCACCATCTTCGCCCGCAGTTCGAGCATTGATCTGGAGCCGCCACTCGCCCTCGTTGACCCGAATCGCTGCCGCGCTCGCACCCGAGTTCGAGTTGTTGATGGCCGCGGCCACTTCCGCGAGTGAGCCGCCGCCGACGTCGACCGTGGTGACGTCGATGCTGCCGAGTCGGAGTCCTCCGGTGAGGTCGACCTCGAGGTCGCCATCGCCGGTGTCGAGCGTGACGGTGCCACCCGGGGTGAGGCTGGTGAGCGTGGTGGTGGTGCCGTTGATGTCGACGACTGCGTCGCCACCGGTGAGTGCCGAGGCGTCGGCGGTCATCTGGAGCTTGGCGAGCGGTCCGCCGGTGAACTGGATGCTGTGTGCCGAGCCTTCGCTCGTGGTGGCCACCGTGAGTCGACCGTCCGCATCGAGCGATGCAGTGGCGGCGACGCCAGCGTCGATCAGCCCTTGGCTGATCGTGTCGGCGATCTGTGTGGCGGTGTAGGAGCCCGCCACGAACTCGATCGAGGTCGCCACGCCATCAACGCTGACGTCGATGAACTCTGGGTCACCACCGAGCAGTCCAGTCCCGAAGGTCTGGCTGGTCAATGCGGCGTTGCCAACCTTGACGGCACCGGTCGATGCCTGGGTGACCGTGATGTCGTGGTCGCCGGCGGCAAGGCCTGCGCCGGAGCGGACCATGCCGATGCCGTGCGCTGCGCCACCGGTCGCGATGGAGATGGTTCCAGCGGACGTGATGTTGCTGTCGGCGGTACTGACCGTCCCGACTGAGCGGAGTCCGTGATTGGCGGCAACCTGAGTGACGGAGAACGTGAGCGCCGAAGGAACGGCATCGCTCGAGGTGCTCACCGAAACAGCAGCGCTGTTGGAGGACGAGGCGCTGTAGCGCGAGAACGACGTGGCGTCGGCCAGGCGTACGGACGCGAATCGGAAGGAGTCGACGCTGGTACGCAGACCAGCGAGTGCGGTCGCTGCGGTCTGAGCAAGGCTCTGACGCTGTTCGAGCAGGTCGAGTGGACGCCGCTCGAGGGCCATCAGATCGGTCACGATCTGGTTGGCGTTGATTCCGCCGATCTCCATGATTTCTGTTCCCTTCTAGAAACGAAACGGCCGGCGGGCCACGGCCGAAGCCGTGACCCGCCAGCTGAAACGATGTGTTCGATCAGCGCAGGAGCGACAGGATGCTCTGAGGAACCTGGTTCGCCTGGGCGAGCATCGCGGTGCTTGCCTGGGAGAGGATCTGGCTCTTCGTGAAGTTGGTCATCTCTGCTGCCATGTCCGTGTCACGGATCCGGCTCTCGGAGGCAACGAGGTTTTCGGTCGTCACCTGCAAGTTGTTGATCATGGACTCGAAGCGGTTCTGCAGTGCTCCGAGGTCACCACGCTGGGTGGAGACCGACGAGATGGCCCCGTCGATGGCCGTGATGGCCGCAGCCGAACCGACTTCGGTCGTCACGTCGAGTGCGGCGACACCGAGTGTCGCTGCATCCACGTTGGTCACCGAGACCGACACGGTCTCGCCCGAGTTCGCTCCGATTTGGAACGAACCACCGGTGCCGCTTGCAGCAGCAACGGTTCCAACGAGGCCGCCGAGGGTGGTGTCCACCAGCGGGGTGCCGGTGCCATCCGTGACGGCGATGTCCGCAGCCGAACCGTTGGACAGCGTGAAGGCACCGCCGGCGCCGACTGCTTCGAAGCTGACTTCGAAGCTGTTGGCCGCATCGGCGTCCACAGCGTTTCCGGTTGCCAACAGCGCAGCCTTGACCGAGGACTCGATCGAAGCAGCGGCGTTGCCACCCGTGAAGGTGCCAGCGGACAGTGCGACCGAAACCGGACCCGAACCACCGGTGACGTTGACGTTGATCGTGTCTGCAGCAGCAATGGTGATGCTGCCGTCAGCGTCGAATGCCGACAGGGTGCCGGCGGTCTGGCCGTAGGTGCCGTCCAGCAGGTTCTGACCACCGAAGGCGGTCTGATCGCTGATGCGGTTGACCTCAGCGGTCAGTGCCGTGATCTCAGCCTGAGCTGCAGCGCGAGCATCGGCGTCGTTTGAGCCGGTGTTCGCTGCCTGAACGGACAGGTCACGCATACGACCGAGGATGTTGTGCACTTCGCTGAGTGCGCCCTCTGCTGTCTGCACGACGGAGATGCCGTCCTGAGCGTTGCGGGTTGCCTGACGCAGGCCACCGACCTGGGCACGCAGGTTCTGTGAGATGACGAGGCCGGAAGCATCGTCAGCTGCACGGTTGATGCGGAAGCCCGACGAGAGCTTCTCGAGCGACTTGCCGAGCGACATGTTGTTGGTCGACAGGTTGCGGAA
This sequence comes from Ilumatobacter sp., assembly GCA_045106645.1. Classification (GTDB taxonomy): domain Bacteria; phylum Actinomycetota; class Acidimicrobiia; order Acidimicrobiales; family Ilumatobacteraceae; genus Ilumatobacter_A. The sequence continues at coordinate 18,917 of JBGCEY010000037.1, forward strand.
GGCATTGGTTGCCAAGGTGTTCTGGTTGATACGCATGATACTTACCTCCGTGTAAGTGTTTGGTTGAGAAGCTCAATCCGTTGAGCTTCACCCGTTTGGGCAAGGTCGACAGTGCGGAGTCGTCATGGCGATGCCAGCAGGTGAGCAAAGAAATCTTGAAACGGGTGTGACACAACTTTCGTGGGCATCACACCTGCGACGACGCCCCCACAGTGCGGAGTTGCGACGCCGGCGCCTGGGCTGGTGGCACATTTTTCGCCAGTACTGGTCAAGTCGGGCTCGAATCGGGCCGAACACCTTGTCGTGACGCCACACCGGGTGGCGCTCCGACTTGGAGAGATCGCATCGCATGGGAATCAAGACCAGCACGGCAATCAGCACCGAATCATCTGCATCGGCGCTCGACGTCGACCCCGACGACACGGTTGGCAACGCACACCGTGCGGCAAACGCCGAACTGTTCGCCGAACGATGTGAACTGCTGGACCGGATTGCTCGCCTCGAAGCATCCGAGCCCTCAACCGCCGTGTCCAGTCGCCTTCGTCGCTTCCGGCGCCGCCTCGACGACCTCACGGGTGAGATCGTCAACGGCAACCTCGGACTCGTGCGTTCCTACACCCGCCGCTTCGGCGGAGGATCCAACGCTGACGCCCGCGCCGACTTCGAGTCAGCCGGGATGCTCGGGCTCATGCGAGCCATCGACTCCTACGAGCCGGGCCGTGGTCCGTTCGGTCAGTGGGCCTTCAAACCCATCCAACGTGAGGTGCTGCGTGCAGTTCGTGACCGGGACCATCCCAACCTGAACCACGGCGACTTCGAAAAGCGGCCGCTCATCTTGCGCACCCAGCGCCAGTTGCGTTCGATCGACGACGCCTACGACCCCTCGTTTGCCGAGATCGCCGCCGCTGCCGATGTGACGGTGGCGCAGGTACGCCGAGTGCTCGACGCACCCAAGCTCGACTCGATCTCCGACCAGCGCTCCACCGAGATGGACGATGGTGACGATCTGGGCGATGACGACATCATCAGCCCCGACGCCCTCCCCGACCACATGCTCATCTCCTCGTTGACCCTCGAGAGCCTCCACACGGTGGCGCTGCGAGTCCTCGACGAGCGTGAACTGTTCGTGGTGGTTCGCCGCTTCGGACTCGACAGCGAGCCGATCGAAAAGCTGAACGAGGTCGGAGCATTGCTCGGCCTCTCCCGTGAAGCGGTGCGACAGATCGAATCCAAGGCCCTCGCCAAGCTGCAGCACCCGATGATCGTGGCCAAGATCGGCCGCACGCTCGCTACCGCCTGACCTGCTGGACCGCAGATCACCGCCAGTTCCCGTTCCCGTTTCCCTTCCTCCCGTCAGGACCCCGCTACATGAGTGACATCAGTTTGGACGCCGTTCGCGCCCGCATCGGAGCAATCGAGGCACAAGCCGGAGGAAGCCAAGCCCTCCCCCACCTCGGCTCCACCGCCGAGTTCGAGCCGTTCGGCGACAGATATCTCGCAGCACTCGATCGACGGAACCGAGCAGGGCTACAAGCTCCGAGCTCCTCGACGACACCGACCTACGTGGCGGGTTCCAGCAACTTCTCGGCTGGAGCGTTCCCTGCGAGCACGTTCTCGGGGACGTCCGGGTCTCATGGGCTTGCCGGCGTCAGCGAGGCCAAGCTGAACGCCGCAATCGCCGGCCAAGCAGCCCCACCCGGAGCACGCCAGCCGGGTGGCTACGGCTCACTACCGGTTCCCGAGTCACTCAAGGCATTCGGCAACGGCAAGATCCCGACCGATGCACTCACACAATTGGACGGCAGCCGCCATCGCCTCTATGCACCAGCCGCGGCGTCCTGGAACAACGTCGTGGCTGCCGCTGCTGCTGACGGCATCGAACTCCGGATCACGGATTCGTACCGCGACTATGCCGAACAGGTCGACCTCGTCGAACGCAAGGGCCTCTATTCAGAGGGCGGCCTCGGTGCCAAACCCGGCACGTCGAATCACGGCTGGGGTATGGCCGTCGATGCCGACGTCACCGAAGAACGCACCCGCAACTGGCTCCAGATCAACGGCCCACGCTTCGGCTGGATCGAATCGGTGCCCCGTGAGCCATGGCACTGGGAGTTCCGCCCCGCCCAGGTGTGAGCGGTTGAGGAGCGAGCGATGGGGCTCGATCAGTCGACGGCGTAGAGCACGGGAGCGAGCTCATTGCTCACCATGATGACCGCCGGCTGACCAGAGGCGCGCACAGCGTCGGCCGCCAGTTCGAGACCTTCGAGCAGCTCAGCCCACACGATGGCCGCAGGCACGACGCGGACGCGCCAGGCAGTGGCGCCATCGGCGACGTCGCAGAGCGCGCGAGTGGTGTCACGATCCACACTCAGTGATTCGCCGGTCGCCGTGGTGATTTGGCCGCCTTCGGCGCCGAAGCTGAAGCTGGCGATGTCGTGGATCGGCGTACGGCCGTCAGAGAAGTACAGGTCGAGCTGCAGGTCGTTCTGGCGCACGGCAGCGGCACCACGTTGGGCCAAACCGAACAGGTTCGACGCTTTCGGCCAGGACCTGAGCAGTCCGGTGCGCCGTGCGCCCGGGGACACGTCCACCAAGCCGAGTGCTTCGACCTGTTGCGCTTGCGCTTGTCGCAGCAAGCTCCGCACCACGTCGTAGGCGGCCTGGAGTTCGTGGAGTTCGACCGAGTCGTCGTCGAGCCCGTCCGGGGCCTCGCGGAGCCGGTCGAGCAATTGCAGCGCTGCGTCGTCGACGTCGATACCCGCTCCTGAGAGCAGATCGTCGAGGTCGGACAGCAAACGCACGGTGCCGATTCGGTGCGCGCCGGCCGATGCAGAGGTCGATTGGTCGGGCGCTGATTCGTTCGAATCGCTCGTCGAAAGGTAGATCGCCGTTGCACCGTAGCCGACGACGGGTGCCAGCTCGATCAGCACGAGGACGGCTCCCCGATCCATTCCAGCGCTTCGTCCAGGGTCATCGAACGGCGTTTGGCGGGCGAAACACCCCCGAAGTAGCCGCCGGCGATGTCTCGGTCGTATGCGAGCGTGATGCACTCACGACGCGTCGGACAAGCTGAGCACATATCACGGGCCTGCGAGGACAGCGACTTGCCAGCACCGACGAAGAAGAGGTCGAGATCTTCGACGCTCAACGTGGAACAGGCGGCGTTGTCGAGCCACTCCATATCCGGTGCTTGCTCGATGATCGTGGCGAGGTTGGATGCTGCGGTCATGACGACTCTCCCTGGTTCCTTGGCGACTGTCCATGGAGAACCGATCGGCGCAAGCAGGTTGATCGTGTTACGTCGAAATCTCCGTCAATTGCTTCGGCACGGACCGACAGATCTTGAGGAAATCAAGACGACTGGGGCGGGGTGATCCGTGGCCGTTCCAGCGTGAACGAGGTTCGTCGGTCCATGCCAACCTGGGTCACCGAGTAGTCACTCGTGAGCTCGCGGACGATCTTCAGGCCATGGCCGCCGACTCCGATCGGGCGGATCACCGCCGACGCAGAGGGGCGCTCATCGCCGCACTCTTGGTGAGCGATGGTGAGAAACACACGATCAGGTGTCATGTCGACGTCGACGCCAACCGAATCGGCACAGCCGTGCTGGAGTCCGTTGGTGACGACCTCCGACGTGGCGAGCTCGACATCGAATGCGGTGTCGTCGTCGACATCGCACGATGCGAGCGCGGCACGGAGTTGATCGCGAAGGGGTCCGAGTTGACCGAGGCCGTCGACAGAAACGTGAACTCGGGTCATATTTAGGTATCGGCAAGGGTCAGATCGAGCTTGAGTCGAGATCGAGTGGCATCTGAGCCGCGTGCACCTGCTTATGCTCGGTGTCTTGCAATCGATTCTCCTCAATCACGTGAACGGATCCCACCAGTGAAGCTGTGGCGAGTGATCAGGACGCACCTCGGCCCGTACCGGCGGCTGCTGACGATCGTGGTGATTCTGCAGGCCATCCAAACGGCTGCTGCGCTGATGCTGCCGGCACTCAACGCCGACATCATCGACAACGGTGTACTGCGCGGCGACAACGGCTACATCTGGCGCACCGGCGGCGTGATGCTCGCGTTCAGCTTCTTGCAGATCGTGTTCGCCGTGAGCGCGGTGCGCTTCGGCGCCCAGGCTGCCATGAGCTTTGGGCGCGACCTTCGCCGCGACATCTTCCATCAGGTGAACAGCTATTCGGCTCAAGAGGTCGGCCGGTTCGGCGCACCGTCATTGATCACCCGCATCACGAACGACGTCCAGCAAGTACAGATGCTCGTGGTACTGGCGTGCACCATGATGATCGCGGCGCCGATCACGATGGTGTTCGGGATCATCTTCGCCATTCGCGAGGACATTGGCCTCTCCGTGATCATGGTGGTCGCCATTCCGATCCTGATCGGAGTGTTGGCAATGATCATCACGAGGATGGTGCCCACGTTCCAGGTGATGCAGCTCCGGGTCGACCGCGTCAACCAGGTGCTGCGCGATCAGATCGTCGGCATCCGTGTGGTGCGAGCCTTCGTCCGCGAACCCCAAGAGGTCGAGCGTTTCGCCGGCGCCAACGACGAGCTGACCAAGACCTCGCTGCGGGCGGGTCGTCTGATGGCCTTGATGTTCCCGACCGTGACGCTGTTCATCAGCATCTCGAGCGTTGCGGTGCTTTGGCTCGGCGCAGCACGCATCGACTCGGGCGACATGGAACTCGGCTCCGTCGTGGCCTACCTCAGCTACTTGGTGCAGGTGCTGGTGGCCGTCGTGATGTTGACGTTCATGGTGTCGATGATTCCGCGTGCGGCGGTCGCCGCGGAACGCATCGTCGAAGTGCTCGACACCGATTCTTCCGTGACGCCTCCACGCTCGCCGGTCACCGAGGTGCGTACACACGGAACGGTCGACTTCGATGACGTGAGCTTCACCTACCCGGGAGCGCCGAGCCCCGTGCTGTCGAAGGTGTCGTTCTCGGTTCGATCCGGGCGCACCACTGCAATCATCGGCTCCACCGGCTCCGGCAAATCCACGCTGGTCGACCTGGTCCCGCGTCTCATGGACACCACCACGGGCAGCGTTGCGGTGAACGGTGTCGACGTACGCGAGCTGGATCCGGATCTGCTGTGGGGCTCCATCGGCTACGTCCCCCAGAAGCCGTACCTCTTTTCGGGCACCATTGCCTCCAACCTCCGTTTCGGTCGGCCGGACGCCACGGAGGAGGAACTGTGGCAGGCCCTCGAGGTGGCGCAGGCTGCCGGCTTCGTCCAGTCGATGCCGGATGCACTGGACAGCACGATCAACCAAGGCGGCACGAACGTGTCGGGCGGTCAACGCCAGCGCCTGTCGATCGCACGGGCGTTGGTGATGCGCCCCGACATCTACATCTTCGATGACTCGTTCTCGGCGCTCGACCTGTCCACTGATGCTCGGTTGCGTCTCGCCCTGCGACCCCACGTGAAGAGTGCTGGTGTGCTGATCGTCGCACAGCGTGTGTCCACGATTGCCGACGCCGACGACATCATCGTGCTCGAAAACGGTCGCGTGGTCGGGCGAGGACGACACCAGGCACTGATCGATACCTGTCGGACCTACGCGGAGATCGTCGACTCGCAGTTCGAGCGGGAGGAGGCGTGATGAGCGAGGAACCCCGCGACACCCAGCACGACGACGAACGAGAGATCTTGAACACCACGGGGGCAGAGGCGCGCAAGGCCAGCTTCGGGCCGGGCGGCGCAGCGGGGATGCCGGCCGAGAAGAGCTCGAACTTCGGCGTGACCGTGCGGCGACTCGGTGAGATCTTGTCGAACGAGCGGATCCGCTTGATCCTGATCGCCGTGTTGACCGTCGCCAGCGTGGGGATTGCCGTGCTCGGCCCACGTCTGCTCGGCAACGCGACCGACATCATCGTGGACGGGTTGGGCGCAGCGGACGGCATCGACTTCGACGAACTCCGCAACATGCTGGTCTTCCTCGTCGGGCTGTACGTGGTGGCCTTCGTCCTGGCGTACGGCCAGTCGTACATGCTCGCCGGGGTGGTGCAACGCTCGATGTACGGATTGCGCGAGTCGGTCGAGACCAAACTCAACCGGCTGCCACTGTCATACATCGATGGCCAATCCCGCGGCGACCTGCTCAGTCGGGTCACCAATGACATCGACAACCTGGCTCAGAGCCTGCAGCAGACCGTCAGCCAGATCCTCACCTCGCTCCTCACGTTGATCGGCGTGGCCGTGATGATGTTCTTGATCTCACCGCTGCTGGCCTTGGTCGCGCTGGTGACGGTCCCGGTGTCGATCGTGTTGATCAAGATCATCGGCGGGCGGGCCGGGCCGCGATTCGTGCAGCAGTGGCGTCACACGGGTGCCGTGAACGGCCAGGCGGAGGAGGTGTTCACGGGGCACGCGCTCGTGAAGAGCTTCGGTCGCCACCGTGAGGTGGAGCGCAAGTTCGCCGAGGACAACGACAAGCTCTACGAAGCCAGCTTCGCGGCGCAGTTCATGTCCAGCCTGATCCAGCCGGCCATGACCTTCATGGGCAACATCCAGTACGTGTTGATCGCCGTGGTCGGCGGATTGCGGATCTCATCAGGCGCCATCAGCATCGGAGACATGCAGGCAATGATCCAGTACGCCCGCAACTTCTCCGAACCGCTCACCCGACTTGCATCGATGGCGACCACGTTCCAGTCCGGCATTGCCTCGCTGGAACGGGTCCTCGAACTCCTCGACGCCGACGAGCAGAGCGTCGAACAAGCGCCCACCATCGACCCACCTGCGGTCATCGGCAAGGTCGTGTTCGACGGGGTCGACTTTGCCTACTCCACCGACAAGCCGCTCATTTCCGATCTGAACCTCACCGTGGAACCGGGCCAGACCATCGCGATCGTCGGCCCCACCGGTGCGGGCAAAACCACACTGGTGAACCTCATCATGCGGTTCTACGACCTCGACCGCGGCACCATCAGCCTCGACGGACGCGACATTGCGTCGTACCCGCGCGCCGAGCTGCGTTCCAAGGTCGGCATGGTGCTCCAGGACACCTGGCTGTTTGGCGGGACGATCCGCGAAAACCTGTCGTACGGCAACCCAGCAGCAACCGAGGCCGAAATCCTCGAAGCGGCTCGGGTCACCTACGTGGACCGTTTCGTCGGGTCGTTGCCCGACGGGTACGACACCATCATCAACGACGAAGGCGACAACATCTCGATCGGCGAGAAGCAGTTGTTGACCATCGCCCGAGCTTTCTTGGCAAACCCTTCGATCTTGATTCTGGATGAGGCCACCAGTTCGGTGGACACCCGCACCGAGGTGCTGATCCAGGAAGCGATGAACGCGCTACGCCAAGATCGCACGAGCTTCGTCATTGCCCACCGGCTGTCGACGATTCGTGGTGCCGACGTGATCTTGGTGATGGAAGACGGCCACATCGTCGAGCAGGGCAGCCATACCGAGCTGTTGGAACGCAAGGGCGCTTACGCCCGCTTGCATGGCGCCCAGTTCGCCGGACAGACGACCTGACGCACGACCCGTTCAGGCCGCTTCGTTGACGACGACGGTGAACTCGCCTGAGGGATGAACCGAGCAGGCACCTTCGTAGACACCCGGCACGTTGAAGCGCTGCCGCAACGTCTCTCCCGCTCCAACCGACCACGGGCCAAGAATGTGGCGTTCATCGTCGTTGTTGATGATCTGGATGGTCTCGTTGAGATCAGCAACGAGCTCGCGGGGAAGGATGTCCAGCGGCTCGCCATTGTCGATGCGGTCGCCAGCACCTGCAGGGATCACGAACTCGAACGTCGGCTGCTCCGGCCCGGAGCCCTCTGATGAGGGCCCACAGGCAGAGCCGACGATCGCCATGAACGCAATGCTCAGTGCGGCGACCGCTTTCGTCACGCTGTCTCTTTCGGATTCACGATCACCGCGGTCACCATGCCGAACATGCCCTCGTCTCGTTCGACGTGCGTGAGGATGTGGCAGTGGTACACCCACACACCAGGCGTATCGGCATGGAAGAGCACCGAGTAGCGCTCGCCGGGAGACACGTTGACCGTGTCTGCCCAGTACGGCTGGTCCAGCGGAACGCCGTCCTTCGCGAAGACCAGTTGCTTGAACTGGTGCAAGTGCATCGGGTGCGCTGTGAGGCCTTCGTTGTAGTAGTGGATGACTCCCCACTCGCCTTCGTCGATGACGATCGGCTCAGTGGCCGGGAAGCTCTTGCCGTTCAACGACAGCCCGATCGTGCCGGCGTCGTTGATCACCATCGGCTGGTCCAGTGCCGGGACCAGGTCAGCGGGGATTTCGACGCCCGAGACGGTCTGGCCGAGCGGCAGCGGCGTGTCGCCGATCTGGAACATGGCGAACATGCCGTTGAGCACCGAGATCTGGCTGTGCAGGTGCGCGTGGTACATGCCAATGGCCGGTTCGTCGGTGGGGAACTCGTACGTGAACGTCTCACCGCTGGCCACCGGGTCCTGCGTGTACGGCGTGACACCATCTTGATCGTTCGGCGTGCGGATGCCGTGCCAGTGGATGTCGGAGCCCATTGGCGTCAAGTTGATGAACTCGACCTGGACCTTGTCGCCGACGTCGACCTTGATCGCCGGTCCGGGGATTTGACCGTTGTAGGCCCATCCTTCCACGATCTCGCCGGGAGCGACTTCCCAGTCGATGACTTCGGCGGTGAGCGTGAACTTCTTGGTGCCGTCCGCAAGGATCTCCGGCTCCAAGATCTGGTTGCCCATGCCTTCGGTGGCAGCGGGAAACGCCAGCATCGAGTCGACCATCAACTGGTCCATCTCTGCGGGCGTGAGCCCGGCGTGAGCGTCGTCAGACGCGAGCGCAGCAGGAGCGAACGAGTCAGCATCGGTGATCACGAGATCGGCCGACATGCCCGACGACTCGTGCCCCGCAATGCTACAGAACAGCTCGTAGGAGCCCGGCTGCAACTGGCCCAACGGCAGGGCAGCGACACCTCGCGACATCAGGTTCGGCGACGCCGCACCGAGCTCGCGGACCTCGAGGTTGTGCTCGATGGCGCCGGCGTTGACGATGTTCAGGTTCACGTTGCCGGCGGGTGCGCTGAGTTCGCCTTCGATGGCGAACTCGGTGAGGGAGATTTCGAGTTCGCTCGAGATCACTTGCTCCGACGAGCCGCCGTCGCGGAAGAGCGCCACGAACGCCAGCACCAGCAGCCCGCCGATCATCATCACGAAGGCAAGTCCGCCAATGAGCAGCAGGGAGCTGCCGATCAGCGAGTTCGACTTCGAGTTGGTGGGCGCGGACGCCGTTGCGGGTGCGTCAGGACTGTCGAGGACGGTCATCGGGTCTCCAGGCATTCTGTTGATGAGGGGTAGATCACGACTCATCATCGGCAGCCTCGGGCACCCTCACTAGGGCCGAAGGTCCCGAGCCTCAGATCACCGCGTTCTGGCAGGTCAGACCGCTGATCACCGTCGTGAAATTCTGCAGCGTGGTGTCGGCAATCGCGGTCAACGCCTCGGTGGTCAAGAATGCTTGGTGGGCGGTGATCAAGACGTTCGGAAAGGTGAGCAGACGAGCGAACACGTCGTCGTCCAGAATCTGGTCACTGCGGTCTTCGAAGAACAGTTCGCCCTCCTCTTCGTACACGTCGAGCGCCAGTGAACCCAGGTGTCCGGACTTCAGCGCGTCCAAGACCGCGTGGGTGTCGATCAACGCACCACGGCCCGTGTTCACGAGCATCGCCCCCGGCTTCATCTTCGACAGGGCAGCTCGATCGATCAGATGCTGGGTCTGGGCGATCAGCGGGCAGTTGAGGGTGACGATGTCGCCGAGCGCCAATGCCTCGTCGAGCGACACGTAGGAGACCCCCAACTCGAGGAGGTGCGGATCATGGCTGGGATCGACCGCCACCACGTCACACCGCAGATGCCAGAGCAGCCGCGCCACGATCGCTCCGATCTTGCCGGTCCCGATCACCGCTGCGGTCTTGCCTGCCATGTCGAACCCAACCAGGCCGTCGAGCGCAAAGTTGCCATCGCGCACTCGGTTGTGAGCGCGGTGGATGTGACGGTTCAGCGAGAGCATCAGCGCCAGCGTGTGTTCGGCAACCGCATTCGGGGAGTACGACGGCACCCGCACCACGGTGATTCCGAACCGTCGAGCGGCATCGACGTCGACGTTGTTGTATCCGGCGCACCGCATGGCAACGAGCCGCGTTCCCTGTGCTCCGAGGGCCTCGAGCACCTCGGCCGACAGGTCATCGTTGACGAACGCACACACCGCCACCGCTCCGTTGGCGAGCGGCGCAGTCTGTGCGGTCAGTCGCGGCTCGAAGAACTCGATGTCGAGCGGCGTGTCGAGCGCTTCGTTCGCGTACGAGAACCCCTCACGGTCGTAGGACTTGGCGGAGAACAGCGCAATGTCGGCCATCCACAGATCCTGCTCGACCGGCGCTGTTTCGGCAAGGCATCGCCCTCACCAGGGCCCTTCGCCTCTTGCGTAACCGAGCCGGGCCGGGTCCAATCGAGGTATGTCCTACGTTGCTGCCTCGATCGGCAGCGCATCCGTCGACTGACCAGCGCTCAGACTCCGTCGGTCCAGCCAACGGATCCGTCGGTGACCGTCCCGTCGACGATGTGGAACCGTCGTCCGGTCACCTCGACCGGAATGATGCGCACCCAGGCCGGCCGTTCGGCGTTCACCCAGTGGAAGAGCGGGAGCCCCTCCGCGTGCTCGATCTCGGGGAGGCTGTCGAGCACACGCCCGAATCCTTTGATCAACACACTCCATGCTTCACCTTGGCCTGGATCGAATCCATCGATTTCGAACGCCACCCGCTCCAGCAACGCCGAGCCTGCGATCTTCCCCTCAGGCCGGGTCGAGAAGAGAATCGACGAACCGTCCACCAGATAGTTGATGGGGTAGATCGCCGGGTGACCGTCGTGGTGCACTCCGAGGCGCCCGATCGACGTGCGACGGAGGCGCTCCCAGCACACGTCTTCGCTGAGGATCTCGATGCCGTTCTCTGTGGGTTCCATCCGACGATCACACCACGCAGCGCCGGGCAACGGCAGGGCCCAAGGTCCCGACCAGGCAAGGTCAGGCAAGACCAGACGAGATCGAGTCAGTCGAGGTCGGGGATCACGGCGACCGCGATCGCGCTGCGGTGGAGCACATGTGTGGATACCGAACCAAGGATTGCTGCACCGAGCGCCGAATGACCGCGCTGACCAACCACGACAAGGTCGGCCTCAGCGGATGCTTCGAGTAGTGCCGACGCCGGGTCGCCGTAGTCGAAGCGACGCTCGAACTGCTGAGATCCGACGTCCGCTTCCACGGCGTCCAGCACTTCGTTGAAGTGAGCACGCGCCTGGTCCAGCTCATTGGTGTAGTGCTGCACCACGGCGATGAACCCAGACTTCGACGGCATCCATGCCCCCACCACCATGATGTCGCTGCCCTTCGGAGCGAAGTCGAGCGCCCATCTGAGTGCGCGTTGCGACCCCTGGGAACCGTCCACTCCGACCACGATCCGCTGTGCGCGCCCGACAGCGGCCGATCGAGGCACCACCACGGTGGCAACTCGGGAGTGCGTGGCGCACTGCGTGCTCACCGAGCCGAGCAAGAGTCGTTTGAACCCGCCGAGCCCTCGCGACCCCACCACCAGGAGCGCTCCCTTCTCGCTTTCTTCGAGCAGTGTGAGGGTCGCTGGTCCGCCGACTACTCGCTCCGCGAGCGAGACCCCGCCGGCTCGAGCCGCAGCGAGGAGTTCGTCGAAGTCGTCACAGACCCGCACCTCGGCGCCTTCAGCGACCTCGCCCACATTGGCCACATTGGCCACCGTCGGCTCCGAACCGCTTGGAAGCGGCAACTCCAACGCCGGGATGCCCCGGCCACGCACGATCGAGACATCGACGGACCGACCCGCAGCCTGCGCCAACGCCCACATCGCAGCATGCGACGCGTTGTCGGAACCGTCGTGACCGATCGTCCACAATGCCATCGATGTTGCGGTTGACGTTGCGTTCGAAGTTGCGGTGCTCCCTGCCATGCCCCCATCACGCCCCCAAGTTCTTCGATGCGAACAGAGGCAAAGGTCATCGGGGACCTTCGGCCCTGACACATCTGCTCCGATTCGGGCATGAGTGGAGTCATGCAGCATCGCTACGCCACGCAACAACCTGCGCAGCGACACAAGCCCGACAGCGTGCTGCTGAGCTGTTCTTGCAGGCAGCATGGCCCGTTCCGATCTCCACCTCGATGACACCGATGAGCGCCACAACCGCTGGTGCCACTATCGATGCCGTTGAACAGTCCGCGCAAGCTGTCCTGGACGACGTCGCCAACGAACTCGAATCGTCCAGTGAGGTGCACGTTGCTCGTTGCGTCTCCCACGGTGGTGCGGCGGCGTTGCTGCTCGAAGCAGCGCGCCAGGCCGAGCTGCTGGTGGGGGGGAGGCGTGGCCATGGCGGGTTCGCCCGGCTTGCACTGGGTTCCACCAGCACGCAGTGCGGAACCCGCTCCTCGGTGCCCGTTGCGGTGATCCCGGCGGACTCGACGGTCGTGGTGGTCGCATCGATCGTGGTTGCCTTCGACGGTTCGACCAACTCGGTTGCGGCGCTGAGGTGGGCCCACAGCTTCGCTGCAGCCGGGTCGGTCATCACCTGCGTGTGCGTCTGGGACACCTCACCGATCGCGGTCGGGGCCGACCAGTTCTTCTTTCCCGAGGCGTTCGAGCTCGCCCAAGAACGCTTCGGACACTTGGTCGACGCAACGCTGGGACCGATCACGAGGCGCGACATCACCGTTCGACGTGCGTTTGTCCATGGCAGACCTCGCATGGTCCTCGCCGACTTTGCGTCACGGGGCGACCTCTTGGTCACCGGTGCCCGCGGCAACGGCGCTGTCGGTGCCGCACTCCTGGGTTCGGTGTCGACCTGGCTCCTCCACCATGTCCACCGACCAATGGTGATCGTGCCGACATCTGACACCGCCAACGAAAATCGCGCGGTCGCGCACTGAGAGCAGCGAGACTGAGTGAATGATCAGGATCTTTCTGCTCGACGACCACGAGGTCGTGCGCCAAGGGCTGAAGGCGGCGCTCGAGGCAGAGCACGACATGACCGTGGTCGGCGAGGCCGCCGATACTGCGCACGCCATGGAAGCGGTCGCAGCGTGCGCTCCCGATGTGGCGGTGCTCGATGTTCGTCTCGGCGACGGCAACGGGATCGATGTGTGTCGCTCGATTGCATCCGAGCACCCCACGGTCGCATCGCTGATCCTCACGTCATACGACAGCGATCGAGCCCTCGTCGATGCCGGCCTCGCCGGAGCGGCTGGCTTCGTGCTGAAACAGATCCGCAGCGCCGCGCTCATCGATGCCATCCGCATGGTCGCGTCGGGCCGCCGGATTCTCGATGACGCAGAGGTGCGCATGGCGATGCGACGACTCCACGACAGCGAGGAGGGTCGCCTCTTCGACCTCACGCCGCAGGAACAACGGATCTTCGACTACATCGGCGACGGCATGACGAACCGCCAGATCGCTCAGGAGATGTTCTTGGCCGAGAAGACCGTGAAGAACTACGTGTCGAACCTGCTGGCCAAGCTGGGCATGTCACGCCGCACCGAAGCAGCAGCGCTGTCGGCTCGCCTCGAGGAACGCCGCCAGCACGACGACTGACCGGTGACGTTCCGGGCAACCCGGTCAGACCGGAACGCGCCAGGTCAGCTCCGTTCCAGTCGGCTCGACTGGCGACACCGAGCAGGTGCCGCCCAATTCGGCGGCACGCCACATCAGATTCGACAACCCGCCGAGTGGCTTTGGTGACGTGGCGATGCCCTGGCCGTTGTCACGCACGAGCAGCGCAATCGCGTTGTCGGTCCGGGAGATGTGAATCGATGCTTCAGTGGCGTTGGCGTGCCGGCCGATGTTCGACACCGCCTCGGTCAGTGTGGCCACCAACTGATCCGCCACGAACTCTGGAAGATCGTCGATCGAACCAACGATCTGGAGGTCGGTTGCGAAGCCGACCTGACGCGATCGTTCGTCGACCAAGCTGGCCAAGTGGCTTGCCAAGCTCTGCTGGTCAGTGCGCACACCGAGTCGGAAGATCGCAGCCCGGATAGCCCGCACGGTCTCGTCCAACTCATCGGTGACCGACACCACCCGCTCGCGAGCAACCGGAGCGTCGATGAGGTTCGTCACCGACTGCAGCGCCATGCCGGTAGCAAACAGCCGCTGGATGATGAGGTCGTGGAGTTCGTGCGCGATGCGTTCGCGTTCTTCGTGGAGCAACAGTCGTGCGCGTGATTCCTGGCGCTCCGTCACGTCCTGCACGGAGGCCACGGTGTGCATCTCGCCACCGATGATCACCGGGCTGAGACTGACCTCGACGGGGAACGTGTCGCCACGCAGACGGCGGCCGAACAGTCGAAGGTCGGTGCCGATCGGGCGACGCTGCGGATCCTCGGCGTAGCGCACGCGGTGGTCGATGTGTGAGCCCTGATACTCGTCGGGAACCAACTCATCGACGGAGCGACCGACGAGACCATCGGGGTAGCCAAACAGCGTGCTTGCGGTGCTGTTCGTTCGAATGATGCGCCCATTGGAATCCACCAGCAGCAGTGCATCTGGCGACCCGTCGAGCAGATGCTCGATCATCTCGATGTCAGGCACCGGCTGGCTCGGTTTGGTTGTGGTCATTGCCGGGATTCCTCGTATCGGTGCTTCGCACGACAGCGTGACGATCGCAGCGCCGTGACACTAGGGCCTGAGGTCACAAGAAGCTCAGCGGGGAATCGTGCAGACGAGTTCGGTGCCCCCGAATGCAGGCGCCCGAATGTCAAACGTGCCACCAAGCCCTGTGGCACGCCGCTCCATGTTCTCGAGTCCGTGGCCGCGAGGGCGAGATGTGTCGATCCCACACCCGTCATCGCTGACGGTGAGCACCACGGCCGACGGTGTAACGATGATGCGCACCTTGGCGTGCGAGGCACCGGCATGGCGAGCGACGTTCGCAAGCGCTTCGCGAATCAGCGCGGTCAACTCGGTCGCCGGCAACGTCCCGATCGCATCGAAGGGTCCTTCGATCGCAAGGCTCGGTCGGAACCCGAGGCGGTCGACGGACTGGTCGATCGCGAGCGCCACCTCGTCACTGACGGTGACGGTGACGTCTCGGTTGTGCAGCGAGAAGATCGCCGAGCGCAGCTCTCGGATGGTCTCATCGAGCTCATCGATCACCTCGTGTGCCTGCGCTGCCGCGGGGCCCAGCGACGCCACTGCCGAGTTCAGCTTCATCCCGGCACCGAAGAGCCGCTGGATCACGAGGTCATGGAGATCGCGGGCGATGCGCTCACGATCCTCGATCATCGCCAGCTGTTCGTGCTCCACCTGGCGGGCTCGGCGGTCGGTCAGGTCGACCACGTGCGTCAGGGTGAGCACGCCGTCGAGGCGATCGATGACACAGCTGTGGACAAGCACCCATACCGCGGTGCCGTCGGCTCTGAGGTAGCGAGCTTCGCCGATGAAGGAGTCCCGCGTTCCGGTGCCCATTGCAACGGCGGTCTCCCTCGAGCTCTGACGATCGCCAGGATGCTCGAGCTCCGTTGCGTCAACGCCGATCAGCGAGCTCATTGGCCGGCCCAGCATCTCGGCGAACGCACGATTGACCCGCTCGAGAACCGAACGACCGTCCTCATCGAGGCGCGCCACGGTCATCGCGACCGGAGCATTGTCGAACGAGGCTCGGAACGTCCCCTCCGACAGTTCGAGGCGACGTTGCACTGCGACTTGCTCGGTCACGTCGCGCGCTATTGCGACCAGCAGCGAGTCGGGCTCGGAGTCGAAACGAACCGCACCGAACAACGGATGCGACCCGCCCGCTCGGTGCTCGAGCACGATGTCCACCGGCAGGTCTCGGCCGGACTTCGATCGGTGCGTGGCGCGAAACAACAGGTGGGGGACGTCGCCGGCGAGCAGCGGAGCGATGAGCTCCTCGAACTGCGCACGGCTGTATCCGGGCGTGATGTCGAGCGGCGTCATGTCGAGCAGTTCGGAGTTGGAGTACTCGGTCTGTACCGAGGCACCCTCGTTCGCATACACGAACCGCAGCGAGTCGTTCTCGAACATGAAGACACCATCGTGAACGGCGTCGATCGCGGCCTGAATTCGGCGCGTGTGCGCATTGATCCGGTGACGTTCGGTGACATCTCGCACCGATACCACCACGGCCGGCCCTTCCACGTCATCGAGCGGGCTCAGGCTGACTTCCACGGGAAACTCGGAGCCATCTCGTCGTCGAGCGCGCAACTGCAGCCGCTCACCCATGACTCGTACCGCTGGCGCCGCGTGATAGCCGGCGCGGTGGGCGAGATGTCGTTCTCGAAGTCGCTCGGCGAGCAACACTTCAATTTCGCGGCCGATCAATGCCGACCGTTGGTAGCCGAACATCCGCTCGACCTGCTGATTCACCGCCTGAATGGTCCCATCGCCGTCGGTCAACAGCATGCCGTCGGGCGCGGCATCCAGAATTGCCCAGGCGCGTTCGGCCGATGTGGCTGCGTCCTCCCGGCGCGTTCGGCTGGCATCGACGAGTTCGTCGAACGGCGTCACCATGCGCTCCAATCCGTGAGCTGACCGAACATGCATGGATGATCGTATACGTTCCACCGCACTGCTTCAGCGCTGATGAAGCTGAACTGTCGGGACTTTCTGCCCTGCCCAGCGCAGCGGCGATCCGCCACCGTGGGACCCGTGTCCGCTGCTGAAACAACCGGGGTTGCGAGCGAGCTCTCGTCGCTGTCCAGCATACACGCTCGCTACAGCGTCCCCGGACAGCACGCGACCGTCGTGCTCGAGCGCCCGTCAACAGCCCAACATGGCGACGTCGACACCCAATGGGCGAGCGCGGCGGCCGACCTTCGCCAGTTCGGCGCATCGGCGACAGCAATCGACCTCCTCGGTCAGCTCCTCGACTCGACACCGCGAGGACGCGGACCGTTGCTCCTCACGGCGAACAACGACACGGCTGCTCTGTGTTGGCTCGATTTCGAGACCGAACGCTCGATCAGCGTTGCGCCACTTCCCGAACTTCTTCCCGCGCTGCACCAAACGCTGTTGATCGCCGCTCCGACTCTCGGGGCCGTCGTCGACCGGAGCGGCGCGGACTTTTTCTGCGTCGACCGTTCCGACATCGAGTACATCACGACGATCGAGGGTGCGGGCGAGGTCTCCCCCAAACCGATTCGAGGGGCGCGCGCGGTGTCGCGCAACGAAAATCAGCGCGAAGTGGTGTGGGAACGCAACGCTGCGCTGATCTCAACGGGCATCGTGACCGTGGCAGATCGGATCGGCACCTACGGCGTCATGCTCACGGGTGACCTGAGCGAAGTTCGTCTTGTCGAGTCGCAACTGAACGATCGACGACCCGGACCCGTGGTCGTCGCAGATGCCGGCGTACGCCACCACGAACGAACGGCCCCGCGGCTGCGCGATGCGGTGATCGAATGCCGCAGACAAGCAGAGCACAACCGTGTGCTGTATTTGCTCGCTGAGCTCGACACCGCCGGTCGGGCTGAGGGCGGCGCAGCCCGCGGGTCGGTCGACGTCCGACGAGCGATCGATTCGCGCCGTGTCGGCACACTCTTCGTCGACCTCGCGGCCGGGCGACGGTCGGCTCGCATCGACGAAGTCATCAGCGCCGCGCTGTTCCAAGGCGTTGACGTGGTGACCGGCGCCGATTTCGACGTGCCCGATGGTGTTGCTGCGATCTTGCGGCCAACGGGATCATGAGCCGTCAGCTCATCGTCCCGATCGACGGATCTGACGACTCATGGCGAGCATTCGATGTTGCGTTGGCGCTCGGCCGAAGGATGGGCGCCTCGGTGCTCCTCGCCGAGGTGGCCACCGACCCCGTCGACGGACGCTACGCACGTGCACGACTCGATCGCGAGATGCAACTGCGCAGCCCCTTCGACACGAAGGTGACCGTCGAGGTTCGCCTCGCCAGCGATTCCGTCGCCGATGAACTCGCCACGCTGCTGGCCGCACATCCGAGTTCGATCTTCGTGATGTCCTCGCATGGCAAAGGCCGTTCCGCTGCGGTGCTCGGCAGCGTGACCGAGCGACTGTTGCGGCAGGTCTTCGGGCCGATGGTCCTCGTTGGTCGCAATGTCGAGCCGGGCGACCTCACGGGTCCAGTCATCGTGAGCGTCGACGGATCCCACGAGTCAGAAGTGGCACTTCCGCTCGCCGCCGATTGGGCGCACCGATTCCGCACCACGCCGTGGATCGTCAACGTTGCGACGCCACCGGACGCGGAGTCGCTCGACGGCACCGACTCGCTCGAGTCCGCCCACCTCGAACACCTTGCCCGTGATCTGACCGAGTCATCGGGCCGCCGTGCCGAATTCGACGAGCTCCATGGTCGACATCCAGCGCGAGCCATTGCCGACTATGCAGCACGCCACCAGGCGTCGATGATCGTGGCGTCGTCACATGGGCGCAGCGGCCTGTCCCGGCTGGCGATCGGCAGCGTCACCGCCGCACTGGTGCGATCGGCCACCTGCCCGGTTGTGGTCATTCGACTGCCGCACCCCGAGCACGGTCTGGCGCCTGAATGGATGTGGTCGGGAGGGTGATCCCGGCTCTTGCACCAACGGCAAGATCGTGTCAGGTTTTTTCAGCGGTCGCGAAGGACCGCCGAACGTTGGTGCATGACCGACGCCACTACTTCTTCCAACAACATCACACCGATCGACCGGATCCAACCGGACCGGTCCGGACAGCTTCGACCGCTCTGTGCGACCATCCACGCCAACTCTTTCACCGGCGTGATCGTGTGGGCCGACAACGACATCGCCCCGCTCCTCGGACTCCGAGGAACCGATCTGAACGGGCAGAACTCGCTCGACATGATTCACGCCAGCGATCACCGTCGACTGTTTGCGGGCATCGATGACCTCGTGACCTCCAAGCGCAGTGCCGTTCGCACACGCTTGCGGCTCATCGGTGAGGGGTCCGAAGTGGTCTGGTGTGCTGCCACCCTGACGATGAAGCCCGACTGCTCCGACACCGTGGTTGCGCAACTGGTCGACATCACCAACGAGATGAACAGTGCCGAGGTGCTGCGCCAACGCGATCAGTTGATCGCCATGCTGAGCGGGTCGATTTCGTACGGTGTGTTGCATCTCGATGCGCACGGCGAGGCGGTGTTTGCCAACGAGCGTTGGTGGGAACTGACCAAGTTGGCTCCCGGCCAGGCCGTCGATGACCTCGGAGTCGACGAAGCGCAACCCGCTCATCTTCGCCATCGCCTGAGCGCTGCGATCGAGCTGGCCTACTCGAACCAGACCGCATCTGAACTGGAGATCGTGGTCGCCGCACTCGGCGAGCAGCCAGATGTGCACCTGCGTGTCGCCGTTCGCCCGGTCAACGACCCCGAGGGCGTTGTCATCAATGCCACCGAGATCACTCAGGACGTCGAGCGGCGCGTCGACAACGTCGACGACTACGAGTACGACGGCCTGACCGGGTTGCTGAATCGCTCGAGCATCACCACTCGGCTCGGCGAACTCCTCGAAGATCCGAACCGCAGCGGCGAGATGTCCGTGATGTTCTGCGACATCGACCGTCTTCGCCGGGTCAATGAGGAAGAGGGCCATGACGCGGGCGACAAGCTGATCCAACTGGCAGCGCAGTCCATCCTCGACAGTGTGCGCGGTGGCGAGTACGTCGGCCGAGTCGGTGTGGACCAGTTCGTGGTCGTCCTCGATGGAGTCAGCTCCCACGTGGCCACGATGATCGCTCATCGCATCGACTTCACGCTTCGCTCCGCCAACGCGTGGACGCTGACCAGGGAGCTGTCGATGAGCGTCGGCCACGTGCAGGTGCGCCCCGGCGACTCCGTTGACGAGGTCATGGAACGCTCCGAGCAGCGCATGCGTGAAGTGAAACAGCGCCACAGCGGCCGCTTCGCTGCTCGCTCCGCCTGACCCGTTTCATACTGCGTTCGCCGCATGTGACGTGCGTCCGATTTCAGATGACGCGTGTCACAGCTGGCTCGACATGACAACCTCGTGCCGGTGGAGAGCAACGGCGAACCAATCGCCTCGTCGCGGGGCCGGGCTCACATCGATCACGTGACGACGCTCGCGCCCGGGCTCGCACTCGTCGGCGCCGGACTCTTGGCAGCCGTGGCACTCAATGCCGTGGTGTCGTCGCTCTCACGACTGGTCATTGCGGTGGTGATCGGGGCGATCATCGGCAATGCCGGACTCGTCACGCCCAGAGCGCAACCCGGCGTCAAGTTCGCGGCGAAACGACTGATGCGTGTCGGTGTGGTGCTCCTCGGGTTCCGTTTGTCGATCGGCCAGATCACCGACCTCGGACCAGCCACGCTGTCGGTCGTCGTCATCACGGTCGTCACCACGTTCTTCGGCGCCCAGGCACTCGGGCGGCGCCTCGGCCTGTCACCCGGCTTCTCGTTGCTGGTCGGCACGGGTTTCGGCATCTGCGGGCTCTCCGCCATCGCTGCGGTCGAAGGGGCAACCGACACATCAGAAGACGAAGTTGCCACCGCAATGGGGCTGGTGACGCTGTTTGGAACGCTCGCCATCTTCACGGTGCCGTTCGCTGGCAACCTGATGGGATTGACCGACGTCGAACTCGGCACCTGGATCGGCGCAAGTGTGCACGACACCGCACAGGTGGTCGCTGCTGCATCCACCGGTACCGGCGTCGTGCTCACCACGGCAATCGCGGTCAAGCTCACCAGGATCCTGCTGCTCGCCCCGATCGTGGCTGGAGTCAACGTCGCTCGATCCAGAGCACTGGCGAAGTCGGGCCTCGACAACGGCGCAAAGAAGCCACCGCTCATTCCGATCTTCGTCGTCGGCTTCATCGTGGCGGTGTTGATTCGCACCTCCGGGGTCGTCCCCGATGCCGGCCTCGACGCAGCCAAGACGATCGAGGGACTGATGCTCGCTGCGGCGATGGTGGGCCTTGGCGCAGGGGTCGATCTCGCCAGAATCCGTCAGCTCGGCCCACTGCCACTCGTGCTCGGCTTCGTGTCCTGGATCGGCATTGCGGCACTGTCGCTCGCCGCAGTTCTCGTCGCCACCTGAAATCCGGGCACCGATCAACGAGATCACCCACGCTCCATCACATACTCTCGGACCCATGAACGACATCCGACGAGTTGCGATCAGCACGGGCGGCGGCGACGCACCCGGGCTCAATGCGGTCATCCGTTCAGCCACGTTGGCGTCGCTCAACAGAGGATGGGACGTCGTGGGTATTCGCGATGGGTTCAACGGGCTGATGCTCCCTGAGAACTATCCCGATGGCGGAGTCATCCCGCTGGGGCGAGATTCGGTACGCGGCATCTCGCACCTCGGAGGCACCATCATCGGCTCCACCAACCGGGGCAACCCGACGGCGTTTCCCGTGCAGCAGCCCGACGGATCGTGGAACGAGGTCGACCGGACCCACGAGCTACTCGGCCACTTCGATGAGCACGGCATCGATGCACTGATCACCGTCGGCGGCGACGGATCGCTCACCATTGGCAATCACCTGCACCGTCATGGGATGCGTGTCGTCGGCGTCCCCAAAACGATCGACAACGACCTCGACAAGACCACCGCCACGTTCGGTTTCGACACCGCCGTGGGATTCGCCACCGAGTGCATCGACCGGCTCTTTGCCACCGCCACCTCGCACGGACGAGTGATCGTCGTCGAGGTGATGGGCCGCTACGCCGGATGGATTGCCCTCCACGCCGGGATGGCTGCTGGAGCGCACTGCATCTTGATTCCGGAGATCCCGTACGAACTCGAACCCATCGCGGCCAAGATCCAGCAGCGAGAGGATCGGGGCGCGAAGTTCTCCATCGTCGTGGTCGCCGAAGGCGCTGCACCGGTTGCCGGTGCTCTCTCGGTGAAGGGCAAGACCGTCGGCCAGGCCGAGCAACTGGGCGGCGTTGGTGCCACGGTGGCAACAGAATTGGAACGGCTGACCGGCAAGGAGGCGCGCAACGTCGTGCTCGGTCACTTGCTGCGCGGCGGCTCTCCCACGTCACTGGACCGACTGTTGGGGATGCGCTTTGGAGCGGCTGCAGTGCGGGCACTCGACGAAGGCCACAACGGCGTGATGGTTGCGCTGAACCCGCCGACCGTCACCTACGTACCCCTCGCCGAAGCAACCGACAAGATGAAGACCGTTCCACCGGACTGCGACACGATCCTCACTGCACGCGACCTGGGCATCAGCTTCGGCGACCAGATGCCCTGACCGTCGCACGACGCGTCACCAGCCGTCTCCCCGCTCAGCCGTCACACCTTCACGATGCGGGTGGTGATCGGCGCCAGCTCGTTGTCGGGCAAGAGGTATCTGGCGAGCAGGATCGTCTCGCGACGCCCCGTGGTGTCGAGCCAGTTCGAGCTGCCGGGGTCATCGGGTCCGACCAGCATGGTGATCGTTCCATCGTCATTGCGTTGCGCTTGAGCGTCGTTGATGCACACGGACTGGCCGTCTCGAAACTCCGGCGACTCCAGCCACCAGTTGTTCAGATGCACACTCCAATACCGGCAGTCAGGCGGGTCGAGGGTCAGCTCCAGCGCTTCGCCTTCGCCGAGTTGCACCGCGCAGAGCTGATAGTGATTGTGCGGCGTGCCCGCCATCTCCGACACCAGTTCGCCAGCCGCCTCGTTCATCTGGTTCGGACGGAGCGACAGTTCGTTCGACAGCCTCAGGCTGGATTCGTTGGTGAACTCCAAGCCCCATGCGAGCATCCCGAGCGCGAATTCCATCCGAGCCGCATCGAACTCGGTGCGGTAACCGGGCTCGGGGTCGATCTGCTCGACCTCGAACGAGGCCTTCACGCCGTTGACACGATCGTGCGTGTATTCACGCACCACGACGAACGCTCCGTCGTGACCGAGGTCGAGATGGTTGCGACCACCGGTCGGGCCACCGATGTCGAGGCTGAACGTGCCATCCGCGGCAATGTCGATCTCGCCATCATGGAGGTCGTCGACCACCCGATCCGTCAGGGCGGCGCGGTAGGCCGTGAACGAGAGATAGGGCGACTCGCCGCGCGTTCCAGTGATCCGGTAGCGAGTACCCGGCGCCGCGCTGAACTGGCGGTAGATGGTGTCTGGGCAATCGGCAAACACCTTGCGCGTCGGCGACTCGGGAAGGAAGAACTCGGGCCGGGCGTCGCGTGGGAACTCGATGAACTGCTCCTCTCGGAATGCGAGCTGGCGGAGCACGAACCGGAGCCCATCGAGGCGCTCTTCGTCATTGGGAGCAGCGTCGAGCGCGTCGAGGCCCAGCTGCTGCAATCGGTTGGTGAAGTTCGCCCACGCATCACCCAGCTGATCTCGGTTGGACCGCTGGCTCTCGACTGAATCGACCATCGACACACTCTGGCCGCTGGGCACCCCGACATCGCGATCGACACCACTGCATCGCTCAGGTCGAGGCGTCGCTCAGGTCGGGGAGATTCTCGCGACCTTCACGGGGAGCGCGGTGTAGCCGTGAACGAACGAGGAGAACGTGCGCGTGGGCTCACCCTGCACCTCGACGCGTTCGAATCGGGCCAGGATCTCCTCCCACAGCACACGGAGCTGCAGTTCGGCCAGGCGAAGCCCCATGCAACGGTGCACCCCGTATCCGAACGAGAGATGGTTGCTGGCGTTCGGTCGTTCGATGTGGATCGAGTCCGCATCCTCGAACACGTCCTCGTCGCGGTTGGCCGACAGGTACCACATGAGCAACTGATCGTCTTTGCGGATTTGTTTGCCGCCCAGTTCACAGTCGCGAGTGGCGGTTCGGCGCATGTAGGCCAGCGGTGTCTGCCAGCGGATGATCTCCTGCACCATGTTGCGCACCAGGCTGTGGTCGGCCTGAAGCTTGTCGTACTGCTCCGGGAACGCGTTGAGCCCGTAGACGCTCCCGGTCATCGTGTTGCGAGTGGTGTCGTTGCCGCCAACAATCAGCAAGAGCAGGTTGCCGAGGTTGTCGAGTGCAGACATGTGCTTGGTCGCATCACCGTGGACGAGCATCGACACCAGGTCGTCACCGGGGCGTTCGCGGCGCTCGTCCCAGAGCGTGGCGAAGTAGTCGACGCACTCCATCAGTTCGGTGCGCTTCTGTGCGTGGGACTCGACGATGCCACCCGGCTCCGGAATGGCGAACACGATGTCCGACCAGCGGGTGAGCTTGCGGCGATCCTCGAACGGAAAGTCGAACAGCGTTGCGAGCATGCGGGTCGTGAGTTCGACCGACACGGTCTCGACCCAGTCGAAGGTCTTGCCGTCGGGCAGCGATTCCAGCACGTCGATCGTGCGGTCCCGAATGAGCGATTCGAGGTTCTCCAGTTTTCGTGGCTGCACTGCGGGCGTCACCGTGCGCCGTTGCTCACGCTGTTCCGGCGGATCCATTGCAATGAACGTGCGAATGCCGTCACCAGGACCGCGGTCGGTGTCCACCGGCACCCCGAGGGTGATGCCATGTGCAGAGGAGAAGGTCTCCCAGTCGCCCTCGACGGCAACGATGTCCTCGGCCTTGGTCACCGACCAGTAGCGGCCGGCGGTCTCGAGCTCGTTGAAGTGGACACGATCCTCGCGGCGCAGCCGTTCGAAGTAGCCGTGCCACCGATCCTGCTCGAACAGATGTGCATTGAGCGGGTTGATGTCAGCAAGCTCGAGGTCGGCTGCAGGTGGCACCGCGGCACCACGTTCGGCCTGCTCTTGTTCGGGCGACCGGAACTCGGGTGCAGGCCAATCGATGCCGCCGTCATCACTGTCGCTCATGGCCCAACCGTATGCGATGTCCTTCGATCCTGCATCGACCATCGAGAGTGTTCGATACTGGTGTGATGGAGTCAAACGACGCTCGCCAGCCGGACAACGTTGAGATCGGCGGAGCATCCCGACCGGTCCTGGATTTCGTGACGAGCCAAGTCACCGCGGTCGAACCGACCATGTCGCTGCGCGACACCGCTGCCGTGCTGCGACGTGAGCAGGTCAGTTTCGCAGCAGTCGGTGAGGGCGCGGCGATCGAAGGCGTGGTCTCTGAGCGCGACCTCGTCGGAGCAATTGCGTCAGGGCTCGACCTCGACTCCACCTCGATCGCCGCGATCGAGTCCGACGGCCTCAAGTGGGCACAGGCAACATCGACGGTTGCCGAGGTGGCCGCCGAGATGCTCGATACCGCGGTGCGCCACGTGCTGGTGTGTCACGCAGATGGGTCGCTCGCTGGCGTCGTGTCGATGCGCGACCTGCTCGAGGCCTACGTCCGCTGACGGTTGCGAGCCGCCGGCTTCAACCGGTGATGTCGACCGGTGGCTTCGAATCGTCGGTGGGGGCGGCGATCACTTCGTCGGGCACTCCGAGCACTGCGTTGTACAGCTGCTCAGGCATGCCCCGCGGGTACGGCTTGGACGGGTCGCGTGCAGGCTGAGGCACCGGCTGCTCCGGTCGCTCGAACGTGGTAGCCGAGCGGTATCGAGCCAATTCGTCAGCGCTGATGCCCGCCAGCTCGACCACCTCGGGGTCGATCCAGGCTCGCCCGTCGATGGGCGCATCCGAGAAGGACACCTCGAGCGACAGGTCTTCGAGACCAGCGAAGTAGATCGAATGGCACATGCCGTGATCGATCGGCCCGTAGATGTTGTGACCCCGATCGCGAATGCGGTCTCGGATCGCCAACAGGTCGTCATAGGTGTCGACGTTGAACGACACGTGCTGCATGGTTCCGCCCGCGCTCGCTCCTCCGGGCCAGCCGGCGTGGGTGGCGCCGATCTCGACCTCGGCCTCGGCGTTCTGGGGCATCTCGACGAACGCCAGGTACGACTGGTCGTGGAGCTTCATGAACCCGTGCCAGGCACCTTCGACGCCGTGCATCCAGTAGAGCGCCACGAGCTCGCAGCCGAGCACGTCGTTGAAGTACTCGATCTGACCTTTGATGTTCGAAGTGGAGATCGCGAGGTGGTGGATTCCGTTGGGAGCCAGAGGGGTGTGCGGTGCCATGGTTTCCTTTCAGCCGATCACGCCGCGGTGACCTCGACCGGAATGCCGTTGAGTGTGCAGTTGCCGGACAGGTCGTCGAGCGCTGCGTCATCGGTGAGTACGTTCGAATTCACCCCCGGCTTGGTCTTTGCGGTGTGCATCTCGATGCCGTCTTCGTCGTATCCCCATCCGTGTGGCAAACAGACCACGCCGGGCATCACTTCGTCGGTGATCTCGACCGGGGCCACCACCGTCCCCACACGCGACTGCACACTCGCCGAACCACCATCAGCGAGACCGAGGCGGCTGGCATCGTCAGGGTGCACCTGCAGCGTGCAGTCCGTTTTGCCCTTGATCAAGATGTTCAGGTTGTGCATCCAGGAATTGACGGTCTTGAGGTGCCGACGCCCGATCAGCACCAGCTGTTCGTTGGCATCGGTGAGCTCGGTGAAGTGCGCAGCGAAGCGCTCCATGTCGTCGACGATGGGTTGAGGCGCCAGCTCCACGGTTCCCGACACGGTCTTGATGGCGCCCGGGAACCGGGACACGAGCGGACCGAAGTCCGCGCCACTCGGATGTTCATCGATCAGCTTGCGCAGTGTGAGGCCGTCCGGGTTCGCGCCGAAGGCATCGCCGTACTGACCGACGCGAAGCCGGAAGTCGATGATCTGCTCTGACCACTCCCATGCGGACAGCGCATCGAGGATCTCTGCGCGATCACGACCGTGGATGAGCGAGGACTCGCGGGCGAGTTCTGCGTCGATGAGCTGGCCCATCATCTTGTCGTGGACCACGACCGGGTCGGTGTCGACGGGGAGCCCCTGCACCACGAGCGACAAGCGGCTGAGGATCTGCTCTTCGCTCGGTGCGTCGGTCTCGAACACAGCGGGTGAGTACTTGGCGAACGAGCGAATCATGTTGGCTTCGAATGCGAAGTCATAGTGGCTGCGTTCCAGTGCCGAGGTCGGCGGCAAGATCACATGCGCATGACGGGCTGTCGCGGTGACGTACGGGTCGACGACGACGAGCAGGTCCAGTTGCTGCAGCGCTTCGTCGATGCGATCGCTGTTCGGGAACGACCGAACCGGATTGCAGGCCAGCACGAACAGCCCCTTGATCGCCTCGTCACCCGGCGTGGTGATCTCTTCGGCCAGCGTGGCCGCCGGCAGCTCACCCTTTGCTTCAGGTCGACCCGAGGCTCGACCGGACCAACGTCCGAGTTGGAAGCCGCGACCGCCGGGCTCGGACGGCGCCATGTTCTGTGTGGGGGCGCAGTTGAACATGATCCCGCCTGGCTCGTCGAGGTTGCCGGTGAGCACGTTGAGCACGTCGGTCGCCCAACTGGCCACCGTTCCGAACTCGACGGTGTGCGCACCCATGCGTCCATACACCGTTGCCGTGGGTGCCGCCGCGAGCTCGCGGGCGATTCGACGCGTGGTGTCGGCGGGAATACCGCACTGCTTCGCGACCGCTTCGGGCGTGTAGGCCGCGGTCATCTCGCGGACTTCGTCCACGCCGCTCACGTGCGATTCGAGTCGGCCGATCTCCACGAGGTCTTCGTCGAACAGGGTGTTGATCAACGCCATCAGCCAGAACGAATCGGTTCCGGGAACGATCGCCAGGTGCTCGGATGCGTTCTCGGCGGTCTTGGTGCGCCGCGGATCCACCACCACGAACTTGCCGCGCTCACGGATGCCCTCGAGCCGACCCGGCATGTCCGGTGCGGTGAGCAGGCTGCCGTTCGACACGTACGGGTTCGCTCCGAGCATCAACAGATAGTCGGTGCGGTCCAGGTCTGGCAGCGGGAACAGATCGGGGCGGCCCCACATCAGCCCAGCGCTCACATGTTTGGGCATCTGGTCAACGGTCGATGCCGAGAAAGCGTTGGTGCTGCCCACAGCGGTCATCACCGGGCGCACGTAGAGCATGCCACCGAGGTTGTGAGTGTTCGGGTTGCCGAGGACCGTGCCCAAGGCTTGCCGGCCGTGCGCTTCGACAATCGGGTTCAGGCGACGCTGGATCTCCGCAAACGCCTCGTCCCAGGTGGCTTCCTTCCAACCGTCCTCGGTGCGGATGCGTGGCGAGGTGAGTCGATCGGGGTCCTCGTGCAACTGCTTGAGCGTCGAGCCCTTCGGGCAGATGAAGCCCTTGGAGTACGGGTCGTTGATGTCGCCGCGAATACGAACCACCTGCTCGCCCTTGGTGGTGATCTCGAGGCCGCAGCACGCCTCACAGAGCGGACACGACCGGTGGTGCGTGACGGTGGCTTCGCCGGTGTCAGCGGAGGTTGTAGTGGCATCGGTTCCCATCTCGCCACAGTACGCGACCCGTCGGGCCAGACCCGCAGTGCGAAGGACTCAACGGTTCAGCCACATCAGCGGCTGGTCGGCGCGAGGTGTCAGAAGATTCCGCAGACCAGGTCCTGTGACGTCGACCGGTCGATCGACCTCGCTGTCCAGTCGCCGTGAGGTCCGTCGTTGCTGAAGACGTACGCGTTCGCCCGCGTCGGATCGCCAGCGACCGCGATCGCGATCTTTGACGCATCGGTCACGATCGGAACCAGACGCTCCGGATCATCCGATTCGGCAAAAACCGACGGAACGTCGCCCGCTGCGGCGAGATCGACGAGCGTGCGCCGACCGGCGGTGAGGTTGCTCCACTCTCCAATCAGCTTCTCGAAGCGCCACGCCGGAATTCGAGCCTGTTCGAACAGCGCATTGCGCACGTCAGGCTTGGACCACCCTGCGTTGGCAAAGGTCCGTGCAAGCAGCGGCGCGAGCACCAACAGCGGTCGATACTGCGCCTGGCCGAGCCCGTACACATGGGTGAGATCCCAGCCGCTGATGCGTGCGAGACCGTCGGCCAGGTACGGAACGATCTCTTCTGGCGTGGAACCGAAGACGCTGCCGACCATTGCTCCGCTGTTCATCCGCGCCAAGGTCACCACGTCATCGGTGGCATCGAACCCGAAGTCGGCACTGAGTGGCGACCAGCCAACGGCGTCGAGTGTTGCCATGTCCTCGGCCAGCACCACACGCGTCGAGTTCCCGAACGTGGCCTTGTCGTGCTCATCAGGTGTGAACCCGAACACGTTTCGCAGGTAGAGCCGCAACCATCGTCCGACGGTCGTATTCGCATGCTGCCCCTCGCGCAGCGCGCCCTGGCCGTGGTGGAAACCGAGGTCGACCGAAGATGGACCGTCGATGATGATCAACGCGTCGGCACCCGTCGTGTTGCCGGAATGCTCAGCGCCGTACCGCGGGTCGAGCAACACCTCTGCAATGGCGATCAACACCGGAAGGTGAGCGGGCTCGCATCCCGCCATCACGGCGTTCACGGCAATGGACCAGATGGTCACGTCACGACCCGACGACGGCGCCACTCCAATCCGGCGCCACGGATCGTGCGCGGTCACGGCAATGAAGTCCTCGACGCGTTCGCGAGTCGGCGGGATGAACGGCGAACCATCGGACCACCCGCGTGCGAGAAATGAGCGATACACGTCGTCGATGCTGCCGCTGACCGCCACGTCGAGCGCCGCCGGTTCGTCCGCGAGCTCATCGTGCATCTCAGCGTGCTCGGTCAGCCCCGAGATCACCTGGTGCACCACGACCTCGCGCAGGTTCGCCAGCATGACCTCAGCGGACTGGGCGTCGACATGTCCGGGCATCACAGCGACCGCCATGGCGCCATAGCCGTGCCCGCGCCCGGTCGCTGCTGCCTGGTTCACGAAGCCCTCACACACCAGCGAGACACTGGGAATTCCGGCCGATTCAGCTGCGATGGATGCCCGCACCACGGCGGGCGTACAGCTACCTCAACACCCCATTGCCGACACCACGGCGTCGATGTGGCGCGACGCCAGCCCGTTCGCCAGGCCGGCAACCATCTCTTTCTCGTCACCGCCGTGCGTGTTGCCGAACACCTCGTAGCCGACGATTTCCACGCCGGGAAAGCGTTCCGTCAACTCCGCTTCGAGGGCGGGGAAGATCTCGTCTCCGCGGAAGAGGTAGTCCCACAGGAACGCCACTCGCTTGCCGTCGAGTGTGTCGAGCCGATCCGCACGCGCCCGAGTTGGTACGCCACTCGGAGATTTCGGCCAGACGACGTCGTAGGTGGGCTCCATGCTCCCAGTGTGGCCGACGCAGGGTGCGAGCGTGGGTGCAAGCGAGCGTCGATCAGCCGACGAGCGCCAGCTGCATCTGGTCGAGTTGCGGAACCGGTGGCAGCTGGAATCTCTCCAGGTCATCGGCGCGCAGCATCTCGGGATAGTCGTCGGTATTGAAGAAGCGATCGCTCCAGTTCGTCGTGGACGTTCGAGTCGCCACCGCGGCACGCCGCTGAGCAATCACCTCGTCGTCCGCCAGCGACCGCGGCATCATGCACACGAGGCTGGCGGCCCGGATGAGCGCAGGTGCTGACGGGTCAGTCGCCGGAGCCGGCTCGATGCCCGGGCTGGAGCAGTGGACGGTGCGTGAGTCCCACAGCATCATGTCGCCGGCTTCCATGTGCGCCATGATCGGCGGCGTCTGCGCCAGGCGTGGGTCGTCTGCCGGGAATCGGAAGTGGTCGAGCCACTCGGGGATCCGACCGAGGCGGTCGGCGTAGCGCACGGGGATATCCGGGAACCACTTGTGCGATCCGGGGATGAGGATGTTGCCACCAGCCGATGGTGAACTGGCCATGAGCGACACCGCTCCCTGCACACAGTGGAAGCCCGGACGGGCGATGGGGTGTTGGTCGACGTGCAGCCAGGACCCACCCCGCGTGGTCTCCCAGTCCGGATCCACGTCGGTGGGACGCCACAGCGCCATGCCATCGAAACTGCACAGGAGGTCGTGATCGTTCCAGACGGCGCCAAACGCTTCCTTGACCGCGGGAACCGACCGGGTGAACCACTGTGCCGCGCTGTGTCCGATGCCGAGGCTGGGAACGATGCCGCCGGCGGTCACGATGGGCCACCGGTCGTTCCCCCAGGAGTCGATGTTTGTGCGGTCGATTCCCGTGCCGAGCTGCTCCAGATAGTTCCAGGTGAGGTCGAGTGCTCGGTCTGCTTCGGTTGACGACAAGGCGTTGGCGATGACCACGAATCCTTCAGACGCCAAGTGGTCGAGGCTCTCTTGCGAACCCGCTCGAAGGCGCGGAACGTGCTCGTAGGTCGGAGTCAGCTGCTGCATGCTCATCGTGATGCCGGTCAGCCCACGAGTGCGAGTTGGTACTCGGTCAACTCGGGAACGGGTGGCAGCTGGTACTTCGTGGGGTCACCAGCGCTGAGCACCATGTCGAATTGGTCAGCATTGATCCAACGGTCACTCCAGTTGGTCGTGGAGGTGCGACTGGTGACCGCAGCGCGCCGATGCGCAATGACGTCGGCGTTGGAGTGAGACCGAGGCATCATGCAGACGAGACTCGCAACGCGGAGCAGTTCCGGTGCGGCGAGGTTGGTCGTGGGCACGGTGCCCAGTCCAGGGCTGGAACAGTGAACCGTGCGTGAGTCCCACAGCATCATGTCGCCCGCTTCCATGTGCGCCATCACCGGTGGAGTGGCCTGGAGCTGAGGATCATCGGTCGGGAATCGGAAGTGATCCTGCGTCTCGGGGAGGCGCCCAAGGCGCTCGGCGTAACGCTCGGGTATGTCGGCAAACCACTTGTGCGAGCCGGGCACCACGATGTTGCCCCCGACCTCCGGACTGGTTGGCGTGAGCGTGACCGCACCCTGCACGCACTGCAACCCGGGTCGACTGATGGGGTGCTGGTCGATGTGGAGCCACGCCCCGCCTCGATCGGTCGCCCAGTCCGGGTTCACGTCCGTGGGACGCCACAGCGCCATTCCGTCGAAGCTGACGAGCAGATCGTCGTCATCCCACACTGCAGCGAACGCTGCTTTGACCGCGGGCGCCGAGCGAATGAACCACTGGGCTGCGCTGTGGCCGATTCCCTGGCTTGGGACGATGCCGCCGTGCACGTTCACCGGCCATCGATCATCGCCCCACGTCGTGACGTCGTTGCGCTCGACACCGGTTGCGAGTTGCTGGAGGTACTCCCACGTCAGATCGAGTGCGTGATCGGCCTCGCTCGAGGTCAAGGCGTTCGCGATGACGACGAATCCCTCGGACTCGAGGTGCGCCAAGCTGTCAGGTGAGCCGGCGGGATAGCGCGGAACATGGACGTACTCCGGTGTCAGCGGTTCGTTGCTCATCGCGCGATTCTGCCATGCGCCAGGAGGGCGATGCGGATCGGCATCACCGGGGCGAGCGTCGACTCACCTCTGGTCGATGCGACTCTGTACCGTTCGGGCATGGCTGACAGCACTCAGGATTGCGCTGGAACGACGACGCTGACCGAGGCGGATCGAACCGCAATGCGCAACAAGTACCGGGCCGAACGTGACAAGCGCGTCCGCGCCGACGGCAACGCTCAGTACATCGAAGTCACGGGTGACTTCTCGAACTACGTCGACGATCCGTACCTGGATGAAGAGATCGATCGACCACCTTCGACCGATCTGGTCGACGTGGTCGTCATCGGCGGCGGGTTCGGCGGGCTGCTGGCTGCCGGCCGACTGCGAGATGCAGGAATCGACGACGTTCGGATCATCGAAAAGGGCGGCGACTTCGGCGGCACCTGGTACTGGAATCGGTATCCGGGCGCCATGTGCGATGTGGAGTCGTACGTGTACCTCCCGCTGCTCGAAGAGGTCGGGTACATGCCGACCGAGAAGTACGTCAAGGCGCGCGAGATCCTCGAACACAGCCGAGCCATCGGCGAGCACTACGACCTGTACGAGCGGGCGATGTTCCAGACCGAGGTGACCGAAGCGCGCTGGGACGAGAACGACCAGCGGTGGGTCATCTCGACCGATCGTGGCGATGCCATCCGGGCCCGGTTCGTGGCCATGGCGAACGGACCGCTTCACCGCCCGAAGCTGCCCGGCATCGAAGGGATCAACGAGTACCGCGGCCACACGTTCCACACCAGCCGCTGGGACTACGCGTATACCGGCGGCCATCCCGGCGGAGAGCTCACCAACCTCGCAGGCAAGCGTGTGGGAATCATCGGCACCGGAGCCACCGCCGTGCAGTGCGTTCCGCACCTCGGCGAGCACGCCGAGCAACTGGTGGTGTTCCAGCGCACACCATCGTCGGTCGATGTCCGCAACAACCAGCCGACCGACCCCGAGTGGGCTGCGTCGCTCGAGTCGGGATGGCACCGCGACCGGATGGAGAACTTCAACTCGCTGGTGTCTGGTCAGCCCCAAGCGGTGGACCTGGTCGATGACGGCTGGACCGACATCGTCGGCAAGCTGATGACCATGATCCGCAACGGCAGCGCGGTCGATGACGAGGTCGCGCTCACCAACCTGCTGGAGATGGCAGACCTGGAGAAGATGAACGAGATCCGGAGCCGAGTCGAGGCGCTCATCGACGACCCCGAGGTTGCCGAGTCACTCAAGCCGTACTACCGGCAGTTCTGCAAGCGCCCCTGCTTTCACGACGAGTACCTCGACACCTTCAACCGCCCGAACGTCACCTTGGTCGACACCGACGGCTGCGGCATCGATCGGATCACCGAGCGCGGCATCGTCGCCAACGGCGTCGAACACGATCTGGACTGCATCATCTTCGCCACCGGTTTCGAAGTCGGCACGGGGTACTCACGACGGGCCGGGTACGAAATCATCGGCCGCAACGAGACGACGCTCACTCAACACTGGGCCGAGGGAGTGCGAACCGTCCACGGCATGCACGTCGCGGGCTTTCCGAACAACTTCATCCTCGGTGCGACCCAGGGCGGGTTCACGGTCAACTACCCGCACATGCTCGACGAGGTCGCTCACCACGCTGCCCACATCATCGAGCATGCACTGACCAATGGCATCGACGTGGTCGAAGCAACCGAAGCGGGCGAGTCGGCCTGGATCGAGGAGATCCTTGCGTCGGCGCGCAACTCTGCGGCGTTCCAAGAGAGCTGCACACCCGGCTACTACAACAACGAGGGCCAACCGAGCCAGCGTGCTGCGCAGAACGGCTCGTACGGGCGAGGCGCGATTGCATTCTTCCGGATCCTCGACAGCTGGCGCGCCGCTGGCGACTTCGACGGCCTGCGCCTCCAGTAGCGCCGCGGGCGGCGGCGGCGCTATTCGGCGTCGGTCGGGCGAAGCAGGTGGGTCAATCCTGCGATCTCGAAGAGCTGGCGTTGCCACACCGACCCACACTCGACGTCGAGCACCGACGCTCGGTCTTGCACACCCAAGATCGCATCGAGTCCGGCCGAGGAGATGACGGTGACGCCAGCGAGGTTGACCGTGACGGGTTTGCCGGCTGGAACGTTGAGCGCGACCAGCTTGCGAAATCTGGCGATGGTGGCGCCGTCAAGAGCATTCTGGGGCGCCACGATCGTGCGGTCACTGAGTTGCGTGACCGACACATCGAAGAATTCGGATGTGGGATGCGTGGATTCAGTCATGGTGCAGGAAGAACGACTCGGGTACCTGTTGGTGAGGATTGGATCGTGAGGCTCGGGCAGATGAAACGGGCGATGCGGATTCCGCGCCCGCGATTCTCTCTGGAGGTCGGCCGGGGCCGTCGCAACTGGTGACCTGCATCGAAACCGGGACCTTGATCGATAATCGTAATCGTTCGTTCCGTGTGGTCCACATCGACGTCGATGCCTGCAGAGACCTGGGCCGCGTGATGTGCTTCGATCGCATTCGTTGCGATTTCGGTGACCGCCGTCAGGAACAGCGAGTCGCGATCGGGGTCACCGGTTCCGAACGGCTCGGCGAGCCGGCGAATTCGAGCCAGTGACTCGAAGTCGGCGGGAAGATGATGATGATCAGAGAGATTCACTGCATCGATGCTTTCCGGTATCGACGGGGGCGCCGAAGCCTGCGTCTCCAGTATGGCCGCTTCGCGGACGCCATGTGTCGTCATCGCCAATGAGTTGAGCTTGGTGTCGTTCTTGGCGTTGTGCACATCCACCACGAGGATGGCGATGTCGTCGGCCTGTATCGAGTCGCCAATCAGTGCACGGCACAGGCTGTCGCCGAGTGGTACTTGCGCAGGAGCCTGCTGCACTGCGGACTTGAGACGCTGCAAGCTTTCACTGAACGGCTCACCGATTCGTTCGACGAGTCCGTCCGTGTAGAACACGATGGTGTCGCCATCTTCGAGGGCGATGCTGCTCTGGGAATACTCGTGCGGCATGAACACGCCAAGCGGCGCACCGTGCGTTTCGGCCAACGCGCTCACCGTGCCGTCAGCCTTCTTCAACAGCGGATACGGGTGACCCGCCACACACCAGTCGAACCGCATCGTCGCTTGGTCGTACACGGCAATCACGGCGGTGGTGTGTGCGTTGGCCAGCGTTCCCAGCACGAGGCTTGCCTGCTTCGCCACCTCGGCAGGTTGCGGGTTGTTCAGGGCCAGCGCATGAATCGTCGAACGGGCGCGGGCCATCTCGCCCACCACGTGCGCGCCGTGGTTCGCAACGTCGCCGATCACGAAGAGCATTTGATGATCGTTGAGTGCGATCGCGTCGAACCAGTCACCCCCGGACCGCGAGAGCTTGGCAGCCGGCCGATACAGCGTGCTGCACTCGATCGTGGACAGCGTGTCCAGACGCGGGTCGAGCATGGTGGCGACCGATGCCAGCGTTTCGGCCTGCTCACGTCGCAACAACGAGCGAACCGCCGCTTGTCGAATCAGGTTGCGCATCGTGAGCAGCGCAAGGCGAAGGGTTTCGGTGAACGGGTTCGGTTGCTCGTACCCGATCACGAGCACCCCGGCTGCGCCGTCGCGCACCACCAACGGCAGCACCACCCAAGCGTGATGCGAGTCGATGTCGACGCCGACGTCGATCAGATTCTCTCGTCCGAAGCGGCCCAGCATCTCGTCGGCATTGGTGAAGAACTCGGGCTCACCCTCGCAGATCACCTGTGAAATGGGGTCACGTCCATCGACGATCCGGTGCCGAGCCCAATGCTCACTCAGCATCGAGGCGTCCGAGGTGACGTAGAACAAGCCGTCGGCAACGCTGGCGAACAGCCCGGTGTCGCCACCGACGAGGGCAAGGCCATCTCTCAGGAAGGTTCGCGCCACCTGCTCGGTGGTCTCGGACCCAACCAGGGCTTCGGCGAGCGAGTTGAGTGACCGCAATCGATTGAGTTCGATGCTGAACACCGTGTGGACCGCACGGGTGACCGTGGCAGACATCGGCAGCTCACCACTCGCCTCGCGCTGGAACCGCTCCCCGACGAAATCGGTGACCTCTTCCGGGTGGATCGTGATGAACTCAACAGCGCCAGCGGCGTTGCGAACGGGAGAGATGGTGACGCTCCAGTATCGAGGAACGAACACCCCAGGCTGGGCGACGTCCTCAACGTCATAGCGCAACAGCGGCATCGTGTCGGTCAGCCCGGTGATGAACACGCGCTCGGCCGACTCGCGAACCGCCACCTCGCCTCCGAACCCTGCGAGGTTGTCCGGGAAGATCTCGAACAGCGGCCGATTGACGAGCTTGTCGCGGGGCCGTTCCATTGCCTTGCAGTACGCATCGTTGACGGCAACGAGCATCATCTCCTGGTCGACCACGCCGAATGGCGAATCGACGAGGTTGAACGCTCGCCGCAGCACATCGTCAGAAACCTGGGCTGGTAGGCGTTCTTCTTCGACGAACATTCCCAATGTGTACCAGAGCTTCGGGGCACATCGTGACGAACCGGCGCAGTCTGGCGCTCGACTCAGTCGAGTTCGGCCGCCAAACGCGCAACCAGCTTGTCGATCGCCATGTTCCACCCGTGTGCGCCCGGCGAGTCCGCGGGAACCCCTCGATGCGTCATCGTCATCTTGGTTCGTCCGTCAAGCTCGACGAGGTCCACGATGACCGATGTTTCCATGGGGGTACCTGCGGGCATTCCCATCTGTTCGGGAAGCATCGGATTGCCGTCGGCATCGGCCATGGCTTCGGTGTACACGAGATGGGTTTTCGGGTCGATCTCGCGGTATTCACCGATGAAGAACATCTGCATCGTGCCGTCAGGCGTCGCCATCTCCATTCCAATGTGGCGACGGCCTCCCACTCGAACGTCCATGTCGGCGGTGGGGATGGTTGCGCCCATCGGGCCGTACCAGTTGGCGAAGTGGGCCGGCTCGGTCCACATGGCCCAGACCACATCGATCGGGGCGTCGAAGGTTCGTTCGATCTGTACGTCTTTGGTGTCACTCATGGTCGGGGTCTCCTGTTGATTCATTGTCTTGAAGGTTGCGGACGTAGTCGTCGAGGCGATCGAAACGATCGTCCCAGATGTGGCGGTACTGGTTCGTCCAGTCCGAGATCTCGGCGAGTCGAGCCGGGTTGATGGCGCACGGCCGGAACTGTGCGCGTCGACTGCGGGTGATGAGGCCTGCGTGTTCGAGCACTTTGATGTGCTTGGAAACAGCCGGCAACGTCAAATCGAATGGAGCAGCGAGGTCGTTGACGCTTGCCTCCCCCGTTGCTAGGCGGGCAAGGATTGCTCGCCTGGTGCCGTTCGCAAGCGCAGCGAATGTCTCATCGAGACGTTCGTCATTCAGCGCTGCACTCGATCCTGCCATCGTCGACCTCTCCTCATCGCTTCCTCTCATCGCTGTTCATCCCAGCGTTCTCTGCGCTCGGTTATCTAACTATTTAACTAACTACGACAATAAAGACCTAATCGACGAGTGTCAAGCAGTCCGGCTTCGAACGTGCGCTCGACTAGACGTTGACCGAAACCTGGTCGCCGCTGCTGCCATCGGCGGTGTTTGGTTGCCGGCGCTGGCGGACTGCCACTGCGGCCGCGACCAGGACGACGATCGCAATCACCAAGGCGTTTGCCCACAGCGCCGTGCGCGCTGCTCCGTACTCTCGTGAACACGCCGTGCTCTGGTACTCGAAGCCCGGCTCGAGCTGAGGCACCGCCGACAACTGCGCATCTCCAACAGCGGCGTCCAACGGGGTGCTCTCGCACTGGAACCGTTCGATGCGACCAGCTTCGAACTCTGGCGATGCGGCAAGAACGGCATCGATCGAGGCCTGTTCGACAGCAGTCGGATTCTCGACCACCACAATTCGAGCAACGGCGTCGATGGGGTGGATCGCCCAGACGACAAGGAGGAGCAACCCCCACGCCACCGCACCGGCCGCAACCAACAGCGCATGGTGATGTCGTGACTCCGAATTGAACACGCAGCGATCCTATTTCGCCTGCGGGCGCTCGCACCGGTCTAGTGTCCGGTCTTTGGGCGCCCTTGACGAGGAGACAACATGAGCGAGCGACTCGAGGCCGGCGTGGCCCTGGCAATGAAGCTCTTCGCCGGCCTGGAGAGTTCGGGCCCACCGCTTCCAAGCGACTTTCAGAAGCACACGTTCGAGCACCTTTTCGGAGAGGTGTGGCAGGGCACCGACCTCGAACTGCGGGAGCGTTCGATGATCACGTGCACCGTGCTCGTGGCGTTAGCCCGAGAAAACGAGCAGGTGCTGCACTTTCGTGGAGCCCGCAACCTCGGGATTCCACGAGCAAAGCTCGAAGCAATGATCACCCACGTTGCTCACTACGCCGGATGGCCCGTTGCGGTCAGCGCGTTCAAGACTCTCGACTCGGTGTGGCAAGCAATGGACGCCGAAGCATCCGCCGCGGACGACTCCGCTCCCGCCTGAGGATTCCGCAACGTCGACACACGGTTCGATGGCAGCCGTTGCAACCGATGCCTCGAACAACGTCGTCAATCCAGGCCGAACAGCCGTCGAGCATTTCCGCTCAAAAACGGCTCCCACACGTGATCCCGAAATCCGACCTGGTCGAGTTCACCGAGCACACGCTCCCACGACAAACCGGGGAAATAGCCGGCGAACATCACCTTGTTCGTTCCCCGCGTATTCGCGAAATCGACGATCGCTTTCGGATAGTGCCGCGGCGCAAAGGCCGAGGTCGAGAAGTACAGGTTTGGCCACTTCAACATCATCTTCACCGCCATTGCTTCCCAGGGCTCACAGCCGTGCCGCATGATCATCTTCAGTTCGGGAAAGTCGTAACACACCTGGTCAACACGGTCGACGCGCTGACAGTCGAACGGCACCCGAGGCCCGGGCA
The DNA here is from genome assembly GCA_045106645.1 of Ilumatobacter sp. GTDB lineage: Bacteria > Actinomycetota > Acidimicrobiia > Acidimicrobiales > Ilumatobacteraceae > Ilumatobacter_A. The sequence continues at coordinate 58,007 of JBGCEY010000037.1, forward strand.
CCCCGGCGAGGATGTTGATGGGGACGTCGAGTTCGCAACACGCCGCATAGAAGGGGTACATCAGTGCAGCATCGATTGCGACCTGCGGTGAATACAGGCATGGCGCTGCACTTGCAGAACGAATATCAGGGTGCGATTCAACTGCTCGTTTGAACGTCCTGAGCGACTTCATTCCAAGGTTCGGATCAATGCCGACGCTGCCGATAAACCGGCCAGGGAACTGTTCGAAGAGCGCGTGAGACGCTTCGGGACGCACCGGATTCACATCGACTTGAGCCGTTGCAATGCCGTGGTGATCCATCAGCGCTACGAGGTCGGCGTGGGTCATTTCGGTACCCATCTGCTTGCCAGCGTCGGTGAACAGGTACTCGGCCGGATGGTGCTCGAAGTCGTCGCTGCCGGCGTCTTTGAGCAGGCGGCGTGCTTCGTTCATACCCATTCCGGCACCCCCTTTCGGAAGCTCAACCATGAGGTCGATGATCGCGAGGTCCTGTGGCCGTGCCATGGCCGGACGGTAACCGCAGCGTTACCCACCGGCCGGGTCGAACATCACCGAACGCGACATCGCGTAGGCACGACCGCTCGGCCTCGACCGGATCATGCGGTACCCAACCGAAACACACAATCAGCGACGTCATCGGTGATCTCGTAGAGACCGCAGGTACGGATTTCGCACCCACATCAGCGCAACGGTTCGCATCACGCCGACGCATGCGTACGCGAGAGTTCGGTTCCGGATCTGTTCGCTCTCATCGTTGTTCGACGCTGGTGAGTGGCGCACCGTGCTCGAACGAGTCGAGTCGCTGAATGCACGCGCCGCCCGGCCCGATGGACAACCTCTACGGCCTGCTCACGGTTGCTGCACCGCCGCTGATTCCGATCGACGATCGAGTCGACTACTTCACCGACACCGATGACTCGATTGGTTCCCGGGCTGCTCGAAACAGCACCGATCCCATGTACGAGATCTACGACCGCTTGATCACCAACCGCGGCCAGGGCTTTGCTCGACTCAGCTCGCCTGATCCGGCTGACAATGAGCAAGCCGTCTTCGAGATGCTGCAGCACCCCGACACGATCGCCGGCCTCAGCGATGCGGGCGCCCACGTCACCATGATCTGCGATGGTTCGTCGCCATCGCTGCGGTCTCACTCAAGGTCGGCTGCCTCACCCGAGTACGTCGGGTTGTCACCGAAGTTCGCGTCGAACCACGACTTGCGCAGGCTTCTTCGTGTCTCTATGCTTGTCAGCATAGAGACTGTTGATCGACATAGGAGTGGTGAATGAGTGTTGCTGCTGGGATTTTCAAGAAGGGTTTGGTGGAGGTCGCCGATGACGTCTTTGCGTACCTGCAACCAGATGGCACGTGGGGGTGGAGTAACGCCGGACTCATCGTTGGCGAGAGTGAGTCCGCTCTCGTCGACACCCTGTTCGATCTTCGCCTGACGCAACAGATGCTGGACGACATGACGCCGCACACCTCGCACCGTCCGATCGCGAATGTCGTCAACACCCACGCCAACGGCGATCACTGCTACGGCAACCAGCTGGTCGCGTCCCCGGGCGTCGACTTCATCGCGTCGGCATCGGCGACAGCGGAGATGGACGAGGTTCCGCCCGCACTGCTCGCCACCCTCGTCGAAGCAGCCGGTGATGACACCCTCGGCCGATACGTCAGCCATGCGTTTGGAGCGTTCGACTTCAATGACATCGAGATGCCCGAGATCACGATCGGCTTCCATGATCACCATGAACTCGATGCCGGCGGCCGTCGCGTCGAGCTGCTCGAAGTCGGGCCCGCTCACACGAGTGGCGACGTGTTGGCGTGGCTTCCCGAGGAGCGCGTGTTGTTCGCCGGCGACATTCTGTTCATCGAAGGCACCCCCATCATGTGGGCCGGACCGGTGAGCGGCTGGGTTGCCGCCCTCGACACGATCATCGATTTCGATCCCGTCGCCATCGTCCCCGGACACGGACCGCTCACCGACCTCGACGGAGTTCGAGCGCTGCGCGGCTACTTCGAGTTGGTGGATCGACTGACCACAGAACGCCATGCAGGGGGCATGTCGCTCACCGACGCAATCCGAGACATCGATGACCACCTCGATGCCACGCCCTACAGCGAATGGTCCGACCGGGAACGGATCGTGGTCAATGTGCAGACCATCTGGCGGGGGCTCGAACCAGCCTTCGCCAGCCCCGATGCGTTGACGATGTTTCAGATGATGGCCGACAACTTCGCGGCCCGAGTGGAGCAATCATGAAGTGGGTCACCTACGACAATGCGGGCACTGCCCGGGTCGGCATCGTGCACGGCAATGCCATTCACGACGTCGACGATGATCGAACGTTGCTGGAGCTCCTCCGGGCCGGCCCGGACGTCATGAATGCCGTGGCCGATGCCGCGAGCCGCGCCACACCGACGACCCCGTTCGATCAGGCGGTCCTGCATGCACCGCTCGACCCACCGTCGGTGCGGGACTTCCTGTGCTTCCTCGACCACTACCGCAACGCGACGTTGAACCCGGACCTCGCACCGATCTGGTCCGAGCAGCCGGCGTTCTACTTCTCCAACCCACACGCCACGATCGGCCCGGCAACGCCGGCGCCCGTCTCCCCCGGATGCGACATGTTCGACTTCGAACTCGAAGTCGCATGCGTCATCGGAACCGATGGCGCGAACCTGCACCCCGACGAGGCCGAGGCTCACATCGCCGGATACACGATCTTCTGCGATTGGTCCGCGCGCGACCTCCAGCTCGCAGAAATGCAGTTCGGACTCGGCCCGACCAAGGGCAAAGACGGCGCGACCACGCTCGGCCCCACACTGGTCACCGCCGACGAGCTCGCCGACCGACGATCCGGCAAGGGCTTCGATCTCAGCATGCGCGCCTGGGTCAATGACGAACTGGTCACCGACGGTTCGCTCGCTCAGCTCGACTGGTCGTTCGCCGAGATGGTGGCCCACGCATCACGCGGCACCGAGGTCAGAGTCGGCGATGTGATCGGCTCGGGCACGGTTCCGATGGGATGCCTGCTCGAGCACGCAATGCGCGACGGCGAGGACTTCCGTGGCTGGCTTGCTCCAGGCGACCGGCTGCGCGTCGAAGTCGAGTTGCTCGGCACGCTCGACCTCGTCGTCGCTGACCCACCTACGCTCCACCCAACCCGCTCCACCACCGGAACGCAAGGAACCGACTGACATGGCCCACATCTCTCCACGCCCGCTCGATGAGCTCGCGCACCTGACCGAGCGATTCGAGTTGACGGCGTCGCTCATGGGATTCGTGCCGAACTCCATGCCGACCATGGCGCGGGTGCCGGGCCTTGCCGAAGCGTTCTCCGATCTGGCCGGAGTGGTGCTCGCGAATCCGAACGTCCCGATGGCGCTCAACCAGATGGTCGCCCAAGTCGCCTCGGCTGCGGCGGGTTGCCGCTACTGCCAGGCGCACACCGCACACTCGGCGCACAACCTCGGCGTTTCCGACGAGAAGCTCGGCGATCTCTGGATGTGGGAAACCAGCGAGCACTTCGACAGCGCCGAGCGAGCTGCGCTCACGCTGGCGTTCAACGCGGCATCGGTTCCCAACACCGCGACCGAGGAACACTTCGACCAGCTTCGCGAGCACTTCGACGATGACCAGATCTTGGGAATCGTCGCCACCGTGGCACTGTTCGGGTTCCTCAACCGATGGAACGACACGCTTGCGACCGACCTCGAAGACATGCCGACCGCGTTTGCAGCCGAGACACTCGCGTCGAGCGGCTGGCATGCTGGTCGCCACGCCGGCGACAGCGAGCACCAGCGCGGCGAGTGATCCCGAGGGGCGATATGGCCACAGCGAAACGCATGGAAGAAACGAGCGCCGAGAGTCGACGACGCATTCTCGATGCTGCCGAGGAACTCTTCGCCGAGCGAGGTTTCATCGAGACCTCGCTCGCTGATGTCGCCGAGCGTTCCGGCATCTCACGAGGGTCCATTCCGTGGCACTTCGACAACAAGATCGGCCTCCTCATGGCGGTCGTCGACCGCGCTGCGGAGCGAGCTGGAGCGACCCCGATCACTCCTGGATTCGACGACCTCCACAGCTCGATCCTCGAGATCGGGCAACGCTTGCGTGAGCCACACATGGCACTGCTCCACATGCTGCTTGGGGAAGCCAGCAAACCGGACTCAGCGATTCGCAGTGCGTACGCCGCGCATCACGAGCGAGACCGCACAGCAGTGCAGTCCTGGCTTGCCGAGTCCCCCGGCGTCGAGGTCGACGGCATCGACGCACAGGACCTGTCGGCGTTGATCTACTCGTTGATCATCGGCATCAATGTCCAATGGCGCATCAGTCCGGACCGGGTCAACCTCGACAAGACCCTCGCCGCAATGGGCTCGCTGCTCATCGCAGCGATCGGTTCGGCCGACTGATGCCGGCCGAATCCATCGCACGAGCGACGGTACCGTGTGGTTCATGGCCTGGAACCGCATGGACCACACAGGCGCCTTCGTCGGTGACCTCACCGCCCCCCGCCGGGTCGAAGCGCAGGCCGACGGCTCGCTCCTTGTCATGGACCTCGCGGTCTCCTGACCCACACGACTCATCGAAGGGACCATCAATCATGAAGGGCGACATCATCGTTCTCGAGGAGCACCACGTTCGAGCCGCTCAGGCGATCGTGCCGCACATCATCGAGGCGATCGCCGCTGCGTCAGGCCGATACGTCATCACCGTTTCTGGTGAGTCCGGAAGCGGCAAGTCCGAGACCGGCAAAGCAATCGCCGACGAACTCGCAGCACACGACATCACCTCGGCAGTGCTCGGCCAAGACGACTACTTCGTGCTTCCACCGAAGTCGAACGACGCCAAGCGACGCGATGACGACGCCTGGCTCGGACCGCACGTCGAAGTCCGCTTCGATCTCCTCGAACAACACCTGATCGATGCGCTCGACGGCGCCGACGAGATCGTCAAACCGCTCATCGACTACGACGCCGACTCCGTCGAAGACGAGACGATCGACCTGCGCGACGTCAAGGTCGTGATTGCCGAGGGCACGTACACGTCGCTGCTCAAGCACGTCGACACCAAGGTGTTCATCGCTCGCAACCGTCTCGACACACTCGAGCATCGCCAGAAGCGCAACCGCGGCAGCGAGGTCGGCGACCCGTTCATCGAGAACGTCCTCAAGCTCGAACACAAGATCATCGCAGGCCACCGCCAACTCGCCGACTTCGTCATCACGCGCGACTACGACGTGATCACCGTCCCATGAAACGAGACCTGCCAAACCAGGTGATGTTGAATGCGTATCCCGACAGCATCGACGGCGACCTCGCCGGCATGGTTCGCATGCTGCAGCGACCCGAGTTCGCCGACACGTTCGGTCTGTTCTACGTACTTCCGTCAGTCTTCAACAGTGACCTCGATCGCGGTTTTTCGATCATCGATTACGATCTCAACAGCGATCTTGCGTCATCGGATGATCTCGCCGCCCTTGACGAGCTCGGCATCATGTTGAAATTCGACATGGTGCTCAACCACCTCTCGGTCGGATCGCCGCAGTTCCAGGACGTGTTGTCCAACGGTGACGACTCAGAGTTCGCAGACTTCTTCATCGACTGGAACCAGTTCTGGGAGCGCGAAGGCGAGCTCCACGCGGACGGCCACATCGTCCCGTCCCCCGAGCATCTCGACAAGCTGTTCATGCGTAAGCCGGAGCTTCCCATCCTGCGGGTGAGGTTCCCCGACGGCTCTGACCGCTTCTACTGGAACACCTTCTACCAACAGGTCGACATCGTCGACGGCGAGCGCCACTACCTCGGACAGATGGACCTCAACGCAGAGTCCGAGAGAGTCTGGGATTTCTACCGCGAAACACTCGAGAAGGTGTCGTCGTTCGGCGCCAAGATCCTGCGTCTCGACGCCTTTGCCTACCTCCACAAAGAAGTCGGCCAGGTCAACTTCTTCAACCAGCCGGGCACCTGGAACTACCTCGACCGGCTCCGCACCATCGCCGACGAATGCGGACTCGTGCTGCTGCCCGAGATCCACTCCGAATACGGCACGTCAATCCATGAAGATCTTGCTGCACGTGACTATCCGGTCTATGACTTCTTCTTCCCCGGCCTCGTGATCGACGCCATCGACTCCGGAAACAACACACACCTCCTCCGCTGGATCGACGAGATCATCGAACGCGACATCACGACCGTCAACATGCTCGGCTGCCACGACGGCATCCCCGTCATCGACCTCAAGGGCGGGCCGAACGGCGATGGACTGCTCGATGACGCAACGATCGAAGCGATGATCGAGCGACTTCTCGACCGCGGTGGCCGAGTGAAAAACCTGTACGGCGCCGACGGCACCAAGGTCTCTTACTACCAGGTCAACGCCACCTTCTTCAGCGCACTCGACGAAAGCGAAGACCGGCTACGGCTCGCCCGCGCCATCCAACTCTTCATGCCCGGCACCCCACAGATCTGGTACCTCGACCTCTTCGCCGGAACCAACGACAACGAGGCTGCAGACCGGGCCGGCAGCGGTGGCCACAAGGAGATCAACCGCACCAACCTGACCGTCCAAGACGTCGACGCCGGCCTCGAACGGCCGGTCGTGCTCGACCAATTGGAGATGATCCGCCTGCGGAACACCTCGCCCGCATTCCACGGCAACTTCGACGTGCTGCCGACCGACGCAAACCGGCTGGTGCTGCGCTGGACCAACGGCGCCGACATCGCGGTACTCGACGCTGACCTGACATCGGAGAGTTTCAGCATCACGCAGACGCACGATGGACGCGACGTCGTCCTCAGCTACGACTGAGCGTGCCCGCGGCAAGATGTGAGCCCTTCCGCTCGCATCCGGCCGCAGCCACGACGATGCCCGAAGGGGCCGGCTCGCATCTTCGCCACAGCCGACCCCCTCCCCCTTCACACTCAGGCAACCATGGCTTCGAGCGGCTCCATCCGGGCCGCCCGCCAGGCAGGCCACGCAGCGGCGAGCACACCCGAAACCGCGCCACCCAGTCCGATGATCACCAGCGAGGTGATCGGAAGCGTGAGCGTCAAGCCCCCGTCACCGATTGCGGTGAATACCGCATACGACCCGCCGACACCGAGCGCAAGGCCCAACAGCGAGCCCTGGATCGAGAGCATCAGCGCCTCACTACGGACCATCTGTCGCACCTGCTTGGCCGTCATGCCCACCGCTCGGAGCATTCCGATCTCCCGCGTGCGTTCACCGATCGCCATCACCGTCGTGTTGGCGATGCCGACCAAGGCAATGAACACCGCCACAGCCAACATGCCGTACACGAAGTTCCGAAAGGCATCGACCATGCTGCCCATCGAGTCGATGAACTGTTCGGATGTCTGAACTCTCGTGCCATCGGCCGCAGCAGCGACGGCGGCGAACGCCTGGTCGGAACCGTCGGTGCGAGCGAGCACCAGCGAATCGCCTGCGTCGGGAGCCAGTTCGGCAAATGCTGCTGCTTCGAAGACGAAGCGAGGGGGCGCCAGCCCGGGCAGGTCGTTGTCGTACAGCGCAGCGATGGTCAACGTCTGTTCCCCGGCACCGGGGAACGTGAGCCGGAGTTCGTCGCCCACACCCAAGCCATCGGCAGCATCGACCTGCACGGCGATCGAGTCGGCGGTGACGTCACCGAGGCTGCCGGCGGTCACGTCGAGGCGATAGACCTCGCCAAGGGCATCGACATCTACGCCAGCGACGAACACGCCGCTCCCATCCTCGATCGCGATCGTCGAGGCAATCGGTACGACGACCTCGACGCCATCGCCCACGGGGATGGCGTCGGCGACCGAACCCGGAACGTTCGTGATGTCATCAGGTCCGCCACCCGAGAACAACGAACTGATGACCACGTCGGCTTGCATCGCGGCTTTGGTATCAGAGGCGGTGCTCCCCGAGAGCGAACTGACCACCACGGTGAAGAATGCGATCAACGTCACGCCGAGTGTGAGTGACAAGGCAGTCGATGCGCTGCGTCGAGCGTTGCGTGCAGCATTCGTTCCCGCCAACCGACCGACCGTGCCACCCAGCGTCTCGGCTGGGCCGGCGATGCTCCGGGAGAACCACCCCGACATCATCGGGCCGCCGACGATCACGCCGACGAATGCAGCGAGCACGCCACCGACCGCGATCTCCCACGTTTCAACAACAGCACCGACGACCGAGGCGGCAACGCCTCCGAGCAGGAGCACGCCACCGACGACGTTGCGGGTGGGTGACAACCCTGAAGGGTCCACCGCAGCATCACGCAGTGCAGCGATCGGCGGCGTGCCGGCCGCCTTGCGCGCCGGCACAAACGCCGACACCAGCGACACGACGACCCCGACGACCATCCCGATGATCACCGATGAAGCCGGGATGACCAATGGTGCCGTGGTGATCGTGAAGCCGATGGCATCGAAGAGAGCCAGCAGACCGAACGCTGTGCCGATTCCTGCCGCTGCTCCCATGATCGACGCCACCAATCCAATGACTGCGGACTCGATCATCACCGCCGACAGGATCTGCCTCCGGCTCGCTCCGATCGAGCGAAGCAGCGCGAGTTCCCGCGTGCGCTGCGCCACAGCGATCACGAACGTGTTGTAGATGATCGTCGTGCCGGCCACCAGGGCAATCAGGGCGAACGCCAGGAGAAAGGTCGACTGGAACGTGGCCTGCGTGTCGGCGAGCGACTGGAGGTCAGCCACGTAGTCCACACCACTCTGAACATCAACGACATCATTGCCAGCCTCTGCAAGCAGCGTCGACACCGTTGAGACGTCGAGTGACGTCTCCACCACCACGCGGTCGAATCCGTCGGTGCCGAGCATCGTTGTCGAGTCGGCGAAGAGCAGCGTCGATGTGTCCGGCTGCCCTTCACCGCCTCCGTAGTTCGCGATGCCGTTGACGTTCATGAGTGCCGAGGACGACTCGGTGACCACTCGAACCTGATCCCCCACCTCGAGACCGGTTTCACGAGCGGTGAAGGCGTCGATCACAACACCGGTGGCCGACGGTGCGTCACCGGTGCTCAGCTCGAACGGTGACAGCGTCGTGTTCGACACCCACGTTTCGCCAAGCGCCTGCTGAGCAGACGTGCCGAGCAGCGCACCGTTCAGATCGACCAGCTGCGCCGAACCAGTACGGATCCCCGCTGCATCGATCACGCCATCAGCGCCCTGCAATGCTGTAACCACATCGGAGCTCACCGCAGCACGAATGGTCGCCTCGGCTCCAGGAGGGCCTTCGCCCGAACCAAGCGACTCGCCGAGCACCACCACGTCGACGCCAGCGTTGGCCGACGCGAGGTCGTCAGAGGCGGTCCCGCCGATCGCGCTGGTGAGAATCAACATGCCGGTCAGAAATGCCACGCTGATGATCACGGCGAACGCCGACAACCCGAAGCGCGACTTGTTGGCCCACAGCCCCTTCATGGTCACAGCGGACATGCCGCTGAGCCCCTTCTCAGGACGCGTTCCGCCCGAGGTGCGCTGGTTCGCAGCGGTCAAGGTCGCAGCGTTCATCGTCCGAAGTCCTTCATCCGGTCGTACACGGCGTCGGTGGTCGGCTCGTGCATCTCGTCGACGATCTTGCCGTCATTGACGAACACCACCCGGTCCGCATACGAAGCTGCGGAAGGATCGTGGGTGACCATCACGATGGTCTGGCCGACCTCGTGAACCGCCTTGCGCATGAAGCTGAGAATCTCCGCTCCGGTTCGGCTGTCGAGGTTGCCGGTCGGTTCGTCGGCGAACACGATCTCGGGTTCACCCACGAGCGCCCGGGCAACAGCGACGCGTTGCTGCTGACCGCCTGACAGCTCGCTCGGCCGATGACTGAGCCGCCCGGTCAGGCCGAGCACGTCGACGATCCGATCGAAGGTCGCCGCATCGGGCCGGGAACCACCGAGCGCCCGCGGCAACTCGATGTTCTCGCGGGCGGTGAGCGTGGGGATCAGGTTGAACGCCTGAAAGATGAAGCCGATCTTCGTGCGGCGCAGGATCGTGAGTTCCTTGTCGCTCAGCGTCGAAAGGTCGGTGTCGCCGATGAAGACCGAGCCGCTCGTCAGGCGGTCAAGCCCCGCAGCGGAGTGCATCAGTGTGGACTTGCCCGAGCCGGAAGGACCCATGATCGCCGTGAAAGCTCCAGCCGCGAAGTCCACCGACACGTCATCGATCGCTCGCACGGCGCCGTCGCCGGTTCCGTAGATCTTGGACGCGCCGTGTACTCGCGCAGCTGGCGCCGCGGCGACCTCAGGTGGAATGGGGGGTGTGTCGATCAATGTCATGTGATCGATTGTGAAGCAGCGCCGCCTGCGCGTCGTCGTGTAACGGGATGCTTCGCGTGTACTCCCCCGGGAGTACACACGGCCTCAGTCGACGCCAGGAACCACCAGACCGCTCTCATACGCAATCGTCACGAGCTGGGCCCGGTCGCGTGCATGGAGCTTCACCATCGACCGGCTGACGTGGGTCTTGGCCGTGGTCGGGCTGACGAACAGTGCCTCGCCGATCTCGGTGTTGTTGAGTCCTTTGCCCACCAGTGCGACCACTTCGGTCTCGCGTTCGGTCAGTTCGCTCAAACGGTCATGGCGAACCTCGGCTCGGTCGGGCCGCGCGGCGATCTGCTCGATCAGTCTGCGAGTGATCGATGGCGCGAGGAGCGCTTCGCCCCCAGCCACCACTCTGATCGCAGCGAGCAGCTCGGCTGGCTCGGTGTCTTTGAGCAAGAAGCCGCTGGCGCCGGCACGCAGCGCGTCGTAGACGTATTCATCGAGGTCGAACGTGGTGAGGACGATGATCTTCGTGCCAGCGCACGCAGGGTCAGCGCAGATCAGACGCGTGGCTTCGATGCCGTCGAGGTCGGGCATCCGGATGTCCATGAGGATCACGTCGGGTTGCGTGGACACCGCAAGCTCGACGGCGTGCACCCCTGTCTCTGCTTCGCCCACCACCTCGAGGTCGTCAGCGGAGTCGACGAGCATCGCGAAGCCGGCACGCATCAGCCGCTGATCATCGGCGATCACGACGGTGGTCGTGTCGCCCCTCGTGATGTCGCTCATCGGGTCGGCAGGCATGTCATCAGCTCACTTCACTTCCGGAGACGGAGGGGTGACGGCAACAGATGGGCTCGACGGAACATACGGAAGCTCGGCAACCACCTCGAATCCCGAGTCGAACCGTCGCTGTGCGTTGAAGGTTCCATTCACAGCTCGCGCCCGCTCGGCGAGTCCGACCAGGCCGAGCCCGCTGCCTGCCGATGGATCTGGGCGCGTTCCCGCGACGGTGTTCGCCCCGCCACCATCATTGCGCACCCGCAGCACCAACGAGTCTGGGAGGTATTCGAGTCGGACCTCCACCGACGCGCCGGTCGCATGTTTGATCACGTTGGTGAGTCCTTCCTGCACGATGCGATAGGCCACCAGGCCGACCACAGGATCCACCGCAGCGCTCGGCGCTGCGATGGTTTCATAGGAAATAGCGCCGACGTAACGATCGATCAAGGTCGAGATCTCCTCGATTCCGGGGCTGGGTGCCAACGGCCTGGACTCATCGTCGGCGTCGCGCAACACACCGAGCATCGACCGCAACTCGGCAAGCGCCGACTTGCTCGACTCCTTGATCTCCACGAGCGCATCTTTGGCTGCGGCCGGCTGCTGATCGATGACGTGCGCTGCCACGCCGGCTTGGACATTGATGGTGGCAATGCTGTGGGCAACGACATCGTGGAGCTCTCGTGCGATACGAACCCGCTCGTCGAGCACCTGTTCTCGCACTTCCTGCGCAGCTGCCTCGGTTGCCAAACGGACTCGCTTGTCGGTTTCGGCCATCAACGCCCGCCGACTTCGAACGGCATCTCCGATCAGGATGGGCACGGTTGCGAGCAGCACCGCGCCGCCGATGCCTGCCGCTGTCGGAGTCTCCGGCGCAACGGTCAACGCGAGCACCGACACCACGACCGCCACCAGTGCCGCGATCACGATCGACGTCCTACGGGCACCCAGCGAAGCAACCGTGTAGAGCCCGATCAACAGCGGTGCTGTGATCGGGCCGGGGCCTTCGACGAAGAGGATGTACAACGCCACGATCGCCACGATCGCGAGCAGTGTCATCAGCGGCCGAACACGGCGGAACATGAGAGCGAGCCCGGCACCGATCGGAAAAACCGAGGTCCACCAAGCTTCGCCTGTCTCGGTGTGGTCGGACACGGTCCGCAACGACAACAGCAGAGCCACTGCGATCGCTACCGCCACGGCCAGCACCACGTCGAATCGCGCCAGACGCCACACCGGGGCGTCCTCACCGGCGGTGGTGTCACGGCGACTCATCGCCAGAGAGCCTAGAACGAAGCGGTCCATCGGCGACCCGCCACTTGTCGGTGCCCTCGCCGGTGCAGGCCTGATCAACGAAAGCTTCGTCGATGACACCCCGACCACGAGCCAACGAGCAACCGCTTGATTGCTCCGACGCAACGATTCATCAGGGCCGCCCGTATGGTCTCACACGTGACTGTGTTGATCGCTGGCGGCGGAATCGCCGGGCTGACCCTCGCGCTGACATGCCACCAGATCGGTGTCAGCGCGCTCGTGCTCGAATCGGTCCGCGACGTCGCCCCTCTGGGGGTCGGCATCAATTTGCAACCGAATGCGATCCGCGAGCTCTGCGAACTCGGGTTCGCCGACGACCTCGATCACATCGGAATCGAGGCAACCGAGTGGGCCCTCGTCGGTCGCGGCGGCAATGATGTGTGGGCTGAACCTCGCGGGCGATCAGCCGGCTACGACTGGCCGCAGTATTCCGTCCATCGCGGCGAACTCCAGATGCTGCTCTATCGCGCCGTGGTCGAGCGCCTTGGCTCCGACTCGATCCGCACTGCCCATCGGGTCACCGGCTACCGAACGACCGCTGGCGGAGTGATCGCCGAGGTCGACACCCGTGACGGCAACGCCACCGAAATTTCCGGCACGCTGCTGATCGCCGCCGATGGTCTCCACTCTGCAGTGCGATCGCAGATGCATCCCGATCAGCCAGATCCGCAGTGGAGCGGCCAGGTCCTGTGGCGCGGCGCCACGCCCGGCCCGCCTCTCCGCTCGGGTGCGTCGTTCACCCTCGTGGGAACCCTAGATCAGCGCTTCGTTCACTATCCGATCTCGTCGATCAACCCTGACACCGGTCTGCAGCTGCAGAACTGGATCGCCGAGCTCACGTTTGATCCATCGGGGGGCGTCGCCGACAGCAGCTGGAACAAGCAGGTCGACATCGACGAGTTTCTCCCCGCCTTCGACGACTGGTCGTTCGATTGGCTCGACATCGCATCGCTCGTGCGTGGTGCTCCCGCCGTGTGGGAATTCCCGATGGTCGACCGTGACCCCGTCGACCGGTGGGTCGATGGGCACACCTGCCTCATCGGTGACGCCGCACACGTGATGTATCCCGTGGGATCGAACGGTGCGAGCCAAGCCATCGTCGATGCTCGCATCATGGGTGCGAAGTTCCTCGCGCACGGGGTCACACCTGACGCAATCCACGCGTTCGAAGATCAGCTGCTCGAGCCCATGTCGCAACTCGTACTTCGCAACCGCGGACACGGCCCGATCGGGATCCTCGGCGTGGTCGACGAGCGCTGCGGCGGATACTTCGACGACATCGACGACGTGATCCCCCGCGAAGAAGTCGAGGCGTTCATGTCGAACTACAAAGCCGCAGCGGGATTCGCCATCGAGTCGCTCAATGCAGCGCCGCCCACGATCGAACCGGGCGCGACCATCGGCTCATGAGCCACCACCGACCACATCGGAGACACCACTGATGCTCATTGCTTTTCGAGGAATCGACCGAACCGATGCTCCTGGGCTTCGCGCCTCGCTGCGCCCGGCCCATCTCGAGTTCCACAGCCAACGCGCCAACCTCGTCGGCGGCCCGCTCCTCGATGCCGACGGAAACATGTGTGGCTCGCTGATCATTTTCGAAGCTGACGACATCGCCGACGCAACTGCGCAGATGGCCAACGACCCCTACATCACCGACAATCTGTTCGACACCTTCTCGGTCAACGAGTTCATCGCCGCGGATTGGCCGACGACATGAGCAATCTCTTCACCGACCCACGGCGCTGGGCGAACGCCAACACGTGGCGAAACGAGGTCGTTGCGCTGCACGACACGGGCCCGATTCACCGGATCGAAACCGATGAGTTCGACCCGTTCTGGGCAGTGATCGACCACGCCGCTGTCTTCGATGTCGAGCGCCGGCACCAAGACTTCAACAACGCGCCCGAAACCGTTCTCAGCAAGCGCTCACGCATCGAGGCCAAGCGCGCCAAAGGGGCCGAGACACGCACGTTGATACAAATGGACCGTCCCGACCACCGCGAATATCGACGCCTCACCGCGGACTGGTTCAAGCCGTCGAGCATCAGCCGGATGTCCGATCGGTTGCAGGAACTCAGCGTCGAAGCACTCGCCAAGCTCGAAGCGGCCGGTGGGAGTTGCGACTTCGCCACCGACATCGCACTCCCGTATCCACTCCAAGTGATCCTCCGTTTGCTCGGGCTTCCCGAGTCCGACTACGACCGCATGCTGAAGCTCACCCAGGAGATGTTCGGCAGCGCCGACCCCGACCACCAGCCGACCGACTCTGATCCGGCCGCGACGGTGCTCGAATTCAACAAATACTTCGCTGCGCTCACGACCGAGCGGCGGGCGAATCCGACCGACGATCTGGCCTCGGTCATTGCCAACGGACTCATCAACGGTGAGCCGATGCCCGACCGCGAAACGCTCGGCTACTACATCATCATCGCGACCGCCGGCCACGACACCACCTCGGCCGCGGTTGCCGTGGGCATGCAACAGCTCGCCGAGAACCCCGACCAGCTGAAGCTGCTCCAGGCGCGTCCCGAACTGATGCCAAACGCCGTCGACGAAATGATCCGCATCGCATCACCAACCCGCTCGTTCATGCGCACCGCGGCGGTCGACACCGAGATCGCCGGGCAGCCCGTTGACGCCGGCGACTGGATCTTGCTCTCGTACCCTGGCGCGAACAACGACCCCAAGGTGTTCGAGGAGCCGTTGCGCTTCGACATCGAACGGGCGAACGCCGACAAGCACTTGGCGTTCGGGTTCGGCATTCACCACTGCCTGGGCGCGCAGCTCACGCGGATGGAGCTGCGGTCGCTCTTCGACACGATCGTGCCCCGGCTCGAGTCAATCGAGATCGATGGTGACGTCCACACCAGCCAAGCGATCTTCGTCGGCGGCCCGAAGACCTTGCCGATTCGCTACACGCTGAACTGAGTCGCTCGGCAGGCGAGCACAGTCAGGCTCCCACATCGGTCTCGGGGCTGGCCGGCACGCCGGTCGGCCGGACTTCGACAATGAGGTCGCCCGGCTCCATTGCTGTTCCCGAGGCCACTGCCACGCGCTCGACCGTTCCGTCGATGGGTGACGAGATCGACGACTCCATTTTCATCGCCTCGATCGCTGCAACCGCCTGCCCGGCAACCACTTCGTCGCCGGCCGACACCGATACCGACACCACGCCGCGGAACGGTGCGCCGATCTGGCCGTGCCGGTTCGGATCAACCCGTTCGGCTTCTGGACGATCAGATGCAATCGAACGGTCACGCGTTTCCATGTCTCGCGACTGCCCGTTGACCAAGAAGCCGACCGTGCGCATTCCCGCTTCGTTCGCCTCGCCGATCGAGCGCAGCCCAACGAGCACGCGCACGCCAGGGTCGAGCTCGATCGCTGCTTCTTCATCGTGAGCGTCGAGCCCGTACCAGAACAACAACGACGGCAACACCGAAAGGTCGCCGAAGCGGTCGCGCTGCTCAGCTTGTGCTGCTGAGGGCGCAGGGAACAGCAGTCGGTTCAGCGTCGCTCGCCGGTCGGCCGCGAGCCCTGCTGCGTCAGCATCGGACAGCGACGCTTGATGGGATTCCCAGGATCGCCCTTCGATCGCCGTTGAACGGAATGGCTCGGGGAACCCGCCGGGTGGCGTTCCCAGTTCGCCGTGCAAGAAGCCAACGACCGAGTCGGGCAGGTCGACAGAACCGGGGTCTTCCAACAGCTGTGCCGGCGTCACGCCAGATGCAACGAGATGGAGTGCCAGGTCGCCGACGACCTTTGACGATGGCGTCACCTTGATCGGGCGACCGAGCAACACGTTGCAGGCGGCATAGAGGTTCTCGACCTCTTCGAATCGATGCCCGAGACCCAGCGCCGTTGCCTGCGTGCGAAGGTTGGACAGCTGGCCGCCGGGGATCTCGTGTCGGTACACGGTGCCAGTCGGCGACTGGAGCCCGGCTTCGAACGGGGCGTACACCCGCCGAACCGACTCCCAGTACGGCTCGAGGTCGCCAATCGCATCGAGCGACAGCCCGGTGGCGCGTTCGGTGTCGTCGGTCATCGACACCACCGCCGCAATCGACGGTTGCGAGGTCATGCCCGACAGCGGTGGCGCGGCAGCGTCGACGGCGTCGACACCGGCATCGATCGCTGCGACGTAGGTCGCGAGCTGCCCACCCGATGTGTCATGGCTGTGCAGGTGCACCGGTTGGGCGAAGCGCTCGCGCAACGCCGACACCAACGTCCGAGCAGCTGCCGGACGAAGCAGACCGGCCATGTCCTTGATGCACAAGATGTGCGCGCCGGCCTGGTCGAGCTGTTCGGCAACACTCAGGTAGTAGTCGAGTGTGTAGAGCGACTCGTCGGGGCTCGCCATGTTGCCCGAGTAGCAAATGGTCCCTTCGGCGACCGCGCCCGCTTCGACGACCGCGTCGATCGCTGGGCGCATCTGTTCGATGTCGTTGAATGCGTCGAAGATCCGGAAGATGTCCATGCCGGTAGCAGCTGCCTCGGCAATGAAGCTCTGGGCAACCGAGTCTGGGTACGGCGAGTACCCCACCGTGTTGCGACCTCGAAGCAACATCTGCGTGCACAGGTTCGGTGCGGCGTCGCGCAGTTCCGCAAGACGCTCCCACGGGTCTTCGTGCAAGAAGCGCAGCGCCACGTCGAACGTGGCGCCGCCCCAACACTCCAGACTCAGCAGTTCAGGCATCGTCTGTGCGAGATGGCGCGCCCCGGCAACGAGGTCGATCGTGCGGACACGGGTCGCGAGAATCGACTGATGGGCGTCACGCAGTGTCGTATCGGTCACGGCAACAGCTGAAGCGGCGCGCAGATCCGCGGCGAACGCAGCGGGACCGAGTTCGAGCAAGCGCTGACGCGAGCCCGGCCGTGGCGGCTCGTCGGCCAACGCCGGCAGCTTCGCCACCGGATCAACTCGCGTCGGGGCACCACCGTGGGGCTGGTTCACGGTCACGTCGGCGAGATACCGCAGCAGACGTGTCGCTCGGTTCGCGCCGACCGATGCGGCGGTGAGTTCAGGGTGCTGGTCGATGAACGTCGTCGTCACCGGACCGTTGATGAAGTCGTCGCTTTCGAGAATCGCCTGCAAGAAGGGTTGGTTCGTTGCCACACCGCGTACTCGGTACTCGGCGAGGGTTCGCTGCAGGCGACGGATCACCGTGTCGAAGTCGCGCCCACGACAGGTGATCTTCTCGATCATCGAGTCGAAGAACGGCGTGATCTCGACGCCCTGGTAGACGCACCCGTCGAGCCGCACACCAGGACCGGTCGCCGGCCGATACGTGACGATCCGACCGGTGTCCGGGCGGAAGTCATTGCTCGGGTCCTCGGCGGTGACGCGGCACTGCATGGCAACACCACGCACCTCGATCGAGGCTTGCTCCAGGCCGAGGTCGCCGAGCGTCGCTCCGGCGGCGATGCGCATCTGTGATTCGACGAGGTCGACATCGGTGACCTCTTCGGTCACGGTGTGTTCGACCTGGATTCGCGGGTTCATCTCGATGAACACATGCCGACCGTTGGCATCGACGAGAAACTCGACGGTGCCCGCATTCTTGTAGTCGATCGAACGGGCAAAGCGCACCGCATCGTCGAGTAACTCCGCTCGCACACCGGGGTCGAGTCCGGGTGCCGGGGCGAGCTCGACGACCTTCTGGAATCGGCGCTGCACCGAGCAGTCGCGCTCGAACAGGTGGATCACGCCACCCGCGCCGTCGGCCAGGACCTGCGCCTCGATGTGGCGCACATCGGTCATTGCCTCTTCGAGAAACACGGTCGCGTCGCCGAACGCACCCTGCGCTTCACGACGGGCTGAATCGACTGCGGAGACGAGGTCGTCCGGGTCGTCGACACGTCGCAGTCCACGCCCACCACCGCCCGCGGCCGCCTTGACGAAGATCGGGAAACCGATATCGGCAGCAAAATCGAGCGCGTCCGACGACTGCTCGATCGGCGACGACTGTTGCAGGACGGGAAGCCGGGCCGCCTCGGCCGCCTCACGGGCGCGCATCTTGTTGCCGGTGAGACGGAGCACGCGAGACGATGGCCCGATGAACGTGATGCCCGCCGCTTCACATGCCTCGGCGAGGTCGGGGCTCTCCGACAAGAAGCCGTAGCCCGGATAGATCGCGTCGGCCCCGGCGCGCAGCGCTGTCTCGACAATCAGGTCGTGATCGAGGTACGCCCGAACCGGATGACCCCGCTCGCCGATCTCATACGCTTCGTCGGCCTTGATGCGATGGAGCCCCGAACGGTCTTCCCACGGGTGGATCGCCACCGTCGAGATACCGAGTTGAGTCGCGGCGCGAAACGCCCGGATCGCGATCTCGCCACGGTTGGCGACGAGCACTTTGCTGATGCCGTGGTCTCGTGCGAGCACAGCGTCGACGTTCGGTTCACGTTGCATGATTTCTCCTTGCTTTCAGCATGACACCTCCGCAACAAGACAAGCAACTGCTTGCTCGCTGTTGAAGGGTGTGGCAGAGTACGAGCATGCACTTGACCGAAGCTCAGCAACGCGAAGTCGCCGAAGCGCTCGTCACCGCCGAAGACACCAAGGCGTGGACGGAACCGCTGACATTGCGCTACGACGACGCCGACATCGAAGACGCCTACGCCGTCGGCCAGATGGTGACCGACCTCAAAGTCGCCAACGGCCGCAGCGTCAAGGGCCACAAGGTCGGCCTCACGTCGAAGGCCATGCGCGAAGTCACCGGCGCCACCGAGCCGGACTACGGAACCATGTTCGACAACTGGTTCCTCGACGAGGGCACGCAGGTGTCGATGAGTTCGATGAACAAGCCGTTCGTCGAGATCGAGTTGGTCTTCGTGCTGAAGGAGAACCTCGGTGGACAATCGGTCAACACCGCCGACGTCATCCGCGCGACCGACTTCGTGACTCCGGCGATCGAAGTGGTCGACTCTCGATACGGCAAGCGAGGCAAGCCCGGCGTCATCGACAGCATCTCCGACGCTGCTTCGTGTGGGTTCGTGATGCTGGGTGGCAACGCCGTCTCGCTCAACGACATCGACGTCCGCCACGTCGGCGGGGCCCTCTACAAGAACGGCGAAGTCGTCGAGTCCGGGACCGCCGCAGCAGTCATGGGCAACCCGATCAGCTCGGTCGCCTGGCTCGCACGCAAGCTCGATGAGTTCGGCGTCGAGATGCAGGCCGGACACAGCATCCTGTCGGGTTCGTTCATCCGGATGCACCCCATCAAGGCAGGACAGTCGTTCGTCGCCGATTTCGGCCCGCTCGGCCAGATCAGCTTCGGAGTCACCGACTGAGCAACCCCATGGCCGACATCGTCTTCGACACCATCGAGCGGCTCGTCAAACCCACCCAGCAGTTTGTTCGCGGCTGGATGCTCACCAGCGACACAGCGGCCCACGGCACGTCGATCGGCTTCGCAACGGGTACTGATTTCTGGATCGTCGGACGAGCCGGCGTCCTCGGCGAGTGCACCGCGGAGACGGCGATTGCCGGCTTGGCTTTCCACGCCCCCGACATCATCACCAGAGCGTGGCATGGCGTACCCGCCGCCATGACGCACCTCGAAGTCGCATATACGTACGCGCAGTTGGCGATCCGCTGGGGCGAATCCGAACTCGCTCGATTCGACAGCGATCGCTTGGAACGACTGGACGACTACGGACGACGCATCATCGACGCCGCTCCGTCGAGCCTCGGGTCCATCTTTGCCGGCTGGCGAAACGTTCCCGTTCCGGAATCGGTCGAAGGCCGCGTTGCGCTCACCGGCCATGTTCTCCGAGAGATGCGCGGAGCGGCACACATTGCGGCGATCACCACGGTCGGCCTCACACCCCTCGACGCGATCCTTGCGTCGACCAACGCTCCCCCACGCACCGGACCGAAATACGCGGAACGAATGGGATTCGTCGGGCCGTTCCGGGACCCCGACGAGATCCGTGAGCAGCGCCTCGAAGCCGACGTGATCACCTCGAAGATCTTGACCCCGTACTTCGACGTGCTCGACGCGGACGAGCTCGCAGACTTCGCCGACGTCTTCGAATCGACGCGCAACGC
Organism: Ilumatobacter sp.; assembly: GCA_045106645.1. Taxonomy (GTDB): domain Bacteria; phylum Actinomycetota; class Acidimicrobiia; order Acidimicrobiales; family Ilumatobacteraceae; genus Ilumatobacter_A. The sequence continues at coordinate 78,429 of JBGCEY010000037.1, forward strand.
CATCGACATGTAGCCCAGCAACCGATGACAAGTCGCCGAGTAGGCAACCCGCCGACAACCCAGGAGACGATCTCATGCAGCAACTCACCGGTCTCGATGCCAGCTGGCTGTATCTCGAGACGCCGACCACACCGCTGCACATCGGCGTCATCAATGTGTTCGAGACGCCTGAAGGCGAGTTCTCACCTCTGCGAGCCACCCGCTCCCAGTTCGCGTCCCGCGTGCCACTCATCGAACCGTTGCGTCGCCGGCTCGTGGAAGTCCCCTTGGGCCTCAGCCACCCGTTCTGGGTGATCGACGCTGACTTCGACCTCGACGCGCACATTCATCACCACGTCGCGCCTGCGCCTGATGATGACTCGGTCGCCCAGCTCATCGGCGCCATCATGACCCCAGCGCTCGACCGAAGCCGCCCACTCTGGGAGGCCCACGTGATCGAGGGACTGCCCGGCAACAAGTGGGCGGTTCTGTCCAAGTACCACCACGCAACGATCGACGGTGGCGCGGGGATCCTGCTCGTACACCTTCTCCTCGACGAGGATCCGGAGGCGCGCTCAGAGGCGCCCGGCGACCTCGTACCCGATGCCGAACCGGTCCCCAGCGACTTGGCGTTAGTCACCGAGTCGGCCGCCGCAACCCTTCGGAACCCGCGCGAGCTCCTCGGACTCCAGGTCAAGGTGGCTCGCCATCTCGGCGAGCGGATCAAGGTCGACGGCATACGTGGTCTCGTTTCCTCGGCAACGACCGTCATGAGGTCAGCAAGCGGTTCCTCGAACCCGGCCACGCAAGCTCGCTCAGCACCCAAGACCCCATGGAACAGAACGATCGGCAAGGAACGCACCTATGCGTTCCGAAGCCTTCCGATCGCCGACGTCCTGGCACTGAAGACCGCCGTCGGCAGCACCCTCAACGACGTCGTCCTCGCGGCGGCAGCAGGCGGGCTTCGTCGTTACCTCATTGCCCACGATGCGTTGCCCGACCGGCCGCTCAGCGCGCTCGTCCCGGTCTCACGTCGCACCGGCACCGAGGACAAGCCGTGGAAGAATTTGATCTCGATGATCATGTCCTCGCTTGCCACGGAAGAAGCCGATCCGCACGAACGCTTTGCGCGCACCCGACAGTCCATGGCCGACGCAAAGGGCCAGCTCGATTTCCTGCCCGACGACGCGATCGATGGCCTCGCCGACCTGATGCCTGCCTCGCTCGCCTCGACGGCAGTCCAGCTCAGCTCGCGGCTTCGATTGACCGACCGGGTCGGCGGGCCGGCAAACCTCACGATCTCGAACGTCACCGGCCCGCGGACCCCGTTGTTCCTTCACGGAGCGCGCCTCACCAACCTGACGCCGCTGTCGTTGCTCACTGACGGAATCGGCCTGAACATCACGGTGTTGAGTTGTGGCCAGCAATTCGACTTCGGCCTTGCTGGCTGTGCTCAGGCGCTCCCCGACCTGGCCTTTCTCCAAGAGTGCATCCTCGATGAGCTCTACGAGCTCTATGAGCTGCACGGTGTTCAACCATCGGAGCCTCGCCGACGCAGCGCAGCGCCGCAGGCCCTTCCACCGGACCTCATGGAGTCAACGTCACGATGAAACTTGCTGCCGCGTTTTCCAACACGTCGATCGGTCTCGACTTCGGCGAGATCCGGCGCCTCGTCGTTGGGCTCGAAAAGGTCGGCTTCGATGGCGTGTCGACCAACGACCACGTCATCGGTGCCCACCCCGACCGGTCCAACGGGGTCACGATGAACACCGTCGACACGGCGGTCCACGAGCCGATCGTGTTGCTGTCGATGATCGCAGCGGCCACCGAACGCTTGGAAGTGGCAACCGCGATCGTGATCGCTCCCCAACGCCAGACGGTGCTCCTCGCCAAGCAGACCGCCGAACTCGACCTGCTCTCGAACGGACGGCTCCGACTCGGCATCGGAATCGGTCGGAACTGGATCGAGTATGAGGCGCTCGGTCAGGACTTCACGACCCGGGGCAAGCGACTCGAAGAGCAGGTCGATGTCCTTCGACTCCTGTGGGGCAACGACCTCGTCTCGTTCGACGGACGCTTTCACACACTCGACCGGGTTGGCATCAACCCGCGGTCGATGCGCGATTCGATCCCGATCTGGATGGGCTCGTACGCCAAGGCCGTGCATGAACCGGTGCTCGAGCGGATCGGTCGGGTCGCCGACGGCTGGATGCCACAGTTCCGCCCTGACGATCTCGCACCCGTGCTGCAGCGGGTCCGCGGCTACGCCGAAGCTGCCGGCCGCGATCCCGATGCACTTGGCATCGAGTGCATCGTCCGGGCCAAACCCGACGACGACCCAGGCGACTGGCGACAGCTCGCAGAGCAATACCGCAGCCTCGGCGCCACCCATCTCAAGGTCTACCCTGCGGTTCGACCGGACAGCGGTGTCGACGGTCAACTCGACCTGCTCGGCACGTGGCACCACGCCGTCGCTGCCGTCCTGTGACATCTCCCAGAACGGAACGAACGACATGAGCATCCTCGGCAACCGAGTCGTCCGACGAGAGGATCCCGCGTTCCTCGCTGGGGGCGGCGTCTTCGTGGCCGACCTCGAACTCGACCATGAGGCACATCTCGTCTATGTCCGCTCCTACGTCGGTCACGGGCGAATCACCGCGGTCGACACCAGCGAGGCCAAGCGGGCACCGGGCGTGGTGGGAGTGTTCGAAGCCTCCGACGTGGCCGAGCTCGGCCTTGCTCCACACGTCGTGGCGAACTTCCACGATGCAACCAAACGGCACTTCCTCGCCGCCGACACCGTTCGGTACGTCGGCGAGCCCGTGGTGGCCGTTGTCGCTGAGACCGTCGCTCAGGCGGTCGACGCCGCAGAGCTCGTCGTCGTCGAGTACGACGTCCTCCCTGCCGTCGTCGACGTCGAACGAGCCGCACGCGACGAGACCGTGCTCTTTCCCGATCTCGGCACGAACGTCTTGAAAACCATGTCATCGGAACGTCGTGCGGACTTCACCGACGCCGAGGTCGTCGTGTCAGAACGGATCGTCAACCAACGGCTCACCGCGGCGCCGATCGAAACCCGCTCGGGCGCGGCGTGGTGGACCGATGACGGCCGTCTCGTCCACTACTCAGCCTGCCAAGGCGCGCATCCGACGCGAGACGCGCTCGCCGCCATCTACACATTGCCTCCCGAGATGGTCCGCGTCGTCGTCCCCGACGTCGGCGGCGGCTTCGGCGCCAAGTCCCGCACCTACCCCGAAGAGCTCGCGCTCGGCTTCTACGCCCGGGCAACCGGCCGCCCCGTTCGGTGGACGGAGACCCGGAGCGAAAACCTGATGGCGATGCCCCATGGCCGAGGACAGGTCCAGTACGCCACGCTCGGCGGCACCCGTGACGGCATCATCACCGGCTACCAACTCGACGTGTTCCAGGACGCCGGCGCCTACCCGGTCATCGGAGCGGTGTTGGCCCACATGACCCGGCAGATGCTGACCGGCACCTACGAGATCCGCAACGTCGGCTTCTCTGCCACGACGTGCGTCACCAACACCGTGTCGACCACCGCCTACCGAGGTGCCGGACGGCCCGAGGCAACGGTGGCCATCGAGCGGATGATCGACCGGTTCGCCACCGAGGTCGGGATGGACCCCGTCGAAGTCCGCCGCAAGAACCTCGTGCCGCGCTTCACCGAGCCCTATGTGACCGGCATCGGTACCACCTACGACGTCGGCGACTACCCCGCTGCGCTCGAGGCAGCGCTCGACGCCGCTGGATACGACGAGCTGCGCGCCGAACAGGCGGAGCGTCGCGCTGCCGGCGACACCCGACTGCTCGGCATCGGCGTGGCCTGCTACGTCGAGATCACCGCCGGTGGCGGAGGCAGCGAGTTCGGTTCCGTCGAGCTCGATCCGAGCGGGCGGATACTGGTCTCGTCGGGAGCAACGCCGTTCGGCCAAGGCCACGACACCACGTGGGCGATGATCGTCGCCGACCGGACCGGCATCGACCTCGATCTGATCGACGTGGTCCACGGCGACACCGACATCATCGAGCGTGGCGGCATCACCGTCGGGTCGCGATCGGTACAGATCGGCGGATCGTCGATCGCCGGGGCGACGACCCAGCTCATCGACGCAGCACGGCGTCTCGCAGCCCGCCACCTCGAGGCCCACGAAGACGATGTCGTTCTCGACACCGAAGCCGGCGCGTTCCATGTCGCCGGAAGTCCGGCCGTGTCGCTGCCGTGGAGCGACCTCGCTGCCACGTTGGATGGCCCACTGCTCGAGTCACTCGACTTCAGCCCCGACATGCCCACCTTCCCGAGCGGCGCCCACGTCGCTGTGGTCGAGGTCGATCGCGACACCGGTGCCACCACAGTGCTCCGCATCGTGGCCGTCGACGATGCCGGGACCATCCTCAATCCACTCGTTGCTGAGGGTCAGGTTCACGGTGGCATCGCCCAGGGAGTCGCCCAGGCGCTGCTCGAACGGATCGTCTACGACGAGGCTGGCAACTTACTCACCAGCAACTTCATGGACTACCAGGTGATCTCGACAACCGAACTGCCGTCGTTCGAGGTGTCGCACGTGGAGACACCCACCTGGGTGAACGAACTCGGAGCCAAGGGCATCGGCGAGTCGGGCACGATCGGTGCGATCCCCGCCGCCTACAACGCCGTCATCGATGCCCTTGCTCCGACCGGCATCACACATCTCGAAACGCCGCTCACGTCCGACAGAGTGTGGGCGGCAGTCACCACCGCCGAACGCGACTGAACCGCCAAGCGACCCAGCGCTCGGCCGGACCGGTATCAGTCGAAGCGGATCGAGAGCGTCTCGAAGGTTCGCAGCATGTTGTTGAGGCCTCGTCGAGCCTCATCGATGCGAATGGATGTGACGTGTTGGGTCATCGCTTCCAACAGCGAACGCATCTCGAGTCGAGCGAGGTGAACACCAACGCACAGATGCTGCCCGGAACCGAACCCAACGTGGTTGTTCCGCGGTCGGAGGACGGAGAACTCGTCGGGATCGTCGAAACGTCGCTCGTCGCGATTCGCCGACGACAGGACCGCCCAGACTCGCTCACCGGCATTGATGCGCTCGCCCGACACCTCGATGTCCTCGGTGGCAAGACGGGTGAAGCCGCGGATCACCGTTTCGTATCGGAGCGTCTCTTCGACCGCCCGGTTGATGTTGTTGTCGGGATCTTCGAGGACCAGTGCCCATTGCTCCGGGTGGGTCCCGAGGAGGTGAACCATGTGCGCGATTCCGTTCAGCGTGGTGTCGAGGGCGGGGCCGATGTAGTCGACCAACATGCCTCGTAAGTACTTCTCTTCAACCTCGCCGCGATCAACGGCTTCGAAGAGTTGCGCTCCCCAACTCCCAGGTCGGAGATCGGAGTAGTCGATGGTCTCGATGAATGGACCCATCTCCGCTGCGACCGGACCATCGATCTCAGCCCGCTCGTTGGGCGCCCCGATGACGTTGAACAGCGCAGCAGACCAGGCAAGCATGCGTTCGCGCCCTTCCTCTGGAATCCCAACCATGTGGCTGACGATCTCAATCGGCAGCTGTTGCGCAAAGTCGGCGATCCCGTCGAAATCGCCGTGCCCGACCAGACGACTGACCAGTTCGTCTGCCATGGAACGAACCGTCACCGTCAACTCGTCGATGTTTGGTGGCGTGATCGGACGACCGACCACCGATTTGAGTTGCCGATGAAGATCGCCGTCAGAGATCAAGGTGTTCGTCCGATTCCTCCGGTTCAGCGCCGCGTTGACCGCGACACCCTCACTCGAGATGAACACATCTGGTTGCTTGAGAACATCTCGAACGGTGTCGAACCGGACGGCTGCGATGATCTCGTGGCGGGGCAGCCACACGAATGGTCCGAGGTCGCGCATTGCTCGATAGTGCGAATAGGGCTCTCGGATGACGTCGTCATCGAAGAGGTCGATGTCGTAGCTCGGGAAGCGCATCGTTGTTCACCTTTCGTCAGTTCCGCCAGATCTGGCACGCCACGTGACCGGGCGATCAGCCATTCAGACCCGCAACGGCTGAGATCAGAGACGAGGCGCCACGCCCCGTACCGTGTCGAGTATGAGCGCAACGTCATCGGCCTCGGGAATCACAGCCCCGCGCCAGGCGACGTGCTGATCTGGTCGAATCAGAGCGAACGGCTGCTCGTAGATGCTCGCTGCATGCGGATCGTCGATGCGAACAACTTCGAGAGGGACGCTGCGTTGCTGCGCCGCGCGCACAAACGCGTCGCACGACTCAACCCCAAAGTGCACCAGCGTGAACCCCTTCCCGAAGAGGTCATGAATGGCCTCGCCAGACGGAAGGAAGACGTTCGGGGCGCGAACACCGGGCCACGTTGACGGCTCGACCGTTTCCCACTCGTAGGGCGGCGCTTCGCCATCCTCGTGAACGATGACCGGCGACGTGTCATAGCGGTATCCCCACTCGATCCCCCACGCCTCGTTCTCGAGGTTGCCCAGCTCCAAGATGTACTCGCCATACTCCAGGCGCTTGGCGCGACCCTCGTCGGAATCCTGCGAAACGATCGGGTCATAGCCCTTGGCGACATCTCGACGGATCGCAGCGTGACGCGCCGAACCAAGCCGCACGCGAGCGCCGACATGGCGCCGCTCGTCCTCATACGCCGCAAACAGGTCCGG
>JBGCEY010000038.1:0-29351 GCA_045106645.1 Ilumatobacter sp.
CGCGCAGTGTGGCGCCGGCCCGGTCGTAACGTCCGTCGCCGTCGCGTTCACGAGGAACGTCGACATGGGTGATGTTGTGGGGGCTCAACGCGTTCAGCGCATCGAGATCAGCATCGGACAACACGTCGTAGGGCGGCGCGATCAGAGTGTGAATCTCGGAGTCGGTGTAGCGGAGGGCGGGGAAGGGAGTGAACCGTGGCACGCTCACAGGATGCCACGCGATCACCGTCACCAGATCGATCAACGGGCCATCGACGTGGTGCTGTGCGACCTCGACGGCGTGATCTGGCTGGCGCACGAACCGATTCCGGGATCGGTGGCTGCAGTGGAGCGGCTTCGGGCGAGCGGCCGCCGAGTCGTCTTCGTGACCAACAATTCCGCCGCCACCCGCCAGCAACATGAAGCGGCGCTGCGGCGCGTTGGAATCGAAGCGTCGGGCGACGTCGTCTCGTCCGCAATGGCCGCGGCCACGTTGGTGCAACCCGGCGAGCGTGTCCTGGTGGCGGGCGGTGAGGGAATCGTCGAAGCGCTTCGCGAGGCTGGCGCAGATCCGAGCGTGAACACTGGTCGGCCGCTCGATCAGCCGGTCGATGCGGTCGTCGTTGGGTTGCATCGCGACTTCGACTATCCGCGTTTGAGTGTTGCGGGTCGAGCAGTACTGGACGGAGCTCGACTCATTGCAACGAACAGCGACACGACCTATCCCACTCCACGGGGCCTCGAACCCGGCGGCGGCTCGCTGGCCGCAGCGGTGGCCGCAGTCGGCGGCGTCACACCGACATTCGCAGGCAAACCTGAGCAGCCAATGGCGAAGTACCTACAGCGGCTGGTGGATGTTGGCCCGGAGCGATGCCTCATGGTCGGCGACCGGGAGGACACCGACGGGCTCTTCGCCACCAGGATCGGCTGTGCGTTCGCGTTGGTCGAGTCCGGCGTCACCTCCGCCGGGCAGGGGACACACCGAGACCTGGACGCTGTTGTGTCTGCGCTCGATTAGCCTCAAGCAGATGGTGCAATCATCTCTTCAACGTCTTCTCGATACCGGCGTGCAGTTTGGCGAAATGTCGCGCAAGCAGGCCGAGGGTGTGGTTCGTCAGCTCGTCAAGGCTGGCGACGTACAACGACGCGATACCGAGAAGTTGGTGTCCGGGCTCGTCGAGCGTGGCAAGGACACCTCAGAGCGGCTGAGTGACGCGATCCAGCGTGAGGTGTCCAAGCAGGTGAGCTGGATGTCGGAGCGCTTCGACGAACTCGAGGACCGGTTCGAGGATCTTGCCGAGAACCTCGCTGATCGGGTCGGTGAGCCCAAGTCCGCAAAGACGCCCGATGAGCAGCCGAAGCCCGCCGCCAAGAAGCCCACAGCGAAGAAGTCTGCAGCCAAGAAGAAGGCGCCGGCAAAGAAGAAGGCGCCGGCAAAGAAGAAGACCGCCGCCAAGAAGAAGACCGCCGCAGTCGGGTCATCGGGCGTTCGCAAGGTCGCCACGAAGCGCGCGGCGCGCTGACGGGATCAACGAGATGGCCGCTCGACGGCGGCTCGATGCCGAACTGCTGCGTCGCGAATTGGCGCCGAGCCGTACCGCAGCGCAGGCACTGATCGATGCAGACCGAGTGTTCGTCAACGGAGCCGTTGCGGCAAAGGCCTCGCGCCAGGTGTCACCTGGTGATGCCGTGATCGTCGACGGCCCGCCGGCGCGCTTCGTGGGTCGAGGTGCAGAGAAGATCGAGCACGCCCTCGACCACTTCGACATCGACGTCATGGGGCTTCGATTGCTCGATGCGGGAGCTTCCACTGGCGGCTTCACGGATTCGGTACTGCAGCGCGGCGCGAGGGAGGTCGTTGCGGTCGACGTTGGACACGGGCAACTCCACGAGCGTTTGCGCGGTGACCAGCGAGTCGTCAACCTCGAACGCACCAACATCCGCTCCATCGATCAGACCGTCGTCGGCGGCACCGTGGACGGCGTGGTCGGCGATCTGTCGTTCATTTCGTTGCGCCTGGTGATCGCCCCAGTGGTCGCGGTGTGTCAGCCTGGAGGTTTCATGGTGCTACTCGTGAAGCCACAGTTCGAAGCTGGTCGCACCGAGGTGAGCCGCGGGAAGGGTGTGATCACCGACTCGTCGATCCATGATCGAGTGCGTACCGAGATCGACACCGCACTCGTCGAGGCGGGTTGTCGAGTCGAAGGGTGGACCACGTCGCCGATCACCGGAGCGGATGGCAATGTCGAGTTCCTCGTGCATGCGGTGACACCTCGATGAATCCTGAGCGCATTGCCCTCGTTGCCCATCACGAGCGCACCGAAGCAGCGGTACACGCTGCTGCGGCGGCCACCTGGTGTTCGCTCCACGGCATCGATTTTTGGATGCCGAACGTCGATGCAGAGCGCCTCTCGTTGTCCGAGCACGGCAGCGATCGCCCCGTGTATGAGGCAGACGTGGTGCTCAGCCTCGGAGGCGATGGGACCATGTTGCGCAGCGTCGAGATGCTGGACGGCCATCCGGTACCGCTCATCGGCGTCAATCTCGGATCGCTCGGGTATCTGACCGAGGTCGAACCTGATGCACTCACCGAGGCGCTCGACCGCTTCACCGCCGGGGCAACCGCCGGAGAGTGGCACATCGATGAACGCATGATGCTCGATGTCAGTGTCAATACCGCGGTGGTCGGGCGCGCCCTGAACGAGGCAGTCGTCGAGAAGCACCAGTCAGGTCACACGGTCCGACTCCTCGCACGAATCGATGGTGACGCGTTCACGCACTACGAGGCGGACGGCTTGATCGTTTCGACACCCACGGGTTCCACGGCGTACTCGTTGTCGGCACGCGGTCCCATCGTGTCGCCCCGGCATCGCGCCATTCTGCTCACGCCGGTCTCGCCGCACATGCTGTTCGATCGGTCATTGGTGCTGAGCCCGGACGAGGTCGTCGAGATCGAAGTGGCCGGGCATCGTCGTGCGCATCTCTCGGTAGATGGTCAACCAGGTGCCATTTTGGAGCCCGGAGACGTTGTGCGCTGCAGCCCGTCGTCGACAACGGCTCAGTTCATCCGATTTGGTGCGTACCGATATCACCAGATCTTGAAGTCCAAATTCGGTCTCTCCGACCGCTGACTTCAGCCGTTGGCGATGTGGGAGAGACGCTCGTCGAGGGCGGTGATCCGGTCATTCAGCATCGTGATAGCGTCATCGAGGCCGCCTCCGGTCTGACCGAGGAAGGCGTCCATCGAAGCGAGTTGTTCGCCAGTGCGTTCCTCGGACATGCGGACCGCTGCGGTGAGCTGCTCACCCAGGCGTCGTTCGAGGTCATCGATCTGAGCGCCCACGCGGTGCTGGGTCTCGTCGAGTTGTTCGTCGAGCCGGGCACTCAGCGCGTCGAGGCGCGCCTCGACGGCTGATGTGCTCGGTTCCGAAGATGACGGAGATGCCGAGAGCGCTTGATCATCGAGACGACGGCCGAAACTTTCCGTGGTTTCCGTGAAGTACTCGACCATGCGCGAGGCCTGAAGGTCGAAGTCGTTGAGGCGCTGATGGAGGGCTTCGAGCGCCCGTTCGTTGGTGTCTTGTCGGTGAGTGATCGATCGCTCGACGTCGCGAACGGACCCTTCGACCATCGAGCGAATCGACCCGTTCGTGTCGTCGATCAGCCGGTTCATTCGCTCGTCGGTCTGTCGCCGGTGTCGGCTTTCGTTCTGTTCGACCGACTCGAGTCGTGCAGCGACGTCGGATGGGGCCTGGCCAACCCGCGTGCTGACCTGTTGGACGGCATCGGCAAGCGACAGCGTGAGCTGTTCGTTGGTTGTGCGACCCTCGCGCTCGACGCGCAGCGCTGCTTCCATCTCGTCGCGGAGTCGAACCATGTTGACCTGAACATCGTCGCGTAGCTGGTTGATCGCATGCTGAACTTGCGAGACCAGTTGGGCTTCGTTGGATTGGTTTGCGGTCATCACGGTCATCATCGTCCGTCTCGTAGGGGAGTGGTGGTCAGGGTCAGAAATCGAAGTCGCGGCGACGCAGCCGTCGCTCGCCGCCGCTGGCGGTGAGCTGCTGGATCATGTGGTCCACGAGCGAGATGAGGCAGTTCTTGACCGACTCCTTGTCGCGTGCGTCGACGTCGACGATCGGAATACTGGGGTCGAGTGCGAGTGCCTCTCGAATCTGATCGACGGTGCCCTTCGGTGCGTGATCGAACTGGTTCACAGCGACGACGAAGGGGATCTGCTTCGACTCGAAGTAGTCGATCGGGGAGAACGACTCTTCGAGGCGACTCGTGTCGATCAGTACCACTGCGCCAAGCGAACCGAGCGCGATCTGGTCCCACATGAAAGCGAATCGATCCTGACCCGGCGTGCCGAACAGGTAGATCACGAGTTCGTCGAACACGCTGATTCGACCGAAGTCCATTGCGACGGTTGTCGATTGCTTCGTGGTGACCTTGGAGGCGTCGTCGAATGACTCGGCTGCTTCGGTCATCTTCTCCTCGGTGCGTAGCGGAGGGATCTCCGACACGGCACCGACGAAAGTGGTCTTGCCCACGCCGAAGCCGCCGGAGATGACGAACTTGGCCGACTGCGTTGCTGCAGTGATCGTGGGTTGAGGTTGGGTCATGGTGGTCATGTGCTTTTGCTCCTACGTCCGGTCACAGCGACTGGAATGCGGATCGGATCTTGGTGAGGAATGTTGAATCGACGACTTCGACGGTGGCTTCGGCAACGAGTGCGCCGGCTGCGACCATCTCGCTGCCCATCACGATGACGGTGCGCAGCGGAAGGTCGAGATGTGCGGACACCTCGGCGAGCGACATCGGTGACGACACGAGTTCGACGATGCTTCGTTGCTCAGGGCGAAGTGAGCGCAGGTTGAGTTGTGCAGCGGGAGGAGCCGACACAAGCGTCTCGAGCGGTAGCTCTTTCGCGTTGGAGCGTGTGCGCCCGCGAGTGAGCATGAACGAGCGGACGACTTCGTCGCCTTCCTCGACCTGATCCGAGTAGTTCATCAGGCCAGTTGCACCGACCGCTTGAGACGCTCGACGACCTCGGGGGACAGCACGGCGCCGAGGCGCTTGGACAGCAGCGTCATCTCGTAACCAATGGCACCGAGGTCAGCGCTCTTGTCGGCAACGACGCCGATCGATGCGGTGCCCGAGATGCGTGACAGCAGGATCCATGCGTCGCTTGCCTCGATGATCTGGCGAGTGACCGGGCCGAGCCCGAAGTTCTCGACAGCACCGTCGGAAAGACTTGCCAGTCCGGATGCGATCGCAGCGAACGTGTCGTGGCTGGTGCGGTCACCGCTGGACGATGCCGCAAGGTGAATGCCGTCAGCCGACACGGTCTGAGCGAATCGAACGCCGTCGGCGTCCTCGACGAACGAGTCGAGCACGAAGCTCAAGTCGTTGTCGATGTTGTTGGTCGGGGTGGTCATCAGTTGTTCTCCTTGTCAGCGCGGGCGGTGCCCGACTGGAAGCCCGACAGGCTCGAGCGAACCTCATCGGGATTGTCGAGATCGGTTTCGATCACGTTCTTGGGGGTGATGGTGGTCACCGGGAGGTTTGCTCCCGGCGTGCGGCGGCGCACGCCGAACGCACCGGCGAGCGCAGGCTCTGGGGTTGGTTCGGAAGCTGGCTCGAGGGGAGCGGTCGCCACCGGAGCAGGCTCTGGCATCGAGGCAGCAGCGCCCGACGGCGGCTGCGTCAGCGAAGCGGTCGGAACAGCTTGTGCAGCTTCGGCTGCTTCGGCAATGGCCCGACCGGGACGACGCTGGGGAAGGCCGGAATCAGTCGTGGGAACCACAGCCGAGATCGGCTGCGGGCGACGTTGCGGGAGATCTGGTGCAGCGTCGGCGTCGGTGGCTTCGGCGGCCTCAGTAGCTGCAACCTCGGCTTCGGCCACCGCTGTGGCCTCGCGCTTCGGGCGACGCTGCGGCAGGTCGATCGGTGGCACGAGTGGCTGTGCGGGATCACCCAGCAGGATCTCTTCGACAACCTCTGCGGTCTCGACAGCCTCTGCGGTCTCGACAACCTCTGCGGTCTCGACAACCTCGGCAACGGCAGCGTGCTCGTCGACGACGGTAACCGGCTCTTCGGCTGGCATCTCTTCGACATCGTCGTGGACATCGCTCACGTCCGGGCGTGCATGCTCGTCGGTTGCGTCGGTCTCGTCGACTTCATCCCAGTCGAGCGAGTCGGCCGGGACGGTGGCGAAGCTGTCGTCACCCATGCCTTCGATGTCGAGCGAGTCGGCCGGGACGCTGGCGAAGTCGGTTTCGAATGGCTCCATGTCGCCAGCCGTTTCAGCTGCCGGAATCGAATCGATCGGAAGCGAATCGGGCATCGTGGCGAACGTCTCATCGATAGCCGGCGCTGGTGCCGGCGCGGCAGCAGGTTCGACGGCGCTCGCCTGGGACAGGCTGGACAGTCCGGACAGGTCGCTCTGTGGCTCGTCGTCCACACGGTCGAACACGGTGTCGGGCAGTAGCACCCGAACCGAGAGTCCGGCGATGCCTTCGAGTAGGTCCACGGTGAATCCGTGTCGAGCGGCCAAGCGGCCGACCACGTAGTGCCCGAGGAATTCCGACGGTGTCTCGTCCTGTGAGCCTGCAGCGATGATGCGTGCGTTGGCTTGTTCGAGCTGATCGGCGGGCATGCCGATGCCCGCATCGGTGATGATGATCGCATAGCCCTTGCGGGTCTGACGGGCGAGCACATCGACCTGGCTCCCGGGAGGCGAGAACGCCAGGGCGTTCTCGGTCAGCTCGGCCAGGATGTGTGCGAGGTCGGCAACGTAGTCACCCTTGACCAGGTCCTCGTCGGTCACTTCGATCTCGACTCGTTCGAAGTTCTCGACTTCGGCGAGCGCGGCCTGCACGACGTCGTACACCGGCACGGACTTGTTCCAGGAACGAGCCTGTGAGGCGCCCGCGAGAATCAGCAGCGACTCTGCGTTACGACGCATGCGGGTGGCGAGGTGGTCGACCTTGTACAGGGCTTCGAGCTTGTCCGGATCCTGCTCTTCACGCTCCAAAACTGTGAGGCCCTTCAGCATGCGGTTGAGGAGCTTCTGGTTGCGGCGACCGAGGTTGACGAACATGTCGGCAACGACACGGCGTGAGCCGGCCTGTTCTGCTGCCAAGTCGACTGCGGTGCGGTGCATGCCGTTGAAGGCTGCAACGAGTTCGCCGACTTCGTCGTCGGTGTAGGCGTCGATCTGTTCGATGTTCTCGCCAGCGCCCGGTTCACCTGCACGCACGGCACGGACGACTTCGGGAAGCTCGACTTCGGACACACGACGAGCCTCGTCGGTGAGGTCACGCAGCGGCTGGCGAATTGCCTGGTACAGCACGAACACGATGATCGCAACGAGCAGCAGCAGACCGCCGCCGATGGCGCCGGCTCGGATGAGCTGACCGTTGGCGTCGTCGAGGGCGAGCAGAGCGTTCACTTCGAGCAGGTCGTTCTGCGCCACTTCAGCAGCGGTCAGGCTCTGGTCGACAGCGGTGAAGATGTTCTGAATCTCGGGGATGCTGAGCGTCACGGCATCACCGGTCAGCTGTGTTCCACGAAGCGAATCGCGAACGGCTTCCAGGCCGGCCCACTCCGACGTGGCGCTCAGCTCCGAGAAGGTCGCGGTTGCCTCGAGGGAGGCGACTTCGTTGAGGACGGCGATCGCTTCGTCGGTGCGGCTGATGGCGTTCTGAAGTTCCACGAGGGCGGGCATGACGTCGGTGCCGAACGTGGTGCGTGCGCTGACGAGCAGCGACGCTTCCGTTGCGAGGTTGCCGTCGATGCGCTCGAGCAGCTGCACATCGTTCACCAACTGAGCAATGGTCGGGTCGGTGATCGCCGAACGGTCGAAGCCGAAACCGTTGAGCACGTTGTTGCGTAGAGCGCTGAGGCGTGACACCGGGTTGTCGGACATGGAGCTGCTGCTGCCACGAACGATGGTGGCGCGGTACGCAGCGGGATCGGTTCCCACGATGGCCCGAATGTCGTTCACATCGAGCTGGATTGCTTCGAGTGCGGCGAGTCGATCGCCACCGACATCCACTGCAGGCGACGCCACGATTGCCCACGCAGCATCTGCGGCGGCACGAGCCGACTCCAGATCCGCAGCGGTCGACGTGGTGTCGTTGACCGTGGTTGCTTCGGTGCCGAGCGCTGTTGCATAGTCGGTCACCGCTTCGAAGCGCTGCACTTCTGCCAGCTGGTTCTGTGCCGAGGTGCGGTCCTCGAGACCGCCAGCCACTTGAACGCTGAGGAAGCCGGCCACCACAGCCAGCGGAATGAGCACTGCAGCAATGAGCTTCAGCCTCAGTGGGAGCGTACGTAGAAACATGTGGGTGCTTTCTCTTTCGGGTCTGCGCACGGAGGCGCCGTTCTTTGGATGTTTCGGCGCCTTCCGAGACGCACTTGAGAGTTTCTTTCCGAAGGACTGTCAATTTGCTGAGGACGCAGCAGCGCCCGCTGCGCCGGCTTCATGGAGAAGTCGATGCAGCGGGCGCCGAAGATGTCGAGTGCGCCATTCAGGCGCTGGTGTCGGGCCTCAGCTCGCTGGTGCGGTGGCAGCGATCCGCAGGTGCGGGTTGCTTGCAAGCGAGCCGCGAATCTTGCCGGCCACCACTTCCCAGGGGCGGTTGCCCAGATGCAGATCGAACACTGCAGCTTGGAAGTGGGCGAACGCTTCAGGGTGTTCCGCAACGAGCTGCACTGGTGCACCGAGTGCGTCGGCGAGCAGGTCGTTGCTGAGTTGAGTGGCGCCACGAGACGTTGCCAGGTCGTACACCGAGGGATCGTCGTGGCCGTAGCGTGTATGCAACTCCACTTCTCCGTGCTCGTCGCGGCGAGTCACCTGCCATCGAGGACCGGCCACGACTCGGCGGGTGTAGGTAGCTGCGTCGGGTGCGGCAGAGAATGCCGGGATCTCGACGGGTCCGGTCGAAGCGATCGGAGCATCGTGGCGGACCGTCGATGCTGACGTTCCGGCGTCGAGAATCGTCACCGCTTCCTCGTTGGGGACCTCGGTGCCGGATGCAAAGAACTGCACGTCGCCTTTGGCGAGCAGATCGTGGCGGTCGGGCAAGCTCAGGCCTTTCCACCAGTCCACGGTGCGCAGGTTGTATCCACCGGCCTTGCGGACGATGACTTGATCAATGGTGATTTCTTCCGACATCGTCGATCACTCTCCAGCGTTGATCGAGGCGCTGTGCGCCTTGACCTTGGCCTTGAGCCGCTGCATCGGGTCCATGTTCTCGTTCACTTCGAGACTGGCGCCACCGAGCTCTTCGGACGGTGCGATACGCAGACCGACGAAGCGCTGGATGATCCGGTAGATGATGAACGACACGCCACCAGCCCAGGCAATGGCAACGGCTGCGCCGGCCAGCTGGATGAAGATCTGCACGAGGCGACCCTGCTCGAACAGCTCGCTCGGGCCGAAGATGCCGACGGCGAGCAGGCCCCAGATGCCGCCGAAGCCGTGCGCAGGCACGACGCCGAGGGCGTCGTCGATCTTGAGGGTGAGCAGCCAGTCGTGACCGATGGCGTAGACGATGCCGGCCACGAGGCCGATCACGACCGCGCTCAGCGGGCTGACGATGTTAGCACAGGCGGTGATGGCCACGAGGCCGCCGATGGCGCCGCCGACGAGCTTGGTGTTGAGGGCGTAGCGACCGTGGAACATGTATGCCCACAGACCACCGGCAACCAGACCGGACACGCCAGCGAGGTTGGTGTTGATGATGGTGGAGGTGACGTTGCCGTCGAGTGCGAGGTGCGAACCGCCGTTGAAGCCCCACCAGCCGAACCACAGGACGAGCACGCCCATCATGGTGAAGCCGACGTTGCTGGGTGCCACTTCGTTCACTTCGCCCTTCGGGCCGAAGCGGCCGATACGCGGGCCGATGATGACGAGGCCGACGAGGGCCACGGTTGCACCGACGAGGTGCACCACGGAGGCGCCAGCGAAGTCGCGGAAGCCGATGCGGGCAAGCCAGGCGCCGTTGTCGGCGTTCAAGAAGTCGCCCCACACCCAGTGTCCGAAGACCGGGTAGATCAACAGTGCGATGGCGACTGCCACGATGGAGTAGGCCAGCAGCGTGGTGCGTTCCACGAGCGAGCCCGACACCAGGGTGATGGCGGTTCCGGCGAACGCCAGGTTGAATAGGAAGAAGGTCGGGCCGCTGACCGTGTTGCTCAGGTCAGAAATGCCCTGCAGTGCAAACAGGTCGGTGCCGAAGAAGCCGCCGACCGAGCTGCCGAACATGATGCCGAAGCCAATCGCGGTGAAGCCGATCGAGCTGATCGTCCAGTCGACCACGTTCTTGACGGCCACCACGGTGGCGTGAGCGGGCCGGGCAAGGCCGACCTCGTAGGCAAGGAAGCCGATCTGCATGAAGAACACCAGTGCGGCTGCGAAGAGCACCCAGAGTTCGTCGATGAGGTTGACCTTGTCGCCGAATTCGAAGCTGATCTTCGACCCCGGCTGGACCACTGCCACGATGGCAAGGACCAACACGATGGCCACGAAGATGAAGGAGCTGACGCTCCTCGCCTTCGCGCCCTGTTGGCTGACACTGACATTCGACATTGCTGATTCTCTTTCGTTCGTCGTGGGTCCCCGCAACACGTGGACCGGCGTCTTCTCGGACGCATTGGACAGTTCGGCAGTCGCCAACCGCGACTTGAGGAGAAACTGCCGGTTTCTTTCGGTTCGACTGCCAGAAAACGACAACAGGCGCCCGACCGGTCGGTCGGACGCCTGTCGGCTCGTTCGTGTGACGTCAGATCGGTGCAGGTTCGACCGATTGCGCCTTCAACAATGCGTGTTCCACGAGCGTGACCAGACCGGCTTTCACGTCATCGCGACTGCGGGCGTCGGCAAACAGCATCGGGACCGCCGCATCGAGCTGCAGTGCACCGCGGATGTCCTCGATCGGATGCGATCGAGTGCCTTCGAATGGGTTGACCGCAACGATGAACGGGATGTTGCGCTGCTCGAAGTAGTCGATTGCGGGGAAGCAATCGGCAAGGCGGCGAGTATCGGCAATGACAATCGCGCCGATGGCCCCGCGAGACACCTCGTTCCACATGAAGTGATACCGTTCTTGGCCGGGCGTGCCGAACAGGTAGAGGATGATCTCGTCGGTCAGCGAAATGCGGCCGAAGTCCATCGCCACCGTCGTGGTCTGCTTCTCTGCGGTGTGTGCGAGATCGTCGACTTCGCTGCTCGCCGCGGTCATCACCGCTTCGCTGCGCAGTGGTTCGATCTCGGAGATCGCGCCGACCATCGTCGTCTTGCCGGCGCCGAAGCCTCCGGCGATCACGATCTTGACCGGGATCTTGCGTTGTTCGTCTGGGCTAGAGGCTGCGGACACCATCGAGGACCTTCTCCAAGAGACTTGCGTGGGACTTGTGCGACATGGTGGTGATCGGGCGCTGAGCGCTGATGGCTTTGCTCTTGATGAGGTCGCTCACCAACACTCGGGTCACACCGAGGGGGATATCCAGGCGTGCGGAGATCTCCACGAGAGCGATCGGCCGTTCGGCCAGCTTCAGGATCTGCGCTGATTCCCAGCGATGCGATCCTGTCTCGAGGCCGTGGCTGGTGCTCTGCAATTGAGTTTCCAGTCGGATTTCTTCGTCGACCGCAGTGCGGCCGCCAGTCATGAGATAGGGGCGGACCAATCGTCCGTTGGCCCGGGTGTCGTCGGCGGTGTCGTCATCCATGGGTGGGCTTCCTTTCGTGCTCGGGTCGCTGCATCGTCACTGGCGGGCCAGGACGGCAGACTTGAGTTCTTCTCGGACTTCGGGGTTCAGCACGTCGCCGGCGCGCTGTGCGAACACCGCCATCTCGTAGCCAATGGAGCCGATGTCGGCGTCAGCGGTCGTCACCACGCACATCAGCGAACCGTCGCTGATGCCGGTGACGAACAGCCAGCCGTTCTCCATCTCGACAATGACGTTGTTGACCGCACCGGCACCGAAACGTCCGGCGGAGCCATAGGCCAGGCCGATCATTCCCGATGACACGGCGCTGAGGCGCTCGCCGGTCTCACGGTCGACACCGTCGGACACCGCGAGGGCGAGTCCGTCCGATGACACCACGACGGCTTGGCGCACTGCTGGCAGGGAGTCGACGAAGCGAGCGACCAGCCAGTTGAGGTTGTCTGCGGGACCCATCAGTTGTCTCCATTCGTGGGTGCGGGGGCGACGATCGAGTCGACGGGCTGATCGGCAGCGACGTTGGACATCGAGCGGAAGGAGTTGAGCTTCGAGCGCAACGCCTCGGGGTCCACTGCGCCCTGCGCTGCGGGCATCACGTCGTCGTCGACCTGTGCCGACGCGCCAGGGGAGCGAGTTGGCAGTACCAGCTTCGGGAGCGGATCGGCGGTCTTGGCCGAAGCGGCCAGCGACTCGATCGCGGTGCCCCAACCAGAGGACGATTCGATCGTGGGTTGGGTGAGCGGCTCGGTCGCTGCGGGCATGAACGCCTCGCCGGGGACGTCGCGGGTGTCGGCTGCGTCCATCTGCGGTGTCGCTGCACCGGGGGTGCGGGCGGGCAACCCCGTTTGGATCGGTTCAGCGGGAGCGGGCGCCGGTGCTGGACCGATGGGCGCTTGTTGAGCTGGAAGCAGCGTTGCCGGGGGCGGCGGCGCCGGCGGGCTTGCAACCGCTTGAGACGGAATCGGGCGGGGAAGCGTGCGGGCGTCGTAGGGATTGCGCTCGGCTTCGATCAGTTCACGGAGTTCGTCCTCCATCTGATCTGCTGCCACCTGGTCGGCCGGCCACAGATCCTGCGTGGCGAACAGGTTCGCCGGGAGGAAGATCGTCACCATGGTGCCGGCATCTCCGCCGGGGTGCAGCTCGACGCGAGCGTTGTGCTTTTGTGACAGCAACGCCACCACGGACAGACCGAGTGTCTGTTCGACACGCAGTCCAATGCTCGGCGGCGCGGCGAGGTTCTGGTTCAGTTCGTGCAACCGGTCGGCGGTGAGGCCGATGCCGGTGTCTCGAATCGTCACCACGTAGCCGCTGTCGACAACAGCACCGGAGATGGTGACATCGCTTTCGGGTGGCGAGAACGCTGCGGCGTTGTCGAGGAGCTCAGCGAGCATGTGTGCGAGATCGCCGACCACAGGGCCCACGACTGCTGCGTCATCGATCGTCAGCGGCTGCGCACGCTGGTAGTCCTCGATCTCGGAGATTCCTGCGCGAATGACGTCGTCGATCGCCACCGGGTCGGAACGACGACGGCGTGTCTCGGCGCGTCCCAGTACCAGGAGGCTCTCGGCGTTGCGCCGCATACGTGTCGCCAGGTGATCGAGCTTGTAGTACTCGGCGAGCACGTCGGGATCATCGACGTCGGCCTCGAGTTCGTCGAGCAGCGCCAACTGGCGATCGACGAGTGAACGGTTGCGTCGAGCGAGCGTCGTGAAGATCTTGGAGACGCCCTTCTCCACCGATCCGGTCTGGACCGTCTGGAACTCGCCGAGGCGATCCTGGGCCGTATCCAGCTCGCGAGCGAGCCGACCGATCTCGTCGGGGGACAGATCTTGGATGGCGTACAGCTGAATCGGTTCAGCCGCGTCGCCGTCGCGCGCTGCTGCCACCAGCTGCGGCATCTGCACGGCAGACATGTGGTGCGCGGCATTCACCGCTGCGTCGAGGCGCTTCGCGGAGTCGTTGCCGACCCGGTTGAGCATCACGACGCTCACGACGATGGCGACCACGGCCACGACGGAGCACACCAGTGCGATCACACCGCCGGTGAACCCGGCGCCGAGCGCGGCGAGCCCGGCCACCGCGAGCGGGGGTGTTGCACCCATGATTCGGCCAGTAATTCTGGATTGGTTGAACATCGACCTTCCTTTCATCGTTCAAGTCTTCGGAAGTCCTTCATGCGAACTTGAAGAGAAAGTCGCACCACCTGTCAAAACCTGACGTTGGCGAACTGTGAGGTACCCCCATGGTTCAATGTTCAACATGTTGAGCGAACTCCACATCGAGAACCTCGGGGTGATCGAACACCTCGACCTGGTCCTCGGAAACGGCCTCACGGCTCTCACGGGCGAAACCGGAGCGGGCAAGACCATGCTCGTCGAGGCAATCGAACTCCTCGTGGGAGGGCGCGCCGATGCCACCATCGTGCGCCACGGTGCCGAAGAAGCCCGCGTGGAAGGCCGTTTCGTCGCCACCGATGGCACGGAGCGGATCCTCAGCAGGGTGGTCCCCGCGAACGGCCGATCCCGTGCGTATGTGGACGGCCGCCCGAGCACCGTGGCCACGTTGGGCGACATTGCCGGGCAGATGGTCGACCTGCATGGTCAACACGCGCACCAGAGTCTGCTGTCGGTGGCAACCCAGCGTGCCGCCCTCGATCGCTACGGAGCGGTCGATCTGTCGCCATTGCGTGCCGCACGCGCACGACTCACCGAGATCGACGCGGCGTTGGCCGCGCTGGGTGGTGATGAGCGACTCAGAGCGCGTGAAATCGATCTGTTGCGATTCCAGGTGGAAGAACTGGATGCTGCAGGCATCCACGACCCAGGAGAAGACGAGGCGCTCGATGCCGAAGAATCGGTCCTTGCCGATGCTGCGGCACATCGTGACGGTGGTGCCACCGCACACGAGTTGTTGGCCGGCGACGATGGTGCTCGCAGCACCGTTGGTGCTGCGCTTGCGGCGATCGAAGGTCGTCGTCCCTTTCAAGAGATTTCCGGGCGCCTCCATGAAGTCCTCGCCGAACTCGATGATCTGATTGCGCTCACTCGTGATCTCACCGACGGGATCGATGAATCACCACAGCGCCTCGACGCCGTACGCGAGCGTCGCCAACTCTTGGCTGACCTACGCCGCAAGTACGGCGACGATCTCGATGCGGTCATGGCGTATCACGCGGACACCGAGGACCGGCTCCGTGAACTGGAGTCGTATGACCAGCGTGCTGGCGAGCTTGACGAGCAGCGCACGCAGGCGCTGCAGCAAGAACGCGTCGCAGCAACGCAAGTGGGAGCTGCTCGACGCCAGGCGGCGGGGCCGCTCGCTGCTGCTGTGGAGTCCGGTCTTCACCAACTTGCCATGCCACACGCGTCCGTTGCGGTCGAGGTCGGCGAGCATGCCGAGGATCATCCCGGGGACCGAGTCCAGTTCCTGCTCGCTGCAAACCCGGGCGCACCGCTGCTTGCACTGAATCGTGTGGCTTCGGGTGGTGAACTCGCCCGATCGATGTTGGCCTTGCGGCTCGTGCTGTCTGCAGCGGAGGGCCGCGACGCCAGCGATGTCATGGGGACACTGGTGTTCGACGAAGTCGATGCCGGGATCGGCGGCACCGCTGCCCAAGCGGTTGGCGATGCGCTGGCCGGGCTGGGGCGTCATCATCAAGTGCTCGTGGTCACCCACTTGGCCCAGGTCGCAGCCGCTGCGGACACGCAGATCTCGGTCACCAAGAGCGTGCACGACGGCGCCACGTTTGCTGCGGCCCGCCGACTCGGCGACGAAGAGCGGGTGGACGAGCTGGCACGAATGCTGTCGGGGTCGACCAGTAAGTCCGCACGTGATCACGCTCGGGAACTACTCGCGTGAAGTTCGTGCTACCGTGATCTCCCGTCGTGATGTCGAGACGGAGGTCCAGATGACCAAGCACATTTTCGTGACGGGTGGCGTTGCCAGCTCGCTCGGCAAAGGGCTGACGGCGTCGTCGCTCGGCCGTCTGTTGAAACTTCGGGGGCTCCGCGTCACGCTGCAAAAGCTGGACCCGTACATCAACCTCGATCCGGGAACGATGAACCCGTTCGAGCACGGCGAGGTCTTCGTCACCGATGATGGCGGCGAGACCGACCTGGATCTGGGTCACTACGAGCGCTACATCGACGAGAACCTGTCGAGAAACTCAAACGCCACCACGGGGTCGATCTACAAGGCCGTCATGGAAGCCGAGCGGCGCGGCGACTACCTCGGAAAGACCGTGCAGGTCATCCCGCACATCACCGATGAGATCAAGCGACGGGTCGAACGCGTGGCACAACAAGATGTTGACGTGGTGATCACCGAGGTGGGAGGCACGGTCGGTGACATCGAAATCTTGCCGTTCCTGGAGTCGATCCGCCAGTTCCGCAACCAGGTCGGGCGCGACAACGTCTGTTACATCCATGTCACGCTGGTGCCATTCATTGGTCCGTCCGGCGAGCAGAAGACCAAGCCGACCCAGCACTCGGTCACCGAGCTGCGTTCACGGGGCATCCAGCCCGATGTCATCGTGTGCCGTTCCGAAGAGGCCTTGTCCGATGACTTGAAGACCAAGATCTCGAACATGTGTGACGTGGAGCGCGGCGCCGTCATCAACGCTGCCGATGCACGCAACATCTACGAACTGCCGTTGATCTTCCACGAAGAAGGGCTCGATGCCTTCGTGTGCAACGTCTTGCGCATCGAGGACGACGTGGACTTGTCCTCGTGGCAGCGGGTCGTCGACAAGGTCGAAGCCGCCACGGATCCGGTCACGATTGGCCTCATTGGCAAGTACATCGAGCTTCCGGATGCGTACCTCTCGGTCGTGGAGAGCTTGAAGCATGCGGGCTTCCACCACGGCGCCAAGGTCGAAATCGAATGGATCCAGTCGGAATCCGTCGAAGGGCTGCTCGCCGAAGGGCAGCTCGGACACCTCGACGGGATCATCATCCCCGGAGGCTTCGGGCACCGTGGAGTCGAAGGAAAGATCGCGGCGGCCCGATACGCACGCGAGAACGCCATGCCGTGTCTCGGTATCTGTCTGGGCCTCCAGGCCATGTCGATTGACTTTGCACGCAATGTCGCCGGGCTCACCGGGGCCAATTCGACCGAGTTCGAGCCCGCCACGGCCCATCCGGTGATCGACCTGATGGTCGAACAGCGCGGCATCGAAGACAAGGGCGGCACGATGCGTCTCGGAGCGCACTACGCCGTGCTCGCAAACGAATCCCAAGTGGCAGCCGCATACGGCGAGACCGTGGTGTCCGAGCGTCATCGTCACCGCTACGAGTTCAACGACCGCTACCGAGCGCAGTTGGAAAGCGAAGGCCTGTGGTGCTCGGGTACGTCGCCCGACAACACGCTGGTCGAGTTCATCGAACTGCCGGGACATCCGTTCTGGGTGGCAACCCAGGCGCACCCCGAGTTCAAGAGCCGCCCAGATCGACCGCACCCACTGTTCCGCGAACTCATCGCTGCTGCACTCCAGCGACGCAACACACCGGCCGCCAACTCTGCTGCTGACATCACCGCCTGACCATGGGTGAGTTTCGGCGAGTCGAAGAGTCGAAGGTCCATCAGGGGTATGTCTGGCACGTCGCCACGGCGGAATTCGAAGCTCCTGATGGTCGTCGGTTTCATCGCGACATCGTGCGATCGCCCGGAGCGGTGGGCGTTGTTCCGCTGGTGTTCGATGCCGAGGGCAACCCATCGGTCGTGCTCGTGTCGC
The DNA here is from genome assembly GCA_045106645.1 of Ilumatobacter sp. Lineage (GTDB taxonomy): Bacteria > Actinomycetota > Acidimicrobiia > Acidimicrobiales > Ilumatobacteraceae > Ilumatobacter_A. Next base: position 17,447 of record JBGCEY010000038.1, read on the forward strand.
AATTTCGGCCCCCGTATGAGGAGAGCGTCATCGAACTCCCCGCAGGCATGCGCGACATCGAGGGCGAAGACACCGCTGAAGTGGCGCAGCGGGAATTGATCGAGGAAGCCGGTCTGTCCGCCGGCCATCTGGAACTGTTGATCGAGCAGTACCCGTCGCCCGGAATGACCGATTCGGTCACCACGATCTACCTCGCCACGGAGTGCACGCCGGTCGCCACCGATCGTCAGGGCCCCGAAGAGGACTACATGGAGTTGCTGCACATTTCGCTCGCTGATGCGCTCGCCATGATCGATCGTGGCGAGATCAGAGATTCGAAAACTGTGTCGGGGCTGCTCCTCACCGAGCGCCGCCTGCGGCTCGCTGACGGAGACTGAATGGCCAAGGCCCCGCTGCCACTCGAGGCGGAGGAATTCTTGGCGTGGATGCTTGCCGAGCGGGGTCGTTCGGCGAACACGCTCGCTGCTTACCGCCGAGACCTTCGAACATATTGCGCCTGGTTGACCGAGCGAGGTGCGAACGTCGTGACGGTGTCACACCTCGACCTGGTCGCGTTCGTGGGGGAGCGGTCCGAATCGGACGCAGCAGCGTCGTCCGTGGCGCGTCAGCTTGCGGCGATCAGGATGCTGCACCGATATCTCGTCGTCGAAGGGTTTCGCCCCGACGATCCAACAGCAGACCTGCAGGGCGTCAAGGTGCCGACTGGCATTCCCAAGCCCCTCAGCGAAGCACAGGTGAGCAGCTTGCTCGACGCCGTGATCGGTCAGGATCCAATCGGATACCGCGATCGAGCGCTCCTCGAACTCCTCTACGCAACCGGTGCGCGTATCTCCGAAGCCATCGGGCTGTCGGTCGGTGACGTCGATCTCGATGGACGCCTTGTGCGGTTGTACGGCAAAGGCTCCAAAGAACGCATCGTGCCGTTCGGTGGGTCGGCAGCGATTGCTCTGAACGAGTGGTTGTCTCCGCTCGGGCGGCCTGCGTTGATCCCCGCCCGGTGGCAACGCCGTGGCGACGCCGAAGCGGTGTTCTTGAACACGCGGGGAGCGCGACTCACCCGACAGGGTTCATGGTTGGTCGTGAAGAAGTACGGCGCTCGCGCCGGGGTGTCGGACCAGTTGTCGCCGCACGTGTTGCGCCACTCCTGCGCCACACATCTGCTCGACCATGGCGCTGATCTGCGGGTGGTGCAAGAGATGCTGGGACACGTGTCGATCTCGACCACTCAGGTGTACACACGTGTGAGCCAGGAGCGGCTCTGGGATGTGTATCGAAGCGCTCATCCACGCGCCACACTGACCTCGTGAGCACGCTGTTCCAGGTCGTCAGGCACCCGTTGCACCTCGCACGAAGATTCTTCACGTCACTTCCACCCACTCCACCAGCCCCCGCCGACGAAGCGTGGGTCGACACGCAATTGCTGGAACACGAACGGCAGCTGTGGGTGCAGTTCAGCAACCAGGACCGGCGCCATTCCATCGACGTCGCCCGGCGATTCGTCGACGCACTGCCCGAAGCCTCGCGCGCCGAGATTGCCGGCGCCCTGCTGCACGACATCGGCAAGATCGAGTGTGGCCTCGGCACCTTCGCCCGCGTGGTCGCGTCACTCGTGGGGCCGCGCACCGAGCGGTTTCGGATTTATCACGAACACGAGGCCATCGGGGCACGCCGCGCGGAACAAGGTGGTTCCGCGGCGGAAACAGTGGCGTTGATCGCTGGGCGCGGGCCCGCGTACGACGCGCTCGAACGCTGCGACTACTGAGCGGGCGCGCCGGCCCCGAGCACCTGCTGGGCTCGTCGACGGTTGACGATCGCTCGAAGTGTCATCCACACGAAGAGCCCGAGCCAGATCCCGATGATTCCCAACGATGGCGCCAGGACAACCGCCGCGGCGATGGGGACCACCGCAACGAGGTACACCACTGCAGCTCGACCCAAGAACCGGTAGTCACCGGCACCGATCAGTGACCCATCGGTGGCAAAGGCCACCGACCCGGGCACCAGGATTGCCGCCAGCAGGACCAGGGCGGCGGTTGCTCGGCTCACGACGTCCGCTTCGTTGCTGAACGCCCGGGCGATCAACGGAGACAGCAGGGCCAGAGCCACGGCGAGCATCAGACCGATGCGGATCGAGAGGCGCACGGCTCGTTGGGACACCTCGGCTGCGCCCGCTGCGCCTTGGCCGAGTTCCTCGGCAACGAGGGTCTGTGCCGGCACGGCCAGCGCATCGAGTGTGAGCGCCAGAAAGAGAAACACCGTGACCGCAATCGAATGTGCCGCGAGCGTTGCATCATCCACACGAGCCGCCAAGGAGGTGGCGCCGGTGAAGACCATCAGCATCGCACCGACTCGCAACAGCAGGTGGCGCCCGGCCGACAGCAGCGGACGCATTTCACTCCATCGCGGACGGCGTGATGACGCAGCACCGAGGTGCGGGATCGATCGCCATGCCAACGCTGTTCCAGCGAGCACCTGCGCAACGACGGTCGACCATGCCGCTCCAGCGACGCCGAGGTCGAAGCCGAACACGAGGACGATCTCCACCGCCGCGTTCACGACGTTCGCGGCGATCAACACCACGAGGGCTGATCGGTAGTCACTCGCCCCTCGCTGGGTTCCCTGGCACGCCAGCCCCACCAGCACGAACGGCACCCCGATCGCGGAGATCTGCAGATACGTGACGGAGAAACCAACGACATCGTCGCTGGCTCCGATGACCAATGCAAGCGGACGAGCGAAGAGAGCGAGCAGGGGAGCCGCAACAGCGCCGATGGCCAGGGCAATCCAGGTGGCCTGGATCCCGACGTTGGCCGCGCCGGGCCGATCGTTGGCACCCAAACGGTTCGCCACCCGCTGGGTGGTCCCGTAGGCAAGGAAGTTGGAGCCTGCGATGACCAATGAAAGCAGCGAGACAGCAACGGCGACACCGCCGAGTTGTTCCTTGCCGAGGCGACCGACGATCGCGGTGTCGATCAATCGGTACAGCGGTTCGGCAGCGAGCGCCCCGAAGGCCGGGACGGCGAGCGCCAGAATCCGGCGGTCGACGGCGTTGGCGGCGAGCAGGCTCAACCGGGGAGCATGCCAATGGCGCTGTATGCACGTTCCAGCGTGACCGAGGCGACCTCGCGAGCCTTGTCGGCACCCACACGCAGGAGGCGAGTCAGTTCCCCGCGATCCTCCATCAACTCGTGGTAGCGCTCGCGGATCGGAGCGAGGGTTTCGATCACCGCTTCACCGGTATCGACCTTCAGCTTGCCGTACTGCTCGTACCCCTCGGCGACTTGCTGTGGAGTGCGGTTGGTGATGGCGGCGTTGATATCGAGCAGCGTCGCAACACCCGGCTTGTTCTCGCGGTCGTAGCGAACTGCATCTGCGCCGGTGTCCGAGTCGGTCACGGCGCGCTTGAACTTCTTCAGGATCGCCTTCGGATCATCCACGAGATACACGCATCCCGCACCTGACTCGTCAGATTTCGACATCTTCGAGGTGGGGTCCTGCAAGCTCATGACACGGCCGCCCGCAGCGGGTGTGACGGCTTCGGGCAGCACGAAGGTGTCGCCGAAGCGATGATTGAACCGGATTGCTGCATCACGCGTGATTTCCACGTGTTGGCGTTGGTCATCGCCGATCGGCACCTCGTTCGTGTCGTACAGCAAGATGTCAGCGGCCTGGAGAGCGGGGTACGTGAAGAGGCCGCCCGAGATGAACTGCTGCTGGCGCTTGGCGGTCTTGTCCTTGAACTGCGTCATCCGACTCAGCTCGCCGTAGCTCACGGTGCATTCCATCACCCAGCCGAGCTGGCTGTGCTCGGGAACGTGAGACTGCGCAAACACGGTCGCCACGTCGGGATCCAGACCCACGGCGAAGAGCATCGCGGCGAGTTCGATCGTGAGTTGACCAACGACGCCGGGTTCTTCGGTGACCGTGAGCGCGTGAAGATCGACGATCCCGTGGAAGACATCCTTGTCGTGCTGGCCACTCACCCAGTTCTTCAGTGCACCGAGATAGCTCCCGAGGTGCACGTCTCCCGTTGGTTGCATGCAGGACAGGACACGAGTGCTGTTCACGGGCTCCGACGCTATCCGTTTGCCCGGGGAGCGGACCGGTAGGATTCGCCGCGATGGTTGATGTCGCCACGCCCGTGTACGAGGGCCCCTTCGATCTGCTCCTCCAGCTGATCCTCAAGGAGCAGGTCGACATCTATGAGATCAACCTGTCCACGATCGTGGATGCGTATCTCGTCGAGATCGAGCGGATGCAGGCAGCGAAGTCACTCGACCTCGACGTCATCACCGGCTTCTTGCTCATCGCGGCCACGCTGGTTGATTTGAAGGCTCGTCGGTTGTTGCCGAACCAGTCCGATATGGACCTGGATGACGAGCTGGCGCTTTGGGAAGAGCGCGACATGTTGCTCGCTCGCCTGCTCGAAGCAAAAACCTTCAAAGATGTGGCGTCGGTGTTTGCTCAACTGGCCGATGATGCCGACCTGTCGTTCCCGCGTGCCGTGGGGCCCGACGAGCGTTTTGCTGATGTGATGCCGGACATGCTGGAAGGAACGAGCGTGCGCAGTCTGCAGCGTGCGGCAATTCGAGCGCTCACCCCGAAGCCGGTGCCGGTGGTGGATCTCTTTCACGTCAATCCGATCAAGGTCACGGTTGCAGATGCGGTCGCGGAGTTGCTCGACGAGTTGCCGCGCTCCGGTCGTATCTCGTTCCGCCGCCTCACTGCTGACCTCGGCGACCGCATCGAGGTGATCGTCCGGTTCCTCGCACTGCTGGAGCTGTTCAAGCAGGGGGCCATCGACCTCGAACAACCCGAGCGCTTCGGTGACATCGATGTCGTGTGGGCGCCTGCCGACGGCGTCGACACCGACGCCATCTTGATCGACGCCTACGACGGCTGACCACACGAAACACGGAACCCATGACCAACGAGTTCATCGACGAAACCGAACGCGCCGCGCGTGTCAGTGACTACAAGCGCGCCATCGAGGCCATTGCGCTCGTGTCCCACGATCCGGTGCCACACGAACTGCTGGCGCAGCTGTTGGAGCAGCCAGCGGCGCTGGTCGAGCAGTGGTGTGACGAGCTGGCGGGCGTGTACCGCCAGGAGAACCACGGGTTCCGGCTCGTTCGTGTTGCAGGTGGCATCCGCTACCAGACCGCTGACGACCTCACGCCGTACGTCGAGCGGTTTCTGCTGACCGATCAGCGGGCGAGGCTGTCGGGCGCGGCCCTCGAGACGTTGGCCATCGTGGCGTACAAGCAGCCGATTTCGCGTGCTCAGGTGGCAGCAATTCGCGGCGTCGACCCCGACGGGGTCCTGCGAACGCTGCAGGCTCGCGGCTACATCGATGAAATCGGGCGAGACGACGGCCCGGGGCAAGCGATCCTGTTCGGCACCACCGAGTCGTTTCTCGAGAAGCTCGGCCTGGAGTCCGTCGACGACCTGCCGCCGATTGCCGAGTTCATTCCCAGCTCTGATGTGGTCGAGGCGTTGGAACACGGTCTGCGGGTCACGCCCGAGATCGATGTCGTGGCGCCTGCAAAGGACCCATCGCCAGAACCCGCTGCGGAGCCGGTCACCGATGCCTGAGCGCGTTCCAGAACCACCACTGTGGGAGCAGCTGGCGCAGCGCAGCGCCGAACTCCCCCAAGGCGAGCGACTCCAGAAAGTGCTGGCGGCGGTCGGCTTCGGGAGCAGACGAACCTGTGAAGACCTGATCTCGGAGGAACGCGTGACGGTCAACGGCGAGGTTGCCATCCTCGGGCGTCGGGTCGACGCGGACAACGATCTGATCGAGGTAGACGGGGCGCCCATCGGGGTGAAGCCGGGCCTCGTCTATTACGTCTTGAACAAGCCTGACGGAGTGATCACCACCAGCTCGGACACACACGACCGCACGACCGTGCTCGACCTCGTTCCCAGCGAGCCGCGCGTGTTCTCGATCGGTCGGCTCGACTTGGAGACGGAAGGATTGCTGCTGATCACCAACGACGGCGAGTTGGCGAACCGGATTGCGCACCCGAGTCATGGAGTCGACAAGGAATACCTCGCCGAGGTGAGCGGTGGCGAGGTAGCGGCAGGCAAGCTGCGGCAACTTCGCGATGGCGTGCAACTCGAAGACGGCGTCACCGCACCAGCCAAGGTCTCGCAACCGTCGCCTGGAGTGTTGAAGATCACCATCCATGAAGGCAAGAACCGTCAAGTGCGTCGGATGTGTGAAGCGGTTGGGCATCCAGTGAGCCGTCTCGTCCGGACCCGTATTGGTCCCATGCAGGACCGATCACTCCAGCCGGGCGAATGGCGCGAATGGAGCAACGACGAACGCAACGCGATGATCGCAGCGGTGGCCGAGAGCTCCAGGGGCGTGCGTTGAGTCGATCGGCAAACGTGGTCGGACTCGGCCTCATCGGTGGATCGTTGGCGAGTGCACTCACCGAGCGCGGCTGGCACGTGTCCGGCACCGACGACCGGCCCGACGTGGTCGATGATGCACTCGATCGCGGGCTCATTGGTGCAGCCGGACTCGATGCGGATGCCGAGATCTCCTTCGTTGCCGTGCCGGTGTTGAACGGGGTCGCTGCGGCGAACGCCACGCTTGCTGCCACGCGTGGCATCGTCACCGACGTCGGCAGCGTCAAGGCTCCGATCTGTGCAGCCATCACCGACCCCCGCTTCGTCGGTGGGCATCCAATGGCAGGGAGCGAGCGCGACGGCCTCGACGGAGCGGACGCCAACCTCTTCGAAGGAGCGATCTGGGTGCTGACACCTGACGGCGACGTCGGTGACGAGGTCTTTTCTCAGCTCGCGAGCGTCATTGCCACCCTGGGTGCCGACGTTGTGGCGATCGCCCCGGAGCGCCACGATGACGTCGTTGCGGTCGTGAGCCACGTTCCCCACCTCACCGCGGCGTCGCTCATGGGCGTGGCCGCGGATCGCTCGATCGAACACGCTGCACTCCTTCGCCTTGCCGCAGGCGGCTTTCGCGACATGACTCGCATCGCGAGCGGGCGTCCCGACATCTGGCTCGACATCTGTGCCGAGAACCGCATAGCGATCGTTCGAGCCCTCGATCACCTCATCGAGGAACTCGCCGCTGTTCGAACCGCGGTGAGCGAAGAGGACCGCGACGGACTCCACGCACGGCTGGACCGTGCACGCGAGGCACGTGCGAATCTGCCGAGCCGAGTGGTGCACCCTGAGAACCTGGCCGAGGTACGCGTGCCGATTCCGGATCGCACTGGCTCTGCGTTCGAGTTGTTCAAGCTTGCTGGTGAGCTCAGCGTGAACATTGCCAACTTCGAAGTGGTCCACGCAGCCGAGAGCAATCAAGGTGTTGCAGTGGTGCTGATTGATCTGGACCATGCCGAGTTGTTCCGTGGCGGCTTGATCGCCCGTGGTTTCCGACCATCAGTACAGGCCCTTTCATGAACGATTTCATTTCCGTCCGCAGCGCACACGGCCCCGTGGTGGCCGAGGTTGCTGTACCACCCTCGAAGAGCATTGCGAACCGAGCGTTGATCTGCGCCGCGCTCGCTGCTGGAGAGTCCGAGATCATCGGTCTCGCTCCGGGCGATGACACCAACGCGATGGTGGAGTGCCTGTCGGCGTTGGCCATCCCGATCGGGGTGGAGAGTCGTGACGGTGCCTTGGTCGGCAACATCATCGGCACGGGCGGAATTCTACCCGTCGGTCCAATCGCGCTCGATACGCGCCTTGCCGGGACCACGTCGCGGTTCATCACGGCGGTTGCGTCGCTCGGCCCAGGGCCCTACACCATCGATGGTGAGCCACCCTTGCGGACGCGGCCGATGGGTCCGCTGCACGATTCGTTGCGGTCGCTCGGGGCAATGCTCGAACCCGGGGAGCAGTGGGGCCACCTGCCGGTGACCGTGTCGGGCCCCCTCGGCGGCGCCGATGCCATCGTCATGCCGGGCGACGTGTCGAGCCAGTACGTCACGGCGTTGATGTTGATCGCCCCGATGATTCGTGGCGGATTGTCGCTCGGGCTCTCCACGGACCTCGTGAGCCGGCCGTACGTGGACATCACCAAGTCGGTCATGGCGTCGTTCGGCGCGCCCGACATCTCGGTGGGGGAGCGCCACATCACGGTGGCGAGCGGCGAGTACGCCGCCACCCGCTATCACGTCGAACCCGACGCGTCGTCGGCGAGCTATCCGCTCGCTGCAGCGGCGATGGTCGGTGGCGCCGTGAGCGTCAAGGGGCTCGGCCGCGCTTCGTTGCAGGGCGATGCATCGTTCTGTGACGTGTTGGCGCAGATGGGGTGCTTGGTGACCGTCAGCGATCACGACACCGTCGTGATGCGGCGTCGGGACACGCCGCTGCGCGGTATCGACATCGACATGACTGACATCTCGGACCTCGTGCCCACAATGGCGGTGGTCGCCACGCAGGCCACCACTGCGACCCGCATCACCGGTGTCGGGTTCATTCGCGGAAAGGAAAGCGACCGCCTGGGCGACCTGGCAAACGAGATGAACAAGCTGGGCGCACACGTCACGGTCGACGACGACGGACTCACGATCATTCCCACCGACACGCTGCACGGTGCTCGACTCGACACGCACCATGATCACCGTCTCGCCATGGCATTCGGCCTCATCGGGCTCGTGGTCGATGGCGTGGAGGTCAACGATCCAGATGTCGTCTCGAAGAGCTGGCCGGGGTACTGGGATGCGCTCGACCTCATTCCGGCGAGACACGCATGACCGCACGCATCGCCGCATTCGACGTGGACGGGACGATCACCTCACGCGACTGTGTCGTCCCGTTCATGCGGCGCGTCACGGGAGCGCGCCGAATCGTTCCTCGTCTCGCTGCTCGTCCTGATCGACTGCTGCCGGTCCTGGCAGCGCGTGATCGAGATGCACTGAAGGAGTTGGCGGCCATGGCTGCCTTTACGGGGCGAACTCACGATGAGTTGGCTGCTGCTGGCACATCGTTCGCTCGTACCGTGCACGAACGATGGTTACGCAGCGACACGTTGGCCAGCCTCCACGCCCACCTCGACGACGGCGACCACGTCGTGCTGGTGTCGGCGTCGTTCGAGACATACCTGCGGCCGCTGGCCGAATTGTTGGGTGTCGAGGCCGTGTTGTCCACCCGCCTCGAAGTCGTCGACGGGGTTGCGACCGGCAAACTGTGGGGAGCGAACTGTCGTGGCCCTGAGAAGGTCCGGCGACTTCACGACTGGCTGCGCGACCACCACGGTGGCCGTTCGAACACACACGTCGTGGCGTACGGCGACTCCGCTGGTGACCGAGAGTTACTCGCTGACGCCGATGACGCGCACTGGGTGACGCCCGATGGTGCAGCAGCATGATCGGCCACGTCCTCAAGGCCATGCGACCCAAGCAGTGGCTCAAGAACGTCCTGGTGTTCGCCGCTCCAGGAGCGGCGGGGGTGTTGGACAACGGCGGCGACTTCGCGATCACCGTCGTTGCGTTCGTCTCCTTCTGCCTCGCAGCCAGTGGGATCTACGTGTGGAACGACCTCCAGGACGTCGAGGCGGACCGGATCCACCCCACGAAACGCCGACGTCCATTCGCAGCAGGCCTCATCTCGGTTGGCGTCGGTCGCGTGATGGGCGTCGTGCTCCCCGTTGCGGCGCTTGCCGTCGCTGCTGCGACGGGGCGGTGGCAGACGGTCGCCATCGTGGTGGTGTACTTGGTTCTCACCCTCAGCTATACCTTCTGGCTCAAGGCAGTCGCCATCATCGACCTACTGGCGGTCGCTTCGGGATTCGTGCTGCGTGCTGCCGCAGGCGCTGTGGCCGTCGACGTCCCGATGTCGCGATGGTTCGTGCTGTGCGTCACCTTCGGCTCGTTGTTCATCGTCGTTGGTAAGCGTTACGCCGAGCTGCACGAGGTCGGTTCCGATGCGGGCACGCGCGCCACACTCGACACCTACACCCCCGGTTTCCTCCGGATGCTGCTGTCCGTCAGCCTCGGGGGAGCGCTGATCAGCTATTGCGTGTGGGCCTTCGAAACCGCCGAAGGAACCGACCTTCCGCTCTACGAGTTGACGATCGTTCCAATGATCGCTGCGCTGTTCCGGTATCTCTTGGTGCTCGAGCGAGGCGAAGGCTCAGCTCCAGAAGAAGTGTTCGCACGTGACCGAGTCCTGCAAATGGCTGGTTTGATCTGGATCATCATCTACGGAGTGGCGGTGTACACAGCATGACGAAGACCCTGCAGGAGACCATGGAACTGGTGGCCGACGTCGAAGGGTGGATGAGCCCTGGACAAGGTGCAACCCTGTACGACTCGGCAACGCGGTGTCCGCCAAACGGTCGGATCGTCGAGATCGGAAGTTTCCGTGGGCGCTCCACCGTGGTGTTGGCCACCGCTGCTGACCCGTCGGTCGAGGTGATTGCGATCGATCCGCACGCCGGGAACGATCGTGGCCCCCAGGAGATCGATGGTTTCGAGGACGAAGCCGCCGACGATCACGCGGTGTTCAACAACAACCTCGCCGACGCAGGCGTGGCGGATCGTGTTCGACACGTGCGAGCCTTCTCGGACGCTGCGCTCGACACCATCACCGGGCCCGTCGACCTGCTCTACGTCGATGGTGCGCACCGCTACGCGCCCGCACTTGCCGACATCCGAGCATGGGGCGACCGAGTCAACAACGGCGGAACGATGCTGATTCACGACTCGTTCTCGTCGATCGGTGTCACCTTCGCCATCGTGCGGTCCCTGGTGTTCGGCTCTCGGTTTCGCTACGTCGGGCGGTCACGCTCGATGACGATCTACCGAGCTGATCTCGCCGCAAGCCCCCAGGCGCGCCTCAGCAACGCTGGGCGCCAGCTCGCTCAACTGCCGTGGTTCGCGAAGAATGTCGCCCTCAAGGTGTTGATCAGCGTGAAGCTGGTCAAGGGCGACTGGCCCTACTAGATCAACAAGGCCGTCAGAACATCGGTTGTTGGCCTGCTGGGTCGGGCAATGGTGCGAGTCCGGCGACCAGGTTGAAGACGGCTTCGTGTACCGCTCTCGCCAGTCCCGGCGACTCGAGGTTCTCTGGTTGATGGACAAAGAGGTAAGGCTCCCGACCCTCCTCGATCCAGCTCGCCAACTGGGGAACCCACGTGAGTAGCCCATCGAGCGTACCCTGCACGCTGTCCTCGCCGATGACGCGCACGATCGGCGTCGCGCCGACCGCATCGAGCACGACTGGCAACGACGGCTTCTTGCGCTGCTCGTCGACCGCTGCCTCAGATACTGGGGCCACCGAATAGAGCGGCCGAGTGTCGAGCACCACCCGTGAGATGTTTCGTGCGTTGCAGTCGTCATCGATGCAGCGGTGGGTCGTGGACCCGTCGAAGAATCCGGTGTGGCGCAGCTCGAGCGCCCAGGTGTGGTCGGCTGGCAATCGGCGCGTGAACGCCAGGAGCACATCGAGATCGTCCGGGCCGAACGATGCGGGAAGTTGGATCTGGATCGGGCCGATGCGCTCACCGAGCGGTTCGATCGCGTCGAGAAACGACCGAACCTCCACAGCGACATCGCGCAGGCGCTTCTCGTGCGTGATCGTCTTGGGGAGTTTGAACGCAAATCGAAAGCCACTCGGTGCCTGGGCGCTCCACCGCTCGATGGTTGCTGGAGCAGGCTGTGCGTAGAACGTGGTGTTGCCTTCGACCGCGTTGCACCATGTGGCGTACTGGGACAGTTCGGTTCCGGGTTTGAGACCAGCGGGGTAGAAGCGACCGATCCACGGACGATGCGCCCACATCGGGCATCCGACTCGGAGGATCGGCGGCGTCATCGAACGAGTCCACCACAGTGAACCGTGCACGTCCCAGCCTCGCCAGTATCCTCGGTCAGCTGTGGAGTCCGAACAACGCACCCTCACCGGTTGGGGGCGAACCGCTCCCACCGTC
>JBGCEY010000039.1:0-78784 GCA_045106645.1 Ilumatobacter sp.
GCGTTCGGTCTGCTCAGCATCACGGTGGTGGCGCTGCCGAACACCGTCGAATCGATCCTGGTGCGGTCATTCCAATCGATCAGCAACGTCTTCGGGGGGTGAGGTGAGTAGCAAACAAGACAAGACAGAGGCACCAACTCCGAAAAAGAAACGGGAGAGTCGGAGAAAAGGCGAGATCGCTCGATCACAGGATCTCACGGCGTGGGGGAGCGTGCTGATTGCGCTGTACCTCCTCCCGATGACCGTTGGCCAAATGGCGTCGGTGTTCGATGCCTCGATGCAGCAGTTGAGCACGATGCCATCGACCGGCCTCGCGGCAGAGGACACCCCGGCGCTGCTCGGCTCGTCGCTGCGCGCCGGCTTCATGGCTGTTGGGTTGTTGTTCTTTGCGGGGTTCGCGAGCAGTCTGCTCGTGTCGTTCGCGCAGACCGGCCCGATGTTGGCCCTGAAGCCGCTCGTGCCCGACTTCAAACGGGTCAACCCGAAGAACGGATTCAAGCGGCTGTTCTCCGCTCGGTCACTGTGGGAAACCGCAAAGCAGTTGATCAAGGTCTCCGTCATCATCGGTGCTGCATGGCCGCGGGCCAGTGGCCTCGTCGACCGTCTCGTCGGCCCGGATCGGCCGTTGCTGTGGGAAGGGCTCACCTACGCCGGCCAGGAAACGCTGGCGGTTGCCCGAATCGTGGTGTGGTCCATGTTGCTCGTCGCCGCAGCGGACTACGGATACCAGAAGTACAAGCACGGACAAGACCAGAAGATGACCCGTCAGGAAGTGCGCGACGAGAACAAGAATGCCGAAGGTGACCAGCACATGAAGGGCCGGATGCGGTCGCTGCAGATGGGTGTTGCCCGCAACCGCATGATTGCTGACGTCGGCCAGGCCGATGTGATCATCACGAACCCGACCCACATCGCCGTGGCACTTCGCTACGACTTCGAACAGGGCGGAGCACCAAAGGTGTTGGCCGTGGGAGCTGGCAACGTGGCGGCCAAGATTCGCGCCGCCGGCGTCGAGCACTCGGTTGCGATGGTCGAAGCAAAGCCGTTGGCGCGTGCGCTCTGGCGATCATGCGAAGTCGGCGACGAGGTGCCGGTGGCGCTCTACGAAGCCGTGGCCAAGGTGCTCGTGTTCGTGCGCCGCCTCGACAAGCGTCTGCGCCGCTCCACGCCGATCGACCTGCCGCCAGCATCACGCGTGGACACCGCACTGCTCGAGTCGATTCCCGCCAAGAAGGGCGCCCGCCGCAGAGCTTGAGTCGGCCGACGAAATTCCCAGCATTGCACCGAGCGGATTGCCTACGTTTCGCTCATGACATCACGACGAATGGCCGTCGGTGTGATCCTGGCACTCACCTGCAGTGCTGGCGCCTCCGCCGTCTCGGCCCAAGACGACTCACTGGCACTCGCCGATGGCACGTACTCCGGCTCGGTCAGCTTCACCGGTGGGTTCAGTTCGCTGTTCTCGGTCGATGGTGGCTCCGCAAACATCGCCTTCGACGGTGTTCTGAACGGGCCTGCCAACATGAACGTCAGCGGGGGAGAAGTCACCGGCGACTGGTCGATGGCGGGCACTTCGACCACCGCAGGTGCGCTCACCGGCGTGGCGGACGGGGTGAGCGTCACGTTCGTGATCGATGGAACGGGAACCTATGACGGCGTGGGCACCTTCGAAGGGACATCGACCGACGCTCGCATGGTCGGCACGCTTGGCGGGCTGTCCACCGTCACTGTCTCCAGCGACTTCTTCTCGAACACGTCGGACGACAGCGAGCCCTCCGAGGTTGACCTGGCCCTCACCGATCCGATCGGTGACTGCGGTCGCGCCTTTGCTCGGCTCGACTTGACGCTGAACAACTCGATCGAGCAGGTGCCCGGGTTCGAATCGCAGATCATCGGGGTGTTCAGCGGCGCAGACCCGGCGGGAAGCGACCTGTACTTCACGGAGGTCGAACTGCTCAACGATCGCATCGCCGCGCTGTGGAATCGAGTCGCTGACCCCATTGCATTGCCCGTGGAGCTCATCGATGAAGCGTTCGCATTGATTCGCGATGTGGAAGCAGCCGAGGACGCCTGGGTTGCCGACGCATGTACGACGAAGCCTGACTTCGCGAACGCTTTGACGCTGTTGACCGCGTCGGTGATCGAGCGTGTGCTCTCCGATGTCGAGAACGGTGGGCTCGAAGCAGTGGATCGTGGCGTCCTCGTCGAGCAGAGCCTCGAACTCGGTCTGCGTTCGGGCGCCCTTGGTTCCGGCACGAAGATCCGAGCTCGTGCCATGGCGATTGCCGAGCGAGCCGAAGCTGCATTGGCTGATGTGTTCGACGAGGTAACCACCGGACCCAGCCCGTCGCAGTTCCTCGCCAACGAGACCGCACTCGCTGCCGAACAGTACGGATGGACGCTGACGAACTCAGCAGGAGTGACCTCCACCGACTTCCTCACCACGATCGGGAGCGAGTGACCATGCGCACTGCACGAACACGCACACTTGCTGCCTTGGCCGCCGGGATGATGTTGGCTGCCACTGCCTGCTCCTCGGACGTCAGCGATACCGCAACGCCCGACGACGACCAGGTGGCGGTGACCGAGGCTGAGGTCGAGGCCGAGGCTGAGATCGGTGCCGAGATTGACACCGAATCCGAGGCCGAAATCGATGGTGAGGCTCCCGACCCCACCGAACCCCCGACTACCGAACAGCCGGTCAGCGTCGCACCTCCGCTGGTACCCAACCTTGCGGTGATCGAACAGTTGACCGAGCTCGCACAGGCCGGCGAACAGCCGCTGCTCGCATGGTCAGCCGTCGAAGGTGCCGACAGCTACCGCCTCGTGGTGCGCGACGGCGCGGGCGATGCCTACTGGGCGTGGTCGGGCACCGAGACCGAAGTGTTCCTCGGCGGCGGCGCATCGCGCGACGGTGCCGGCGCTCGCGTTCCAGACGGAGGCGAGTGGTCGATCATCGCCCGCGACACGGACGGCGCGACCATTGCCACATCGGGATGGACCCCACTCACCTGACGCAGCGAGAGGTCGTGTCGGGTTTGACTTGATGCGGACCGTTGGCCACGATGCTGCAGTGAGTGAGACTCGAACCGACCGTTGGATCGCCCCGGAGCACGACATCGTCGTGTCCAACGGAGTCGGGTCATGAAGGGTGACGGCGCGTCATTCCTGGCAGCAGCGATCGCGGTCGGGCTCGCCATCGGAGCTGCGTTCGTCGTCAGCGGCGACAGCATCCAGTGGGCGGGGTTGCCTGCGATCGTGTGGTGCGCGCTGTTGGCGGTCGGAATCAACCTCGTGGCGTTCGTCCCGTCGTGGCGAGCACAGACCGAGAAGTACTTCGACCTGACGGGGAGCCTGACCTACATCACCGTCACCGGATTCGCGCTTGCGTTGAGCAACCGAGGCGAGGCGACGTCATGGTTGCTGGCGGCGCTCGTCGTGGTCTGGGCCGGGCGACTCGGCACATTTCTCTTCAAGAGAATCAGCGCTGATCACGTCGATCGCCGCTTCGACAAGATCAAGGTGAACCCGGCGCTGCTGCTGCGAACGTGGGCGCTCCAAGGGCTGTGGGTGACACTCACGGCGCTTGCGGCATGGACGGCGATCACCTCGGCGGACGAGGCGCCATTCGGTGTGCTCACGGTCATCGGGCTGATCGTGTGGGTACTCGGCTTCGGTATCGAAGTGAAAGCCGACACCGAGAAGAGTGCGTTCAAGAAGGATCCCGCCAACGACACCAGATTCATCTCGACAGGAATCTGGGCGTGGTCACGCCACCCGAACTACTTCGGAGAGATCACGCTGTGGATCGGCGTTGCACTCATTGCAGTCCCCGCATTCGACGGAGCTGAGTACGTGGCGCTGATCTCACCGCTCTTCGTTGCGCTGCTGTTGATCAAGGTGTCCGGCATTCCGTTGCTCGAGCGCCGAGGCAAGAAGCGATGGGGAGACGACCCCGAGTACCAGGCGTACTGCGAGAACGTCCCCGTGCTCGTGTTGCGCCCGCCTCGACGCTGAACCCGGTTGCGGACCGGTCAGCGCTGCGGACGTTTGGGGATCATTGCCGGCACTGCGGCTGCCGACGAACCGCTGAGCAGGTCACTGGCATCAGGCGCCCGTGCCGCCACGTTTTCCTTCGAGATCTCGGAGTAGATCTCCTCTCGATGAACCGTGATGTGACGCGGCGCGTCGACGCCGAGTCGCACCTGCTCGCCTGACGACTCGATCACGGTGACGATGGTGTCGTCGGCAATGACGATGCTCTGTCCGACCTTGCGCGTGAGGATCAGCATCAGAGTGCCTCCGCCGACCGTGATTCCGCCAGCGGCGCCTGGACCGGCCAGTCGCCGTCTTCGAGGATCACCTGTTTGCCGACTCGATTGCGCTGATCGATCACGATCGGAGCGAGCAGGTTCGAGGTGAGCATTGCTGACTCGCCGTCACGACGAACGGTGACGATGGTGAGCACACACACGTCCTCGGGCTCGGTGGAGCCGAAGATCTCCGGATCCAGATCCGGCTCGATGTCGTAGTCGGGATATGCGGACCACGGCACAGTGGTGAGGAACGCCAGGTCGGGATCGCTGGTGTCTTGCAGCCAGAACAACGTCGGGTGGTTGTCGCCACCTTCGGCGCCCAACAGGTCACCACCGGCGATGACGACCATCTCTCGCCGGCCCGCGAACCCAGGGATTCCATCAGGGAAGACAACGAGGTCGTCGGGTTGAGCTTCGATCGCACCGAAGCGCGTGGTGTCGACATGCATGTGGAGATCCTCCTCAGGACGTTCGAAGTATCGCGTGCGGACAGCCTGCACGACAACGATCGATTACTCCGGACTGTACGAACCGTCCGGCGTTGTGTGTCGGATGCACACAGCCCGCCACAGAGAAACAGCTTCGCACCACACACCTTATGAAGACTTCACGCCTTGCCCAGATCGGCTTCCCCGGCATCATCGTCCTCGTCGTGACGGTGATGATCCTGCCGTTGCCGTCGAGCATCCTCGACCTCTTGATCGTGGCGAACATCTCGACCGCGGTCCTGATCCTGCTCGTTGCGACGAGCGTCAACAAGGCAGTGGAGTTCTCGTCGTTCCCGTCGCTGCTCCTGGTGGTGACGCTGGTTCGAATCGGCCTGAACGTCTCGACGTCTCGCGCCATTCTGTCCAGCGGCGATGCCGGTGACGTGATCAAGACCTTCGGCTCGTTCGTGGTCGGCGGCAGCATCATCGTGGGCTTCGTGATCTTCTTGATCATCACGCTCGTGCAGTTCGTGGTGATCTCGAACGGTTCCGGTCGAGTTGCCGAAGTGTCGGCCCGCTTCACCCTCGATGCCATGCCCGGCAAGCAGATGGCAATCGACGCCGACTTGAACGCCGGCGTGCTCACCGATGAAGAAGCCAAGGTTCGCCGCAAGGAAGTGGCTGAAGAAGCCGACTTCTACGGCGCCATGGACGGCGCCTCCAAGTTCGTCAAGGGCGATGCCATTGCCGGTCTCGTGATCACGCTCGTGAACCTCGTCGGCGGGTTGCTCGTCGGCGTGGTTCAGCAGGGCATGGACATGGGGGACGCCGTTGTCACCTACAGCCTGTTGACCGTTGGCGACGGCCTGGTCGCTCAGATTCCAGCGCTGCTCGTATCGATCTCCTCCGGTCTCATCGTGACCCGATCCGCTGGCGGCACCGGCGACCTCGGCTCCGATGTGCTCGGCCAATTCGCTCGACAGGGTTCCGCTGTGCGCTCCGGTGGCGCCGTGATCCTGCTGATGATGCTGGTTCCTGGACTGCCCAAGATCCCGTTCTTGATCATCGGGTTGGCGCTCATCGCGACCGGGCAACGCCTCATCAACCGCCCCGAGACCATCGAGGTCCCCGAGCTCGAACCAGCCGACGAGCCGGTGGAGCCGCCGACCGCTCAAGACATCGCCACCGAGTCGCGAGTGGAACCCCTCGAGCTGGATCTGGCCTACGACATGATCGAACTCGTCGACCCGTCGATCGGAGGCGACCTGCTCGACCGGGTGGGGGCGCTGCGCCGCAAGATTGCCGGCGAGCTCGGTTTCGTCATGCCCGCCATCCGAACCCGAGACGATTCGGGCCTGGCCCCGAACACGTACCTGATCCGTGTCCACGGCGTGGAAGTCGGTCGGGGTCAGGCGCCTCCCGGACAGATCTTGGTGATCGGTGATGATCTGGCTTTCCTGCCGGGCGAAGCCTGTGTGGAGCCGGTGTTCGGACTCGACGCCAAGTGGGTGCCGAGCGAGTTCCAGAGCGCTGCGGAACAGTCGGGTAACACCGTGGTCGATCGCTCCGCCCTGGTGGTGACCCACCTTGCCGAGGTCGTTCGCCGCCGAGCGGGCCGACTCCTGTCGCGCTCCGACGTTGCTGCACTGCTCGAAAGTGTCGGTGAATCCGATCCCGCCGTGATCGAGGACCTGACCACCGCTGGAGTCACCAACGGCGAAGTGCAATCCGTGCTCGCTGCGTTGCTCGATGACGGCGTGGCCATCCGCGACCTCATCCGCATCGTGGAGACGATCTCGGATCGAGCCAGGATCAATCGGTCGACCGACTCACTGGTCGCAGCGTGCCGAGAGACGCTCGGTCCGGCGCTGTCGACGAGCTTGGCGCTCGACGGCTCGCTCGACGTGGTGACCATGGCTCCGATGTTGGAGAGCACGCTCGCATCAGCGGTCGACCAGACCGAGGCCGGCGTGGTGCTGCGTATCGGCCCCGACCTGCACGATCACCTCGCCAACGAGATGCGCCGCGTCGTCGGCGCTCACGCAGGCCGACCCGGAGCGCTCGCACTCGTGTGTTCCCCGGGGCTTCGCGGCCCGCTGGCCAAGGTCGTCCAACAGTTCCAATCCGGTGTCTCGGTGCTCTCGTACCAAGAGATCGGCGACCATTTGGTCGTCGAGCTTGTGGACACCTTGACAGATCCACCTCGGGCCGGACTGTCGGGTCCAACGCAATCCGCCCAACCCACCGCAATGACTCCAGGAGGAGTGAACGATGACCGACTTGCTTTCACAGGCTGACCAACAGCACGACGCTGCGACGTCGAGCGACGAACCAGGGGTCGAGCGCCGCAAGTACCGGGCGTCGACACTCGACGAGGCGGTCGCCGAAGCACGAGCCGAAATGGGCCCCGAGGTCGAACTCGTCGAGGCGCACCGCGTCCGGCGCGGTGGACTCGGTGGGTTCTTCGCCACCGATCTCGGTGTAGAGATCACTGCAGTGCGGCGCGTGCCGACCCCGCCGAGCGGGCTCGCCACACCCGGGGCCAGCACGAAACGGATCGTCACCGGTATCGACAAGCTGATGGAGACCGCCGGGGCAATCGACGCTGCCGATGCCCTCACGTGGTCGGATGCGCCCGCAGTACCTGCCGCACCTGTGGCACCGTCGTTCGAATCGCAACTGCTCGTTGCCGAGTACGACATCGTCGCCGAACCGGCACCCAGCGCCCCGGTCGCAAGCGCAGCAACACCGCTGATCACGGCTGATCTCCAGCCTGCTGCCATGGATATCACCACGGGTTGGCCTCAGCCGTCCTCGTCGGCTTCCACGCCGCTGGTTGCGCCGACTGAGCTCGTTGGTCGTGCTGCCCCAGTTGCGCCACCCGCGCCCGCTCCGGCTGTGCCTCGCGCCGCTGAGCAGGTCGTGTACGACAACTTCGAGTTCGGCGAGGACGCAGCGTTGCGAGATCCGTCGCAACCCGTCAAGCGTCACGATCTCGATGTGCTCGACCTCGACGACTTCGGTGCTGCTCGCGGTGTGCAGCTCGCACCTCCGTCAGCCCAGCTGAACCCGATGGTCAGCCAGGGCATGGGCTCGATGGACGAACTCGACGCCCTGCTGCAGGGAGTCGGAATCGACCTTGCTTCGATTCGTGTCGGTTCGGCTGTTGCGCAGCCGAGTGCAACGATGCCGCTCGAAGATGTCGCCATGCTCACCACCGCCCAGCTGGTGAAGAGCGTGGTTGCACTCGATCACGTGCCGCAGAACGTTGCACAGGTCACCGTGTCGATGACCACGCACGATGGCACCAGCGTCTGCGTTGCCGCCGAGCTGACCAACGCCCGTCATGGCTGAAGACTCCACGGCGGTGTCAAGCGGCGAAGGGCCGCAGCCTGAATTCCACATCGTGGTGCGCCACCCCGGCAAGCGAGGGCCGCTCGGCCCGTACCGACTGATCATGGTCGTCGCCGTCGTGCTCCTGGTGTTCGGCTCGACCCTGTGGTCGATGATCAGTACCGGCAACCCCGACGACGGTGTCCTGCTCCGTGCCGGCATCGTCGGCCTGATCGTGTGGATCACCAGCGGTGTCGTCGACTCGGCGCTCGCAGCTGCCGACTCAGCAACCCCGCTGAACGACGACCGTCACTGACCTCACTTCATCGCCGTCGGGCATGCCCGCCGTTGCATAGCAAGGGCCCGACCTGTGGGGCTGGTGAATTCGAAGCCGACTTGGGTGTCAGAGACGGTGTAGTCGATCGAGCCGGCAGCAGCCGCAAATCAATCCGTCGAGTGCGTAGGCGATCGGGAAACCGGCAGGACCAGGTGCAGGTCCGATCAGGCCGATCTTGTCGTCGCCATCTTTCGGGGCGGGAGCATGAACCTGCGGCGACCTACGTCTTGTCGAGGCCGAACCACGGCTCCGCTGCGAGGTCGCCTTCGAAGACCTCGCGGTCCTGGGCGTCAGCAACGGGCACGGCACTCGCCCGCTCGCGCAGGAGTGCAGCCTCGTCGAGTTGACCAAGGCAGGCGAGCGCTCGAGCTCGAGCTTCGAATGCGTACGCGTGGTCGAAGTCTGCGGCATCCGAACCGGATTCAGACAGGAAGTGCGCGACTCGGTCAGCGTGGTGAAGTGCAAGCTCGCCGTGGCCGAGTGTGGCGTGGCAGCGCGAGATGAGCCATGAGGCGCGCATTCGGTTCACCGGGGTGGAGTCGACGGCGCGCCTCCAGTGGTACGCAGAGGCGTACGCCCGCTCCAGCAAGTCGTCGGCGTCGTCAACGGTGAAGTCGCGGCCATCGAGCAGCTCCCACACGGAGTTGTTCGCGGTCACGGCTCGTGCGCGATGCTGGCCCGCCTCGTTGTCCTGCATGCTGTTGTCCTGCATGCTCGGAGTCTGGCAGGAGTCGCTCAGCGCAGATATTCGCTGAGTGACGGTGGCATTGCTCGAGCAGCGGCGGCAAGTGCCGCCTGGTGCGCTGTTTCGAACGACGTCACGTCGATGACCGTCTCGGCCAAGTCGACATTCTCGATCGCACTCAGGCGTTCCAGGATGCCCTCCCGTCGAATGGCGCTGCGCGCATCGAGTTCCTCGAGCTGTGCAGCGCGCTGGCCGACTTCTGCGAGCGCAGCGCCCACGCGGAGGTGGGCCTGATCCAGGTTGGTGTGCTCGGCGTTGATCGCCGTGGTGTCGTTTGCATCGATTGCTGTGGCGAGTCGGTCGAGCACCGCGAACACGTCGCCGGTCACCGACGACTGATCACCGAACGCCTGGAGGCCCGTGACGTTGGGTGCAATGCGCACGCCTTCTGCGACGGTGCGGCCTTGCACTGCGGTGTTGCCGTCGAACGCACCGGTCGTGACGTCGTACGCCGGGCCCGCAGCGGTCCCGCCGAAGATCGAGCGACCGAGGTACTGGGTGTTGGCCTCAGACAAGAGCTGCTCTCGCATCGCTCGAACCTCGGCGGACAGTGCGGTGCGACTCGCTGTGTCCGACACGCCGGTGTTCGCGGCGCGAACGGCGAGTTCCTTCACGCGGATCATCGAGTTGGACACGCCGAGCAGCGTCGTGTCGGCGATTGCCAGACGAGTCTGGGTGTCGTCCGCAGTCTTGACCATCTGGTCGTGGCGGGCGATCTGGCCGCGCAGCACAAGAATGTCGGTGGCGGCACGAGGGTCGTCGGAGACACGTTCGAGCGCCTTGCCGGAGGCCATCTGGCGCTGGCTCGACTGCAGCCGTTCCAGCGAGGTCGAGAGGTCGCGCATGGTGTTGCGCAACGACATGGATGAGGTCACACGCATGGCATGCCTTTCGTTGAGTTGAACGTGATCATCGGATCATTCCAATGACGGTCTGGAGCATGTCGTCGACGATGTTGAGGACCCGAGCCGAGGCTTCGAAGCCTCGCTGCGCAGCCATCATCGTCGCCAATTCTTCGTCGAGACTGACGCCGCTGACGGACTCGGCCTGGTCGAGTGCTCGATCTGCGATCTGCTGCGACGAGGTGGCTCGGCGCCCAGCGGCGTTGGTGTCCACGCCGAGCCCTGCCACGAGCGATCGATATCCGGAGTCTGCCGTGCCGGTCGCCGACAAGTCGCCCAACAGCTGTGCCTGGCCTCCGTCGTAGAGGCCGGGAGCGGTCGGGCCGGGGAGCGCCGGAGCGCCAGCGGCGAGTCGATCGGGTTGGTCGATCACGTCAGCGGAGAGTGCAAGTGTCGCAGCGGTCGTACCGGCTGCGTCGAAGAAGTCGAGACCGGTCGTGCCGTTGAGGTCATACCCCTGACGGTGTGCGCTGTTCACCTCGGTCACGAGGTCCGAGACCACGGTGTCGAGTTGAGTTCGCACACTCGGGATGGTCTCGTTACGAAGTTGATTGAGCGATGCGAGTTCGCTCGGGCCCGGGCGCAGAGCGCCGCCGCCGACATCCCACACGAGGCCGCTGCCGTCTTGGCGCACGTCGTACGACGCGCCGTTCCCCACGAGGAGTCGGCCGCCGATAGACACTGCCACTTGACCTCGGTCTGACTCTCGAACCTCGGCGCCGGCCATCCCGACGAGTTCTGAGGCGAGCCGATCGCGTTCGTCCATCAGGGAGTTGGCGGCGGTGGGGTTCGTCGCGATCGAACGATTCAGATCTGCGACCTGGGAGGCCAGCAGGTTGATCTCTGACGCCATGGTTCCCAGACGGGTGTTGGCATCGGCATCGATGTTGGTCAAGTCTCGGTCGACCTGGCGGAATCGATCAGCGAGACTGGACGCCTGCGACAGCACCTCGGTGCGGGCAACGGTGTCGTC
The DNA here is from genome assembly GCA_045106645.1 of Ilumatobacter sp. GTDB lineage: Bacteria > Actinomycetota > Acidimicrobiia > Acidimicrobiales > Ilumatobacteraceae > Ilumatobacter_A. The sequence continues at coordinate 11,035 of JBGCEY010000039.1, forward strand.
TGCCCGGTCTGCGAGGCCGCTCCAGGACACGAAGAACGTGTCGAGTTGTGCAGCGATCCCGTTCTCGGTCGGCTCACCGAAGACGTCTTCGATGCGAGTCATCGAGCTGTGCGTCGTCGATGCGTCGACAGCGGCCGCGACGCTTCGCTGTGCTCGGCTTTCCGCGGCTTGATCCAGCACTCGGCGAGTGTCGATGACTTCGACGCCGGTCACTCGAGAGCCTGGGCCGGTGAAGACCTGTGGGCCGCTGCCGATGTTGGCAGGAGCGACGTCGACCACCTGACGCCGATACCCGGGCGTCAGCTGATTGGTGACGTTGTGGGCAGCGGTGTCGAGCATTGCACGGTGTGCGTTCATGCCGGACAGCGCCGAGAAGATTCCGTTGATTGCCATGTCAGACCGTCCGATCGAATCGATGTGTTGCAGGGTTGACCGGTTCGGTTCGCCCGGTTGCTGAGTAGGCGGGCATGGTGTCTGCGCCGCCCAACGTGGTGATGACTTCGTTTGCGGCCATGGCGCCGTGTCGTCCCAGTTGGGCGCTCGACGCTGTGATCTGCTCGATCTCGTGGTGCAATGAAACGAGCTGGAGTCGAATCCGACGCCACGGTGCGCGGAAGGGTTCGCCCGCAGCGTCGGCCAACTGAGCGAGGGTTTGATCACCGTCGACACCGAGCGACGCAGCGGCCTCACGGGTCACGGCGAGGCGGTCGAGCTCGGAGATCTTGATCTCGTCGACGAGCACCTCGACGTTCTCTGTCACGGCAGGCAGCCATCGCAAGCGATTGTTGGCGAGCACGAGTTGCTGGATGTCGAGGGCGCAAACGAGTTGCTCCATCTGATCGTGCAGCAACATCAGTCGCCTGGTGAGTTCGTCGAAGATGTCCACGCTCGGGATCGTCCGGGCCGTTGTGAAATCTGCAACAAGGTGGCGCGGCCGGGTGATGAATCGGGGCAACCAGCGTGCGTGATGGGTTGCGAGCCGGACGGTATGGAGTGACCGACCACGTCGAACCCCATCGACCTGTCACTCGAATGTCACCCACATGATCGAACTCACACGCCTCGGAAAAAACGACCAGTTCTTCCTCAACCCCGACCTCATCGAGCGCATCGACTGCCATGTCGACTCGATCGTGAGGCTCACCAACGGCATCGAATACGTCGTTGCGGAGTCGGGGGAGCAGATCGTCGATCTGATCGTCGAGTACCGATCCCGAATTGCGACGCAGGGGCCCATCGTGGCTCGCGATGCGTCGTTCGCCCCCGCTTCTGACGACGTCGACGTGGCCAATGGCGCCAACGTCGTCGAGCTCACCTCCAACCGCACACCGACTCAAGAGGTCACACCATGAAAGCAACACTGATCGGCCTCATGATCGCCGGCTTCGGCACGATCGTCGGCGGCTTCCTGAAGGGCGTCAACCCGGTCGTCCTCATCACGAACGTGCCAGCCATCCTCATCGTGATCGTGGGCGGACTCGGCGCCACGATGGCATCGTTCGACATGCGCGCCACCAGCGGCGTGGCCAAGGCCATCAAGAAGGCGATCCTGCCTCCCGCCGAGCCGCCGCAGTCGGAGAACCTCACGACACTGGTCGACTTCGCGAACCGTGCTCGCCGTGAAGGTCTGCTTTCGCTCGAGTCCGATGTGACCGAACTGGAAGATCCATTCATGAAGCGGTCGCTGCAGCTCGCCATCGACGGCAACGATCCGGAAGCGGTTGCGGATGTGATGCGCACCGACATCAAGGCAATGAAGGCTCGTCACAAGGTCGCTGCCGATTGGACGCAGGCCTACGGCATCTTCGCTCCGACCTTCGGCATCATCGGCGCGGTGATCGGGCTCATTGCGACCCTCAGCCACCTCGACGACCCGTCGCTGCTCGGTAAGGGCATCTCGGCGGCATTCGTGGCGACCTTCTGGGGCGTGTTCATCGCCAACGGTCTGATGCTTCCGCTCTCCAACAAGCTGAAGCTCATGTCGGCCCAAGAGGTCCAGAGCCGTGAGATGACCATGGAAGGCGTGCTGTCGATTCAGAGTGGCCAGTCCCCACGAGTGATCGAAGAGACGCTGCTCACCTATCTGTCCCCGGCTGACGCTGAGGCCGTTCGGTCCGAACAGGACGCCGCATGAGTGGCGGCGAGTCACGCGGACGTCGCCGACACGAAGAACACGAAGAACACGAAGAGCACGTCAACCACGAAGCCTGGGTGATCCCCTACGCCGACGTGCTCACACTCCTTATGGCGCTGTTCCTGGTGCTTTGGGCGCTTGGTGACACCAACGACGAAAAGACCGAGATCGCCGCCGAGTCGTTCCGCCGTGAACTCGGTGGCGGTGCCGGCCCTGGGATCGACGTTGGAATCGGCAACGGCGGTGGACCGCTCGCTGCTGGTGGGATCAGCATCCTCGAAGGCGCTGGACCCGCGCTGCAACCTTCGGGAGATGGCGGTGACGCCGCAGCAGACGCCGCCGGTGTCGATGCTGATGAATCCGGAATGGGCGACGACGATGCGGGGGTCTTGTCGGGCGTGAGCCCGAACGACATCTCGCCGGATGACCCTCGGTTCGAGCCGCTCGAAGACCCAATGTTCGACTCCAACGGCTCGCCGGTGGTCGCTGTCGACAACCGCACCGGCAACGTCGATGACGCCGAAGACCTCGCTGACCCGCTCGACGACATCGAACGTGCGGTGCGCGAGGAAGCCGAAGGCAGTGGCCTGTCCACCTCGGTCGGCTTCCGACGCGAGGCGCGCGGTCTCGTGGTGTCGATCGTGTCGGACAGTGTGCTGTTCGGCGAAGGTGCCGCCGACGTGCAGCTCGGTGGCATCACCATCTTGGACGTGGTCGCCGATGCGCTCGCGGACCGTGCGAATCCGATCATCGTGGAGGGTCATACCGACAGCAGACCGATCTCCACTGCGGAGTTTCCATCCAACTGGGAACTGTCGACAGCTCGGGCTACCTCGGTGCTGCGATTCCTGTCCGAAGACCGGGGCCTCGACGCCGGGCGTCTTTCAGCTGCCGGCTACGCGGATACTCGCCCGCTGACCGATGGCGAAGACCCCGCCTCGCTCGCCCGTAACCGACGTGTCGAAATCGTCGTGATCGGCTGATTGCGCACACGCGGCGTTCGACGTCAGCGGAGTCTCAAGACTCCCTCTCGATGCGAGCACCACAGACGGTCCCACGGACGGTCTCACTCACCAGTATCCACCCCTCGGCGCGAACAGGAAGTTTGCATCATGCCTGACAAGAAGTCATCCAAAGAAGATTCAGAAGAGAAGGGCGGCGGCGCCAAGAAATTGTTGCCCGTCGTCGTGATCGGCATCGTCATGCTCGGCGGCGGCTATTTCGTCGGCGGCATGATGTCGGGAGGCGGCGAGGCCGAACCCGTTGCCGACGCAGCTGAAGATGAAGCAGCTGCAGAGGAAGAGGAGACGGTCGAACTCGGCGATCTCGAAGCCCTCGACGCGGTGAACGTCAACTTGCTCGACGGACACTTCCTGCGAATCGCCGTGACCCTCGAAGTCGCCCACGAGGAGCACGAAGAGAGCGGCGACGACGGCCACGGCGCGACGGAAGTGGAAGAAGTCGAGTTCCCGACCGCTCCGGCGGCGGACTTGGTGCTCTCCACCTTCTCGGGGCGCTCGATGGAAGAGCTCGCCAGTGCTGAAGGCCGAGAGGCCGCCCGCACCGAGCTGCTCCACGCGGTCGAAGAGAAGTACGGCGAAAAGGTCGTGTCCCTCTACTTCACGGAGTTCGTCATGCAGTAGCGAGCGCTTGCTCATCTCGGTGACGCCAGGACGGCAACACCTCGCACGACTTGTAGATCACGACTCACGGAGGAGTCCGATGCATTCCACGACCATTATCAAAGAACCATTCGATAGAACCGGGCCAGCGGCTGCCGGCTCACGAGCCCCCATCACCTTTGCGGCGTCCCCGTTCGGGTCGCCGCAATGCACCCCGACCAGCGAGTACGAGCGGCGATTCCGTCGCCGGCTTCGTGACCTGGGTGGCGACGCAGAACCGGCCACCGGCACGCCGCGACGCCCTGTCGTGTCCACGCTCGTTGCGTCACTGCGTGGCGGCAACACGCCTGACCATGTGTTGTCGATCGCCCTCGGGTTGAACGCCAGCGACCTCGCTCAGGCGTACGACCACCTCGACCGGTTGCGGCGCACCGCATGTGATGCACTCGACGATCTCGTCTTCGATCCGACCATTGCTCGGTTTCAGAGTGTCGTGGGGATCATCGAACCGCTGATTCCGCAGATCGTTGGCTCGCTCACGGTCACCGCACGGGACCAGCCCGACCTCTTCGAGGCCGAGGTGCGTCGATTCGAACAGCGGATGGAAGAGTTGGCACAGGAGTGCGATACCACCGAGGCGCTCATCGAGCGGGGCATGCGCCCTGCCGGATCCTTGGTTGCTCGTCTCGACGACGGACGCGGCGGTGGCATCCACCACGAACCGGCCTACCGGCCGAGCCGTGTTGGCGATCTCACGCCTGTTCGCCTGGCAGCGTTGCTCGGCGAATCCCTGAAAGAACCGGTCCGATGAGCTCGGTGACCCGGTCGCTGCAGTTCAGCCTCGGTGGCGTGTGGCTTGCTGAGCACACGCTGCAGACGCTTGGCGCCGGAGTTGCCGTCTTTGACCACGATGCTCGCCTCACGCAAGCGGACGACAGAACGATCGAACTGCTCTGCCTCGAGTCGACCGGCTCGAGCGACTACCGCCTGGACCACGACCGGTGGTCCGCGATTCACCTCGACGGCGCACCACTCCAAGAGCACTCCGATCCTGTTCGGCTGGCACTGTCGATCGAGTCGGCATCTGTTGCTGATGTCATTGGTGTGTACACCGATGAGGATCAGATGCGGTGGCTTGCCGTGACGGCGCTCCCACTTGCGGGCTTCGATGGGCGCACGCAAGCAGTGCTTGCGTCGTTCGTGGAAGTCACGGGGATCATCCGTGACCGCGCTGCTGTGGACTTGGCTGAACAACTCGGCCGAGCCGCCTTCGACGATGTCGGGGTGGCGCTGTGCGTGGTCGATGAACGATTCGATCTCGTCGAATGGAACCGGGCGTTCGCCGTCGCGGTGGACCGTCCGGACTACGAGTTGCTCGCCACTCCGCTCGAGCGCTGGATCGAGGATGCCCGAGCTGCGGTGCTGGAAGCCCGTGACGAAAAGGGGACTACCACGATGAGTCTGTGGCTCGACGGTTCGCCAGTGTGTATCCGTGCGTGGCGAACCGATCAGGTGCGCAGCGGTGCCACGATGGTGCAGTTGACCTGATCGAACCCGAGGTCAGTCGACGGTCTTGTTGCTGGCGGCCTCGGGGGAGCGTGCCCACATGAGCGCGCTGTCGAAGCCCAGCTTGTAGTCCGGGCGAAACTCGATGATCACGCGGTCGGGGGAGTCGAGGAACGTCTGAAACGTCGTGGCTGCAGTCTCGTCGTCTGGGCGAATCCAACGGGCGAATCGTGGATAGAACCAGTCTTTGATGTCGCGCGACGAGTGCACGGTGCACTCACCCTTGTAGGTGATGGTCTTGCCCGTCCCCATGTCGGTTCCAGTGCTCGTGACGCACATGGATGCCCGAGGAAATCGTCGGACCGCAGAGATCCGAGCGCGCCGCTCGGCTGCAGTCAACCAGAACGTTCCGTCGTGGTGGAGGTACGACATGATCACGCCGAACGCTTCGCCAGCCTTGTTGGTCCACATGAACGTGCACTCGCGTTGCGTGCTGATCAGTTGTTGTTCGAGCGCGGGAGCGAGCCCGCATTCGGTCAGATCTTCGTAGTCGCTGTCCATGTTTTCATCGTGTCAGGCAGACTCGTCGTCGAGCCACTCGGAGCTCCGACCGTTGGTCTCACGGTGTGACTGTGTGACCTGACACGGCATTGACTCGGCGGCGAGTGCTCGCTTGACAAGATACTGTCCAGCGGTCAGTATGTCGGGCGTGCCAGCAAGCATCATCAACCGCGTCACGCCCACGATCGAACCGAACGATCACCCGTACATGAATGGCCCCTGGACGCCGCAATACGAAGAAGTGGATGCCACCGAGATGGAGGTGATCGGTGAGATCCCGACCGACCTCGACGGCATCTATGTCCGCAACACCGAGAACCCGGTCCACGATGCCATTGGCGTGTATCACCCGTTCGACGGTGACGGCATGTTGCACACGATGTCGTTCAAGAATGGCGCCGCCACCTATCGCAACCGGTTCGTACGCACCGAGGGATTCCTCGCTGAAGCCGAGGCGGGCCACGCGCTGTGGACGGGCCTCACGGGGAACCCGAAGAAGTCGCTGCGCCCGGGCTGGGGTGCTCGCGGCGGGATGAAGGATGCGTCGTCGACCGACGTCGTCGTCCACGCGGGTGAAATCGTCTCCACCCACTACATGTGTGGCGAGGGGTACCGCTTCGACCCGAACACCATGAACCAGATCGGCACAGCGAACTGGGTGCCGCCCGAGGGTGTGTCCGCGCACCCGAAGGTCGACCTGGAAACCGGCGAGATGCTCTTCTTCAACTACGGCCAGCAGGCGCCGTTCATGCACTACGGCGTGGTCGGGGCGGACCGCAAACTCAAGCACCTGATCCCCATCGAGTTGCCGGGCCCGCGCCTGCCTCATGACATGGCGTTCACCAAGAACTACTCGATCCTGATCGACCTGCCGTTTTTCTGGAACGCAGAGCTGATGGAAGCCGGCTTCTTCGTGCCGACGTTCCATGATCACCTGCCCACTCGGTTCGCGATCGTCCCACGGTTCGGTCAGCCGAGCGAGATCCGTTGGTTCGAGGCCGACCCGACGTTCGTGTTGCACTGGATGAACGCATACGAAGAGGGCAACGAGATCGTGCTCGACGGCTACTTCCAAGAAGACCCGGACCCGGCTCCGCTCGACGCACCCGGGCGCGATCCACGCATTGCCAAGGTCATGGCGGGTATCGACGAGGCGTCGTTCAAGCCTCGGCTGCACCGATGGCGCTTCAACCTCGACACGGGAGCGACCCGCGAAGAGCACCTGGACGAACGCAATCTCGAATTCGGCATGTGGAACCAGCACTACGCCGGCAAGAAGAACCGCTACCTGTACTCCACCACCGCGGAGCCGGGCTGGTTCCTCTTCAACGGCATGGTGAAGCACGACCTGGAGACCGGCGATTCGGTTTCGCTCGACTTCGGCGCGGGACGCTTCGGGAGCGAGGCCCCGTTCTGTCCACGCGTCGGCGCCACCGCCGAAGACGATGGGTACCTGATGTCGTTCATCACGGACATGAACGAGCAGCGCTCCGAATGCGTGATCATCGATGCGCGCGATGTGGCCGCCGGGCCGATCTGTCGGATCATCCTTCCTCATCAGATCTCGAGTGGGACCCACGCCACCTGGGCCTCGCACGACGAGATCGCCGCTGGCCTGGCCAACGCGCGAGCCTGACACGAAACAGCCAGGAGCAACCATGAACGAACCCGTGTACATCTTGGGCGGAAGTCAGACCGACTTCGCCCGCAACTGGAGCCGACAGGATCTGAGCCTGTTCGACTTGTTCACCGAAGCAGTGACCGGTGCGCTCGATGACGCATCGCTCGATGCTCGAGACATCGAGGTCGGACATGTCGGCAATTTCGTTGCGGAGTTGTTCACCGGTCAGGGGATGCTCGGTGGCTACTTCGGCCACGTGCATCCCGACTTTGCCGGCATGCCGGCGTCGCGCCACGAAGGCGCTTGTGCGTCGGGTTCGCTTGCTGCGATGGCCGCCATGGCGGACATCCAGAGCGGTCGGTACGACGTTGCCTGCGTGGCCGGCGTTGAATACATGCGCAATGTGAAGGGCATCGAAGCCGGCCAGCACCTCGGTGCCGCGGTGTGGGTCGGCGAGGAAGCCACCGACGCCGACTACATCTGGCCGCGGATGTTCTCCGAACTCGCGGTCGAGTACGACCGCCGGTACGGCCTCGACCATCAGCACCTGATGGGTATCGCGGAAACCAACTTCGCGAACGCCAAGCGCAACCCGAATGCGCAGACCCGCGCGTGGGAGTTCACCGCCGACAGCTTCGCCGCTGATGACCAGACCAACCCGGTGGTCGACGGCTGGATGCGCCGCCAGGACTGCAGTCAGATCACCGATGGTGCCGCCGTCGTGATCCTGGCATCGGCCACGCGCGCCGCCGAGTACGCTGCCGGCCGGGGCATCGACCTCGATTCGCTTCCCAAGATCGATGGCTGGGGCCACACCACTGCACCGATGTTGCTGGAGACAAAACTGCAGCACAGTGCGGACGACCCGTATGTGTTCCCGTGGGTGCGCAAAGCCATCACCGACGCATACGTGCGGGCCGGAATCACCGGCCCCGAGCAACTCGATGCCATCGAGACGCATGACTGCTTCACCATCAACGAGTACATGGCAATCGACCACTTCGGCATCACTGCGCCGGGCGAAGCATGGAAGGCCATCGAGGATGGTCGCATTGCCGCCGATGGCGCCATTCCCATCAACGCATCCGGCGGTCTCATGGGCGTGGGCCATCCGGTCGGTGCGACCGGCGTGCGGATGCTGCTCGACGCTTCGAAGCAGGTCACCGATCAGGCCGGGGAGTATCAGGTCGACGGGGCCAAGCGGGTCGCCACCTACAACGTCGGCGGATCAGCCACCACCAACTGCTCGTTCGTGGTCAGCTCGGTACCGGCGTGACCTCCTCACCACTCGAGTCGCCACAGTTCGAGGCCGTCGAGGCAATCATGTCGGCCTGGCAAGATCGAGAGATCGAGCCGGTGCTTGCGCAGTTGAGTAACGACGTGGAGTTCACATTCGCCATCGGGAAGCGCCCCCTCGTGGGCAAGGACCGTGTGCGCAGCATGCTCGAGTTCCTGCAGTCGCATCAGCGTGACGTGAAGTGGCGAACCGTGTTTCGTGCGCAAACCGGCAACGTGGTCTTCGTCGAAGGAATCGACGACTACATCAACCCGGACGGACATCACGTGCTCACGCCGCACGTCAGCATCTTCGAGTTCGACGGCGACAAGATCAACCGCTGGCGCGACTACTACGACCAACGTCAGCTGGAGTCCGCCGAAGCCGGGGAACCAATCTCGCAGTGGGCGGCTCCGTTCGTTGCAGCCGATCGAGGAACGCTGTGAGCGACACCTTGGCATTGGCACGCGAGTTCATGCGTGCTGCCGAGGCAGGTGACATCGAAGCCGTCCGAGCGTGCTTTCACTCCGATGCCGGCAAGATTCGGCTCATCGAGGAGTACCTCGATCCGGCGCCGCTCGCTGCGCTGGCTGCGCAAGTCTGATGCAGTCGAGTTACTGAAGCTGCGTTAAGTTACGCCGATGACCGTTTCACCGTCGGCCCCACCCATCGGCGATCTCGTCGACTTGAGCGGCCGGAGAGCGCTCGTCACCGGAGGTGCCAAAGGCATCGGCGCATCCATCGCTACTCGGCTGGTCGAAGCCGGTGCGACCGTCACCGTCGCGGATCGAGATGCGGTGTCATCTGAACAAGCGGCTGACATGGGCGTCGCCGCTGTTCGCTGCGACATCACCGATGCAACGCAACTCAGCGCTGCGGTCTCGACTGCTGCGGGTGACGCTGGCCTCGACATCGTCGTCAACAACGCCGGGATCTTCCCGACCACCGGGCCATTGAGCAAGGTCACCGACGAGTTCGTGCACACCATGCTGGATGTGAACGTACGCGCCCAGTTCAGCGTGGTGCGCGAGGCCGCTGCGGCCATGGGAGCCGGCGGCTCGATCGTGAACCTCGCGTCGATCGCCGGGCTCGGCGGTGGTGCAAACATCTCCGCCTACGCCGCATCAAAGGCTGCCGTGATCGCGATGACGAAAGCTGCGGCGATCGAGTTGGGGCCTCAGGGGATCCGGGTCAATGCCATCGCCCCTGGCATCATCGACACCCCCGGCGTGCAGGACCAGATGGAGCCGCTTCGGGCGGGCGGTCTCGACATCGATGCTCGGATCAGCGCCAACCCGGTCGGCCTTCGCGGTCTGCCGGATCACATCGCGCGCGGCACGCTGTTCTTGGTGTCCGAACTTGCAGCATTCGTGTCCGGCCACGTGCTCGTGATCGACGGCGGATCCACGGCGTGACCGACACCTCTCAGACTCCACCGCATCTCTCAGAAGCACTCGTCGAACGACTGTCGCGCGACATGCACTACGAGATGAACCGCACCGGACCGCCCGAAGGCTTCCCCGCGTTTCCCGACATCCCGTCAGACCGCTACACCAGCCGCGAGTTCTACGAACTCGAGCAAAGACATCTCTGGCAGAACACCTGGATCTGTGCGGGTCGCGAGAGTGACCTGGCGGACAACGGCAGCTACTTCCTGTTCGACGAGCTCGGCCCGCCGCTGATCGTCATCCGTGGCAAGGACGGCCAAGTCCGCTGCTTCTCCAACACCTGCATGCATCGCGGTGCTCCCGTGGTGCGTGAACCCACCGGAACCGTCCGAAACCTGCGCTGTCAGTATCACGCGTGGACCTACGACACCACGGACGGTCGACTCATCGCAGTGACCGACGAGCGCGACTTCCCAGGTCTGTGCAAAGAGGACAAAGGGCTGCCGCAGATCAGCTGTGGTACCTGGGGCGGTTGGGTGTGGATCAACATGAACCCCGATGCGATGCCGCTGATGGAATTCCTCGGCGAGTTCGCCGTCGAGATGGCCCAGTTCCAGCCCGAGCGACTGCAGCTCGTGGGCACCGACCATCGGGTGATCGACTGCAACTGGAAGGTCGCACTCGAAGCGTTCCAGGAGGTGTACCACTTTCGGTTCATCCACGACCGGGACGGCAAGAGCACGCTCGATTCGCGTGGCGGGACCATGGGGCTGCTCCCGAACGGCAATTCGCGCATGGTGGTTCCGTTCTCGAAACACATCCGCGAGGCGGCGGGAATGCAGTCGATCACCGACTTCAAGAAGATCCCGAACTCGTTCGGCTTCGAGGCGATCGACACCGTGCATCCCATCGTGTACTCGACGAGCTATGCGTTCACGGTCTTCCCGAACGTGATCACCCCGGTGAGCGCGACGGGTATCCCTTGGTTGGTGTTCTTTCCGGATGGGCCGGGGCGGACGCATATCAAGATCTACCACTTCGCCACGCCCGAGAACATCGGCGACACCGACGCATGGGAACGACGCATCGCCGGGTTCGCTGCGCTGATCGACGAAGACGTCGAGAATCTGAACCCGATGGACCGTGCGATGAATTCACCGCTGTTCCACAGCGTCCCGATCTCGTATCAAGAGCGCCGCCTCTGGCACATGAACGAGACGATTGACCGCACGATCGGCGTGGAGCGGATTCCTGAAGAGTTGCGCGTCGCGCAACTCCTCGGCGACCACATCGAACGTTGACCCGGCCTGGAGCAACTCAGTCGGGTTGGATCACCCCGGCCAGTTCCAGAATCTTCGTGGGTGGCAGATACTGCGTGGTGACGCGAGCGTTGTAGGGCTTCAGTGCATCCTCCACGGCATTCGTGATGGCCGCCGGAGCACCGATCATGCCGCCTTCGCCGACGCCGCGAAAGTCGTTCTCGAATCCCTCGGAGTGAGTTTCCAGGTGATGCACTTCCACCTCGGGGATCTCCATTGCCGTTGGTAACAGGTAGTCCATGTAGGTGGCGGACTGGAGGTTCGCATCTTCGTCGTAGGTGGCCTGTTCGTACAGCACCGCGCCGATGCCCTGCGCCACCCCGCCACGAACCTGCCCATCGACGATTGCGGGGTTGATGATCGGGCCGCAGTCCTCCACTACGAGGTAGCGGGGGAAGGTCACCTTGCCGGTACCGAGGTCGATGTCGACGATGCAGACGTGCGTTGCGACCGACCAGCCGCCGTCGCCGGCACCGTCATAGCTGTCGCGCACTTCGAATGGTGCGCCGTGACGCTCGCCTTTCGCGCCGTCGGCAGCAGCCTGCTCGGCAACAGCTGCGAACGTGAGACCGCGAGCTGGAACTCCGGCCACGTGGATGTTGCCGTCGATGATGTCCACATCCTCGACGGAGCACTCCAGCATGTCTGCTGCCTTTTCCACGATCTGGCGACGCACCTCTCGCGAGGTCTTGCGCACCACCCCACCGCCGACGGGGCCACCTCGGCTGCCACCGGTGCCGAGCAGGCTGAAGCTGGTCTTCTCGGTGTTGCCATAGACCAGCTTCACGTTCTCGATCGCCACGCCCAACTCGTCCGCGGCAACCTGGCCGTACGTGGTCTCATGGCTCTGGCCGTGCGGCATCTGCGAGGTGTAGATCACCACCGAGCCGTCGGCTTCGACCGTGGCATGGCCTTCTTCTGGGGTGAGCATGCCGGTGCCGGGGTGTACCGAGTCCCAGTAGTTGGGCGGACCCGGCGCCGCTTCGTGATACGAGGCGATGCCGAGCCCGAGGCAATGGCCACGAGTCGCCGCTTCGGCCTTGTCGATGTCGAACTGCTCCATATCGATCAAGCTGAGCGCGTGCTCCAAGGTCTTGCGGGTCGACATCGTGTTGTCGATGGTGGGGCCGGTGATCATGGCGGTGGGCATGTCGTCCTCACCGATCATGTTCTTCAGCCGGATCTCCGCAGGTGACATGTTGAGCGCAGATGCGGTGACGTCGATCATCCGTTCGCGAGCCCAGGTCTCGTTGGCCCAAGGTCCGCGGTATGCCACGTACTTGCCCTTGTTGGTGGCAACGATCCTGGAGCGGATCTCATAGGCATCCCACTTGTAGGAGCCGGGGAACATTGCCTTGATCATCTTCGATGTCATCGGTGCACCGACCGGGAAACCGGGGTACGCACCCTGGTCGATGACCATGTCGACGCGCAGTCCACGGAACGTGCCGTCGTTGTCAACGGCAATCGACACGGTGATGTCTTCCTCGCGGGCTTGGCCGCCATCCATCAGGTTTTCGGTTCGATCCTCGATCCATTTCACCGGTCGGCGAACGGCGATCGCCGCAGCTGCGACGGCGATGTCCTCGCGTGCGATCGAGCCCTTCGCGCCGAACCCACCGCCGATGTCTTGGGCCTTCACAGTCGGGTAGTCCGACTTGCCGAGCAGGCCGAGGCCGATGGTGTTGGCGTGCTTGAGGAACGATTTGTCGCGCTTGAGCTGTGATTTTGTCCCAGCATTGTCTTGGTTGGCCAGTTCGTCTTTGTTGGCCCCCATGAACTCCTTCATTCCCGAAATGAAGCCGCTTCGGCGTTCCTTGTTCGTGGCAATCGCCTTGAGCGATGCCCGGATCGACTGCTTGTCGGTCAGCGCCGCCACGATCCAGCGGAGCATGTGGCTGGACTGTGTGGCGTTGTGGATGGTCATGTGGCCGTCGGCGTCGAAGTCCACGAGGCTGCCGCGGGTTTCCATCGGCTGGTTCGATTGACGCTGACACTCGAAGCGTTCCGTGATCACGCGGTCGGCTCCGGCAAACACCGAGTCGATGTCGCCGAACGTGTCGGTGTGGTCCATCATCACGTTGCCGTCTGCCTTACTCCAGAGCGGCTCGGAGGTCGGCGAGAGTGCGGCGGCGATGTCGGCGACGGCATCGAGTGGCTCGTAGTCGACCTCGACGAGCTCCACTGCGTCCTCGGCGAGCGCCCGTGACTCGGCCAGCACGATGGCGACGGGGTCGCCGACGAGGCGAACCTTGTCCACGCTGAGCGCGTGGTACAGCGGTGTGTACAGACCCGGCAGCATCAGGAACGGCGGGAACGGATGCGTGGTCGCCTGCATCTCGGCGCCGGTGATCACCGCTGCCACACCGGGCGCCTTGCGCGCTTCGCTCGCATCGATCGAGGTGATCGTGGCGTGGGCCATCGGGCTGCGAACGAACACCGCGTGGAGAACGCCCTCGGGATCGAGATCGGCAACGTACTGTCCGTTGCCGCGCAGAAGCCGGTCGTCTTCGACGCGTCGAACGCTCTGGCCGACGAGTCCGCTTCGGTTGCCGCTGCTCATTTGCTGGTCTCCTTCATCACACGCACGGCGGTTTCCACGCCGGCCACGATCGACTGGTAGCCGGTGCAGCGGCACAGGTTGCCGCTGAGCTCCTCGCGGATCTTTTCGTTCGACGGGTCCGGCTGTTCCTCCAGCAATGCGACTGCACTCATGAGAAATCCGGGTGCGCAGAACGCGCACTGGAAGCCGTGGGAGTCCATCATCGCCTGCTGGATCGGGTGCAACGTGCCATCAGGCTCCGCAAGCCCTTCGATCGTGGTCAACTCTGCGCCTTCTCCCTGAGCGGCGAGCATCAGGCAGGAGCGTGCGGGTTGACCGTCCACGAGAATGGTGCACGCTCCGCACACTCCGTGCTCGCATCCGAGATGCGTGCCAGTGAGGCCGATGTCGTCGCGGATCACGTCGCTGAGGGTGCGTCGAGCCTCGACGGTGACCTCGTGTCGGCTTCCGTTCACGGTCAGCTCGAGATCGACGACGCTGCCGCCCGCTTGCGCCTCGGCCTGGAGGCGGGCGGTGTTGTCGGCGCTCATACGGAGACTCCAATGCGGTTGTTCGCTGCGGTGAGTCCACGCACGGTCAGCGTGGCAGCGAGGTGTTTGCGGTATGCGGTGCTGCCGTGGATGTCAGCGGGAGGGGTGAGCTCGGCGGACACGATCGCCGCGGCGGCGGTGAAGGCCTCGTCGTTGGCACGAGTTCCGATGAGTGCTTGCTCGGCCGAAGTCACTCGAACAGCGGTTGAGGCGGCGCCGAGAAAAGCCAATGCCACGTCGGTGATGATGCCGTCGTCATCGGCTTGCAACTTCGCCACGAGGCCGACCAGCGCATAGTCGCCGTGGCGTCGGGCCACCTCGGTGACCGAGCCAACAGCGTTGCTCGGCCACGCAGGGAACGTGACCGAGGTGAGGATCTCATCGGCTTGGAGCGCGGTGTCGAGGTAGCCCTCGAAGAATGCGTCGGCCGCGATTCTTCGAGTTCCGCGGACCGACGTCGCGTTCATGCTGGCCTGCGTGGCCAACACGACGGCAGGCATCTCTGCTGCTGGGTCGGCGTGGGCAATGCTGCCAACGACGGTGCCGCGTGTACGAATGGCCCGGTGCGCCACCCACGGCATTGTTTGGGCGATCAGTGGAGCGTGCTGGACGATCGTTGGCGAGTTCTTTGCCTGCTCGTGGCGAACGAGCGCGCCGACCTTCACCGCACCGGAATCGTCCACGTCGATCGAATCGAGCCCCGGGATGCGGCCGATGTCCACCACGTGCTCGGGGCGACCCATCCGCAACCCCATCAGCGGAATGAGGCTCTGGCCACCCGCCAGGACTTTGGCGTCATCGCCGTGCTCGCTGAGCAACGCAAGCGCCTCATCGAGCGTGTCGGGCCGGTGATACGTGAACGGCGGTGCCTTCATCGCCAGATCCTCACGTCGCCCACCATGAAAGTCAATTCGCCGCAGCAGGTGAAGCGAGCGCCGACAGCTAGTTTCGGCCCTTCATGACCTACACCTTGTACGGCGCTCCGGTTTCTCTCTACACGGGCAAGGTCCGCTCGTACCTGCGGTCGCAACGTGTCGACTTCGTCGAGATGTCGCCGGGCAGCGATCGGTACCTGAACCACATCGTGCCAACCGTGGGCCGCTGGATCATCCCGTGCTTGGAGACACCGAGCGGTGAGGTCATTCAAGATGGCGCGGACATCATCGACCATTTCGACCTGGGGGAGGGCCAGGCACACCGCCGGCATTCTGTTCGACCTGACTCGCCGACGTTGCTGGCGATTTCCCACCTGTTCGAGATTTTTGGTGGAGAGGGTTTGCTTCGGCCGGCAATGCACTATCGCTGGAATTTCGATGATCAGAACCTCGAGTTCATCGTCTCGGAGTTCGCCCTCAACATGCCCCAGGCACTCAGCGAGGCCGAGGCGCGCGAGATGTTTCTGCACAGCAGCGGCCGCATGCGCAAGGCTGCGGTTGCCTTCGGTGTGTCACACGAGTCGCAGCCGCTGATCGAGTCGGCATTCGAGGAGTGGCTCGACCTGTTTTCGGCCCACTTGGCGGACCATCCATTCCTGCTCGGCGGGCACCCAACGCTTGGTGACTACGGGCTGATGGCCGCCATGTGGGCGCATCTCTTTCGCGATCCGACGCCGTCTGCGCTCATCAAGCAACGGGCTCCTCGCGTCGGTCGCTGGGTCGAGCGGATGAGCACGGGCGAGCCGTACCTTCACGAGTACGACGGGGTCGACACCGAGGCCCTCATCGATGACGCCGAGATTCCCCAGACTCTGGTGGCGATGATGCGCTTTGTTGCCGATGAGTACCTGCCCGAGATCGCCGCCCATGTCGAGGTCGCAAACCGTTGGCTTGCTGACAACCCGGACATCGAAGCCGGCACCAACGGGCTCGAGGACCCAGCGCGGCGCTCGCTCACCGATCGCGCCCGAGGTGGAGCGGGGACCGCCACGTTCGACTGGCGGGGCATTCAGATCACCACCGGGGTGATGCCGTACCGGTTCTGGCTGCTGCAACGGCTCCATGACGATCTCGCAGTCGCGAGTGCAGCTGACCAGTCGCTGGCACGTCAGGCGTTTGGCGCAGGTGGTCTGGAGACGCTGCTCGACCTGCGGACCATTCGTCGGGTGGAGCGCAGTGGCCACCTCGAGGTGTGGGGTCCGGTGATCTGACGCGGAGCGCAACGTCGGGGTGAACGGGGGTGTCGTCGATGGAACACCGACGCCTCGGCAGGTCGTCCTCGGCCGTGTCTCGACCGAGAGGGGGGTGGAAACTCGGTCAGTGGATGAGCGGGCACTCGTTGGCGATGTCGAGCACGGCGTAGATCCGTCCGATGCCGATGCAGAACCCGATGGTGGCGCTCAGCTCGACGACTTCGGCGTCGCTGTAGTGCTCGCGCAGCCGATCGATGAACTCGTTGTCGATGTCGGTATGGGTCAGCGCGAACCGCTCGGCGTATTCGATCGCCAAACGCTCACGATCGCTGAACGACTCGACGTCGTCATACCGCTCGACGGCGGCGTATTCCTCTTCGGTGACGGTTGGCTGCGCTCCCGGCGCGGCTCGTGTGTCCAGTCAAATGTCGCACGCGTTGATTCGCGCGATTCGCATCCGCGCCAACTCGCGCTCCCGGGTGGACAGCTGGCTGGCGTACATGGTGCGGCTGAAGCTGCCTGCCGCCTTGTACAGATCCGGCGCCAGCTGCCACATGCGGGTCTGCTCGGTGTCGGTGCCCTCAGGCAATTCGATTCGCGCCATCAACTGACCTCCGTGTCGGGTTGAGTCAAAGCTACAACGGCCGTTCCCGTCACCACGGCTTGGTCGTCGCGCATGAGCCGCACCTCGCAGATGGCTCGCTGCTCTCCATCGACGAGGTCGATCGACGTGACGGTGCCGATGGCGGTCACGCGATCATGGTCGAGCACGGGGCGTCCGAACGACACCTGGAGACGTCGCACGCAGGTCGGGCCCTGCCAGGCCAGCAACATGTTGGTGATGTACGACAAGTTGAGCGGGCCCTGATTGATCACTCGCTCGCCGAGTCCGATCGGCATCTCGGCAACGGCCGTGCGGTCCCAGTGGACCGGGTAGGGATCGCGCAGGATCGCTGCCATGGTCTTCATCCGTTGGGGGTCCACGTCAGCCATCACCCACTCGGGAATCTCGTCGCCGACCTGGACTGCACTCGCTCGAGCACTCATCGCCGCAACCTCCAGTGGTTGGTGATTCGAGCTGCTGGTTCACCGTCGGGCGTAGACAATTCGATCGAGAAAACGAACCGGTCGTATGTCGCGCCGGTCTCGGTCTGACAGCGTTCGGTCTCGATCACACCTCCGTCGAAGCGATACTCGACGCCCTCGCGTAGCGGCTGGAAGTACTCCCAGTCGTAGCCGTCGAGGCCGACCGATCCGGCGCCGACAACGTCGCCGAGTGCGAACAGCTCGGCAATCGAGGTGTTCGCCCCTTGGATCGGAACGTGGAACAGGGCAACCGGATGAACCAGTTGGTGCGCGAATTGCTCGCGCCCGGTGCAATCCGTGAGGAGCCAGTTCTCCCAGTGTTCGATGGTGCGCATGCCTCCGGGGAACCGGTGTCCCACCAGTGCTGCGAGCTCGTCGTCGGTCATTCGTCGAACGTAGCGGAGCGCAGGTCGCTCGTCGTCGTCGCAGTATTGCGATTTCAACTCGCAAAAGACGTGGGCACCGATGTAGGTTCGCGACATGGATGCCGAGACCCTTCCAGCTGTCGACGGTCGCCGAGCGCGTCGCGACCGCAGTCGGGCGGCAGTGATCGATGCGGTGTTCGAACTGGTCCACGAGGCCAGGGTGCCGCCCGCCGCCGACGAAGTTGCGGAGCGCTCTGGCGTCTCGGTCTCGTCGATCTTTCGGATGTTCGACGGACTCGACGACATGCGCAACCAGGCGTTCGATCAGTTCGACCGGCGCTACGCACATCTTGTCGTGACCGAGTTCGATGCATCGCTCCCGCGGCAGGAACGGATCGACGGCCTGGTGCGATCTCGCGTCGAGCTGTATGCCGCGTCCGGTGCACTGTTGCGCCTCGGGCGGCAACGGTCGCTCGATCATCCCAACGTCGCTGACCGGATGAGTGCGCTGAGCTCGGTGTTGGCGCAGCAGGTCCAGCACTGTCTCCGCGTCGAGACCACCACGCTGTCTTCGGCCGCCGTCGGCAACCTCGTTGCAATGGTGGACGCCACCACATCACCTGACGCGTTCGACCTGCTGCAGGCTGTGCACGGCCGAAGTCGTCGCCAGGTCGAACGAACGTGGCGACGTGGCGTTGGCGCCCTGGTCGCCGCGTGGTGCAACGAACCAGCCGAACCAACGCCGATATCGCAGGGAGTGAACTCATGAGCCGTCCATCACGATTCGAAGGAACGATCGGGCGAACGGTCGCCGACTCGCAGGCGTGGTTCGACGAGCCGCCGCACCCTGGACCTGGAGCACCCAACGTGGTGATGGTGCTCCTCGACGACACGGGATTCGCCCAGTTCGGGTGCTACGGATCCGACATCGACACTCCGAACGTCGATGCGCTCGCCGCAGGCGGCCTGCAGTTCACCAATTTCCACGTCACCCCGTTGTGCTCGCCCACTCGTGCGTCGCTGCTCACCGGTCGCTCGCAGCATGCGGTCGGGATGCGGGCGGTGTCGAACTTTCGAACGGGCTTCCCGAACCAGCTCGGCCACATCAGCAACCATGCAGCCACGGTGGCCGAGGTATTGCAAGGGGAGGGCTACGCCACGTTCTGCACCGGCAAATGGCACCTCGCCCCGATGGAACAGTGCTCGTCGGCTGGACCGTTCGACCAGTGGCCGCTCGCTCGTGGTTTCGACCGCTTCTACGGATTCCTCGAAGGCGAGACCGACCAGTTCCATCCGGACCTCGTGAGCGACAACCACTCGATCGACGCGCCTCGCAAGCCCGAAGACGGCTATCACGTGAGCGAAGACCTCATCGACCAGCTCACGAAGATGATCAGCGACAGCAAAGGCGTGCGGCCGGACCGACCGTTCTTCGCATACGTACCCTTCGGGGCCACGCACGCACCGCACCAGGCGCCGCAGCGCTACCTCGACAAGTATCGCGGTAGGTACGACGAAGGTTGGGATGTGGTGCGACAGCGTTGGTACGAACGCCAGCTCGAACTGGGCGTGATCCCGGCCGGAACCGAACTGGCGCCCCGCAACCCCGGCGTCGATGCGTGGGAAGACCTCCCGCAGAACCAGCAGCTCGTTGGGGCGCGCCTGCAAGAAGCGTTCGCGGCGTTCCTCGATCACACCGACGACCAGATCGGCCGTCTCGTGGAGAATCTGCGTCAGCTCGGCGAGCTCGACAACACCATCTTCGTGGTGCTCGCCGACAACGGTGCCTCCCAAGAGGGCGGCCCGTTCGGTGTGATGCACGAGATGAAGTTCTTCAACGGGATCTTCGACGACGGCGATCAGATGATCGACCAGATCGACGACATCGGCGGCCCACACAGCCACACCAACTATCCGTGGGGATGGGCGCAGTGCGGCAACTCACCCTTCAAGTGGTACAAGCAGAACACCCACGAGGGCGGAGTTCACGTCCCGATGATCGTGCACGCACCGGGTCGCACCGACGCCGCCCACGCAGGTGAGCTGCGCGACCAGTTCGTCAATGTCTCCGACATCGTCCCCACCATCTATGACCTCGTGGGCATCACGGCGCCCGACACGTACCGCGGGGTCGAGCAATTGCCGGTCACTGGTCACTCGTTCCGGTCGGTGTTTGCCGACGTCGACGCCCCCGCCACGAACCGACTGCAGTACTTCGAGATGAGTGGCAGTCGAGCGCTGGTGCACATCGATGGCGATGGCCCTGATGCCGTCACCTGGAAAGCGGTGTGCAAGCACGCGCCCGGCGCGGACTACAACACCGAGACCTGGGAGCTGTACTGCTTGACCGATGATTGGTCAGAGTGCAACGATCTCGCCGCTGCCGAGCCCGAGCGGTTGCAGGCGTTGATCGATCTGTGGTGGAGCGAGGCCGATCGTCACGGCGTGCTCCCTCTCGACGACCGCCTCGTCGAGTTGTTCGGTGCTCGCTTCCGTGACAATTCGCCGCACCCGGCGGACATGAAGTACGTGTATCGCCCGCCGATGTCACCGATGCCGGGCCAGGCATCGGCGGCCATCGGCGGCAAGTCGTTCGATCTCACCGCTCGGGTCTCGCGCAGCGAAGGTGACGCCGGAGTGATCTACGCAACCGGCACCGAGAACTCGGGTCTGTCGATCTTCGTGCAGAACAATCGGCTGGTCGTGGACTACAACGCGTTCGACGAGCACACGATCCTCGAATCCGACATCGAGATTCCCGTCGGTGATGCCGAGTTGGTGGTGAAGCTGCGACGGCGGGCCGGAATGGCCGGCGAGATGTCGTTGGTCGTGAATGGGCAAGCCGCTGGAGGCACCGACTTGGATCGGTTCATGCGGATGATGTCGTCGGTCGGTCCGAGTGTGGCCTACGACCACGGCTCCGCCGTGTCCCAGCGTTACGACGGTCCGTTTCCGTTCGGCGGCACGCTCCACGAGGTCGTGATCCAACTCCTGAGCCGACAGGACGCCGAGGCTCGAGATGCCGAAGCCGCAGCGGAAATGAGCCGCCAATGACCGCCACAGGACTGTCGGTGACGTTGCTGGGTACTGGTTCGCCGATGCCTGCTCCCGATCGAGCCGGGCCTGCCACGCTCATCTCCGCCGGTGAGGGCCCCACCGCCGAGCATTACCTGGTCGATGCTGGCCGAGGCGTGTTGATGCGACTCGCGGCTGTCGGCCTCGGAGCGCCAGACCTCACCGCGGTGTTCATCACCCACTTGCACAGCGACCACATCACCGATCTGAACGATGTGATCACCACGCGCTGGGTCATGACGTTCGAGGAGACACCGCTCACCATCGTGGGGCCGATCGGAACGCGCTCGGTCGTCGAGCACATCATTGCGTCGCTCGACCCGGATATCGACTATCGCATTGCCCACCACGAGGACCTCGACCACCGCCCGCCAGTCACGGTCATCGAAGTGACCGAGGGGCCACTTCAGCTTCCCGGAGGACAGGGCGGCGCCGTTGCCATCACGTGTGGGCTGACCGACCACAAGCCGGTCGAACCCAGCGTGGGTTACCGCTTCGATCACGGCGAGGTCAGCGCGGTGGTGGCTGGTGACACGGTGCCATGTGCCGGCCTCGACGCACTGTGTGCCGGAGCGAATGCACTCGTCCACACCGTGATCCGCAAGGACATCATCGCCAACGTGCCCATGCAGCGCATACAGGACACGCTCGACTACCACTCGTCGCCCGAAGAAGCCGGCCAGACCGCTGCCCGCGCCGACCTCGACACGCTGATCCTCACCCACTACGTGCCGCCCATGCCGCTCAGCGGCACTCCTGACGATTGGCGCGCACTCGCTGCGACAGATTTCAACGGAAACGTGGAGGTCGGCGACGACCTTCACCGCGTCGACATCAACCCGTGACCATCCCCGACCGACGTGTTCGTTACGAGCCAGGCCCGTAACGAACGCTCATCACGAAACGAGCCATGACATGCATTCACTCCGCACACCTGACGAGCGCTTTGTCGACCTCCCCGACTATCCGTTCGAACCGCACTACGTCGCCATCAGCGATCAATCCGGCGGCACACTGCGCGTCCACTATCTCGACGAGGGTCCCGCCGATGGGCCGGTGGTGCTCGCGATGCACGGTGAGCCGTCATGGAGTTACCTCTACCGCAAGATGATCCCGCTGCTCGTGGCGGGAGGCGCCCGTGTGATCTGCCCCGACCTGGTCGGTTTCGGCAAGAGCGACAAGCCGAGCGAGCAGAGCGACTACACCTACGCCCGCCACGTGGCGTGGATGCAGGAGGCGATCATCGACCACCTCGACCTGCGGGACGCAACGTTCTTCGGACAGGACTGGGGTGGTCTGGTCGGGCTTCGCCTCGTTGCCGAGAATCCGGAACGCTTTGCCCGCGTCGTCATCGGCAACACCGGACTCCCGAACGGCGAAGCGGCGCCCAGTCAAGCGTTCCTCGACTGGCAGAAGTTCAGCCAGGAGTCACCCGTGTTCCCGATCGGACAGATCCTGCAGGGTGCCACCAACACCGAATTGATCGACGCCGAAGTGGCGGCCTACGACGCACCGTTCCCCGACGAGACGTTCAAAGAAGGTGCGCGGATCTTCCCGTCGCTCGTGCCGACCTCGGCCGACGACCCGGCAGTGCCCGACAACCTCGCTGCATGGGAAGTGCTCAAAGCCTGGGACAAGCCGTTCATCTGCTGCTTCAGCGACGACGACCCCGTCACCGCCGGCGGCGACAAGCCGTTCCTGAAGCTGGTGCCGGGTGCTCAAGGGCAGCCCCATGTGCTCGTCGAGAACGCACACCACTTCTTCCAAGAAGACGGCGCACCCCAGCTCGCCCAGATCGTGCTCGACGCGATCGCCGCTGGAGAAGTGGGCACTTCATGAGCAACACCGTTCGATACGGCACGCCGAACAGCGACTACGCCATGAAGATGGCATCCATCGACCCTGCCGATGACGGCCCCGTGTGGATGGTCAACCTGATGAAATACCGCGACGTGGCCGACTACGCCGATGGGCGCGAATCCACCATCAGTGGCCAGGAAGCCGACGACCTCTACTCACCACTCGACTCGCTCGCAGCGGTCGGTGCGCAGCCGGTGTTCTTCGGCAATGTCGATCAGCAACTGCTCGGCGACGAAACGGTGTGGGACCGCGTGGCCGTGGTGAAGTATCCCACCCGCAGATCCTTCATCGACATGCAGTCGCTGCCCTCATTCCAGGCGGCGCACCACCACAAGGACGCCGGTATGGAGTCGACCTTCGTGATCGGCACGCAGCCGATGGACACGCCGAATTTCCCTGATGATGTGGAACGCATCGACTGGGCCGACGTACCGCATCCGCCGACGGATGACGATGGTCCGGTCGTCGTGGTGCATGTGCTGCGCTTCGAAGATGCCGCCGCCGCACACGAGACGCCCGATCACATGGCGCAGTATCAAACAGCGGCCGGCCGGGTCGCCCTTGCCCACGGCGTTCGCATCAACGGTTGGTTCGCCGTGGAAGACACGATCGTGGGTGATGGGCGAGCGTGGCATCAGGTGCGCTTCAACGAATTCCCGAGCAAGGCGGCGTTCATGGCAGTGGTGACCGACCCGAGTCGCCTCGAAGCGCAAAAGGATCACCGCGAGGCCGCCATTGCCGACACCTACACGATGATCGTTCGCTCCGGCCTCAACCGCCTCACCGCATCGACCGACTCCTGATCAAGAACGGCGGCGTTGCCGGTCTTCGACGATCTCCTTGCGCGCGTCGACCATGCGCGAGGTGATCTTCGTCGCAAACGCGACGAGGAGTCCGATCCCGATCAGCAGGTACAGCGAGGTGAACACCTTGCCTGCAGCGGTGGTGGGCGAGATGTCGCCATAGCCGACCGTGGTGAGCGTGACGATCGTGAAGTAGAAGCTGTCGAGCCACGACAGGTTCTCGACGCGGTGGTAGAAGATGCCACCGACGGCGATCAGGCCGACCACCAGCGTGATCAGCCCGCGTCCTTCGGGCTCGCTGGTCAGCCCGCGAATGGCGAGAAAGAGGGCTCGGAACAGCGCCAGGATGCCGAACATCAGCCACCGCCTGCGTCGCTGCGAGCGATGTCTCGTTCTTCGACGATGAGTCGCACGTCCGCCGTCATCCTGCGATCCAACTCGTTGTCGAGCAGCGCTGCCAAGTCGGCGGCATTCGGCGCACCGCCGGCGGGGCCGATGATGGCGACGGTCACGACGTCGCCGTCGGTGTTGATCCGGACCACACCGTGTTCAGGGTGCGGCGCGATCCACTCGTCGACCGTGTCCTCGATCGTCGATGCGTCGAACAGGTTCGTGGCCACGTGGAGGTTGTTCAGCAGCAGCAGGCCGAGAACGATCGCAGTCGCCGTGCCGATCGCGGCGACCGAGGTGCGAACCCGATGACGACTGTCGGCAATGTGCTTGATCGGGGCCACGCCGGTGAACACGAACGTGATCCCGCCGATCACCAAGATGGCGAGCATGTTGGTCGTGAACAACAGCAGCGCGCCGGCGCCCGCATCCCAATCGCCTTGCGACCAGGAGATTCCCACCGCCGCGAGCGGCGGCACGAGCGCGATGGCAATCGCCACACCGGGCAGCGAGTCCGACACATCAGGACGAGACAGCCCGTACGCGCCGGCCGCTCCCGCAGCGACTGCGATGATCAGGTCGAGCACCGTCGGTGTTGCTCGGCTGACGATCTGCGTGTTCGTGGCCACGTCGATCACCGCGGGCACGGTCAGCCCGAGCAGTGCGCCGATGCTGATGGTGGTGGCAATGCCCCCGAACGCCAGCAGCGAACTCCGCGCCAGACGCCGCGGCCATCCCATCACCAGCGAGATGGCCATACCCATCAGCGGGGTCATCAGCGGCGCGATCAGCATGGCGCCGATGACGACCGCAGTGGAGTCGCTGATGATGCCCATCGAGGCAATCACCGATGCGAAGACCATCAGCGTGAAGAATCGGATGATCCGATTTCCACTCAGCGGTCCATCGAACAGGATCTTGTCGTAGAGCGCAGTGCGATCTTCGAGCGACTTCGGACGTTCGGCCAGCCAGGCTTTGACGAGGCGTCCTGAATCGGCGGTGCCGACAAGGCCGGAGCGGTTGCGGTCGAGCGACACCACGAGCACGACCACGGCGAACGCGATCCAGCCCAGTGCGGCAAAGGTCGACACTGCGGCAACGAGTTCGGCGGGGAATGCGATCAGCAGCGAAGCGAGACCGAGCCTCCACAGTGCGCGAAACCCGAGCCACGCTCGATCTCCGTCGGGCACATCCGCATTCCAGTCCGACACGAGGTCGCGAACCGCCACAACCGCGATGCCGACTCCGATCAGGCGCCCCAGGAATGTGGTCGATCGTTCGGGTGACGCGAGCAACCATGCGCCGGTGGCGATTCCTGCGGTCGACGTGGCGAGGAGCAACCACCGGCGGGGGCGGGCGCGCAGTGCCACCCACGCCGAGGTGGCGCACACGGCGAGCAAGCCGATGGCGATGAGTGCAGCGAGGATGCGGTCGGTGCGCTGCGGCCACAGCACCACCAACACGGCGACCGGAATGATGGCCAACGAGCGGATGACCGCTGGGTTTTTCAACAGCGAGACATCGACTCGCGACCACGAGAACGTGGACTCGGAAGCGTCGTCGGCGAGTGCTACGTCATCGACCAGCGATTCACGTGCGTCCGAACCGTCCACCACCACAGTCTTGCAGGCCCAGTAGCGGCCGCCGCTGTCTGCACGGGCATGGCACCGGTGGAACGTCGACGCACGCGTGACTTGATCGTGAGCAATCACTTGCATTGTGAATTGGGCACGCCACATCGAAACGCAGTGCCTCCCGGTTCGTGTTGTCGTGTTCGAGCCGTCGACGGTCAAATGTCGGTAAGAAGTGGGTCGAGGTAGCCGAGCCCGTCGGCAACCAGGTGATCGATCGGCCCGGCTGCGCCCTCGAGCGCCCACTCCTGAAGCGCAGCGTCGATGACTCCCATGATCGCGGCGCCGATGGCGCGGGCGCGTAAGCGGCCGGCAGTGTCGGTGTCGGTGTCGCGCTGGACTTCGGCGGCGATTCGTTCGATCCACTCGTTGTTGACCGCTGCGTATCCGCGCAGGAGTTGAGGGTGTTCGAGCACCAATTGCATGGACCGCCGCACGGGTTCAGGGTCCGCGTCGATCGACTCGCACACGGCCTGGCATGCGACACGAACTCGGCGGGCAAACGGCTCGTCGGCCGCCGCGGTGGCTGCGGTATCGAACACGTCCAGCCACAGCCGGGGGTGAACGAACAGCAGGTCGTCTCGTCCGGGCGCCCATCGGTAGATGGTCCGTCGGGCAACGCCCGCTCGCTCGGCGATGTCTTCGAGTGGCACGTCCGGACCGTGGGCCTCGATGGCTGCCACCGCGGCCGCGTTGAGTGCAAGCAGCGTCTGAGTTCGGTGCTGTCGACGACTCACCATGCGAGCATCGTAGCTGTCACGGTGTGACACATGTGGCTTGCATCATTTGTGTCTCACTGCGACACTTAGCGCATGAACGCTGACGCACTGCACGACCTGACCTTCGACGACCCGGACTACCGGGACCACTTCGTACTGACCGCCCGTGACGACGTCTACGGTGTCGAAGAATTCGTGGAGCGACTGGCGATGCGCCAGCCAGGGTGGCTCACCCGGGTCAGCATGGGGTTGTCCGGTGCAGCCGAATTGCGTCGAGGCGTGGTCGATGCGCTGGACGGCGGAGCGCTCGGCAATTGGCACGTCATCGATCGAACGGACACGTCCATCACGTTCGCTGAGGACATGCGCATCATGCGCTACCGGCTCGCCTTCAAGATCGACAGCCCGAACCAAGTCAGTGCCCGCACCGACGTCGTTCAGCAGACCGGGTGGTTCGGGCCGATCTACTGGTTGCTCGCCACGCCGCTGCACAAGCGCTTTCTCCAGCTCTTGCTTCGCCGAGCTGGCGGTGAAGGTTCGGTGGTGTCGCAAAAGAGTCTGGAGACCCTGTGACGTCCTGATGAACTGGCGGCGATGTGGCGCGCGTCGGACGGCGCCTCACATAGTGTCGGGCTCGTGACCACCACGATCGATCTTGCCGAACGCTACCGGGCGGTGTTTCCCTCCTGGTTGTCGCCCATGTTCGACGAGCCGATCTCGATCGACCACGGAGACGGCGGCTACGTGTGGGACCTGGAAGGTAATCGCTACCTCGACTTCTTCGGCGGTGTGCTCACGACCATGATCGGTCACAATCAACCCGAGGTCACCGAAGCGGTGCAAGCCCAGGCTGCCAAGGTGATGCACTCGTCCACGCTGTATCTCAACGACGAGATGATCAGTTTTGCCGAGGAGATCGCAGCCGTGTCGGGAATCGCCGATGCGCGTGTGTTCTTCACGGCGTCGGGCTCCGAAGCCAACGAAACCGCACTGCTGTTGGCGGCGAGCTTCCGTCAATCGAATCAGGTGCTGGCCGTGCGCAACAGCTACCACGGTCGCTCGTTCGCAACGCAAGCCATCACGTCGCATTCGTCGTGGCGTTCCAGCAGTGTGTCCGGCCTCGACGTGAGCTTCGTGCAGGGCGGCTACCGCTTGCGCAGCCCCTTCAAGGACCTCGACGATGATGCCTATACGCAGGCCTGCTGTGACGACCTCGAACAGATCCTGGACATGACCGCAGCGGGAGATGTGGCGTGTCTGATCGCCGAGCCGATCCAAGGCGTCGGTGGATTCGCGACCCCGCCCGACGGCTTCTTCGGTCAGATGCACAAGCTGCTCGCAGAGCGCGGCATTCTCTTCGTGAGCGACGAAGTGCAGACCGGATGGGGTCGCACCGGCGATCACTTCTGGGGATATCAGGCGCACGACATCGTCCCCGACATCATCACCTTCGCCAAGGGTGTCGGCAACGGCGCTGGCTTGGCTGGGGTGGTTGCTCGGGCGGAGGTGATGGACACCATCAAGGTCGCATCGTTCTCCACGTTCGGGGGCAACCCGCTCGCTGCCGCTGCGGGTCGTGCCACGCTGCGTCACGTGCTCGACAACGACTTGCAGTCGAACGCGAAGCTCATGGGCGAGCGTTTCTTCGCTGGGTTGCGGCCCGCTACCGACGCAGCACCGTGGATCGGCGAGCTGCGCGGCCGCGGGCTGATGGTCGCCATCGAGACCGTGCACGACGACAGCGTCCACCCCGACAAGGCCAAGGCTGCGGCGCTCGCCGACGGCTGCAAACAGCGTGGCCTGCTCGTCGGCAAGGGTGGGCTCTATGGCAACGTCGTACGAATCGCACCGATGCTGAATGTGTCCGCATCGGAGATCGACACCGCCGTCGAGATCATCACCGACACGATCCGCAACATCAACTGAATGCCCACCCGAGGGAGACACATGTCAAACGTCATCAAGGCAGCGCTGTTCCAGACCGACTGGACCGGCGACAAGGAATCGATGATCGTCAAACACGAGCAAGCAGCTCGTGATGCGGCGGCCGACGGAGCGCAGATCATGTGCTTCCAGGAGCTGTTCTACGGCCCGTACTTCTGCCAGGTTCAGGACGCGCAGTACTACGAGTACACCGAGTACATCCCGGATGGTCCGACCACGAAACGGTTCCAGGCGTTGGCCAAGGAACTGAACATGGTGCTCGTGCTGCCGATGTACGAAATCGAACAACCCGGCGTGTACTACAACACCGCAGCGGTCGTCGACGCCGACGGCAGCTACCTCGGCAAGTACCGCAAGCAGCACATTCCTCAGGTGCAGGGGTTCTGGGAGAAGTTCTACTTCAAGCCAGGTGACGGGGGCTACCCCGTGTTCGACACGGCGGTCGGCAAAGTCGGCATCTACATCTGCTACGACCGCCACTTCCCGGAGGGATGGCGAGCGCTCGGCCTGAACGGTGCCGAGATCGTGTTCAATCCATCAGCCACCCACCGTGGACTCTCCGAGTACCTGTGGAGTATCGAACAGCCAGCAGCGGCATGCGCGAACATGTACTTCGTGGGTGCGATCAACCGGGTCGGAATCGAGGACCTCGGCGAGAACGACTTCTACGGCCAGAGCTACTTCGCCGACCCGCGAGGGCAGTACGTCGGCGACAAAGGTGATGCCCACGCGCCCGAACTGATCGTGCGTGATCTCGATCTCGATCTGATCCGCGAAGTGCGCGACGGCTGGCAGTTCTATCGAGACCGCCGCCCCGAGGCCTACACCGAACTCACCGAGTACTGAGGAGACACGACATGGCGACCACACTCATCAGCGGCGGAACCGTGGTGTCCGCAATCGGTCGGCGTGAAGCCGACGTACTCATCGACGGCGAATCGATCGCTGCGATCATGGCGCCCGGGCACGCCGCGTCCTACGGCATCACACCTGACGTCGTCGTCGACGCCACCGGCAAGTACGTCGTGCCCGGTGGTGTGGATGCTCACGTCCACATGTCCCTGCCGTTCGGTGGCACCGTGTCCGCCGACGACTTCGACACGGGGTCGCGCGCAGCAGCATGGGGTGGCGTGACCACACTCGTCGACTTCGCCTCGCAGCAGGTCGGCCAGGATGTTCGCGAGACGCTCGCCATCCGCCACGAAGAAGCAGCCGGCGAGTGCCACGTCGACTACGCGTTTCACCAGATCATCGGCGACGTCAACGAGCAGTCGCTCGAAGCCATGTCGCACCTGGTCGCGAACGAGGGCATCACCAGCTTCAAGATGTTCATGGCCTACCCGGGCGTGTACTACTCCGATGACGGCCAGATCCTGCGAGCGATGCAGAACGCATCGGAATCGGGCGGCCTGATGATGATGCACGCCGAGAACGGCATCGCGATCGATGTGCTGGTGGCCCAGTCCCTCGCTCGCGGCGACACCGACCCGAAGTATCACGCGTACACCCGACCCGAAGAGCTCGAATCCGAAGCCACGCACCGAGCGATCAAGCTGGCGCGCGTGGCGGGCAACGTGCCGCTCTACATCGTGCACATGTCTGCGTCCGAAGCACTTGAAGAGGTGTCGCGAGCTCAGCAGATGGGCCTCAACGTGTTCGCGGAAACCTGCCCGCAGTACCTGTACCTGTCGATCGAGGATCACCTCGCCCAGCCAGGCTTCGAAGGTTCGAAATGGGTCTGCTCGACTCCGCTGCGGTCCAAGCACGAGCACCATCAGAAGGATCTGTGGAAGGGCCTGCGGATGAACGAGTTGGCGGTCGTGTCGACCGACCACTGCCCGTTCTGCATGAAGGACCAGAAGGAGTTGGGTATCGGCGATTTCTCCAAGATCCCGAACGGCATGGGTGGTGTGGAGCACCGCATGGAACTGATCTATCAGGGCGTGGTGATGGGGGAGATGACCCTCGAGCGCTGGGTGGAAACCTGCTGCACCACACCGGCGCGGATGTTCGGACTCGACAAGAAGGGTGTGCTCGAGCCCGGTGCTGATGCCGACGTGCTCGTGTGGGACCCGAACGGGGTCACCCACATCGGCGTGGACGGTAAGCACCACATGAACATGGACCACTCCTCATACGAGGGGTTCACCGTTGACGGCAAGGTCGACACGGTGCTGTCGCGCGGTGCCGTGATCGTCCAGAACGACACCTACCTCGGCCGCAAGGGCCACGGCCAATTCGTCAAACGCGGCCTCTCCACGTACCTCCACTGACAGGCTTCAGTCATGAATCGCATCTCGCACTGGATCGACGGCAAGGTCGTCGAGTCCACCTCTGGTCACTCGGCACCGGTCTATGACCCTGCCACTGGCGAGCAGACCGGAGCACTCGACTTGGCATCGGTCGCCGAAGTCGATGCCGCGGTCGCAGCAGCCAAGTCAGCATTTCCCGCATGGCGTGCCACGTCGCTGTCCAGGCGCTCCGAGGTGATGTTCCGCATGCGCGAACTCGTCGACGCGAACCGCAAGGAGATCGCGTCGCTCCTCACTGCCGAGCACGGCAAGGTGCTGTCGGACTCGCTGGGTGAGGTGGCACGCGGTCTGGAGAACATCGAGTTCGCATGTGGGGTTCCGCAACTGATGAAGGGTGACTACTCCGAGCAGGCTGCGTCAGGCATCGACGTGCACTCCATCCGCCAGCCGCTCGGTGTTGTCGCCGGGATCACTCCGTTCAACTTTCCGGCGATGGTCCCGATGTGGATGTTCGCCAACGCGCTTGCGTGCGGCAACACCTTCGTACTCAAGCCGAGCGAGAAGGACCCGTCGGTCACGATGCTGCTTGCCGAGCTGCTGGCGCAGGCAGGTCTTCCCGACGGCTGTTTCAACATCGTCCACGGCGACAAGCTCTCGGTGGACCGGATCCTCGATCACGTCGACGTGGCCGCGGTGAGCTTCGTGGGCTCCACGCCCATTGCCGAATACATCTACGAGACCGGCACCGCCAATGGCAAGCGTGTCCAGGCGCTCGGCGGAGCAAAAAACCACATGCTCGTCCTCAACGATGCTGACGTCGCCATGGCTGCAGACGCCGCCGTGGGCGCAGCGTTCGGGTCGGCTGGCGAGCGGTGCATGGCCATCAGCGTCGTGCTTGCTGCGGATGGCATCGCTGACGAACTGGTCAACGAGATCGCCAAGCGAATCCCCGACATCAAGGTCGGCAACGGCAACGAACCCGGAAACGAGATGGGGCCGCTCATCACCGCGGAATCCCGCGACCGCGTGAAGGGCTACATCGATGCCGCTCCCGAAGAGGGCGCAACGGTCGTGGTCGATGGGCGTGAGAACCTTCCTGCGGATGGATACTTCGTGAACCCGACGCTGCTGGACAACATCACCACCGACATGGCCTGCTACACCGACGAGATCTTTGGCCCGGTGCTCGGTGTGATGCGGGTGTCCGGGTATCAGGAGGGCCTCGAGATCATCAACGCGAACCCGTATGCGAACGGCACGGCGATCTTCACCCGCGACGGCGGGGCCGCTCGCCAGTTCCAGTTCGAGGTGCAGGTCGGCATGGTCGGCGTGAACGTGGCGGTGCCCGTCCCCGTGAGCTACTACAGCTTTGGTGGGTGGAAGGCGAGTCTGTTCGGCGACACCCACATGTACGGCCCCGAGGGCATCAACTTCTACACGCAGGGCAAAGTCATCACGAGTCGGTGGCCGGACCCCGCAACCAGCACCGTGGAGCTCGGCTTCCCCGAAACCCGTTGACAACCAGTGAAGAAGTGCCTGGCACTTCTTCACCGCACAAGGAGACGCACGATGGACATTGGATTGGTACTTCAGACAACGCCCCCGGCAGCGCGCACGATCGACTTGGCCAAGCGTGCAGAGACCTACGGCTTCAGCAACGTGTGGACGTTCGACTCCCACATCCTGTGGCAAGAGCCGTACGTCATCTACTCCCAGATCCTCGCCGAGACGCGCAACATCACGGTTGGCCCCATGGTCACCAACCCGGCAACGCGCGACTGGACCGTCACGGCCTCCACGTATGCGACGCTCAACGAGATGTACGGCAACCGCACCGTGTGCGGTATCGGCCGCGGCGACTCTGCCGTGCGGGTGACCAACGGCAAGCCGACCACGCTCAAGACGATGCGCGAATCCGTGCACGTGATCCGCGAGCTGGCCAACGGCCGCAGCGTCGACTACAACGACTCGACCATCACGCTCCCGTGGGCGGCCAAGAGCACACTCGAAGTGTGGGGTGCCGGATACGGACCCAAGGCACTCAAGATGATCGGTGAGACCTGTGACGGCTTCATTCTGCAACTTGCCGACCCGCAGATCACCGAGTGGATGATCGCTGCCGTGCGCTCGGCAGCAGTTGATGCGGGCCGTAACGCCGACGACATCACCATGTGTGTGGCCGCTCCGGCATACGTCACCAATGGAAGTGCCGAGGCACTGGAACACGCACGCGATCAGACCCGCTGGTTCGGTGGCATGGTCGGGAACCACGTTGCCGACATCGTCGATCGGTACGGAGCCGATGCTGGCGTTCCCCAGGCGCTCACCGACTACATCGCAGGTCGGAAGGAATACGACTACAACCAGCACGGCAGCGCGGCGAGTGAGCACGTGGACTTCGTGCCCGACGACGTGATCGATCGGTTCTGCATCCTCGGCTCAGTCGACGAACAGCTGGCACGTTTGAACGAACTGAGAGCGCTCGGGGTCGATCAGTTTGCTGTGTACCTCCAGCACGACGCGAAGGATCACACGCTCGCCGAGTACGGCGAGAAGGTCATTCCGGCGTTGGCGGAACAAGCCCTCGCGAAGCAGTAAGAACTACTGACCAGCAGAGTTAGGGCAGCTTCACAAAGTCCGCTAGTGTTGACTTCATGGTTGATTCGATCATTCAGACGGAGCACATCAATCCGGTGTTGAACGACATCATGTTGGCCGAACTGGCCGGCGTGGTTCGATACACCCACTACTCCTTGGTGATCACCGGGCCGAATCGTCTGCCGCTGGTTGCGTTCATGCAGGAGCAGGCAGACGAATCGCTGGTCCATGCTCGCCAGGCAGGCGAGATCCTCACCGGTCTCGGAGGTCACCCGACGCAGGGCATTGGTTCGATCGAGGAGTCCCACGATCACAGCATCGAGGCGATCTTGCGCGAGTCGATCGAGCATGAGCGTCGAGCGCTCGACCTGTATCGCAAGCTGCTCGAGTTGTCGGAGAACAACTCGGTGTACCTCGAAGAGTACGCACGGACCCAGATCGGCCAAGAAGAACTGCACGTCATCGAGATGAACAAGCTTCTTCGCGACTACACGATTGGCTGACATGGCTGGTCGCAAGCTCGCGCTCGTTGCGCAGCCGCCGCTCGTGGCGGTCTGCGTCGGCAAGGACTGCCGCAAGCAGGATGGGTACGACAAGCTGCGCACGGAGCTCGACGCACGTTGTGATGTCGTTGACCTGAAGTGCATCGGCGTGTGCAGTGGACCGGTGGTTGCGGTCGCGCACCGCGGGAGTGCCCCGAGCGTCTATTCGAAGCTGCGCAGCAAGCCGCAGCGGCGCCTGCTGATGTCGCTCCTTGCCGGTGACGCTGCGGCACGGCGAGATCTCTCGAAACGTCGCGTGCTCAAGAAGAAGGCGATCAACCAAGCGCTGCGTCAACTGAAGCGACGCACTGTCGTGGACAAGCGCGCTGCCTGACGGGTCGGTCCATGCTGCAGTGACCGCTGGAATTCAACGCCAACGTGCGAGCTGACGAACGAGTCGTTGCGCCGACACGAGCCCGAGCGCGTTGAACGTCAGCGACACCAACCCGACCGTTCGAGAGAGCACGACAGCTCGTTCGATGTCGCCAACCTGGGGAGGACGTCCAGCCCCGAGTTCACCGCGATCATCGACCACATCGCCATAGACGTTTGAACCGCCGAGCTTGACCCCGAGCGCTGCCGCGAACGCAGCCTCGACCAGCCCCCCGTTCGGCGATGGATGCTGCGGAGCGTCGCGTCGCGCCGTTCGCAGGATCTCGCGGGAACGGTGGGGGCGGGCCGCAGCGATCGCAAGGGTGGTGAGCCGCGCCGGAACCCAGTTGGCGAGATCGTCGAGTCGAGCACTCGCCCAGCCGAAGCGTTCGAATCGCTCGCTGTGATGGCCGACCATTGCATCCATCGTGTTCACGCACCGGTGAGCAGCAGCTCCAGGGGCGCCGCCAACAGATGCCCAGAACGTGGTGGCGGTGACGGCGTCGACCGTGTTCTCCGCCAGCGATTCGATCGCAGCTCGGCACACGTTGGCTTCGGTGAGTTGGCCGGTCTCACGCCCGACCAAGCCGCCCACGCGATCTCGGGCCGCAGCGAGGTCGCCAGCAGCCAGCACGCGAGCAACGGCTCGTCCCTCGTCCTCGAGCATGCGTGGAGCCATCGCCAACGCTGCAACCACAACCGTCGCTGTCGGTGCCCCGACGGCGCGCCGCGCGAGCGCACCGGTGCCGACGCCGAGGAACAGGCCGAACGTGGTGTATGCCGCGCCCCGGCTGCGAGTCGGCAGGTACATCCGCTGTTCCATCCATTCCATGGTGCTGCCGAAGAGCACCACGGGATGCACCGCCACCGGCGGCTCCCCAACCAATCGATCGACGACCCACGCCGCGGCGACGGCGAGCGCGGTGACGCGGTTCATCGGGCCTCGGCGACCGACTCGAACGCACCGACGACTTGGTCGAGTTCCGAATC
This sequence comes from Ilumatobacter sp., assembly GCA_045106645.1. Classification (GTDB taxonomy): domain Bacteria; phylum Actinomycetota; class Acidimicrobiia; order Acidimicrobiales; family Ilumatobacteraceae; genus Ilumatobacter_A. Next base: position 46,310 of record JBGCEY010000039.1, read on the forward strand.
GCGCGGGATCGCCACTCGAAAGACCGAGTCGAGCCCGAAACTCGTGCAGTCTCGGACTACGACGTGATGCCGCGCCAGTTCGGTGCGCAGGGTCGCGCGATCATCGACGAGCACCCAGTTCGCCTCGGTCTCGTTCACCGAGAAGCCGAGCGATCGGAGCGAGCGTGTGAAATCCCCACGACTCGATGCGAGGGCGGCTGACCACACACCGAGATCGGTCGCGTCGAGGAGCGCGGGGAGCGCAGACAACGCAAGCGCATTGACGGACCATCGGGGCTGTCGCTGTCGCACGGACGCCGCAGCCTGATCATCGGGAGCAATCACGTATCCGATCCGAAGGCCCGGACAACTCCACAACTTGGTGAGCGATCCGAGCCGCCACACCTCGTGGTCATCGAGGCGGCGGTCGGTCCAGTCGCCGGTCGCCAGCGGATAGAAGGCCTCGTCCCACACCTCGCCCGGTTGCACTGCGTCGGGAGTGCGCAGTTGCCCGAGTGGGTTCGATGGATTCGATCGCCAGCGTGGCGCTGCGACATCGACCTCACCCAGGTGGCGCCGGTAGAGCGAGAATTCAGGTTCTCGAAGGCTGCCAACCGGCTGGAGTCCCGCCACCAACGCAATCGCCTCGGCACCACCGTTGGTGAGCACGATGCGGCTGACGTCGACGCCGATGCTGTGTGCGAGGCACGCCGTAGCGCCCGATGGATCCGGGTAGTCGCTGATCGACCCAAGTCGTGTCGACAGCACGGCCTCGACGTCGGGAGCGAACGGATTCATGCTCATCGACAGGTCGACGAGCTCGTGTCGTTCGATGCCGAGCGCTTGAGCAATTGCCGCAGCGTCTCCACCGTGGTGGCCAGGAGCTCGGATCGGCCGTGGCGTCATGATGCCAGTCTGGTGGCCGTATCCTGAGACCATGACGTCGGAGACGCTCCAGGAGTCTCGAACCCTCGACTTCGAGGTGACCGGAATGACCTGTGGAGCGTGTGCGGCGCGGATCCAAAAGGTCCTCGGGCGCCAGAGCGGAGTGGAGCTCGCCGAGGTCAACTACGCAACCGGGCGCGCACAGGTGCTGCTGGGTGACGACACCGAGCCGGACCCGGTTGGGTTGAGCGCAGCGGTCGACAAGATCGGCTTCGAATTGGCGGTGGTGACGGCTGGGGGCGCACCCCGCCATGACGACGGCGCCGAAGCGGCACAGCGCACCATGTGGCTTCGCCGGGCGCTCATCGCTGCGCCGGTTGCGGTGTTCATGGTGTCCACGATGGTGTACCACGACACGGCGATGTCGACGCCGTGGCTGCGATGGTTGCAGTTCGCGTTGGCGATCCCTGTGCAGTTCTATGTCGGCTGGCCAATTCTGGTGGCAGCGTTCGAGCGGACCCGCCACCGCAGCGCAAACATGGACACCCTCATTGCGTTGGGCACGCTCGCAGCGTTTGGGTACAGCTCGTACCAGCTGTTCACCGACGGGATGGAGCTGTACTTCGAGGCAGCGGTGGTGATCATGTTCTTCATCACGCTCGGTCGATACCTCGAAGCCCGAGCGAAGGGGCGCGCCGGCAAGGCGCTGCGTTCGCTGGTCGAATTAGGAGCGAAGGAAGCACGCCGGATCCGTGGTGACATCGAAGAGATGGTGCCCGTCGAGGCGGTGACGATCGGCGACATCGTCAAGGTGCGCCCCGGTGAGAAGGTGCCGGTCGACGGCCGAGTGATCGATGGGTCGAGCGCTGTCGACGAGTCGATGCTCACTGGCGAATCCCTTCCGGTCGACAAGCAGGTCGGCGACCTGGTGGTCGGCGCAACCGTGAACAGTTCCGGTGTGTTGACCGTCGCAGCCACGGCGACCGGCTCGGCAACGGCGCTCGCGCAGATCGTGAAACTGGTCGAGGACGCCCAGACCGGCAAGTCGGCTGCGCAGCGACTCGCTGACCAGATCTCCGCGGTGTTCGTCCCCATCGTGGTCAGCATTGCCACGCTCACCTTCATCGGGTGGCTGGTGCTCGGTGATGACAGCGCCGACGCCGTGAGCGCCGCGGTCGCGGTGCTGATCATTGCGTGTCCGTGTGCGCTCGGACTCGCCACGCCGATGGCGATCATGGTCGGCACGGGCCGAGGGGCTCAGCTCGGCATCCTCATCAAGTCGGTGGAGGTGTTGGAGCGAACCCGCAACGTCAGCACGGTGGTGTTCGACAAGACCGGCACGCTCACGAATGGTGCGATGTCGGTGACCGACGTCGTCTCCAACGACGCGACGTCCGGTGATGAACTGCTTCGACGTGCCGGATCGGTCGAAGCCGACAGCGAGCATCCGATCGGCCACGCGATTGCCGAAGCAGCACGAGCCGCAGTCGGCGCATTGTCGCCGGTGACCGGATTCGAGGCGATCGTCGGTCACGGCATCCGCGCCGAGGTCGACGGCATCACCGTGTGGGTCGGCCGCCGCGAGTTGCTCGCCACGGCACACCTCGAGCTCTCCAGCCGGCTCGAAGCGAACGCGAGAGCGCTTGAAGATGAGGGCCGCACGGTGGTGTTCGTCGGCTGGCAGGACCGCGTGCACGGACTGATCGCCGTGGCGGACACACTGAAGACGTCAGCCCCCGAAACCGTTGCCAAGCTGCACGAGCTCGGCCTCACCGTGGCCATGATCACCGGTGACAATCGACGAACGGCCCAGTCCATCGCCGGCGCGGTGGGCATCGATCGTGTGATCGCCGAAGTGTTGCCCGAGGGCAAACAGCGCGAAGTCGAGCGGCTGCAAGCATCGGGCGACGTGGTGGCCATGGTCGGCGATGGCGTGAACGATGCCCCCGCACTGGTGCAAGCCGACCTGGGCATCGCGATTGGAACCGGCACGGACGTCGCGATCGAGTCGAGCGATCTCACGCTGCTTCGCTCCGACGTTGCTGGGGTCGTCACCGCCATCGCGTTGTCCCGCGCCACGTACCGAACGATTGTTCAGAATCTGTTCTGGGCGTTTGGATACAACACGATTGCGATTCCGCTGGCGGTTGCTGGATTGCTCAATCCGCTGGTGGCGGGCGCAGCGATGGCGTTCTCGTCGATCAGCGTGGTGCTGAACAGCGTCCGTCTCCGTAGGTTCGGGGCATGACTACCACGCTCTCCGTGCCCGAGATCTCCTGTGGCCACTGCAAGGCGACGATCGAGGCCGCCGTTGGACCACTCGACGGTGTGGAGCGAGTCGAGGTCGACGTGGAGACCCGCATGGTTGTCGTCGACGGTGGCGACCTCGCAGCGGTCGTCGACGCGATCGAAGCAGTCGGGTTCGACGTCGAGCGCTGACGCGGTGAGAGCGCCGTGTCGTAGCATTCTCAGCATGTGGTCAGCGACCTCGTGGCGCCCCGTTGCGTTCGTACTGGCACTCGTTGCCATGTCGACGCTGATCGCTGGTGGGGTCGCTCATGCGCATGCGGACTTCGAGTCCTCGTCGCCGGCTGCCGGAGAGGTGCTCGACGATCCGGTCGGCGTCATCACGTTCGTGTTCACCGCTGAGGTCACCCCCGTCGGTGACGGGTTCGTTGCGCTGACCCCGGACGGTGTCGTGCAATCTCCGGCGAGCGTCGAGACCGTCGACGACACGACCTTCCGGGTCCGTTTCGACCCGCCGCTGGTCGGCGGCGAAGTGGGCGTCCGCTGGAACGTTCGATCCAGCGACACCCACGTGATCGAAGGAGCCTTCGCATTCAGCGTTGCCGCACCAGCCCCGACCACCGTCTCCCCGACCACCGTCTCTGTGGCCACCGTCGCACCCGAGACCACCGTCCCAGCCGCGTCCACCGTCCCACTGACCACCGTCCCCGTCGCCGCGGCACCAGCGGTGGTGGAGCCTGCACCAGCTGCGGTGACGCAGTCGCTCGACGAGTTCCTGGCAGTCGATGAGTCGACCGCGGGCTCGACGGTGGCCACCACCGGGCGGGTCATCACGTTGCTGGGCGTAGCGCTGGGTCTTGGCGGCATGGCCTTCGTGGCCGCCGTCCTCCGAGGAACGCGCGGTGAGATCCGGCGTGCGCTGGGAGTCGTTCGCATCCTCGGAGCGGTGATCGCAGTCGGGGCTGTCTTCGAATACCTCGGCGTGGCGCAACTCCTGGACCGGTCCATCGACTCCACGTGGAGGGCCGCGCCCGGGTTTGCCACGCTGCTGCGATTCGTTGGCGGCATCGGCATCGCGGTGGGGTTGGCCAGCACCATGTCGGACGCCGGGGGCCGGCGGGCTCCACACACGCTGTCTGCAGCGGTGATCGATGACGTTGGTCAGGCCGCACCAGCAACCGGTACCCATCCGCCGACGGAGTCGCGATGGACCCCAGACATCCGTTCCGCTGCGGCGATCGCCGGTGTTGTGCTCATCCTCGCGTCGTTCTGGTTCGACGGCCACACGGTGAGTCAGGGATGGCGGCCCCTGCATGCACTGGTGAACACGGTGCATATCGCGGCGGGCGCGGTGTGGGTCGGCGGCGTGGTTGCCGTGACCGGCGTTGCTTGGACTCGTCGTCGGGCGAGAGCCGATATGCAGCTCGTCGAACTGTTGTTGCGCTTTTCGAAGATCGCCACGATTGCGCTCGTCGCGGTTGCGCTGGCGGGCGGCGTGATGGCGGTCCTCGTGCTCGATTCGTTCGGTGACCTCACCGCAACACCGTGGGGTCAGACCTTGCTGCTGAAGACCGCTGCGGTGCTGGTGGCTTCCGGGCTCGGAGCGATCAACCACTTCGCGCTGCTCCCGGCGTTGGAACGCGATCCATCGTCGAGCGATCGACACGCTTCGTTGCGATCGAAACTCATTGCCGAGTCGATCGTGCTGGTGTTCGTGGTGGTCGTCACGGCGTGGCTGGTTGCTGCGGCGACGTCGTAGTCGCAAGCGCAGCAGCCGCAAGCGCAGTGCTGATCGGCACCGATGCCACGAGCCCGATCGACCCGACCATCGCGCGCACGATCTCCACCGCGACCACTTCGCGAGTCGCAACGGAACCAATCGACTGGCCGGCCTCGCTGAACAGCAAGAGCAGTGGCAGCGACGCCCCGGCGTACGCCAGGAACAAGGTGTTGACCGTCGACGAGATGTGGTCTCGGCCAATTCGCACCGCTCTGCTGTACAGGTCCTTGAAGTCGGCTTCGGGTCGGGCGTGCTTGAGTTCCCAGACCGCCGACACCTGCGTCACGGTCACGTCGTCGAGTACGCCGAGCGAGCCGATCACCACGCCGGCCAGGAGGAGCCCCTGGGGGTTGATGTCGGCGCCCAGCGCATCGAGGAAACCAATGGTCTCGTTTGCCAGCCCGGTCAGTTTGGTTGCCAACACGAAGATCCAAGCGAGCAGTGCGGTGATGGCAAGGCTGGCAATCGACGAGAGCAGCGCGGCAGCGGTGGCAAGGTTGAACCCGTGGGCCAGGAAGAGGGCAATGAAGGCAATCGCTCCCGCGGCGACCAGTGCCACTGCCACAGCGTTGGTGCCGTCGAGCAATGCCGGGAGCACGAACCCGAGGATGACGAACAGGCTGGCGGCGAGGCCGGCGAGTGCACCTACACCCCGCCATCGGCCGAGCACGATGATCGACGTGGCGAACACCAACAGCAACAGGAGCATGGGGGTGGTGCGCTGAAAGTCGTAGAAGAAGATCTGGGTCGACCCGTCAGGCTGACCTGCGATATCGACCAGAATCGTGTCGCCGTCACGGATTGGACTGTCCAGCGGCTGCTCGAACGCAAGGCGCTCTCCGTCGAATTCGCCGGTGGACGGAACCAGGCTGATCTGACGGCATCCGAGCAGCGGGTCGTAACTGCACGGTTCCACCTCTGCGGAGACGACGTTGGCGGCCACGGGGTCGCCTTGGAGCCCGAGTGGGTCGACGTCGCTGTCGGATCCGCCTGGCCACAGTGTCACCAGTCCAATCACCACGGCCACGGCGCAGGCAGCAACGGCGATCCACATCAACCGACTCACTCCATCGGTCACGCCGACGTCGAACTCTTCCGCTGCATGACCGTGACCGTGACCCATCCGCGATGATTAGCACGCGAATGCTCGTCACGGCGGGCAATCGACCTGCCCAGCCGCGGAAACGCGTGCCGCCTTCGGTTCTACGCTCCGACCATGACCTTGGTCGTCCTGGTGCTCGTTGTCGGCGCCATCGCTGGATGGCAGGTCGTACATCGCTCGTCACCACTTGTTCGTCGGTGGCACCGGTCGTCGTTTCAGCGTCGCGCAGCGGGGCGACTCAGCATCCTCGACAGCGGGCCGACCGGTCGAGATGGCGAAGAGGTGGTGGTGATGCTGCATGGAATCGGAGCAACGGGTGACTATTTCGGTGCGTTCTATGACGGGCTGAGTCGCCGTCGCAGAGTGCTGATCGTCGACCTGCTCGGTTTCGGACACTCGATCGACGACGACCAGGCGAGCTACGAGCTCGATGATCACGTCGATGCCCTCGACAGCGCACTCGAAGATCTCGACCTCGCACGCGGCTCCATGGTGATCGCAGCACACTCGACCGCCGCCGCCATCGCGCTGTCGTGGGCGAACGCGCATCGAGAACACGTGCGGCGCCTCTACTTGTGGGGGCCGACGATCTACCCGGATGCAGCAGCGGGCGCTGGCGCTGCGAAACAGCTCGGTGTCATGTCCAGGCTGCTCCTCAGCGATGCCCGCTGGGCACAGTGGCTGTATCGACGCGGATGTGAGCGGCGCGAACTCAGCGGGCAGCTGCTCGGCCTCGCCTCACCGCGCCGGCCGATGCAGATGAGTGGGGACGCAGTCCGCCACACACAGGTATCGCTCGACGGCTCGATCCAGTCGCTGCTGCTGCACGTGGCGTGGGGTGCACTGCTGCCGGCGGCCGTGCCCGTGACGGTGTTTCACGGCGAGCATGACCTGGTGGGCGATCGAGCGATGATCGCTCGGCTCTTCGCCCACAACACGATCATCAGCGTCCCTGACGCTGACCATCACGTGGCCCTGCAGCACCCGAAACTGCTGTTCGATGCCATCGACCAGCAGTAGCCAGGTCCGACTCAGCGCCGGATCTTGCGGTCCATGTTCTCGTGGTAGTGAGCGATCTTGCATTCCCGTTCGTTGAGCACGTTCTGGGTGTACGCACTCGATCGCTTCGTGCGTTCGAGTTGGTCGTAGATCTCGATGTCTTCGCCGACCACCTGCTTGAGCCGATCCCAGTGCTTCATGGTGCGGGCGTGGTACTCGGCGTACTCCGGGTCGTCGAGGTCGCCGTCGTAGATCAGCTCCCAGCACAAGAACTTGGTGCGATCCACGTCGATCGGAACCGGTGTGAACACCTGCACGTGCTCGGGATTGCAGTTGAAGACCGTGTTCGGAAACACGACGTAGTGACAGATCGCGTGGCGATGATGGTCGCCGTCAGCCGCGAGTTCGTCCAGTTGATCGACGCGAGGCACAAAGCACATGTAGTTGTCACCGACGATGTGGAACGACGACTGTCGAGCTGCCTTGACCCACTCCGGTGGAACGCCGTGCAATTGCTTGGTGTGGTAGATCTCGTTGAACCCGTCGACGATGGCCTTGTAGCTCACCGGAACATCCCACTCGACCACGTCGTGCAGGATCATGTCCTCCATGTTGAAGCGCCCGAGGTCAGCAGCGATCTCCGGACCGATGCTGTCGATGAGCGCTGGAGCGCGGTCGGGTCCCGCCATGTTGATCCAGACCCATCCGCCCCATTCCTGGGCTGCAACGGCGGGCGAGCGAAGCCCATCGAGGTGGGCGGGATCGAAGTCCTCGCGCTCGGGAACGCCGACCACGACCCCGGTCGTGTCGTACACCCAACCGTGGTACGGGCACGTGAAACGCTTGGCGCCGCAACCGGCGAGTTCACCGACGATTGCCGGCCCGCGATGCTGGCAGACGTTGTGGAATGCAGCGAGAGAACCGTCGGGTTGGCGGGTGATCACGACGGTTTCGCCGTGCCCCTCGAACGTGATCCAGTCGCCGGTGTCTCGAACCTGTGTGGATCGCCCTGCAATCAGCCAGTGGGTGGCGAGCACGTGCTCCCGCTCGAGTTCGAAGCGAACGGTGTCGCTGTACACATCAGCAGCCAACAAGCTCGGGCCGTGATCGGGAACGTTCTGCACGCTCGGGCCGAGTCGGACCGGAACGTCGCCGCGCGTGGGAATATGCACCATGGACTTATTTATAACAGTTGTGATATTCTGGGTCAATGCCCAAGATCGTCGACGTAGTGCAGCGCCGTGAACAGCTCGGTGAGGCTGCGGCGAGAGTGATCGCTCGTTCCGGCATCGACGGTGCGTCGCTGCGAGAAGTCGCCAGTGAGGCCGGGTGGACCACGGGTGCGCTGTCGCACTACTTCGCCAACAAGCGCGAACTCCTTGCGTTCACGCTGCAGGGCTCCCTCGATCGTCGTCGGGTGCAGCTGGCGGAGCGCGATGCGATGGAGCCTGGTGAAGCGCTGCGCGCAACGTTGTTCGGATCATTGCCAACCAGCCCCGACGCCCGCTTGCACTGGACCGTGACGCTTGCATTTGCTGGACAATCGAGCGCCGACGCCGAGCTGGCCTCGATCCAGCGCGAGGCGTACCTGCATGTGCGCAGCACCATCATCCGGCTCCTCGAAGCGGACGGGTGGTCGATGGGTGACGCACCATTCGAGGCAGAACGGCTCCTGGCAGCGGTGAACGGAATTGCGCTCCAAGCCTTCTTTGCTCCTGATCTGTGGGACGAGACGCGTCAAAGCCAGGCGCTCATCGCTGCAATCGAGGCTCGATGATTCGCACCGCTGAAACCGAGCGCCTGGTGCTCTCGCACTTCTCCCTGGACCGGAACCACCCCATCGAGGACCGATTCCGAGCTGCGAGCGCTGCGGGAATTCAGGGAGTCGGCCTGTTTGCGGGGCAGTACGCCCAGCTTCTCGAACACGGATGGTCGCCCGCTCGATTCCATGAGCTGATCGAGGACACGGGCGTCAGGATCGTGCAGGTCGAAGCGCTTTCCGGATGGGGGGCGGACGTCCCCGCGGCCAGATATCTGGAGTTCGAGCAGCTCGTGTGGGACATCGTCGACGAATTCGAGGTGCCCTACGTTCAGTCGATTGGTCCCTACGACGGCTCGCTCTCGGACTGCGCTCAGCGCTTCGGCGAGCTCTGTGATCGAGCCAGCGAACACGGCACGATCGTTGGTCTCGAATTCTTGCCGTTCACCAACATCGTCGATGCCGGTGACGCGCTGGGCATCGTGGAGCGGGCCGCCCGGGGCAACAGCGGCGTGTGTGTCGACATCTGGCACCATGTTCGTGGCGCTGATGACCTCGACCTGATCCGCTCCATCCCCTTGGAGTTGATCGTTGGTGTGCAGATGAGCGACGGTCCAGCAGCGGCGACACTCGACGACTACAAAGATGACTGCCTGCGCAACCGAGTACCGCCAGGCGCCGGCGACTTCGCCGTCGACGAGTTCGTCACGACGCTGCTCGACCTCGGTGTCGATCTCCCATGGGATCTGGAAGTGTGCAACGCGGCAGCATGGGGGGTTCCCGCAGCCCAGCATGTGGCGGCATGCGCAGACGGGATGCGCAGCGTGCTCGAACGAACCCTCAACCATCGACCAAAGGACACGACATGACCACCACCGGCGCCACGTACGACTTCACCGGCAAGACCGCGCTGGTCACTGGTGCCACCGGAGGAATGGGCCGAGCGATCACCGCTGCGCTCGCTGCCGCAGGCGCCAACGTCATGGCCACCGATCTGTCCGCCGAGGCCGGCCAGGAGCTTGTTGCGGCGATCTCGGGAACGGTCGAGTTCGCCGCTGCCGACGTGTCCGCGGGTGCGCAGGTGACCCAGGTGGTGGCGAACACCGTCGAGCGGTTCGGTGCGCTCGACATGGCCGTCAACGCCGCCGCAATCGAGTTCGAAACCGTACCGATTGCCGACTGTGACGACGACGACTTCGATCGGATGATCGCAGTCAATACCCGCGGTTTGTTCTCGTGCATGAAGCACGAGATTCGAGCAATGCTCGCAAACGGTTCGGGTGGGTCCGTGGTGAACATTGCTTCCACCAACTCGTTCCGCCCGCAGCATGACCAGCCGGCCTACACGGCGAGCAAGCACGCAGTGCTCGGGCTCACCCGCAGTGCGGCGTACGACTACGCAAGCCACGGGATCCGCGTCAACGCGATCTGCCCAGGTGCCATCGATACGCCGATGCTGCGATCAGCGCTGGAACGGCGCAACGGAAATGCAGCGGAGGCAGCTCGGCGTCTGAGCCCACTGGGCAGGTTCGGTCGGCCCGACGAAATCGCGGCGGCGGCGATGTGGCTGTGCTCGGATTCTTCGTCGTTCAGTACCGGTCATGCGCTCGCCGTCGACGGAGGCATGCTCGCTTGCTGACGGGCAGCGCCGCGGTCACACGAGTTCGTTGCGCCGCAGTTTGCCCGTGGCAGTTCTCGGCAGGTGATCGACGAAGTGCACGTCGCGCGGTGTCTTGTGCCGGGCGAGGTGCTTCGACACCAACTGCTTGAGTGTGGCGGCCGAGACGCGTGCGCCGTCATGTACGACGGCGTAGACGGCAAGGCGTTGTCCGAATCGATCATCGTCGACGCCGACGACGGCAACGTCGGCCACCGCAGGGTGTGTGAGGAGGAGATCCTCGACCTCTTGCGGGAAGACGTTCTCGCCGCCGCTGATGATCATGTCGTCGGCTCGACCGGTGACGAAGAGCAGGCCGCTGGCGTCGAGGTGCCCCACGTCGCCCGAAGACATCAGCCCGTCGACGATTTCCTTGCCGCCGCCGCCGGTGTAGCCGTCGAACTGTGCCCGGTTGCCCACGAAGATGCGCCCAACGGTTCCTGGTTCGACTTCGACACCGTCGTCGTCGAGTACCGCCACGATCGATCCCGGCATGGCGCGTCCGGCGGTTGACGGCGCAGCGGTGAGATCTTCGGGGTCGGCCAGCGTTGCCTGACCGACTTCGGTCGAGCCGTACAGGTTGTACAGGTTCGGACCGACTCGGTCCAGCCACTCCACGACGGCGGGGACCGGCAGCGCCGAGCCACTCGACGCCGTGATGCGCAACCGTGACAGATCCGTGTCGTCGAGGGTGGGTGATGCCAACAGCCGTTGGAGGATCGCTGGCACCACGGCAACCACAGTGACGTTTTCGCGTGCTATCAGTTCCAGGGTGCGCTCGGGGTCGAAGGTTCTCGACACCACCGCAGTCGCCCCGAGGCTCGAGGCAAGCAGGAGTTGGGCCAGGCCCCACGCATGAAACAGCGGCGAAGTGATCGCAATCACATCGTCATGGCGGTACGGGATCCGCTCGATGATCCCCGTCGCAGCTGCAGGGTCCACCCGGTTGCTGCGTTGGGCGCCCTTCGGGGTACCCGTGGTGCCCGACGTCAACAGCACCGGCGCGATCATCATCGACGCTCTCAACGGCAGCCGGAACGGACTGTTCTGGCGCACGGAGTCCATCGTGAGTGTCCCGGCACCGACGGCGGTGCGGCCCGTGACGATGACCGGCAGGTCCACATGCTCCAGGTCGACGAGGTGCGACAGATCGGCATCAACGGCGAGTGCGGACACACCTTCGCGCTGGATCACCTCGTGGAGCTGCGGAGCTCCAAAGCTCGTGTTCAGGTAGACGACTCCCACCCCTGCTTTGGCCGCTGCGACGGTGAGTTCGAGGAAGTCACGATGGTTTCGACACATCACACCGAGCCGGGATCCCCGTGAGGCGCCGATGCGGTGCAGCCCTTTGGCCAGGCCAGTCGACTGGCGATCGAGCTGCTGGAAGGAGAGTGACCCTTCATCGTCGATGATCGCCGGTCGACGTGGGGTGACGATTGCCGAGGCAACGTAGGGAGCGGCCACGGTGGGCCCCCATCGAGCAACTGCTGCAGCGATCGCCGGAGCGCGACGGGGGTCGAGGAGGCCGGTACGGTTGGCCAGGTCGGCCGCCGTGCTCACCGCTGCTGCGAAGGGAGGTCGAGTCACGTGACGTGTGCGTCGAGGCGCGACGCGAGCGCACCGGCGACGAACTCGCGGACATCGCGCTCGATCGGAAACGACAGGTGACTGCCCTGATACCAGCAGATTTCGGGCTCGTCCCAGTGTTCCCACAGGGCATGGACGTTGCCGGGCCGTACCCATCGATCGACGATGCCGCCGAAGATGAATCGGGCTTCATGAGGAATCAACGGATCCATCGCCAGTGGTGACACCACGCGGTTGACGCGCTCGAGTGAACGCCAGCTGAGTCCCCATTGCTCGTAGAACGGCGGCAACAGCGCCTCGACGTTGCGGCGCATGCCACGCACAAGGTCAGCTTCGGGAACACCGGCGATCGCCACGGCCAAGTCACTCTCGAAACACGCGAGGAGCGACGTGAAGTAGCCGCCGAGCGAGATTCCGGACGCTCCGACCTTGGGTGCATCTTGGGTGTCGACGATCCACGACTTGAGCCGTCGAATGTCCCAGATGGCCTGGGCAGCAGTGTGCACCGTGTTCATCGCGCCGCCGAACAACACGCGGTCTCCCGACGCGCCTTCGGAGCGCGGTCCGTGAAGTGGCGACACGGGGAACGCAAGGTTCAATCCGTAATCATGGTGGAGTCGCTTGGCACCGAATGCGGTGAAGTCGACCAACGGCGTGCCGGTTCGGTAGCCGTTGATGCAGATCAGCCACGGCCGCGGCTCGCCCTCGTGGCGCAGTACCCACGCATGAGCGTCGCGATTCTTCCGATAGTCAAGCCAGCGTTCGCGGCCGGGCTCGTCGGCGTGAGGTTCGTAGCCGCTGCGGACCACAAGGTGCTCGTAGTCCAGCCCTCCCGCTGATTTCTGAGTGAGCCGTGGGCGCTTCAGCGGCGGTGGATCCAAGTGATAGGAGCGGGGGTCGTCCACCCATCCACGTGCATTGAACATCTCGACACCGTCGCCAAGCTCGTCGCGCAGGCGTCGCCGAAACGCAACCGATGGTGCCCGGAGGCGACTGTTGGCGGTCTCGAGCTGTAGCGCCCATTCGTCGACGAACCACTTGGCTGCAAGCACCGGGCTGAGGCGAGCCTTCGGAAGGTCGTGTTCGCGGTGACCAACGAACCAGTCTCTGGTTTGTCCCACGAGTTCATCCACGACCGACATCGGCATCGAAGCTACTCCGCGCGCTCGTTCGAGGCAGATCCCTCCTGTGAACCGAGTTGCTCAACTTTGGCGTACACCCTGCCGATAGTTCTCAGGTGAGATCCCCGAGTGCAATCGACGTGGCAGATTGCGTAACACCACTCGACCTCGATCAACTCGTCGATTCGGGCGACCTGGGCGTAGGCCTCGGGGCGATCGTGGACGAACTCGCGATGGCGCGCTCGATGCTGAACGAAATGCCGTGCGCCATCTTCGTCAAAGACGTCAACGCGAAGTTCGTTTCGGCGAACACTGCGATGCTCGAGATGTGGAACATGGAGTCGCGTGGCGACATCCAGGGTCTTGACGACTTCGATCTGCACGCTCCCCACACTGCGAAGAAGTACGCAGCGATCGACCGGCAAGTGATTCAGACCGGTGAGGCTGTTCGTGGGCACGAAGAGGCCCAGACCCGATTCGACGGAACCTCGATCGTGTTGCGCACCACCAAACTCCCGATCCTGGATGTGGACGGCGCAGTGGTGGGGCTGATGGGCTTTTCGTTGGATGTGACCGACTCGCTTCGAGTCATCGAGGCGCTGGCGGTGACCGAGCGGCGCTATGCGCTGGCCGCCGAAGCGACTCGCGATGGCATCTGGGAATACGAACTGGAGACCGACACGATCGTGCTGACGCCGCGATGCGCAGAGATCTTCGAGGTCGAGGCTTCGCCAGATCCGTTGTGCTGGAGCGCGGTGATCGACCGGCTCGGGGCTGAACAGGCCGAGACGCTGTCGGCGCTGGTGGATCGGGCGACGAGGGACACCTCAGAAGAGCTTGCGCTCACGCTGCACTTCGAACTGGACGATGGCACTCAGCGCTGGGTTCAACTCGTGGGAACTGTTGACGTCGTCGACGGCGTGCCCATTCGGGTCGTGGGGTCGGTTGCCGATATCACGGCAGATCATCAGCGCGAGGAGGTGCTCCGACATCAGGCGCTCCACGATGATCTGACCGGGTTGGAGAATCGACGTGCCCTCATTGCAGCACTCGATCGGACACGCGGTGCTCTGCTCTATCTCGACCTCGATGCGTTCAAGGTGATCAACGACTCGCTCGGGCATCAGGCGGGCGACGAGGTGCTGGTCGCCGTTGCGCGGCGAATTGCCGGGCTCCTCACGGGAGGGGCGCGCCTGTACCGATTGGGTGGCGACGAGTTTGCCGTGGTGCTGCCTCGAGCCGGCGCAGCCTGGGCTGAGCACGTTGCCCAGCAGATCAACAACGTGCTGCGAGATCCGATCCATGTGTTCGGTCTCGACATCTACAGCACCGCCAGCGTTGGGGTGGTCTGCAACCTCGATGATGGTCGCGATGCGCTCGGCCTGCTGCGTGACGCCGACATTGCCCTGTACCACGCCAAGGGAGACGGCAAAGCGCGTGCGTCGCTGTTCCACCCGGCCATGCGAGCGCGTGCTGAGAGTGCGCTGGACGTGCAGATGCACATCCGCCGAGCGGTGAAACTGGAGGAATTCGAGCTGCACTACCAGCCGATCGTCGACGCTCGCACGGGTGTGCTTGCGGGTGTGGAAGCGTTGATTCGATGGCAGCGCACGCCGGATCGGTGTGAGCCGCCCGCTGCGTTCCTGCCGTACTTGGAGGAATCCAAGTTGATCGTCGGCGTCGGTGCGTGGGTGATCGATCAGGCATGTGCCCAGATGGCGCAGTGGCGCCGAGATCATCCCCTCATGCGAGAGGCTCACGTGGCACTCAACATTTCGCGTGTGCAGTTCGACGCTCCGGGGCTCGTGGACACGATCTGTGCCGCGGTGGAACGAAACCGTCTTCGTCCGAGCGACGTGGTGGTCGAGATCACAGAAACTGCGGTGAGCAGCCTGGCTGCAAGCGTCCGACAGGACCTCGAAGCGTTACGTGCGTTCGGGGTGCGTGTGGCAATCGACGACTTCGGGGTCGGTCAATCCTCGCTCAGTGCGCTCTACGAGCTTCCGGCTGACATCTTGAAGATCGATCGCAGTTTCACCGCCAGAATCGAGCGGGGACAGCCGGAGCCGGTGACGAGCGCAGTGCTCGAACTGGCCCATTCGCTCGGAATGACGACCGTGGGCGAAGGAGTGGAAACCGCGGAGCAGGCCGCATGGCTGACCGAGCGATCGTGTGACCGGCTCCAGGGCTACCTGCTGGCTCGGCCCATGACGGCCTCAGAGATTCCCGCCGCCTTCGGCGAGAATCGCTGAGCCGGATCAGGAATCAGGATTCGTCGGAGTCGCCGGCGAACTTCTCCGCAGCGTCATCGACCTTGTCGAGGTGCTCGGAGTGCTTGCCACCGGTCTTTTCGTCGATGACGTCGGTTGCCTTGTCGACGCCGTCGGCGACCTTGTCCTTGTTCTTCTTTGCCAGGTCCTTGGCTTTGTCGAAGAGTCCCATTGGTTGACCTCCAGGTCATTGATCGAGGGGTGAAGCCCTCAGTATGGCGTGGTGCGGACCAGGTCGGTCAGGAGATCGATGTCGTCGTGCGAGGTGTGCAGGTGCGGTGAGACGCGCAGGCCGCCCTGGCGATGGTCGACATGGATGTTCGAAGCAGCGAGCAGCTCGACTGCGTCGGCCTGTGCCCGGACGATGGCCGTGCCGCTGCGGTGTTGTTCACGGTGCGGACTCGTGACCCGGTCGCCGAGGCGTTCGACGAGTTGGCTCGTGAGGGCGAGGTTGTGCTCACGTATCGCACCGAGGCCGAGCGAACGGATTGCATTGATGGACTCGCGAGCGATGGCGAACGGCAACACGGTGGGTGTGCCTCCCCAGAATCTGAGCGCGTCGTCGGCGTAGCGGAAGTGGTGGATGTCGAACTCGAATGGATCGTCGTGTGAGAACCATCCGACGTCGGCTGGCTGACAGCGATCGATCAGGTTTGGCCGGGCCCACAGCCACCCGGCCCCCGGTCCACCGCTGAGCCACTTCACGCATGACCCCACCAAGAAGTCGGCATTCCAGTCGTCGGTGTCGATGTCGATGACGCCGGCAGACTGCGCCACGTCGACCACCGTGATCGCGCTGTGTCGATGTGCGACGTCGATGATGTCGGCTGCTGGCGTCAACACGCCGGTATTGGAATGAACGTGGGTGATGACGGCGACATCGACGTCTTTCAGGTGCCGGTCCCACACCATGGGGTCGAGGGTGTTCTCGGAGTGCTCGATGTAGCGAACGTCGTAGCCCGAGCGTTGGCAGACGAAGCCGAGTGACGGAAAGGCCTCCTCGGTCAGCAAGATCGTGGGACGTGGTGATCGAAAGGTGGAGCGCAGACCGTCGAGGAGTTTCACCAGTCCGCTCGACACCGTGCTCTGTGGACACACCGAAGCAGCATCGCCTCCGACGAGCGAAGCCACTGACGACCGAAAGCCGGCGATGGTGTCGAGCCATTGCGGCCATGCGTTCGCTGTGTCGTGGTGCCAGACATCGAGGTGGTGGCCGACCGAACCCTCGGCACCTCGGGTCGGCAGGCCGATCGAGTGTGAGAGGAGGTAGACCCCTGCTCGGGGGGCAAAGACGTCACCTGCGGCCGCGGTTGGCGTCATTGCTGTCCGATCAGGCTGCGGAGTTGAGCAATGTCGGCATGCCTGGTGGCGATGTCGGATCGGTCCGCAGCGAGGCGACGATCGCGGAGGCCCTCCAGCGCACGGAGGAGCACGTCGAGTGGAGGGCCGCTCGCCGTGATGCCCTCGAGATGCTCGGGTGGCACTCGTTCTGCGGGTCGCTGGATGAAGTTGGTGACGAGCTCGTCGTGATGTTGTGCCGCCGCTCGACCGAGTGCGTTGCAAACGGCGAGGAACGCGGCGGTGTGGCGCTGGAACCAGGCCTCGTCGGCGTGGTCGCGTTGCTCGAGGAGTGCATCCAGCAGGTTGGGTTGGCGGTACGACTCGTGCAGTCGGCGCTGCTCCTCGGGGGTGAGGTACGGGAACTTCTCGACGACGACCTGCGTGTAGGAGATGTCGGTCGGTGAGCACAGCCCCAGCAGCATGTCGATCTGGTTGAACGCTGCGAAGTCGCCAGCATTTGCACCACGGTATTCCTGCGATCCCACTCGATGCGGTTTGTAGTAGGGGCGGACGCAGAAGAAGAACTCGTCGACGTCGAGGCGGCGCCCGAGCTCGGTGTTGATGGCCAGCGCCTCGTCGAGGGCGTGCTCGGCAACCCGTAGCAGGTCGAGTGTGGCCGGGTGCGAAACGCCCATGGGATGGATCCGACCGAGTGCGTCCGCGGCGCGCATGTATGCGAATGCGGAACGTGTGTTGTCGTCGAGGAAGACCCGCTCGGCGTTGCGCCACGTGAAGGTCCGGTACGCCCCGTTCACCGCCCGGTTGTAGGTCTCCATGTGTGCCGTCATGAAGCGTGGAGCGGTGCCGAGCGTCGCTCCGAGGTGGAGCGCGAGCGCAGATGCCTCGACGAGCGGCGACGTGTGTTCGCGCGACGGCTCGGTGATCTCGTGGCGCCTGCACGCGGCCATGTAGTACCCGACGTTGCCGAGGAGTTCGAACGCGAGGTCGAACCCTTCGTCGGTGTTGCCTTCAGCCAGCAGCGCAGCGATCAGCTCGCGGCCCTCGTCGGTGAGCGACTGCTTCAGGTCGTTGCCGACACCGGCCACGTTCGAGCGGTTGTCCTGTGTTGCGTAGAGATCTTCCAACTCGGTGTTCAGATCGACGAAGCGTCCGCGAATCCAACGATCGAATGCCGCAACACGCGGGGTCGTGGTCGAGTGTGGTTGGGCTTCGATCATGGCTGCTCCTCGTCGGCTCGACATGAGAACAGATTCTCATCTCACCGGGAACTGTACCCTCGCGCCGTGGCTGAGCAACCCGAAGCACTGACGAATCTGGCGGGGCGGGCGAACTCGGAGCGTGCCGACACGCGACGCACCCGAGAACGCCTCGTGGATGCGGTGCAGGCATGGCTTGCGGTGCACGGTGCTGCTCCGGAGCGCCTCGCAGACGTGGCGGTCGAGGCCGGTGTCTCCACCGCCACCGCATACCGACACTTTGCTTCGGTCGATGACGTCATCCAAGCCTTCGTGTTGCGCCTGCCGGTGCGCGCCGCGCAGCTGTTCGACGTATCCGGGGGCCGCAACGCATCCGAGGGAGAGAGACCCGTAGAGGTGCTGCGGCGGTGGAATCAGGCGTGGGTCGACGCCTGTCTCGAGCACGGCGACCTGGCGGTCAGCTTGCGTTCGCCGATCGGATTCCTGCAGCGTCGCGACGAGGGCGACCCGGTGATCACCTTCGCATGTGCACAGATCGAGCCGCTGCTCGAGAAGCTCGACGGCGACCTGATGATGCTGTTGTTCACGTGGAATGTCGTGAGCGATCCGAGAGAGGTGCTCGACCTGCAACGTCTCGGGTGGAGCGCCGGGCGCATTGCCGACTTCGTCACGAAGTCGGTGTTGGCAACGCCAAGAGTGGACTGAGTACGTCCAGTTGTCGACCGACTCGTCATCGCTGGAGCGAGCGGTCTCTACGGGTACGTAGACTGAAGTGGTGGCGAAACCGTCGGGCCGCCCGATCCGTGACGAGGTCATCGACGCCGCGTGTACGAAGGTGCAACAGATCGGTGTCAACTCGCTCAGCTTCGGCGTGTTGGCCAAGGAACTGGGCATCTCCGCTCCGTCGATTCACCATCACTTTCGTACCAAAGACGATTTGATCGGCGCGGTCGCTGCGAGATATCGAGCGCAGTTCGGCGACTTCGTCGACACCATCATTCAGGACAGCGCTGCTGACCGCCTGATGGCATACGCCGCGCTCTTCGATGACACGACTCGCGCTGACCTGATGTGCTTCTGCGGTTCGGTCGCATCGGACTGGCTGACCACGGGGGAACCTGCGCGCCAGGAGGTGGGTGCGTTCTTCGAGGATCAACAGCGCTGGCTGAGGGCACAACTCGAACGCGGTGTCGAGCGCGACGAGTTCGCGCCGATACCCGATGCTGCGATCACCGCTCGCCTGTTCCTCGCGGCGCTGGAAGGCGCCATGCTCATCACCCGCGCTGGCGACGAACGGTCGCGTCCGGGACTGCTGGCTGGCGAACTGGTGTCGTCATTGCGTCGGCGCATCGACTGATTCCGGAGCACGCTCGACCGGCCAGCGCTTGCGGGCCGGGTGCAGAATGAGTGCGCGCTCGATCCGGTCTCGGTTCACGGTGCGCCGAGGCTCCACCAGCTGGCAAGCGGGGCACCAGGTGCTCACCCGTCCCCACGGCACACCGGATTCTCCGGCACCGACCAGCGAGGTCGAGCACCAGGGGCACGGGCGGTTGCGTCCCCCGTACACCCAGTGTTGTGACGTGTTGAGTCTGCGCCCGGTGGTGTTCTGTGGTCCGCGTTCGGCGTTCGTTCGGATCAGTGCGGACCCTGCTGCGACCAGGGCGTCGAGGTCGTCGATGCTGTCCACGGGCTGGTGAGGCGAAATCCCGGCGATGAACGGCACCTCGACTGCGTAGATGTTGCCGAAACCCGCGACGTTGCGCTGGTCGAGCAGTGCCCCAGCCAGCGGCCGATCACCGTCAGCTCGCAGTCGATCGGTGATCGCTGCAACGTCAGGAATCCTCGCGCCGCACAGATCGGGCCCGAGGTGCCCGACGATCATGTCCTCACGGTCGGTTGGCACCACGCCGATCACCGGCATCTCGATGGCGGTCAGCCAGCCGGTCTCCATCTCCAGTTCGAGTCGGCGCTTCCACTCCGGTGCATCGGACCTGCGACCGAGATCCCAGCGTCCGTCCATCCGGAGGTGGCCATAGACGGTTCGGCCATCGTCGAATCGCAGCAACAACCACTTGCCGAGCGCATCCACATCGGTCAGCGCCGCGCCGGCGAGGTCCAGGTGGGTGATCCTCGGATCCCGCGCCGTGCAGTGGCGGCACTGTTCGCCGAGGAATCGCTCGGTGATGCGGTCGGCGAGGCGCCGTACGGTGTCGCCCTCTGGCATCGTCCCAGTCTGTCGGCTCGTCTCCCGGTACTTTGCACCAATGGCAATTCTCTTCTGGGTCGCAGCCGCAGTCATCGGCAGCGTGATCGTGCTGCGTGGCTCGAGCTTGCTCGAGTCGAGCGCCGAGCACCTGTCGCTGCACTACGGGCTCCCGCCGGTCGTTCACGGGGCAATGGTCGTTGCGATCGGTTCCAGCTTCCCCGAACTGTCGAGCACCGTGTTGGCCACGCTCGTGCACGGGGAGTTCGAACTCGGGCTCAGCGTCGTCATCGGTTCGGCGATCTTCAACATCTTGGTGATCCCCGGTTTGTCTGGTGCGATGTCGCCGAACGGGATGAAGACCGACCGTGAAGTGGTGTACAAGGACGCGCAGTTCTACATGTTGTCCGTGGCGGTGTTCGTGCTGGTGCTGGCCTTTGCGCTGATCTACAACCGTGACGGCGCCTCCGAGGTGGTTGGTGATTCCCTGTCGGGTGAGATGACCCGCTGGTTCGCGTTGATTCCACTGGCGCTCTACGGGTTGTACGTCTTCTTGCAGAGCCAAGAGGTCGCCGACTACGAGCAGGGGGAGCGGCCGACGGGAATCTCGGCTGGCAAGGAGTGGGGTCGGTTGGCGTTGAGCTTGGTGCTCGTTGTCGCTGGTGTCGAAGCGCTCGTGCGTGCAGCGCTGTTCTTTGCCGACGAGACCGGCATCCCGCCGTTCGTGTGGGGCATCACCGTGATCGCTGCCGTCACGAGCGTGCCGGATGCGCTCATCTCGATCAATCTTGCCCGCAAGTCCGAAGGCGTTGTCAGCTTGTCGAATGTGTTGGGCAGCAACATCTTCGATTTGCTGGTGGCGGTGCCGGTCGGCGTGTTGATCGCCGGCAGCGTGGCCTTTCAGTTCGACATCGCGATGCCGCTGGTGGTGTTCCTCGGATTGTCGACCGTGGTGATGTTCATCCAGATCCGAACCGGGCTGATCCTGTCGAAGCGAGAGAGCTACGTGCTGCTCGGCTTGTACGTGGTGTTCATCGCGTGGATGATCCTGGAACAGGTGGACGTGCTCGGGATATTGCCCGAAGAGGCCCCTGACCTCGCCGAGTAGTCCGCGCCACGATCACCCCGTCGGTGTCGATGGCATCCATGGCGATGGGGAACTCGGTGAAGAACGAGTGCGCGTGCCCGGCGGTGACGGTCACGGCGCGGGTGTTCATCCCGTAGCCGAGCACTGCCCCGATTCCGAACGGCACCGCCCGCCCGAGCGCTGCCACACCACGCCGCGCCCCGTACTTCGCGACCACCGCGCGCCCCATCGTCGTGTTGATGCGGCGAACCGACTTGGTGGTCAGTCGCCGGGCGCTGGTGCCCTTGGTGGTCTCGGCCATGTCGGCCGCGAGCTTGGCGACCATGCCGGCTGCGCCCTCTCGGTAGGTGAGGATCGACAGCACCCACATACGCCGCTCGTCGACGGTCGCACGATCGTGGCCGTGAATGGCGGCGATGGTCAAGATCAGATCGGCGAGGCGAACAGTGGACCATCCGAGTTCCACGGCGAACGCTGCCGACGCCGTTCCAAAGCCGACACCCGGCACGGCCGACATACCTCCTGAGGCCGCACCGGCTGCACCCAACTCTCGGGCGATCTTCGCCGTGACGGCATCGACTCGCGCTGACCGGTCGTCGCCGATCGCCTCTCGTGCGCGTTCCTGCGCTGCAGCCCAGCGGGTCTCGACTGCCTTGTCCACGGCCTCCAACAGCTGTTCTGCGATCGGGCGACGCACCACCGAGGTGAATCCTGCCGGCCTGGTCTGTCGTCGACGCGAACCAGAGCGTTGCTCAGTCATCAGGACGAGGGCCGGCGGACTCCATCATCGCCTCGATCGTCTCGATCACGAGGTCTGCCTTGGATCCCGCGATGCCCGAACGGAGCTGCAACTCTGCGCCGTCGATGGTTGTCACCGCCACGTACGGCACGCCGACCACGCCGGTCCGGCGCTCTACCTTCTCGATGCAGTATCCGGGTACCGCGACGGCATAGTCGATCTTGTTGACACGGTGGTTGAAGTCGGTCCCGACGAAGACCGCCTCGGTCCCGGCGAAGCGAATGCGATCATCGTCGATGTAGAGCCGTCCACCGACCCAGAACCAACGTCCCAGCTTCATCTCGCCCATCTCGATCACCGGCGTGTCGCCGTCGCGGGGCTTGTGACGGAGCCGACCGTTCGTCAGTAATCCGTAGACGGGCCGCTCTGGACCGTCGACAGGTGCCGGTTCAGGCGCTGCGTCTTCCACGGGCGCCAAGTTAGTCGGGGGTGTCAGATCTTCACGAGCAGCTTGCCGAGGTTGCCGCCGGTGAACATCACCTCGAGCGCCTCCGGGAACCGCTCGATTCCGTCGAGCACCGTTTCGTTCAGTGAGATCGAACCGTCGTCGACCCAGCTCGCCAGTTCTTCCAGAGCGGCCGGGATGCGATCGGCAAAGTGGAAGTACGCGAACCCGACCATCGTCGACTGGCGTTCGGCCAGGCGCAAGTACAGCGATGGTCCCACCACGGCATCCATGTTGTCGTACTGCGAGATCGCTCCACAGATCGTCACGCGAGCGCGCATGGCGAGGTTGTCGAGCACCGCATCGAGGATCGGTCCGCCCACGTTGTCGAAGAAGCCGTTCACACCGTCGGGTGCGAGTTCACGCAGTCGAGTGTTCGCGTCGTCGTTCTTGTAATCGATGGCCTCGTCGAAGCCGAGTTCTTCGGTGAGGTACCGGCACTTGTCGGCGCCGCCTGCGATGCCGATGACGCGTGCGCCCTCCCTCTTCGCGATCTGACCCACGATCGACCCGACGGCACCCGCCGCAGCCGACACCACGAACACATCGCCAGCCTGAGGCTTGGCCACTTCGCGCATCCCGATCCAGGCGGTGACGCCGGTGGAGCCCGACAGCACCCCGAGGTGCATGCTCATCGTGCCGATCGAGTCGTCGATCGCTTCGATCTTCGAGCCCTCCACCGTAGCCACGGTTTGAGATCCGAAGCGCCCGCGCACAGCCTGGCCGACCGACCAGTTGTCATCGCCGGACTCGACGACTCGGCCCACTCCGTGTGACGGCACGATGTCACCCAGCACCGCTTGTCGATGAAAGCCCTCGCCGACGAGCATCGTTCGGGCACCGGCATCGATCGAGATGTACTCCACGGCCACGCGAACTTGACCTGGTTCGAGCGGCCCCAACTCCTCGGTCTCCACGGAAAAATGGTCGGGCGTTGCCCGATCGGTGGGATGACGCAGCAGGACGACGCGAGTGTTGAGCATGCCCGATGGTCGCATCCGTCGAGCTCCGATGGCGAGCCAGCCGAACCTGCCGTAGAATTTCCGGCGATGACTGACTACACGCCACCGACCGACGACATCCGCTTTGCGATGACCCACGTGGCAGATCTCGGAGGCATTCTCGCCACCGACCGGTTCTCACACGTGGACGCCGAGAGCATCGATGCCGTCATCGACGAAGTCGCTCGCTTCATGGCCGAAGAGGTCGCCCCCACCAACGTCGATGGGGACCGGATTGGTTCCCAGTGGCAAGCCGATGGCCGCGTGGTCACCCCTGACAGCTTCAAGGCGGCGTACACGAAGTGGGTTGCCTCCGGGTTCGGTGCCATGCCGTTCGACGCCGAGTACGGCGGCGCTGACTTCCCGTGGATTTCCGCGATTGCAGTGCAGGAGCTGTACACCACCTCGAACATGGCACTGTCGCTGTGCCCGCTGCTCACCCAGGGCGCCATCGATGCCATTCACGCGCACGGGTCAGACGAGCAGAAGGCCACCTATCTGCCGAAGATGATGACCAACGAGTGGACCGGGACGATGAACCTGACCGAGCCCCAGGCCGGGTCAGACGTCGGAGCCGTCACGTCGAAGGCCGAGCCGACCAACCGTGGTGATGACTCGTACTCGATCTCGGGGCAGAAGATCTACATCACCTACGGCGAACACGACATGGCCGAGCAGATCATTCACCTCGTGTTGGCTCGCACTCCCGGATCGCCTCCCGGCACGAAGGGCATCTCGATGTTCCTGGTGCCGAAGTTCTCGCTGAACACCGACGGTTCACTCGGTGAGCGCAACGGTGCAGAGTGCGTGTCGATCGAACACAAGCTCGGCATCCACGGTTCGCCCACCTGCGTGATGCAGTTCGAAGACTCCATTGGCTGGCTCGTGGGCAACGAGCACGACGGCATGCGCAACATGTTCACGATGATGAACAACGCTCGGCTGTCGGTTGGGTTGCAGGGGCTGTCGGTCACCGATCGGGCGTATCAGCAGTCGCTGCAGTACGCCCAAGACCGCGAGCAGGGAACGGCACTCGGAGCGCCCAAGGGCACCGCCAGTCCGATCATCGAACACCCCGACGTTCGGCGCATGCTGATGACGCAGCGGGCATGGATCGACGCGATGCGAGCACTCGTCTACACGAATGCTGCGGCCCTGGACCGCGCCGATGGCGCAGCTGATGCCGACGAGCAGCGTTCGTGGCGTGAGCTCGCTGACCTGTTGATTCCGCTGTCGAAGGGCCTGTGCACCGACGTGTGCAACGAGATGACTTCGGTCGCGCTCCAGATTCATGGCGGAATGGGCTACGTGGAAGAGACCGGAGTTGCCCAGCACTACCGCGATGCCCGGATTGCGGCTATCTACGAAGGCACCAACGGCATCCAAGCTGCCGACCTCGTGGGCCGCAAACTGGCGATGCGCGGTGGCGCTGTCGTGACCGACCTGCTCGACGAGTTCGACGCTCGAGCCAAGGAGTTGGCGGCAATCGACGGCCTCGACACGTTCGCCGAGCGACTCGGCGAGGCGGTCACCACAGCGCGTGCCGCCACCGCCCACTTGCTATCGATCGCAGGCACCGACCCCCGCTCGCTGCTGTCGGCGTCGACGCCCTACCTCCGCCTGCTCGGCACCACGGTGTGCGCCGGGCTGCTCGCCAAGTCAGCCATCGCAGCCTCCACCAACCCAGACGGATTCGATTCCGACTTCCTGGCAGCGAAGGTCACCAGTGCGAAGTTCTTCGGCGAGCAGATTCTGCCCACCACCGCAGGACTCCTCGCTGCGGTCACTTCGCCCGCCGACGATCTCTTCGCGCTCACCGCCGATCAGCTCCTGTAGTCGTTGTTAGCGCTCTGTTAGGGGTTGCCGCATAGGTTTCGGACCATGTCACGTCGAACTTGGTCCATCCGTTCTCTCGTCGTCGGCCTGGTCGTATCAAGCACCGCAGCGGTTGGGGTCGTCGGGGCTCCGGCGGGTTCCGTGTCGGCAACCAACCAGGAGCGGGTCACCGCAACGAGCCCCACCACCGGCGTGACGTACTCGGCAATCCATAGCTGCGTGGCGCAGATGCCATCCGCCACGGCGACGCAGCCGGCTGAGGACGTGTTCGTTCAGCTCCAATACGTCCGCAACGGTGACGTGATCTTCGAGGTGAACGACCGGGTCGACTTTCGTTCGGACGACAACCGGTTGAAGTTCCAACGCAGCGACACCCCGTTCTTCCTCGGTATCGACGACGTGACGTTCAGGTTCCGCGACGTCTTCGTGTCCGACGGCCTGTCCAGTTTCGGGCCAGTGTTCATGACCATCACGCCTCAGCCGTGTCCCGACTATGGCGACGAACAGCGTGGCGCCTTCGAGGCCATCGCTCCGCAGCGGGTCCTCGACACCCGACCAGATCAGTCGATCAACTTTTCGGGGTCGAAACCCGGCGCCGGCGCGTCGGTGAAGATCGCTGCGGCCGACATGCCCGGCCGCCCGGCGAACGCGGTGGCAGTGTCGGCGACCATCACGATGGTTCAACCTGACCGCCGAGGGTTTGCGCAGGCATATCCAACCGGGTCGGTCGTGCCAGGCAGTGCCTCCACCGTGAACAGTCCTGATCGCGGCGTGAACATCGCCAACGGTGCAGTCGTGCCGTTTGGTGCAGACGGCTCGATCTCGCTGTTCACCAGCGGCGGTTCACACTTGCTCGTCGATATCAACGGCTACTTCGTCAAAACTGCGACCGCCGTTGCTGGGGGGCGACTCGAGTCGATCGATCCAGCCAGGCTCTTCGACTCCCGGGCGGGGTCGAAGCCTGCACCGGATTCGATCACCACGGTGGACCTCACGGTGCTCGAGTCGGGCCTCCCGCCGGGTGCCACAGCTGCGGTGGTGAACATCACCGCGGCGCGAACCACTGCTCCCGGTTTCGTGCAAGCTGCCGCCTCGGGCAGCTTGGCCGTGGGCGAGTCATCGGTGCTCAATGTCACGGGCGTTGGGCAGAGCGTTGCAGGGCTCAGCATCGTTCCGGTGTCGTCGGACGGCAAGATCGACCTGTACACCCGCGGTGGCGCAGACCTCATCGTGGACCTCTTTGGTTGGTTCACTGGGCCCGATGCCGAAGTCTCCGGCTCTGGACTGTTCGTTCCGTTGACCCCTGAGCGGGTGTTCGACAGTCGCCGAGCCACATCGATGAACCCGAACACGTTCACGGATGAGTTCAGCGGTTGCTGCAGCGGAAGTGATGCGGCGTTGGGGTTTGCCTCGCTCCAAGACAAGGTCTCTGCGGTGTTCCTGAACGCCACGGCGATCGGTTTCGGGGTCCGCGGGTTCATTCGAATCGGAGGCGACAACAACTCGACGTTCTCCACGGTGAACCATGCAGCGCAGGGAGCGATCGCCAACGCCGCACTCGTCCCGATCGCTGATGGCGACACCAGGGCTCGGCTGTTCGCTGAAGGTGCACGGGTTGCTGGTACCCGGCCGGCGCTCGCTGCCGACATCACTGGCTACTTCACCAAGTGACTACGGTCGCTGCATGAACGACATCGTCATCAAGAACGGGACCCTCGTCGATGGGACGGGCTCGAGGCCTGTCGTTGGCGACATCGCCGTTCGCGATGGCGTGATTGTCGAGGTCGGCGGCCGCATCACCGGCGCGGCGAAGCGCACCATCGATGCCGACGGTGCACTCGTCACGCCCGGCTGGGTCGACGTGCACACCCACTACGACGGCCAGATCAGTTGGGACTCCGAGATCGCGCCGTCGTCGCACAACGGTGTCACCACCGTCGTGATGGGCAACTGTGGCGTCGGGTTCGCCCCTGCGGCGCCCGGCAACGAGCAGCAGCTCATCGAACTGATGGAGGGCGTCGAAGACATCCCTGGCGCTGCGCTCCACGAAGGCATGGACTGGGGCTCGTGGGAGACCTTCCCCGACTACCTCGACTACATCGCCGGGCGTGAGTACGCACTCGACGTCGGTGCGCAGATCGCCCACGGCGCCGTGCGGTACTACGCAATGGGAGAGCGCGGTCGCTTGAACGAGGATGCCACCGAAGATGATGTCGAGGCAATGGGCGCCATGGTGGCCGAGGCGATCGACGCGGGCGCGGTGGGCTTCACGACGTCACGCACCATTGGCCACCGGTCGCTCTGGGGAGAGCCGGTTCCCGGCACCTTCGCTGCGGACGAGGAACTGCTCGCGATTGCGCGCCATATGAAGCGCGTGGGCAAAGGCGTGTTCGAGATGATCCCGGCAGGGACGGTCGGCGAACTGCAGGGGCTCGGAGGCGAACAGACCACACAGCAACTGGAGCATGACCTGATGCGCCGGTTCTCGATGGAGTCCGGCCGTCCGGTCACCTTCACGTTGGTGCAGTCTCCTGACTACGACCCGAACCTGTGGCGCGAGATCCTGGCGATGACAGCGGAGGCGAACGCCGCAGGAGCGCAGATGTTCCCGCAGGTGTCTTCGCGTCCGATCGGATTCCTCACCGGACTGTCCGCGTATCACGCATTCATGCGCAAGCCCACCTACATCGAGCACCTCGCAGCGTTGCCGCTCGCCGAGCGGGTGGTGGCAATGCGTCACCCAGACATGAAGGCAACGTTGCTCGAAGAGCCAGACGTCCGCCCAGAAGCGCCCGGTTCGATGGAGAACGTGTACGGCCTGTTCACCAGGTCGGCTGCGGTGATGTACCCGTTGTCCAACCCGGTGGACTTGGAGCCGGATGTGTCGGCAACGCTTGGTGCCCAGGCCAAGGCCGCAGGGAGGGAGCCGCTCGAGTACCTCTACGACTTCATGCTCGAAGACGGCGGCACACGCTTTGCATCCCTGAGCACCGTCGACATTCCAGCGCGGATGAACGTCCTGCGCGACATGCTGCTCGATCCAAATACGGTCACCGGGCTCAGTGACGCCGGGGCGCACGTGACGTTGATCTGTGACGGCACGATGCCCACCACGCAGATGACGTACTGGGCGCGCGACCGTGCCGACGGTGGACTGCCGGTTGAGTTCGTGGTGAACAAACAGACTTCACGCAACGCCGAGCTGTACGGGTTCAGCGATCGAGGCACGCTGGAGGTCGCAAAGCGCGCCGACATCAACGTGATCGACCATGACAACCTTGCAGTGAACGCTCCGGTTGCTCATCATGACCTGCCGGCCGGTGGCACCCGTTTGATGCAGCCGGTGAGCGGCTACCTTGCAACGCTGTGCAACGGCGTGGTCACCCGGGACCATGACACCGACACTGGCGAACGACCGGGTCGACTCGTGCGGAGCTGAGTGCGTTACGTTGCACCCATGACACCACTCGAGACCGTCAATGAGTTCATGCGTCGCTTCTGCACGATGGACCTGGACAGCGCATGTGAGCTGGTGAGCGCCGACGTCGAGTACGACAACGTGCCGATGGGCAAGAACTACGGCCCCGAAGGGATCAAGACCTTTGCTGGCAACATGAACAGCAGCTTCGACACCGTCGAGTTCATCGTCCATCGCGAAGCCGCGACCGGCCAGATCGTGCTGAACGAACGCACCGACCGTTTCGTGAAGGGCGAGCTCGTGTTCGACCTGCTGGTCGCAGGAGTTTTCGAGGTGAACAGCGATGGTCTGATCACGCTCTGGCGCGACTACTTCGACATGGGCAAAGTGACCGAGATGTTCACGGCGCTCGCCGGCTGATCATCGAGCAGCGACGCAGACGAAGCGTGGGCGATCGCTGCGAACTGATGCGCTGCTGGCAGCAGTGTGCGTCCGGCTCGACGCACGAGCTGGATGACGCGTGGGGCGAGCGGCGGCTCGATCTCGAGCACGCGGATGCCGGGGTCGCTTGCATCGATGGCGAGTGATGGCATCACGGCCCACCCCATGCCTGAACGCACCATGCTCTGGACCGCCGCGTTGTTCTGGAATCTGAATGCGAAGTCTGTTCGGATCCCTGCGCCGACCAATCGCTCGTCGATCATGCGCTGTCCGGTGAGGCTGTCCGGTTGCCCGATCAGCGCAGATCGGTTGAGGTCGTCTGCTGTGGCGACAGGGCCCGGAGCCTCGTCGGCCGGAACCACCGCAACGAATCGATCGCGACCGATCACTTCGATTTCGAGACGTGGATCGTCGGCGATGTCGACGGTGAAGGCCAGGTCGGTTTCGTCGTTCAACACGTCACGCACCAGTTCATCGAGATCGTCTGTTTCTTCCAGCTTGATGTCGACATCGGGAAGCTCGCGTCGCATCTGCGCCACGATGTTCGGCAACAGCTCCGCAGACGCCGACTGGAATGTGCCGACCGTGAGACGCCCCACGATGCCACGCTCCATGAGGCGAAGGCGCTCATCCATCTGATCGATGCGGTCGAGTGATCGTCGTGCGTACTCCAGCACGGCCAAGCCGGTCTGGGTGAGTTCGGCCGGGCGCGGACCCTTCGGTCGATCGAACAAGGCAACGCCAGCAGCGCGCTCGAGCTGTGCGATCTGCTGGCTCACCGCTGACTGCGTGAATCCGAGCGCGTCGGCAGCGTTTGCGAAGGTGCCGTGCTCGTGTACCGCCACCAGCGCCGAGAGATGGCGCGGATCGGCGTCGCGCAACGAGGGCATGAAGATAAGTGTACCTGATGACTATCAGTAGAAAGACTCGCTTTTCTTGATGACCATTCGTCCGTATCGTGCATGACATGTCCCCGCTCAGCGCTCTCGAACTCGCCGAACACGTCGTTGCCGATGGCTTCGATGCCCAGAAGGATGCCCTCACGGTGCTGTACCGCGAAGCGCTCGAGCGAAGCGTCAGTGGTGTGCTCGTGGAAGTGGCCGGGGACGATGCGGAACCCCGCCCGGTTCGCGAACGTGCCCTCGGCAAGCTCGTCGTCGAGTTCTCTCGCGCTGCCTGACGTCAGGCGAGCGTGACGCCGCGTCGGTCTGGCGCGAGGCTGCGTTCCTCGACGAAACCGAGAGATGCATACAGCTGTCGTGCGGCGGCGTTCGCAACACGCACCGTGAGGTGTGCGTGGCTGGCTCCGGCTGCCGCGCCCAGCCGGACCGATTCGGCAACCAGTGCGCGGCCCAGCCCGCATCCGCGCTGGTTTGCAGCAACGCCGAGGTAGTCGATGTAGAGCGACCCGTCGTTCTGCAGTTCGGTGGCCACATATCCGGTAACGACTGACGGGTCGGCAGGGAGCTCGATCACCAAACGAACCTCACCCCTTCCGGCGTCGACCAGTTTGTCCCCGGTGGTGTGCGTACCCGGGAACAGCTCGTCGTGCATGGCGATCACCGAAGCGTGGTGATGGACGGCGAGCGGCACGACTCGACTGTCACCGGGCCATTCATTCGAGGCGAGCGCGCCCGTGTTGAGTACCGCAGACGGTTCTTCGGCAGCGAACCCATGGAGTTCGGCGAATCGTGCGAGCCTCGTCGAGCGATGGTCGAGCGCGAGCTCGTGTTGCCGGTAGTTGCTCAGGGTCTGCGATGCCGCATCGAAAAGTTGTTCGGCGGCCTCGACGGTGTTCGACACCTCGTTGTTCAGCATCGGCCCCCACCACCAGGCCCGGCTCATGTCGGCGTCGGTCTCGGCGAGTAGCCAGCCCGCCACGCTGTCGTTGTTGTCGACCACGACCCACGTTGCGGTGGTCCAGTCGCCGCCGGTTGGACCGCCGACCTCGGCAATGTCTGTGGCGATCGATGCAGCGTCGCTGCCCAGGTATGCGCACATGCGCTCAGGGTCAGCTTGGGCATCGACAGCCACATCGACCATTGCGTCGAGGTCGTTTGCAGTTGCAGCTCGGACCCTCGGCGTCATGTGATGGAGTTCAGCACATCAGCGTTGCACGAGGTCGTCAAAGGAGATCGATGAGATCGTCCAGTTGCAGTGCTCGTGCCCAACGAGGTCTGGGTGGCGTGCGAGCCGGTCCTTCCAGGAGATCACGCGAACTCGATCGAAGACGGACGTTGGCGCTGACGTTCGGCTCTCGTCGGCCCAGTCGGGGTCTCGTTCGCCGACCGGTTTGATGACAGTTCCATCAGGCTTGATGAGGCGAACGCGGCCGTCGACGGCGCGCCGGGCTCGAAGGCTCGCTTGGTGCTTGAAGCGATTGTGGGCGCGACACAAGACCCCAGCGTTTGCTTGATCGGTCGCACCGTCGCGCTCGGCCCATTCGGTGAGGTGGTCGACGTTGCAGAGTTCAGCGGGCACGCTGCAGCCGCTGTGTGCGCAGGTGGTGACCAGCATTTGCGCGGCTTCGCGCTGCTGACCGGAGAACAGTCGGCGACGGCGGCCCGTGTCGGTCACGACGCCAGCCGAGTCGACCACGACTCGACGCACGTGGCCGGTGAGCATTGCCTGGAGTGCAATGTCGGTGTGGATCACCGTTCCGGTCGACGTTTCGCAGCGACGCGTGGTGAGGTCATCAGAAGCTGGTGCTGCTGAGAACACCTGTGGGGTTCCGGCGAGGCCGTGGTCGTGAAGTGCGTCGCCTGCGGTGGCGGCGTCGATGACGATGTTCACCAGCGGTGCGGGCCGCGGGCCGCCTGTCGGCTTGGTGACGTAGGCCATGAAAATCGAGTGCATGGCATCGAACTTGCGCTGCTGCGTGGTTCGAGGGAGCGAATGCTCGTGGGCTCGGTCGCCGTGCTGTGTGCGGCGCCGATGCGGGCACCTGTGAATGCGTCGCCGACGATCTCGTGCTCGTTGACCGTGCGAGCTCGGCGCACCAGGCGCGCTGCTTGGCGGCCATCACAGTTGATCGTCGCCTTCACGTAGGCATGGGTCGAACGGTGCCCGTCGATCCGGTAACTCTCCCGCTGGTCGGCCACGGCGAGTGCCGCGGCAATGTTCGCCTCGATGACTCGTTGCTGCTCGAAGAGCTTGCGCAGCTGGGCATCGAGTTCGGCGGAATCCATGTCCACAAAGGACTCGATGAGCGCCGTGATCCCGAAGAGGGCGACAGGCGGGCCAACGGTGTCTTCTTCGTGCCGCCGATCATCTGCACCGCGGTCTACGCAATGACCGACTTCGGCGGCTACTTCTGGCCGATGTGGGTGTGGTTCGGTTGCATGATCCCGGTCGCGCTCGA